>CAJWAR010000001.1 GCA_913020445.1 uncultured Rhodospirillaceae bacterium
CCCCCGAAAGCGGACATTCTCCGTCTATACTGAAATCAACTGTTTTCCGTACCCCCTTTTTCTATGCCGCCAAATCGCAAGGTTCCGCGACCTAATTTGACCCATTTTTAGGGGGTATTCCGTACCTGTTCTAAAAAGTGTACTTCATCTGAAAATTTCAGCCAGAGATTAAATTTTAATGCTGCCATATGTGCGGGACTCGCTCTCCCTTTGAAGGAGAGGGTTGGGGTGAGGGGTCTTTTAGAACCTCTGTGCTCTATGTGTCCTCTGTTGATTAATTCCTTTTCGTGATTCGTAACTCCCCTAATGACTCCGGCAGTGGTTTTGGTTTAGCATTGAGCCAATAATAAATTTCTTGGGGAGTTGCGGTTGATGATCCGCTTTTTGGTTTTGTTATTCGCGTTGGCTGGTGCCTCCATCGGTGCGCGCGCGCAAGACAAAGCACCCGATCTCAGCGCCTTTAGCCCGGAAACCAGAAAAGAATACGAAGCAACGCAGAAATTCATCGATCAAACTCAAAATAAGATCACGCTTGTCCGCACCCAGACCGAGGCCCGCGCCAAGGAGATTGAAGCGCTCGCCGATAGAGTTAGCGAAATTATTACCAAGATGTCGGGTCAGGGTGAAGACAATACTGCGCTGCTGTCGGAAATTGCCGTCTTAAATGAATTGCTGGCGCTTGAGCGGCAAACGACAGCGGAGTTACGGAAAGATAATAACGAGCTCACGACCGCCGTGGAGTCGCATATAAAGGAAAACGCAGAAGCCAGGCAAAAGCACGATCAAGAACTTAAGCTAAAACAAGCCGAGCTCGCCGACGCGCAAAAACGGATGAACACGGCGCTAGAGACCGCGACATCGCGGGATAAAACCAACAATGTCCTGGTCTCAAATGTCGAAGCACTGACGAAGGAAACCGAGCGCCTTAAGAAACAAGTAAAAATTCTGAAAGAAAACCGCTATCGTCCCAAGCGGCGGCTGGGTACGCCTAAGTAATCCTATTCTTCGTTATCTGACTCGGTGAGCACGCGTTTGAATTTGATCATTTGCTCAAGCCACTCAATCCGCTCTTCAACGGAATTCTCAATCGTCAAAAACAATTCCCGCTCGCCACTTTTAAAGTTGCGCTTCTCGGTAAATATGGTTTTTGCAAATTGCATTTTTGACGCCATCGTCAGGCCGTGCCTTTTTGATTTTAATCGCGCTTAACCAGAATGATACCCGCGAAAGCGCCTCTTTGAAAAGTCAAAAATTCGTGGGCCGGGGCTTAGTTCGCTGCCGTCGGTGAGATGGATTGCTGGGCTTCGTTATCGGCCGTGAGATCGGGCGCTGCCACCGCAACCGTTCCTGACAACAGCGGCACGCCCGCCCCTTTCAGCGCCTTCAAAAAAGCCGTGTTGAGGGCATAGCGGGTCTGAAAATAATGATTAGTCGGCACCCAAAAGCGCAAGCCAATGATCACGCCGCCAAGGGTAAAGTCATGCACGCCGATTTGGGGCGGCTGGGTCGTATCGACCGCCTCGTCACTGTTCAATACGCCGCGCAAGGTTTCAATCACTTGATCGATATCTTGCGCATCGCCAATAGCAATGCGGCTTTCGACAATGCGTTTTTCTTCTGAGTTCACCACGACCTGGCCGACAATTTCTTTGTTGGGAATGGTGATCTTCTCGCCATCTTCACCGGTTAAGACGGTTGCCGCCAATTTTACGTCGGCGACGACACCGCTGACTTTACCGATCGTAATGGTGTCTCCAACGGCGTAAGTACGGCCCAAAAGAATAGCAAAGCCGGCA
This sequence comes from uncultured Rhodospirillaceae bacterium, assembly GCA_913020445.1. GTDB lineage: Bacteria > Pseudomonadota > Alphaproteobacteria > Rhodospirillales > UBA2165 > TMED23. Next base: position 1,797 of record CAJWAR010000001.1, read on the forward strand.
CCAAAATTTGACAGCGGCCCTTGGATGGCGAGCGTCGCCCCAAACGCCGTCGCGCCGGCCAAAGCAATCAACGGCGCAATACTGATACCGAAATTGCCCAGCGTGATGACAATAAGGATCGCAATAACAACCAACTTGACGATATTACCGATTAGCCGCGCCAGTGCCGGGTCGACATCTTTGCCGGTGGTGACATCGACAACTTTCCGCCCTGCCCAGCCAGCGGCTTTGAGGCCGATAAAAAGGAATACCAGCGCGCCCAATATCTGGAAACCATAGGCGACGCTAAACTCTACCAAGGTTTCGATGAGCTGTTGCAGGGCTTCAATATTTTTCTCGATGTCTTTTTCCATTTTTGTCTCTCCGGTTATCTAATGTAATTGAGATGGTTCGCTGGCAACCACCGCCGCCGCGTCACCAATTGCCAACTGCAAATCCCAGCCGGCTTTATCCGAGGCTTGCTGGAGAATATGGCAAACCGCGTGCAGCATTTCATCGTTTAAATTGAGATTAATGCTTTTGCCGCCAATGGTGTGTAAGGACAGCCTGATTATACCCTGTTCCGTTGTGCCGAGATCTGCTTTAACCGCCAGCAGCGGTTGCTCGGTTTCGGGGGCAGATTTCACCGGCTGTTCATGTTTTTGGCTGAAATCACCGGCCTGCACCGCTTCCTGATGCTGCAGGGAAAGAACCGCGTTTTTCACCTGGGCCCGGTCCTGATCCTGCACATCGGGTTCGGTGGCAAAGCTTTGCACAGCGACACCCCAAATCTCTTTGACCAGCCGCCGGGTCAGCCAGACCCGGTATTCGGTTTTCTCAATCGTGTTGACGCGAAACAATATCCGGTCTTCCGCCGGATTGTATTCTGCCGTCATTTGATGCAATGCATCAGCCATTAATCCATCCCCATCAATCCAGCCAATGCGCCATCGGCAATCCGGCCACCGGCGAGGTGAAATAAGGAATGCGTGTGCCGCGCAGGCTGCCGATATAAGCGGTTTTAAGATCAGGCCCGCCAAAAGTCACGCTGGCAAACCAGGGTGCTATGGTGCCGCCGGCAGCGAGCATGAGTTCCGGCGTCGCTTCGTCATTTCGAAAAGCTGTCTCAAGGGCTTCAGATGCCGCCTCATTATCATCATCCAAAATGACGGTGTAATCGCCGTCGGGGGTGATGGCGAAAATCTGGTCCGACATCACCAGCGTCCCCCAGAGATTGCCATAAGCATCGAACGTAATGCCATCCGGAAAACAATTCTTACCCGGCTTACCGAGCTTGCTGGGTCCAAACACTTCACGGCCTGAGAGCGAGCCGTCCTCAGCGACTTTCATGCGCGACACACATTGGCCGGTGGTCTCCACAATATAGATATACTCCTCTTTGGCATCGAGGCGCACTTCATTGGTGAAGCCGAAACCATCGGCAACCACCCTGAGCCCGTTCTCATCAGCGAGCGCGACATACCCATCGGCAACGTTCGGGCTCATCGCCTGCATCCAGTTTTTAATGCGGGTCGAGACGGTCAGCCATAACCGGTCTTTCGAATCCCGGAGCACAAAATTGACCTTGCCAATCGCCTGGCCATCAATGCTGTCATAAAGCGTCTTGGTTTCACCGCCCGGCGCCATCACCTCCAACACATCGGTGCCGAAATTGGAGATAAATATTCTGCCATCCCGGCCAAATGCCATGCCGTTGGGCAGGGTACCCTCGGTAAAGCGCGTGGCATCATCGCTGGCTTCTTCAAACTGATCTTTCAAATCACCAAATGTCTGGGTGATGATTTCCTGAGAACCATCCGGCTTGATGTGGACGACCCCGCCCCTGGCATCCGCCGCCCAGAGCGAGCCGTCACGAGTGGCGAGAATACATTCCGGGCGCTGTAAATCTTCACCGATGTAGGAAAGATCGCTGGCCTCAACTCTAAAATTTAATATTGGATTATCAGTCATCATTACTCTTCATTTCTTGGGCTTTTTATTCGCCGCAAAACATGCTTTGTTTTCATCCAGCTTTACGATTACAAATTTGCGGGGGAATCCGATATGAGTCAATTCGCGTTATTCGCTACCTTAACTTTAGAGCCGGGCACCAAAGACGCCTTTATGCCATTGATCCAGGAAAATGCAGCTTCATCAGTAGCTGATGAACCAGGATGCCAGCGCTTCGATGTTCTGCTGCCCCGCAAAGATGACAACGAAAATACGGTTTATTTGTATGAATGTTATGATGACAAAGATGCTTTCGCGGCCCATCAAGCAACACCGCATTACACTAAATTTGGCGATACGGGCGGTGCCATGATTGCCAATATGGAAGTCGTCATGATGACCGGACGGTAAATAGGAGACCTTTATGCAGACCTGTTACGATCTGGTTTGGCTTTCGGCCGAGCGTGCGCCGGGTGATCTGGCGATTGTTGATGATCAAAGCGACCGCGCCCTGACCTACCGGGAATTGATCGAAGAAGTTGATATTGTCGCGGCGGGCCTGCAAGCGCGCGGCGTCACCCAAGGTATGCGGATTGCGACCGTGCTGCCGAGCCTGTTTGATCATGCGATAGTTCTCTTGGCACTGCAAAGATTGGCCGCCATTCCGGCGCTATTGAATTTCCGCCTCCAGCCGGAAGAAATTTCCGAGCTGATTAAAATCGGTGAGATCGAAGGTGCGATCATTTTACCCGATGAAGCATTAGCGGAAACGGTTGCAGCGGCCCTACCTTCGACAGACCGCCTGCTGAGCGTCGGCGGTACCGCCGGTTCAGCGGTTGATTTTGCCGACTGCCGCGGCGACATTGCCGAGCTTGTCCCCATTCCAAAGCCCGACCGGGAAGACATCACTTTTATTTTTTATACATCGGGGACGACCGGCCTGCCGAAAGGCGTTGAGCTCTCCCACCGGACGACGGAACACCGCATCTTGTGGCTCGCCACTCAAGCCGGCTTTCGCCACGGCAATCATAATAAGGCTTTGGGCTTTATGCCCTTGAGCCATGCCATCGGATTTTATGGCGTCTTTCTGGCCGCGCTTGGGTATGGCGGCACCTATTATGTGCAATCAGCCTTTAATCCGGTTGAAGCGGTCGACATGATCGAAAAATATGAGATCACCTATATGTTTGCCGTGCCGCAATTGTACTTCGCGATGACCCAAGCCCCCAATTACAGCCCGGATAAAATGAAAAGCCTGCAGACCGTGCTCTATGGCGGGGCGGAAATCATGCCTGATCTGCTGATCAAAATTGATAAAGAATGGCCGGCGAAAATATTTCATATCTATGGCACCACCGAAATCATGTGTCCGTTTTCAAATCCCGATCCGGTCGGTGAACATACAAGACTGCGTCCGGCATTTTATGCCAACCTGAGGGTGATTAAAATCGGCGGCGGTGTTGATGACATTGCTGAACCGGGCGAAGAGGGCGAACTGATAGTTGATGCTTCGAGCGATTTGGTATTTTCCGGCTACCTCAACCAGCCCGACGCAATGGCCGAGGCAGTTATCGATAGCTGGTATCACACCGGTGATGTCTGCTTGGTCCGCGGCGATGGTGATTATAATCTGATCGGGCGCACTGGCGACATGGTGCGCTCAGGTGGTGAGAATATTCACCCGTCTGAGATTGAACCATTTCTGATGGCTTATCCCAATGTCACTGAAACCGCTATCATCGGCGTCAAAGATCCGGCCTGGGGTGAAATGGTGGTGGCTTGTGTGGTGGCTGCGGATACCGATGCGGCGGCGCTTGATGCTCATATGCGGGAAACACCGCTCACCAGTTACAAGCGCCCAAAAGCCTATCTGTTCATGGAAGTCCTGCCCCGTAATGCCGCCAACAAAGTCTTGCGCCGGGATTTGCGGAATTTGGCCGAGGACGCGAAACAAGGAAGCGGGGAATTCAGCCTCGAAGAAGTTTAAGCCTCACCTTTTAACGCCCGGATCATACGGGCGAGCTTAAACAGATGATGATCGACCAAGCCGAGCTCTTTGAGGTGGCTGACCGTATTAAAGAGGTAATCCTCACCTTTGCCGAGCGGACCTTCAGCATAGGCCAACGCCTGCGCCACCTCATCAATCGCCAATTTACCAATATAATTTTCGTGCGCATGGTTCATAGTAAAGGCGATGGCGCGAACGATTTCTTTTTTTGGCTCTTTGTCTGACCCGACGCCGATATGAAGCTTGACGAATTTCGGCGTGTATGAGCCGCCGACCATTTCACGGTTCCAAATAACCTTTAATTCCTGCTCGCGGTCTTTGGCGGCGATCCTAAAAGCAATACCTTTGCATGATCCGCCATTTTCCAAAGCCAGCATGAGCCCCGGGCGCTCCGGCGTACCGCGGCCCATTTTGGTCTGCATACAGAATTGCCGGTGAAAACCATAGAGCTCGGCATGGCGTTGTTCGACAAAATGGATCATCGGGCTCCAAATTAAGGAGCCGTAAGCAAACAACCAGATATCTTCCTCGGGCGGAATATCGGCGAGCAAACTCCAACGGGATTTATCGCGCTCGGCTTCGGGCAGGCGCACAAAATGGCCTTGCAACTCGCCCTCGGTAATCATTTCCTCGAGCACGCCGTTTTCAACATCTTCACGGGCTATGTGCCCGCGCTGTTTTAAGGAAGGTACGGAATTGGTCATCTCTTATAGGTATGATGGCGAGGAGGATGCGACAAGCCAAATATGCAAAAGTTCATCTACCGAACGGATTGGCTTCAAGCCTTGTCATTCGGTTTGATCTCCGCTTAATTACGACAAATCTAATGTTTTGATATAAAGTCGCGATAGGGATCAGCGAGAGGCTTATGAAGAAACCAAATTTTTTACTGATTGTCACCGATCAGCACCGGGCCGACAATCTTGGCTGCTACGGCAATACTATCGTTAAAACGCCAAATATTGACAGCATCGCCGGCAGCGGCACGCTGTTTGAACGCTTTTATGTCGCCAATCCGTTGTGCATGCCCAATCGATCATCCTTGATGACCGGACGTATGCCGTCAGTTCATGGCGTGCGCTGTAATGGCACACCATTGTCGCTGAACAATCGCACTTACGTCGAGCATCTCGCCGATAATGGCTACGACACTGCCTTGATCGGCAAGTCTCATTTGCAAAATATGACCGGCAATCCTCCCGGCTGGTCGCCGTCTTCGGATGATTTCGCCATCGATGAAAACGGCATCCCCCAGCAAGCCTTTAATTGGGATATGCAGGGCGACGGTTATGAAAATGAAAATCCAAATCATTGGCAAGACGATGACAACCATAAGGTCAAACTGCCGTTTTACGGCTTTGAACATGTGGACCTCTGCCTCGGACATTCGGATGAAGTCGGCGGCGCTTATGAGCGCTGGCTGTTGGAAAAAGAACCCAACGCTAATGCCATGCGGGGCCGCGACAACTGCAAGTCAGACAATCGCATCACCACGCCGCAAGCCTGGAAAACCCAATTGCCGGAAGAACTGTATCCTTCTGCCTATATCGGCGACATGACCTTGGATTACCTCGATAACCATGCGAGTTCGGAGGATGACGCACCGTTCTTTATTCAATGTTCTTTCCCCGACCCGCACCACCCCTTTACGCCGCCGGGCAAATATTGGGACATGTATGATCCCGATGACATGCCGGTGCCCGAAACAATAGAAACGGGTGATTCCTCGATGGAGGTTTTTTTAAAGGATCAATTGGCCAACGGCGAAGCAAACCGCAACACCCAAATTCCCTATGCCGTTAATGCCCGTGAAGCTCAGGAAGCGATGGCGCTGACCTTTGGCATGATCACCATGATTGACGATCAAATTGGCCGCATCCTCGGCAAGCTCAAAGAGCTCGGCCTTGATGAAGATACAGTGATTATTTTCACCTCCGATCACGGCGATTATATGGGTGATCACGGTTTGATGTTGAAAGGTCCATTACACTTACAGGGGATGATCCGCGTGCCCTTTATCTGGAGCGACCCCGATGGCCGCAAACAAGCCACCACCTCATCGCTCGGTCAGACCATCGATATTTCTTCTTCTATATTGGATCGTGCCGGCATCAACCCCTATTGGGGCATTCAAGGCACGTCGCTGACGGGCGACATCTCAGGCAAGCAACCGACCAATCGAGACGCCATCCTGATCGAAGATGACCGCCAGCGCATTAATCTCGGATTTACCCGGTTTCAGAAAATCCGCACACTGATCACCGAACAATACCGCTTCACCCTGGGCTATCCCGATGCCCGGGATGAGCTTTATGATCTCAAAGCCGATCCGGGTGAAACCAATAATCTGTGGGACAGCGAGCCTGAATTGCGCGCTGAGCTTACCGATCAGCTTATGCGTATGGTTCTGGAATACCAGGACCCAACTCCCCTAGCGACAGCGGTGGCTTGATAGTATAGAATAGTTCTAAAGGAGATATAGCATGGCTGTAACAAAACTTCATCACGCCGCCTATCGCTGCAAGGATGCTCAGGAAACAGCGGATTTCTATACCAAACTTTTAGGCCTCGAATATTATGCCGCGGTTTCTGAAGAAACGATCCCATCCACCGGCGAAGAATGTCCCTACATGCATATCTTCTTTGCCATGAAAGATGGCTCCTGTGTTGCCTTTTTCGAAGTGCCGAACGAGCCGCCGATGCAAAAAGACCCCAACACCCCTGAATGGGTTCAGCATCTGGCGCTGCAAGTTGAAAGCATGGAAGAATTGTTGGAGCGCAAGCAAATTCTCGAAGACGCCGGTGTTGAAGTGATTGGCCCGACCAATCACGGCTTCTGCGAATCTATTTACTTCTTTGATCCCAACGGCCACCGCACCGAGCTTACCTTCCATATCGGCGATGACGCGATGATGGAGAAGCTAAAATCAACCGCGCCGGCCATGCTCGAAAAGTGGAACAAAACCAAAGAAGTCCAGCGCGACGCCGCCTGGGTTCACGACGGCTCAACGCAAAATCAATAGCGCAGTGTCTCCACCATGCCCCAAAACCAAAATGGTGAGTTGCTGATATTAAGCGTCCGCCAAGGCGGCATGATGGAAAGCCAAAGCGGCATCCAGATGAACGCGCCGAAAATATTTGGCCGCCTGGAAAGCGACGGCTGCGACGCCAAAACGGCCTTTGTTGTTATCCATCCGACCAGTAATTTCATGGCGCATTATTTGTTTGATCCGTTAAAGCGCCGGGGGCGTGCGTTGCTCGGTCTTAACACCCGCTATATGGCCAATGATTCGATGCTGTTGATGGAGCGCGCCATTCAGGATTTGGGCGCCGGCATCAGGCATCTCCGCGAACGCGGCTACGAAAAAATTATTCTGCTCGGCAATTCCGGCGGCGGCGCCTTGGCCGCGATGTATCAGGAGCAGGCTGAAAAGCTCACCCTCACCACCACGCCGGATGGCAGGCCGATCGATCTAACACCGGAAGATTTTCCACCGGTTGATGGCATTGCGCTCTTATGTGCGCATCCCGGCCGCGCCCACACCCTCACCGACTGGGTGGACCCGGCTATCACCGACGAACACGATATTCTTTCAGTTGATCTCGACCTTGATATGTATAATACAGCGAACGGTCCGCCTTATGATGCGGCGTGGCTTGAGCATTACCGGGCTGCCCAATTGGCGCGTAATGAACGGCTCACCGATTGGGTTTTGGCCAGGCTAGAAGAAGTCGATGGCACTGCCGCCTCGGACCAGGCGTTTATCGTCCACCGCACCATGGCGGACCCGCGTTTTCTCGACCTCTCGCTTGATCCCAATGACCGCGATACCGGAACGATCTGGGGCGATCCAAAAGCGATCAATTACGCCGCCAACAATATCGGGCGCTTTACGACACTGCGGTCTTTTTTAAGCCAGTGGAGCATGCGCCTGTCCCGGGCTGATGGGCCAAAATGTTTGGCGAATACGTCTGTGCCGGTGTTAAACGTTAATTACACCGCTGATAAATGTGTGTTTCCAAGCCAGTTGAAAATGTGGTCCGACGCGGCTGAAAGCCGCTGCACCGACTACGCGCTCGAAAAAGTCGGCCATTATCCCCATGAAATGCCGGAAAAGATTGAGGAAGTCTGTGATCTGCTCGTCGATTGGGCGGATGGCCTGTAAAAGTTAATTATCGACTGTCGTGAAATTCACACAAATTCACAACTTCGTTAATTTTTTGCTTGGTGCCTGGCACCTTTTAAAAAATTAACTAATGGGTTGCCAGCAGGGCGGCAATTTCTTCCACTGTTAAATGAACACTCGGCTCAGATTGCCAGTTCTCAGAGCGGCGATCCGATTTGCGGCGATCGGTCCCTAAGCGCCGGTTTACCTTGCCCGCCATGCATTGGTGGATGGTCCGGGTGATATATTTTCGGTCTGGCATAGTAATCTCCAATTGCACTAAAAATAATATGTGCAAAGCCTATGCCAATATGATTAGTCGAAAATAACGGCTGTTTTATGCCGCAAATATATCCAAAAAAAGGCAGCGCTATTGAACAGCCTTGACGACGATACCTGTGGGCAACAATGTCGATTGATCGCCCTTCGCATTGTCGATCTGTCTTTGGGTCAGATTGCCACCTTGCAAATCCGCCCCGCAAATGTTGGTGCTGAGAAAGATCGCATCTTTAAAATCGACACCCGCCATTTGAGCGCCCGTTAAATTGGCGCCTGATAAATCGGCGGCGCGTAATTCAGCTTCGGTCAATTGAGCTGCTTTGAGATTTGTGTGGCGCAATTTAGCATTGTGAATATCGGCCTCGGTCAAATTTGCCCCCGAAAGATTGGCGCCTCTAAGATCAGCATCAAATAAATTCGCCCGATACAAATTGGCATCTTGAAGATCGGCATTGCGAAAATTTACGTTGGCGAGATTGGCTTCGGCCAAATCTGCGCCGGACAAATCTTCATTGGCAAAATTTGCTTTCTCACCTTGTGCAGCGTGCGACAACAGCCAGGCAGAATGGCTGCCAGTTTGGCCGCTATCTCGGCAGCCCGATCCGGATCAGCTTCGCTTGTTGGCTTTTCCGCTGTGCCGGCAAGCTCAATATCTTCCTGCTCGGGCGGCACTGGTGTTTTTTGCTGAGATGCCAAAGGCTTAGCCGGCGGCAGTTTAGGCGCTGATTTAAGTTGTTCTTTAGCCTCAGCTGAGGCGGCAATTGCCTGGGATTGTTCCGCCGCTGTTCGGGCACCGTTATTTTTAGCCGGTGACAACGCGCCGTTGGTGGCCGCATTTTGGGGTGCGTCATCAAGCACCGTACTGCCGCTAATTGTGTGCTTAGGTGCCGCAGGCTCTGGAGCCGGAATTTTACCGGAAGAGTCGCTTGTTGTTGTGTTGGCGCCACGGCGTTCCGGGCCGTCATAAGTGATTTTATTCTCGGATTCGCGGCGATCCGGTCCGAAATAAGTCCGCGCCACGACAAACCGCCGGGGGTTTTGCAGCACACTGGTCACACGCTTTTGCAGCGCCTCTTTAATAAAAGGTTTGCGAACGAAATGTTCAAAGCCGATATCGCAGGCTCGTGCAGCCGTTTCCGGCACCAAATTCCTGGTCATAACAATGATCGGAATATTTATCTCAGCAGCGGTTTTTCCGGCGCGAATTTGCGCCATTAAATTGAGGCCCTTCGCACCGCCTAAATTTAACTCCATGATAATGAGATCAGGCGCCGGACCTTGATCTATTGCCCGTAATGCCGCTTCGGCAGACGCACACGCGCTCACCTTGTTCAAGCCAAGGTCATCAATTGCTTTGCGAACAACATTATGAAAATCAGAATTTTCGTCGATGATAAGAACGTTGGTATTGGAAGAATTAGTCATCAATATGCATTATTTGTGAAGCCAACCGCATGCTTATTAATTGCTTGAACTATATATGTGGGAGTCCATAAACCGATTTCCCAACTATTTTTTAAATATTTTCTTTTCCTAAATCCAAGATCGCGTTAAATCAAGCCGGTCGAGGCTTCCTCAAACATATTTCTCGATAAACAGCTTCGACTTTAGCGGCAAATTCAGCGCCATTTGCCAAGCTCGATTGCTGCAATTGCGCCCGCAGACCTGCCCTGGTCTCCTGGAGAAACGGCAAATTTTTCGCCAATTGCCGGGCCTTTTCGAGGTAGGATTCCGGCGTCCCGGCAATCCACTCAGATCGGCCAAGATGGCTTAAGATTGATGCGCCAACCCGCGCCGCATGACGCTCACCGCGTAACGTAATGACCGGAGCCCCCATCGTCAGTGCTTCAAAGCTGGTCGTGGTGCCATTATAGGGAAAGGTGTCGAGACAAATATCAACTTCGTTATACAGTGCCAACGGATTTTGATCCCGGGCGATCCAGCCCGTTAGCGTCACCCGGTTAGATGGGATGCCTTGATTTTCAAATAGCTCATGAACTTTTTGCCGGACGATTTCCGAATCCAGCATTTTACCCTTAAGCAGAAGCTTGGAGTCAGGCACGGATTTTAAAATTTCTGCCCAAACCTCAATGACATCTGTAGTAATTTTCGACGTATGATTGAAAGAGCCGAAGGTTACATAACCATTTTTCAAAGCCGGCAGAGGCCCAACATCCGGCATAGAATCGGCCGGCTGGTAGCAATGGAACCCGCCCGCTAATCGAATAAGCTGTTCGCTGTGATATTGATCAGCTTCACCTTCCGGAGGATCGGTTACTTCATCGGTCAAGCGATAATCAATTTGCGATAATCCCGTGGTCGCCGGATAACCAAGCCAGGAAACCTGCACAGGTGCGGGATTGAGGGTAAATATGCCAAGGCGATTGTTGGCGCTGTGGCCGGCGAGATCGACCAGGATATCAATATTATCTTGCCGGATGCGCTGGGCGGCTTCAGCGTCGTTCATATCGACGATGTCGCACCAGTGATCAGCGTGATCCTTGAACCAAGGCGTGGTTTCATCTTCCCGCCGCAGATTGGCATAGGCATAAATCTCGAAACCCCCGCGATCATGGGCGGCAAAGAGCGGTTTTAGGAAATAGGCGCAAGAGTGGGTTCTGAAATCCGGCGAGACATAGCCGATCTTCAACCGCTTTTCAGGGGTTCTTTCAGGTGAAGATGCAGAGCTGGAGGATGTAAATTGATCGGCCCAAGCTGTATGGGCGTCAAATAGTGACTGTTCGGTTTGGTCCGGCTCATAGAGCAAATTCAGCAGCATGTTCTGCCAGGCGCTTAAGTAATCTGGGTCGGCCTCGATCACCTGTCGGTAACACGCCAGCGCCTCTGCTTGGCGCCATTGCTTATCCAAAACATTGCCAAGATTATACCCGGCTGTTGAATAGGTGGAATCCGCTGCCAGCGCCTGGTGAAAGGCATCTTCGGCCTCGCTCAGTTTACCCTGGCTATTGAGCGCGTTACCAAAATTGGTCCAGGCTTCGGGACTTGATGCATCAAGCGCGATCGCCTGCCGGCCAATTTCTTCCGCCGCCTCGCTCAATCCTTGCCCCTCCAAGGCCGCCGTTAATCCGATCAAAGCGGATATTTTGTTTGGGTCTAATTCCAATGCTTGCCGCAAAGCCGTTTCCGCCGGGGCGTATTTTTTCAACTGACCCAGGGTCGTGCCGAGATTAATCAAGGCATCAAGCCAATCAGGTTTAAGCTGGCTCGCTTTGCCATAAGCGACGGCAGCCTTGGTCAATTCACCGGCGGCGGTGTAAGTCGCTCCGAGATTAAAATGAAAGGTCGGCCGGTCCGGCTCGGCTGCAATGGCGTCTTCGATATGGTTAACTGCCGTCGATAAATCACCGCGCTGTTGCGCGATAAGACCTAAAAAATGCAGTGCATCCGCATTACCTTGATCAACAGTTAAAACTTCCTGATAAATCGCCGCCGCCTCATCGAGCTTGCCCTGTTGATGCAATTCGAGACCTTTTTCCAATTGCTCCCGCGACATTGCTATTCACCCACCATATGCAGCACGAGATTTCGCGTATGGGGTAGCGCCCGATGCTCAAACAGAAAAATCCCCTGCCAGGTGCCAAGCGCGAGACGTCCCCGGCTGAGCGGTATTGTGAGCGTTGTTTGGGTGAGCGCACCCTTGATATGAGCCGGCATATCATCTTCGCCTTCCGAGCGGTGGCGGTAGAGCGATAGATCTTCGGGCACGAGTTTTTTAAAAAAAGTTTCGAGATCCCGCATCACATCCGGATCGGCGTTTTCCTGAATAACCAGGGATGCCGACGTATGCTGACAATAAAGCGTCAACAACCCGGTTTCGAACGCCAGGCCATTGCTCCAATCAACAACCTCCCTCGTCAACTCATACAATCCCTGACCAGTGGTTTGCAGAGACAGATTTTCCTGCGCCTGTTGCATATTCACGCTTGTACCCTCTTTTTCCCAAGCTGCCCACCAATTTAAAAGACCTCTTGCATCGGACGGGTTAATTCGCTTAAGTTCAAACTCTGGGAGGAACATAAAATGAACATTGAAATGGGACTGGAAGAGTTTGAGCAAGATATTCCGGCGCTCGGACCGTTTGAAGCCAGCGATATTACGCGCGGCATTTGCCGCTATCTGCGCAATCTCGGCTACAGCCCACTGACAGAATTTAAACTCCTAACCAAACGCCGGGTCGATGTCATTGGCGTCAACAAAGCCGGCCAATTTATCATTGTTGAGATCAAATCCTCCGTCGCCGATTTTCGCGCCGACGACAAATGGCCGGAATATATGCCGTTTGGCGATCAGCTGTATTTTGCCGTTGCCAATGGCTTTCCTTTGGAAATATTACCTGAGGAGTGCGGTATTATGATTGCCGATCCTTATAATGCCGCCGTGATACGGGAAGCACCGGTGCACAAGCTAAACGCCGCCCGCCGGCGCACGCAAACGACCCGTTTCGCCAAAACCGCGGCTGACCGGCTGCATTTGATCAACGATCCTAACCGGAAATAGCCTGTTCAAGTTCCAGCAGCGCTTTTTTACGATCAATCCCCCACCGATAGCCGGTTAAATCACCGCTGGCGCCAACCGCCCGGTGACAGGGAATGAACACGCCAATGGGATTACTGCCGCAGGCGCGGCCGACCGCACGGGCGGATTTAGGCGCGTCGATGGCCTTAGCGATCTCACCATAGGTTTGCGTCTCACCGGATGGAATGCGCTGGAGATAAGACCAAACTTTGGCCTGAAAAGCGGTCATCTGAATATCCAATGGCAGGATGGCGGTTTTGCGGCTGTGGTTTTCAATGACATCAAGCACGGTTGTTAAAATTCCCGCCATATCTTTTTCATTGCGCCGCAACTCGGCGGCAGGAAACTCATCCAGGAGTTCTCGTTCGACGCCTTTGACGGTGTCGCCAAAACAGACCCGGCAGAGACCATGGGCAGTTGCCGCCACCAATACACGGCCTAAGTGACATCGGCCAATAGCATAATTTATTTCGGCCCCTCTGCCGCCTTTGCCGTAGCTCGCCGGCGTCATGCCGAGCTTGCCGTTGGCCGTCTCATAAAGCCGGCTGGAGCCGCCAAAGCCAGCGTCATACATCGAATGGGTCACCGATTGACCAGTTTTGAGGTTGGCTTTGAAAGTTTCGAGCCGGCGCGTCTCGGCATATTCCCGCGGCGAAATGCCGGTGGCTTTCTTAAACACCCGCTGCAGATGAGTGGGACTTATTTCAAGCGCCTTACCGAGATAGACCAGCGTCGGCGTGCCGTCTTCATACGCATCGATCAGCGCGCAGGTTTGCTCAACAAGTTTGGTATGATGTTCCATGATTAATAGTTTAGCCGATTCTCAACAGAAAACTATCCGAAGCTTGCGCAGGAAGAATATTTTTTAACCGTAGCGCTGCAGCTGTTCGGCGTTGTTGTTCAACCAGCGGCGCGGCGCTTCGACCTGCACGCCTAGATCGGCAACCGTCTGCCAAAATGCCGGACTATGATCCATATGCCGCAAATGAGACACTTCATGAGCGACAACATATTCAAGCACCCAGTCAGGCGTCATAACCAACCGCCAGCAAAAGGATAAATTGCCATTGGGCGAGCACGACCCCCAGCGTGATCTGGTATCGCGCACGGTTATGCGGCCAAGTTGGCGATCAATCCGGGCGGCAAAATCACTGGCGCGTGGTTGAATCTCGGCTTTGGCTTGCTTTTTGAGCCAATCGGTCAAGCGCCGTGCAAAAAATTCGGGCCGGCCACCGAGGCGAATTTCCTTGTCTTCCTTTTGGGCAACGCCTTTTAAATCCGGATCATGACGCAGCATGTAACTTTGCCCCAGCAGCGGAATTGTCGCGCCGTCTTGAAATGATATCTTTGCCGGTAGATCATTGATCCTGGCCAGCAGCCAATCGGATTTCTCCTGCACCAGCAGTAGCGCTTCCCGCTCGCTGGCCCGGCTTGGCAGCGTCACCACTGCACCGTCCGTGTCGTTATCAATTCTTAAGATAATCCGCCGCGCGCGTTTGTTGCGCCGGATGCGCACCGGCACGTCACGGCCGTCGAGACTAATAATTTGTGAGGACTCAGTTTTCATCCGGCCTCTCATCTGGCCCCTCATCTGGCCAAGTCACAATATAATCTTCGAGATCACCGGCATCTTTCTCCTCAACAATGCGCCCGCGTACCGAAACACCGGCTTCATGGACCGTATTTGGATCGTCCGAAACCAGCGGATGCCACCACTGCAGTTCTTTGCCTTCATAAAGCAGCCGGTAAGCGCAGCTTGGCGGCAGCCATTTCAACCCACCCAGATTGTCTTTGGTCAATTCAACACAATCCGGTACCAGTAGCGTTCTCTCAACATAGTTTTTACAGTAACAGCTGTTAACATCCAATTGAGAGCAGGTCACATTGGTATAAGAAACCTCGCCGCTGTCCTCATCTTCCAACTTATGAAGGCAGCATTTAGCACAGCCATCGCATAAGCTGTCCCATTCCTCCAAAGACATTTCAGAGAGTTTTTTGCGCTGCCAAAACGGCTGGTTCATGTCCAAAAGGGGCCGCCGGTTTACAAGAATTCTTTGAGCTTGGTGGCGATAGCCTCGGCTTCTAATCCGTAACTGAAAAAGGTTAAAAATTTACCATCCGGTCCCATCAAATAACTCACCGAAGAATGATCCATGAGATAATCATCCGGGTCTTTTTCGTCCTGCTGAGATTTCGCTGCGTAGATCCGAAAAACTTTTTTGACGTTTTCAATTTGTTGCGTATTACCGGTCAGACCGGCAAAGCTTTTATGAAAATGCGTGAGGTATTCTTTTATATGCTCTGGCGTATCGCGCAACGGATCGACAGTAACAAAAATCGGCTGCACTTTGGTGGCATCGGGACCCAGTAAATCCATCACCGTGGAAAATGTCGATAGTGTCGTTGGGCAAACATCCGGACAGAAAGTGTAGCCAAAAAAGATCAGCACATACTTACCCTGGTAGGTCTGGTCGGTAACAACATCGCCGTTTTGATTAACCGCAGTATAGGACCCACCGATTGCTGGCGTACCGCTTGTTTGGGTTTTTTGGGGGGCTTTTATCGTGACCGTTGCTACCGGAGATTTAGAACTATCGGTAAAAGCTCGCAGGTCAAGACCAGCGGCTAGGATTACGATTGCCAACATCAAATAAAAATAGACGCGTCGCAGTGGCATATGCTGGTTCTCCCGTAAGCCTTTCCCGAATTCTCTTAATGCAACTTCTTAAACCGGGTTGTCTGCGGCTGCAAGAACGGAAATCCAGCAAGTAAAATCGATTATTGACGGCAAACCGGGGGACGCTCATTCTAGGCCGATGTTTTTATTCGGAATTTCAGGCCGTGCCGGTGGGTTCGATCCATTGATTTTATTATTAATGGCGTTGGTGATCGAGACCTATGCCGGACAATTATCATTCATTTCCCGCTTGACCGGCCATCCGGTAGGAGCGCTTGAAAAACTAATCTTGTGGTTTGATCGAAAACTCAATCGCGAATCACGGAGCCAAATGGATCGCGCTGTCCGGGGCGGGTTAATGGCGATCGTGGTAATCTGGGTCAGCTTTGCCATCGGCTGGGGGATCGCCTGGCTGAGCCAGATGCTGCCCTTTGCCTGGATTTTTGAAACGATTTTACTGGTCATGCTAATCAGCCAGCGTGGCGTTTACTCGGCAGTTAGAAAGATCGGTGTGGCATTGCGCGATCACGGCTTAGAAGCAGCCCGTGACAGCCTGACGCCACTGACTAACGAAGCGCCGGAACATATGGACGGTCACGGGGTCGCCCGAGCGGGTATTGAGATCAGCTGTATAGCCTTAACGACCCGCGTGGTAGCACCGGTTTTTTGGTATGTGTTGTTCGGCTTTCCGGGTCTGTTGACCTATCAAGCGGTGATGACGATGAATGATTTGCTTGGTCACAAGACCGACAGACACCGCGCCTTTGGCTTTACGGCGGCGCGGCTCAACGACATTTTACTGCTCATCCCGGCACAACTCAGCGGCTTATTTGTGGTGCTGGCGAGCCTGTTTGTGCCGACCGCCCATCCCGGAAGAGCTTTCACCACCATGCTGCGGGATGCCAGAAAATACCGTAACTATAATTTGGGCGTTACCCTCGCAGCCCTTGCCGGTGCTTTCAATCTGGCGCTCGCCGGTCCGCGCAAATTTAGCCAAGAAACCAAACACGAGCATTGGCTCGGCACAGGGACGGCGCAAGTTACCCATCAGGATATCAGGCTCTCACTTTATTTATTTGCGACCGCCTGCCTCATCAATGGCTTTTGGGTCGCGGCACTAACAATCGTAAGGTATACCTAACCATGGCCGTTAGCCCTGAATATAAAGAATATGTTTTAGATCTATTGTCCGGTGTTGAAGGTGTTTTCGCGCGCGCGATGTTTGGCGGCGCTGGGCTCTATATTGACGACACCATGTTTGGTTTGATCACGGCAACGGATCGATTTTACTTTCGCGTAGATGAAATTAATCAGCTGGATTTTGAAGCCGCCGGCACCGAGCAGTTTATCCCTTTCGAAGACGATCCCAAAAAAAGCCAAATGAGAATGCCATATTTTGAAGTGCCGGCTGACATCCTTGAAGATGAAGAGGCGCTAGCCCGTTGGGCTAAAAACGCCTGGGAGGCTGCGCGTCGGAATAAAAAACCGAAAAAGAAGAAAAAGAAGAAAGCTTAATGGCCGACACCGCTCTCTCAGCGCGCAGTGCGATACGCAAACGCTCGGTCCTGATATCCGGTCACCGCACCAGCATATCCTTGGAAGAGGCTTTTTGGCTCAAGCTCAAGGAACTCAGCGACACCGGCGGAAAATCAATTAATCAAATGGTCACCGAGATCGATAATGACCGGCTCGATAATCCGAACGGCAATCTGTCGAGCGCTATTCGCGTTTATATCCTGGAACAACTTGAGGCAAATTAGCAGACGCTATCTACCCAGGCCCTTTAAAATACCTTTGAGAAAATCTTCGACTTTGGGTTTCTGCTGCTGTTGTTGCGGCGGCGCCTGCTGCGGTGGCGGCGATTGCGGTGGTGGCGCACCACTGCTAGGTGGACCAGACGAGCCGGCAGAACCAGACTTCGCTTGCGGGAATATTTGATCCAAAATAGCGCCGACACCCTTTTTCTTCCGCAACTTATCGAGCTTTTTGCCAATGCTTCCGGGCAGGCGGATACCGCCTTTGGTCAGGGCGGCGGTCTCCAACTTAACTTTCGGATTATCGAGGCGGCCTGAAATTTTAAACGGCAACACCGGTTTTTTATTTGAATTGCGCAGCAGCACCTGGGCCAAAATATTTTGCGATAATTCAATTTCACCGGTAGTACTGATCTGCCAATTTGGCAAATCAACCATACCTTTGGCCGAGCCGGTACCCATTCCTGACGCCAGGCTCATGTCTTCAAATCGCGCAACACCTTTAGCCATGCGAAAGCTGGTACGGAAATCCGCTGTTCTGGAGGTGGCCTTACCGCGGGTCAAGGTGCTGCCGAATTGATTAAGCGATAGAAACAGACCGGCAATACCTGAAAGTGCTGAGCCACGTCTGGCAGCTGAGCTGATATCCAAACCACGCACGGAAATCGTGCCGCCGCCACCAAGTGCCGCCACCAAATCGGCGTTGCTGCGGCCAAGCGTGCGAAACTCGCCGACCACATCCAAAGCGCCCCGGCGAAAGCCTTTGGTGCCAAGCGATTTTAACAACGTGCCGGCATCAAATCCGGCGATATTAAAGCGGGTTTGAAATTGGTTTCTCTTGTCACCCGCAATCGCGCGGCCATCGATTTTGATATCACCGCCATAAGCCTTGCCGGTCAGCCGCTGTAAATCAAAAACACCGCTGGCGAGGGAGCTCGCCAAATTAACCGAGCTGACAAGATATTTTTGAAACCGCAAAGAGTCCGATTGCAACTGAATATTGCCGTCGAACGATTTGAGAAAAGAGATGTCGATCGGATCATTGGTCCATGGCGCACCGCTTTTTGCCGCCACATTGATATATGGATCGCGCATTTTTAAATCTCTTGGTACGCCACTGAACGACGCCGGCACCAGTAGCGTATTATTTAGGGCATGCTCAAATTCGCGCAGTTTCTGATTTAGAAAAGCCGAACGTTTGGCCGGCAAGAGATCGTCAATCACAATGGGGCTGGTTTTAAGATTGGCATTTATATTTGGCCGCGCCCGGCTTAAATCCATCGCCGCACTGCCTTGCAGGGTAATCCCCGCCGCTTTTCCAGTTAAATTTGAAAAAGCCATTAATTGTTCATTACCGGCAATCCTCCCGCGCAAATTAATACCGCTTTTTATTGTGCCTGCTGGGCGGTAGGTGCTGCCCAAGCGCCGGAGCAATTTTATCAAATTCGGATGATTTGCCGAAAACTGACCGTCCACGCTGGGGCTTGCCGTCAATGGTTTAACCGCGCCATTTAACGTAAATTTTCCGCCCAGCATGGCAGTATTGGTGGTTACGTTCAGGGTGTGAGGTTTGCCATTTAACGTGCCCGACAGACGCACGGCACCGAGCTGGCGGGCTGAAACGGGCGGCGTAATTTTAGCCAAACTAAACAGCCGGGCGAGACTTTTGCCGCGCAGATTAAACTTAAAATTCTTAAAAGCCGGGTCGATCGGCCCTCGGGATTTGCCTGGGGATTTGCCTGGCGATTTCTTAAGGCCGTCAATGATACCACTGACATTGACGGTCATCCCGGCGGCATTGGCGGTACGGAATTGTTTTAATTTCAACGTGCCGTCAAATATATTTGCATCTAAGTGCAGGCCTTTGATCGAAACTTCCTGCACCGTCAGTGATTTCAAATCAACGGCGATATTCGCATCAAACTCTCCCAGCGGCGCAAGAGCCGCCAGGGGATTTGGCGGGGGATTTAACGGCGGAGTGGACGCGGGCGATGATTTTGCCACTGGCGGCTTAGCCTTACTGTCAGTTAATTTTGCCGCCGGTTTTGCTTTCCCGCCCGCGGTACCTTGAGGCAGGTAAGCATCGAGATTAAAGCGGTCGATTGATAAATTAACGCCGAAGGAGGGGCGCTTTCGAAAGGCGATATTAGCCGCTCCTTTGATCTTGGAACCATCAATATTGACGGCGATTTCTTTAAGCGATGCGGCTTTTGCATCGGCAACGATTTTGCCGCCGAAAGTCAATTTACGCAGCCGGTCCTTGGCAATATTTGAAACATCAATGCCCACCCAATTCAGCAACCCCCGCAAATCATTAGTTGCCATATCGACATTGCCATCAAAAGTGGGACGATTGGTTTTTGCTTCACCGGCCTCGGAAACAAAGCCAAACAAAGCGACATCAGTGCTGCCCGGTAGTAACGCCGAGGCCTGACTTATCGTCACCTCACGATTGGCCAGGGCTGAATTTATTTTAGCCTGACGGATAACCGCGTCTTTATAAGTGATCGCGGCAATCGAGAGATTGAGGCCGACATTCAAATTTTCCGGTAAACTCTTGAGACTAAATGGCGCATCGTTGGATTTTTTCCGCCGGGTACCAAGCGTTTTCGCGATTGGAGAAATGGCTTTACTAGCCTTCTTGTTTTTGGGTTTTTTTTGCGCCTTGGACTTAACGTCGGCTTTTGGTGGCGCCAGCAAGGCATCAATATCCAGTTTATTTACCGCCATCTGGATATTTACGTCGGTCGCCTCACCCAATTTTACGGCGATTTTGCCGCTACCCTGCGTGCCATTTAATTTCAGCATCAAATCCGACAGATCGCCGCCCGAGCTATCGCCGGCAATTACCGCATCGGCGCCAAATGGCAGTGCTAATTTTTCCGGCAGATTTGTCCCGCCAGCAATCGCCGCGACAAATGCCGCCAGATTTTGGCCATCTACCTTGAGCTTGCCTTTGACTTGAGGTTTTTCATTGAGCCGGGTTAAGGCGCCTGAAAATTGAAAATTGGTTTCGCCGGGTATAATTTTGAGACCAAAGTTAAACGGTAATGTTCGGCCTTGCACCAAGGTGCCGGCGGAAGCGGCAAAACTCATTGGCACACCGCGGATAACAGCACTGCCCGAACTTTCCATCGGCCCCGAGAGTGAGGCGAGGGCAAACCGTCCATTAAGGTTTTCAATCGATTCCACTTGGCCTTTGGTGTCGTCGCGATAAAAAACCGCACCTTTTTCAATGACAAAATTATCGACTTGAACAGCCATATCGCCGCTGCCGCCATTCGCCTGACCGGTTAACGAACCAAAGGGTAGTGGTGTGTTGTCTTTTTTTGTTGCCTGGGCAGCGCTAGATTTTTTTTCGGGTACTTTGCCAGGTATTTTAAACGCCATATTGGTGCGGCCATCCGACAGCACTTCGAGACTCAAAATAGGTTTGACCAATTTGACGGAGCGAATTTGCAACTGGCCACCCAACAGGGGGGCGAGCGCAACCCTTACTTCAAATGAATCGACGGCCAGCATATCTGCTTTGGCGGCGCCTTCGATATTGGCGACATGGACCTGGTTAATAAGCAGCGCCGGAGCGGGTAATATACTAATTTTGATGTCGCCGCGAATTTCCAGATTGAAGCCGGTGGCGGCATTAACTTCGTCGGTGATGACGTCACGATATTCATTCCAATTGATGAAATTTGGCGCCACCAGCACCGCGGCAATCAAGCCGACGACTAAAAATAAAAAGCCAAATAAAAGCTTTTTCAATTTGGAAACTCTCCCGAGGAATCAAACGTTCACGCTATATCGTGCATCGTTATTTATAATTTCAAAACATTAATAATAATATGGTCTGATTTGTCGAGTATTTCAATTTTTAGCTGGTTATTAAAAACACCAATAAATTTACCGGTGTGTATTGTTTCGGGCTGTGGCGAAGAGTATCTTTAGGTTAAGAATTGAAAATGCGCCAAATTCACTAACAACCAGCTCTTCTCAATTCATGCGCCATTTTAAGGTCGAGGCAATATCGAGACTTAATGGGGGCAGGCGCGTTGCGAGATTAATCTGTTTTCAATACAGCAATTACACGCAAATATAATTAGGACCTTGATCGATCGGTGAGTAACGCCAATAAAATACGTGCGCAAATTTTTGAAAAAGGCATCGCCCGCGCCCTAAAACATCGAGATTTTCGTATTTTTGCCCTTACCAACTGGCTCGCTACCCACGGTAATTGGTTTCAGCGCGTCGGCATTGGCTGGCTTGCCTGGGAGCTTACGCATTCTGGCTTTTGGCTGGGCGCGGTGGCAGTGGCGGAAGCATTACCCTTGCTCGTGTTTATTGTCTTTGCAGGAGCAATTATCGACCGCGTCGACCGCTTGCGGTTGATTAGGCGTCTCCAATTATTGATCATTGTTCTTGGCTTGCTTCTTGTCATCCTCACCGCCTTAGACCAGATGAACATCATTTTTCTGATTATGATTGCTTCGGCCCATGGCATGATCCAAACGTTTCATCTCCCGATACGCCTGACAATTGTGCCAAATCTGGTACCTCGCAATGATCTAACACCGGCGGTGGCTTTAAATTCAGCGTTGTTTAATTCAGCGCGATTTATGGGTCCGGCAATTGCCGGGCTGGTTATTGCGCATTTCAATGTAACGATTAACTTTGCGCTTTCGATCATTGGATTTCTAGCTTTTGCTTACGGCCTGATGATTATAAATCCGCGCAATGACGAGCACCAAACTAAGAAATCAAGCGGCTTGGTTGCTGATGTCTTGGAAGGTGTGCGCTATATCGCCAAGCACAGCAGCATTGGGCCGGTCCTGCTCTTTGTCTTTATCGGCGCATCGTTTTCCCGCCCGGTTATGGATCTCGCTCCTGGCTTCGCCGATGACGTCTTCAATCGAGGCGCCGAAGGTTTTGGTCTATTGCTTTCCGCCATCGGGGTCGGTGGAATTTTTGGCGCTATCGGACTTGCCAATTACGGCAAAACCAAAGGCTTGATGAATGTTAGTCTGGGCGCACTTACCGGCTCAGCGATTTCTCTGCTCGCCTTTACCTCGACCGAGACCTTCTGGATTGCTCTAATCTGTTGTGCCTGCCTCGGAGTTACTTTGGGTATCGCCACCAACGCACCGCAAATTCTCCTGCAAAATACGGTGGATGGTGCGATGCGTGGCCGCGTTATGTCCCTATTTGGTCTGACCTATCGGGCTGGGCCGGCGCTGGGATCGCTCATGATGGGGGCGGCATCGACCTATGTTGGCCTGCAAATACCGGTCGCTGTCGGCGCCATCATCTGTTTGATCGCCATCACAATCATGCTGCCTAAACGCCAACGGCTGGCGGCAGAAATGGAGGGGGACAATACCGCTCCAATTCCAGGCGAAATGAAACCAGCCACGGAATCGACCACAGCATGAGCAACTTCGGCTATTTCGTCTCAAAGCTCGGTGATCATGGCATGGGCCGGGCACTTCGCCATCGGGATTTCGCTCTTTATGCATTTGCCGGTTGGATTTCAAATATTGGATTGTGGGTCCAGAGAACGGCGCTGTTCTGGCTGACTTGGGAATTGACCAACTCCTATTCTACGCTTGGCGCGATGGCGTTTGCCGAAGCGATCTTAACCATCACCGTCATGCCCTACGCCGGCACGCTGACCGACCGATTTGATCGCCTGAAGATGGCGCGGATTACTCAGCTGGCGCTGTTTGGCATTGGCATGCTGTTTGTCATTCTCTCGGCGTTAGATTTGATGACCATCTACATTTTGTTCGGACTGGTGATGATCAACGGGGTTGCCGAGGGTTTTTGGACACCGCTGCGCATGACCATGCCGCCAAGCCTCATTCCCCGGGAAGACCTGCCAGCCGGCCTTGGAGTTAGCGCCACATTGTTCAATCTCGCGCAATTTGTCGGCCCGGCTTTAGGTGGGATCATTATCTCCTTGTACGGTGTAACCTTTGCTTTTGCTTTTAATGCCGTCAGTTTCCTTGCCTACTTATTGGTCCTTTTTATTATCAAACTCAGCTACGATGAAGTGATATCTCGAGAGCACAAGGGCTTTATCAAAGAATTTAAAGCCGGCCTATTATACATAGCAGAAACCCGTGGTTTGAGAGGTTTCCTGATTTTATCACTTGCGGTCTCTTTGTTTATGCGAGCGTATCGGGATTTGTTTGCTGGCATCTCCGACGGCATTTTCAGCATGGGCGTTGAAGGGCTTGCAATCCTGAGCTCAGCCGCTGGCTTAGGCGCCATGGTGACTGCGCTCTTCCTCGGTAATTTCGGCAAAGTCAAAGGCCTGGTCCGCGTCATCATGATTGGCTTATTGATCGCCATAATCGCTCAGACGGTTTTGGCGACAACCAATGCCTTTTGGGTCGTCGTTGCCTGTGCTGCTGTGCTCAGCGGCACCTCCACCTATGCCGGTATCGGCGGGCAATTGCTGGTGCAAAACAGAATCCACGGAGCGGTGCGCGGTCGGGTAATGAGTGTGTGGGGCATGATTTTGCGCGGCGGTCCGGCCAGTGGCGCCTGGCTGGTGGGAACTTTGGCAGGCTTCAGCGATTTGCAGTTTGCCTTTTTGACAGCAACCACACTGTTTCTACTGGCGTGGATTTGGGCAATTCCTAGATCCAGGCGATGGACTAAAACTCTGGAAATCAGCGCGGAAGAACACGACGCCCTTGATAAATAACATTAAATTGGTTCCCCAAATCCCCCGCCGCCGGGTGTCTCGATCACAATCACATCACCGGCTTTCATCTCAGCTTGATCGGTGGGCCCGAGTTCTATTGCGCTGCCATCGTCGCGGATAACCGTGGTTTTGCCGGGCTGGCCAGATGCGCCGCCGGCCAGTCCGAACGGCGGATTGATCCTGGAGCCCGATAAAATGGCGGCAATCAAATCTTCTTCAAAGCGCAGACGCCGGACAACGCCATCGCCGCCTCGATGTAAGCCAACGCCGCCCGAATTCTCGCGAAGTCCAAACGCTTCCAATATCACCGGGTAACGCCATTCCAAAACTTCAGGATCGGTCAACCGGGTGTTGGTCATGTGGGTGTGAACAGCTGAGGTGCCATCAAAGCCCGGGCCCGCACCGGAGCCGCCACAAATGGTTTCATAATATTGGTGCTGATCATTGCCAAAGGTGAAATTGTTCATCGTACCTTGCGCGGCTGCGAGCGCGCCCGCTGCACCAAACAATGCCGCCGTCATCACTTGCGAGGTTTCGACATTACCGGCGACCACCGCTGCCGGATATTGCGGCGCCAACATGGAACCTTCGGGAATAATGATATCCAAGGGCTCCAGACAGCCATCATTAAGCGGAATGTCGTCCTGCACCAGACACCGAAAGACATAAAGCACGGCCGCTCGGGCGACGGCTTTGGGCGCATTAAAATTAGAGGCGGCTTGTGGCGAGGTGCCGGTGAAATCAATCGCTGCCCGCCTCGCCTCCTTATCAACACGGATGGCAACTTTAATGGTGCTGCCGTCATCCATCGGATTCTCAAAATCTCCATCCGGCAATTTATCGAGCACCCGGCGGACACTTTCGGCGGCGTTGTCTTTAACATGCCCCATATAAGCGTTGACGACGTCGAGACTGAAATGTTCAACGGTTTTATTCAGCTCCTGCACGCCTTTTTCATTGGCCGCGATCTGGGCTTTAAAGTCAGCAATGTTTTGATCAATGTTCCGCGCCGGGTACGCGCCCGAGGCCAGCAACTCACGCAACGCCTTCTCCCTTAAACTGCCGTTCTCAACCAACAGCAAATTATCGATGAGCACGCCTTCCTCTTCGACGGTCCGGCTGGTTGGCGGCATCGAGCCCGGCGTAATGCCGCCGATGTCTGCTTGGTGGCCGCGCGAGCCAACGAAGAACAACAGTTCCTCGCCGGAATCATCAAAAACCGGCGTAATCACCGTAACGTCCGGCAAATGTGTGCCGCCGTTATAAGGCGCGTTTAAGGCATAGACTTCACCCGGCGCGATCGTCTCACCCCCATTTTTATTTCTGGCGTTGATGATCGCCCGCACACTTTCTCCCATCGAGCCAAGATGCACCGGCATGTGCGGTGCGTTGGCAATCAAGCCGCCGGTCGCATCAAACACGGCGCAGGAAAAATCCAAACGCTCCTTAATGTTGACCGAGCTTGCGGTATTGGCGAGCACCGCTCCCATCTGTTCGGCGATCGACATGAACAGATTATTGAACACTTCGAGCATCACTGGATCGGCTTCGGTGCCGATGGCAAATGTCACCGGCCGCGGCTCCGCGCGGGTTAATATCAAATGACCGAGAGCTGTCACCTCGGCCTGCCAGCCGGGTTCAACCACCGTGGTGCCATTGGCTTCGACTAAAATTGCCGGACCGAGGATACGCTGGCCGGGTTGTAATTTCTCGCGGTCAAATATCGCGGTTGGTTGCGCTTCGCCCGCAAAAGTGACTAGCACCTGCGCCAAAATTTCCGGCTCGATTTCTTCCGCAACGGTAATCGGCTGATCGATAAGTTGCTCGGTCGCACCTATTGCTTCGACTGCCAGGGCTTCAATCACCAGCGCCCGGCCCGGGTCAACAAAGCCAAAGCGCTGGCGATGGAGTGCGTCGAATGATTGGCTGAGCTCACTGAAATCACCAAAGGGGATTTCCAGCGCTGTGTCAGTTCCCAGATAACGCACATGCGCCTTCATCGAAATCGTGATATCGGCAGTCGCAATTTCCTGGTCCTCAAGCTCTTGGCTTGCCCCTGTTGCCAGTTCCTGCAATTGCGTCACGAGATTGGCGTAGCTGTCTTCGCTGAGCGGCTGCTCGACGGCACGCTCGCGGAGAGCGCGAAGCTCAGCCAAACCCATGCCATAGGCCGACAGTACACCGGCCAGAGGATGGATAAAGATGGTTTCCATACCCAGCGCATCGGCAACCGCGCAGGCATGCTGCCCGCCCGCCCCGCCAAAACAGGTCAGCGCATATTCGGTCACATCATAGCCCCGCTGCACTGAAATCTGCTTGATCGCGTTGGCCATGTTTTGACTGGCGATTTGGAGAAAGCCTTCGGCAACCTCCTCTGGCGTTGATCCGACTTCTGCCGCCAGTACGGCAAATTTCTCCCGCACAATATCCGCATCTAACGGGGCATCTGCCTGGGGGCCAAAAACATGCGGGAAGAATTCCGGCTGCACCCGGCCGAGCATGACATTGACGTCGGTGACGGTAAGCGGCCCATCTTTGCCGTAGCTTGCCGGTCCGGGATGGGCGCCTGCCGAATCCGGCCCAACCCGAAACCGGGCGCCATCAAAATGCAGGATCGAGCCGCCGCCCGCTGCCACGGTGTGAATTTGCATGATTGGGGCGCGTACCCGGACGCCGGCGATTTGGGTGTCAAAGGCGCGCTCAAATTCACCGGCATAATGGGAGACATCGGTTGAGGTGCCGCCCATGTCGAAGCCGATGATTTTATCAAACCCCGCCATTGCCGCCGTGCCGACAGCGCCGACAACGCCACCTGCCGGACCTGAGAGAATACTGTCTTTGCCGCGAAACCGCCGGGCATCGGTGAGCCCGCCATTGGATTGCATGAACATGAGTTTCACCGCCCCCAGCTCGCCTGCTACTTGATCAACATAATGACTGAGGATGGGTGACAGATAGGCATCAACGACCGTGGTATCACCGCGTGAGATCAGCTTCATTAACGGGCTGACTTCGTGGGAGACGGAAATTTGCGTAAAGCCGATAGCTTTGGCGATGCGGCCCAAGCGTTGTTCGTGTTCGGGATAGCGATAGCCATGCATCAAAACAATCGCGACGGAACGCAAACCGTCATCGAAAGCGGCCTGTAAATCTGTGCGCGCCTGAGTTTCATCCAACGGCGTGAGCTCCTCACCGTCGGCGTTCAGCCGCCCCGGCACTTCAACAACGCGGGCATAGAGCTGCTCGGGCAGCTCGATCCGAAGGGCAAATAAATCGGGCCGGTTTTGATAGCCGATCCGGAGCGCATCTTTAAAACCTTGATTGATGACCAGCAGGGTCGGCTCACCGTTGCGCTCAAGCAACGCATTGGTGGCAACGGTCGTGCCCATTTTGACGGCTTGAATACTATCGGCCGGGATCGCCTCGCCGTCACTGATCTTGAGCAAGCGGCGGATACCTTCAATGGCGGCATCGGCGTAATGGTCCGGATCTTCCGACAGCAGCTTCCGGGCGATCAACGCACCATCGGGTGTTCGCGCGACAATATCGGTAAAGGTCCCGCCGCGGTCGATCCAGAACTGCCATTTATTATCATAAGTCATTGAAATTACGCGATTTTAATTTTTTTCGACGGAATGAATTTGCTACTTCGTTTTATACCCAAGTGCGGCGATTGGCGCTTCACGGATGATGAAACGAAGATATAGAAGAAAAACTGAAAAGGATAGCGACATGAAAACAAGAATATTAACTCTATTGGTCGCAAGCATATTTGTTATTGGTTCCAACACCCAGCCGGTCAAAGCGGCAGGCGATAATGAAATTATTGGCACGCTGATTGGCGCCGCCGTTGGTGGTTTCCTCGGCTCGAACGTCGGTAAAGGCAAAGGCCAATTGGCTGCGACTGCCGTCGGCACGTTACTCGGCGCCGGCATCGGTAATACGATGGCCACTTCTGACCGCCAGATCACCAACACGGTCTATAATCCGCAACCGCGCGTCGTTTATCAGCCGCGCCCTATTCCTCGCCAACGTGTGGTCTACGTTGACCGCCCGGTGCGCGAAGTTATTTATGTGAAGCATAAACCGCGCTACCGCACCAAACACGTCGTCGTGCATCACAAATATGGTCCGCCAAAACATTCGGCTGCCTATTGGAAGAAAAAGCAGCGCAAGAATAAACACCGCCACGTTTATTATTATAAAGACAATAAATACGTCGCGGTTGATTGCAATCGTTACGGCTCCAAATGCCCCAGAGGATTTAAAACAAGCTTCTAAGCATTCGTCGATTACCTCACGCTTAAGTCCATATTTATTTTTAGGCTTAAGCACCCTCGACAGCCGGTCCGCCTCAGTAATGAGGCGGGCCGGTGTGCTTTTCTGCAGTCACATCTTTGGGAGAAATGCCTGCTCTCTCTTGCGCCGTTATAGCCAGCGACCTATCTTTTAAAGCTATGAAAGCAAAAGATGTTGCCGATGAGCAAAAAACAAAAAATTTTTCTGGTCTTTATGGTAGTGGTGGCCGCGATGGCGTTTTTTCACCCCCACCGCAATAACGCGGGCGCGCAAGGCTGGCGCAATGCGAGCCGGGAACCTGTGGGCCTTGCCCCTGATCCCGCCAAAACGCCGGAGGCGGTCATTCA
Source organism: uncultured Rhodospirillaceae bacterium (assembly GCA_913020445.1). GTDB lineage: Bacteria > Pseudomonadota > Alphaproteobacteria > Rhodospirillales > UBA2165 > TMED23. The sequence continues at coordinate 30,498 of CAJWAR010000001.1, forward strand.
GGTATACACGGCCCGTGCTTATAGCTGGCGCGGCTATTTTGGTGTGCACCCCTGGATCGCCGTAAAGCCAACCAATGCAGAAGCTTTTACTGTTTATGAAGTGATCGGCTGGCGCTTACGCTGGGGTGAGGATGTGGTCTCTATCCGGGAACGCCCGGCCGATGCCAGATGGTTCGGTAACGCGCCGGAACTATTGGCCGATATGCGCGGCGACGGCGTCGATGAGATCATCAAGAAAATTGATAAAGCTGCCCGAAGTTACCCCTTCACCGATCAATACAGCGTCTATCCCGGGCCGAACTCAAATACCTTCATTGCCTATGTTGCCCGTAACGTCCCGGAATTGAAAATCGATCTGCCGCCGACTGCCATTGGTAAAGATTATCTTGGGCCTTCGGTATTTGCCAAAGCGCCGAGCGGCACTGGTTATCAGTTTAACCTCGGTGGTCTGTTTGGCGTGATGGCGAGCCTCAAAGAAGGCTTGGAGCTTAATATCTTTGGCTTGACGTTTGGCGTTAACCCGTTTGATCCGTCGATCAAACTGCCGGGCATCGGGCGGATCGGATCGGACCGTAAGCTCGATTATAAGCCTCAGGCTAAGACAGCTGACAGCAAGCCTAAAAAGCTGATCGCGGAAAAACCGCTTTAGGGGCGCAGCACTTACTTCAAATTTAAACGTCTATAACAGAGATTGTGGTGTCTTTTGCCGCAACGTCGGCTAAGCTGTTTTTCATATTTATTAGGGGGAAAATTCATCATGGCCAAATTCGACGACGTCTATTACGAATTATGGGAAACCACTGAGTTTGTTGCGATCACCACCAGCGGTGAGGACGGCCCGCATGTGGTGGGTAATTGGGGCGATTATGTCCGCAAACTGGGACTTCGGGATGAGACAATTATCATGCCCGCCGGCAGCTATCATCAGACCGAGAAAAATCTGAACCAGGACAACCGGGTGACGCTGCTAATCGCATCGCGCCAGGTGCACGGCTCCCGGACCCCTGGCCAGGGCTGCGAAATTTTGGGCACCGGTGAAGTGGTCACAACCGGCGCCATCGCCGATGAGGTTAAAGAGAACTTTCCCTGGGCGCGCGGCGCGCTGGTGGTCAGCGTCGAAAAAGTGACGCCCCAGTTATAATGAAGGCCTGATTTAAAGGAGGGGGAAACAGATGGATTGGAGTATCAAATATCATCCGGCCTATTGGCAAGGCAAACGGCTGGCTTATCCGGAAGTGCCGAAAGAACATCCCAAATTCGCCCAAAGCATTGCCATCGGCAATCTCCTATTCGTCTCCGGTTGCGGTGGCCAGGACACGCTTGCCGGCAAACCGGCACCCGACAATGCCGGTGACCAAGTTAGCGTCGCGCTTGAAAAAGCCCGAACCGCTTTGGAAACCGCCGGCAGCTCAATGTCAAATATCGTCAAAACCTTTTTCCTGGTGCGCAGCCTCGATGACTATCAAGCGGTGCGGAAAGCGGAAACCGAATACTACGAGATTCACGCGCCGTTGCTGATCGAACAGCCACCGGCGGCAACGCTCATGGTAGTGCCCGAACTGGCGCGACCGGAATATCTGGTTGAGTATGAAGTTATCGCCACCATCGATCGCGACGCCGCTGATTGGGGGGTCACCTATTATCCGGAATTTTGGGGCGGCAAGGAATTGGCCTATCCCCATGTGCCGAAAGAACACGCCAAATTTGCCCGCACCCAGGTTGTCGGCAATCTGGTTATTGTTTCGGGCTGTCAGGCGCTGGACCACGACACGGTAAAAGTCGAGACTATGGATTTTATCGAACAGAGCGAAATCGTGCTGAAGAAAATTAAGATCGGCATGGAGGAAACCGGCGGCTCACTGGCGAGCGTGGTCAAGACCAATGTGTTTCTCAAAGATTTGAACGAGTTGCCGCGCTACCGGGAAGTAGAGCGGGCCTTTTATCAACGTCATGTGCCGGATATCGGCGACAATCTACCGGCCAGCACCGCCATCATTGTCGATGAACTGCCAAGACCGGAATTTCTGGTCGAGGTCGAAGCAATTGGCGTGGCGGGTGATCAAGACCTGGAGTGGCAGGTTAACTTTGTCCCCGGCGACGAGACATCATCCGCCAGTGCAACCGCCGGCAATCTGGTATTTTTATCCGGCTGTGACGGCGACGGCGAAACGGTTGAGCAGCAGATTAACGCTGCCCTCGATAAAGTCCGGGCCAATCTCGATGCTGCCGGCAGTTCAATGGACCAGATCGTCAAGACCTTGATGATGCTTAAGAATATCGAGGACTATCCAAAAATGCGCAAGGCGGAAGTTGAATATTACGAGCAGCACGCCCCGCATCTGGTCGCCAACCCACCCGTCAGCACGTTTGTTCAGCTCCCAGCCATCACTGGGCCGGATGCGTTGTTTCAGATTGACGTGACCGGGGTGCGCTAGCTTGAGTTAATCGCCGCCGGCATAAGTGCCGGCTGTATCCGGGAACATCTTTTTGATGATGCGGAAGGCGCAAAGGTCTTCGCTGCCGTCCATGTGCGGGAACATCAGCGCATCACGCATCAGCTTCTCGTAGCCCATTTCCATCATCGAGCCATAGCCGCCATGGAGTTCGAGCCCTTGGCGGCAGATATGAATAACCTCATTGGCGGCGAATACTTTTAGCATGTTGCACAAATTGAGGGCTTCCGGATCATCCCGGTCAAGCGCATAGGCAACGCGAAACAGGAACGACCGCACGGCTTCCAGCTTGATCTTCATATCGGCAACCCTGGTAGCGACCGCCTGATGCTTAATTAATATTTTGCCGCCCTGGACGTGCTCCTGAACCCACGCCGCCGTGGTGTCAAAGGCGTCCTGGCCAACCCCGATATTCTTGGCTGCCTGCAAAAGCTTGCCGAGCCGGTAGAAAACCACCTCGGCCTTTGGCAAGCCGTCGTCTTTGACCAATAAATGATCTTCCGGCAGGCGCACATCTTCGAGCACAATTTCACCATTGTTCATCAGCCGGGCGCCGATGGTCTCGTTGCAGCGGGCGATGCTGACGCCGGGCGTATCCCGGGGAACGACAAAACTTGAGGTGCCTTCGAGAACACCGACATCGGAATTGGTATTGGCGTAAACAATAAATAAGTTACCGTCATAGCCATTGGTGATGAAATGCTTAACCCCGTTCAACACCCATTCGCCATTCTCAAAAACCGCTTTGGTGTCCATGTTGGATTCGGGAACGTTGTAAGGCAACCAGCGATCAGATGAGCCGCGCGGTTCCGATACGGCATGGCCCATTAAAAAAGTTGGATCGCCGACGATCTTGGGAAACCATTCCTCTTGAATCCGTTCAGACGCATAGGTGCGTATCAACACAGACAATTTCCAGGTTTGGATTAATTTGTCCGCCAAGCCGCAATCACCTCGCGCCAATTCCATAGCGACCAGTGTGCACACCAGCGACTCGGTGCCGGGATCGACCTCGACACCGCCGAATTTTTCCGGCACACCGATGCAGCGAATGCCAAGCTTGTCGACAGCTTCAAAAATTTCCCTAGGCACCCGGTCTTCCGGCGCGGCGTTCCATTCCCGATCCGGGTCTTCTTTTATAAAGGGTTTGATAACGTCGTCGACAAAGTCATGCACGCTTTGCCAAAGAATCTGATGTTCTTCGGCAAGACCTTCAATCGCCATATCCATTTAGATGTCCTCCCCATGTCGGCAGCGAGTAGCATAGATTTTGTGTTATTTTCGCCGCGCCTATGGATGCTAGGCGGGAGGTCCGATTCAATCATTGACCGAAATCAATAACAGCAGTGGTTTGCTTTGCTGATATATGCGCCAAGCTTGGCAAAATAATCGCGGGTCACCATTATTGTATTAAGCACGCTGCTGGTCGTCGCAGTAGCCCTGCCAGGCCTGCTTATAAGCAGCTTCAAGCTCCGCGACATGGGTTTTAGCATCGAAGATGGTTGCTATAGCGCGCGCTCTTAAGCCCTGACGTAAATCGGCCAATGCCCCAAGGTCATCGGCTAATTGCGTCGCTGCCGCACCATAGTCAGCCTCTGATTTGGCGATGCAGTTATCCATATCCAATCGATGCAGCAAAGAACCGGTGAGCCTTCCCATAAACACCTCGCCCGCCAGGGTGATAATCGGCACCCCCATCCAGAGCGCTTCATAGCTGACAGTGCCGCCGCCAAAGGGAAACGGATCAAGCGCAATATCAATTTTATTGTAGACACTGAGATAGGCGCTGGGGTCGGCGGTGAAACCCTCGAAGATCAAGCTATCCTCGGCAATATCGTGCGCCGCAAAGGCATCGAGTATGAGCACCCGGCGCGCCGCATCATCAAAGGCACGGTGCTTGAGCAGCAGTTTTGACTTTGGCGATTTGGCTAAGATTTCCGCCCAAACCCTAATTACGTCCGGGCTGAGCTTGGCGATATTGTTGCACGAGCCAAACGTGATATAGCCATTTGCCGCCGCCGGCAGCGGCGCTACATCCTCGACTTCATCCAGTTGCTGATAGGTATTAAAACCACTTAGGCGGATCAGCTGCTCGGTATAAAGGTCATCGCCGGTATCAGGCGGCGAAATAAAATCATCGGTAATTAAATAATCCGTTGCGCTCAGGCCGGTGGTTGACACCAGATTGGTGCAGGCGATTTGTACCGGCGCTGCCCGCTGCACCAAGACCTCCCGGTAGCGCGATTTAAAACTGCACGGATGGGCCAAAATATCGATTTTGTCAGCGCGCATGAGCGCGCCAATCTCGACCGCTGATTTACCGCCCACATCTATCCAGTGATCAGCTGCGCTGACGATATTGGCCGGCGGTTCCGCGCCATCAACCCGGCTGCCATAAAGAAAAACCTCAAATTCCGCTTTATGGTGGGCGGCTAACATCGGGCTCAAAAACCGGCTGGTAACGTGGATATCAAGCTCGGGCAAAAAATAAGCGAGCCGAAGACTGCGCTCGGCGGTTAATTCATTGGTGAATTCCGGTGGCGGCGGAGCGCTCCCTGCCACTTGCTCACCCCAGGCTTTATTGGCGGCATGGATATCCTTGGGCGACGCTTCAGTTGAAAAATTCAAGGCAAAGAGATAGTTGGCCCAAAAGGTTTGATTTTCCGGTTCAAGATCAAGGGCGTGTCTAAAAGCTTGCACTGCATCTGTGGCGCTCCCTTCGGCAAATAAAGCGTTGCCGAGATTGTAATGGGCTTCACCGGCCTCACCATTGATTTTCAGCGCTGTCTCAGCATGCGACTTTGCAGCCGCTGTATTTCCCTGGGCCAGGTAAATCGAGGCGATGTTGATATGAAAATCAGCAATCATCGGGTTGAGAAAAATCGCTTTTTTTATCAGCTCAATCGCCTGGCCATGGTCCTGTTGAGCATGCGCCACCATGCCCAATAAATGCAACGCATCGACCTGCGCGGGTTCGATCTCCAGAACTTTGCGATAAATATCGGCAGCCTCATCCAGCTCACCGGCGCGTTGGTGGTTCAGGGCCGTTTCCAGAATATGTTCAATATCGCTCATAAAATTTCCAAAAAACGCGTGCGGTTTCCGCACGGATGACTAAATATAGCTGGAGAAGATTAGCATCACACTAACGCGACGCCCATTGATACATTACGAGGTTACAAGCAGTATGAGCATTTGGGGAAAAGTTATCGGCGGCGTCGCCGGTTTTGCACTCGGCGGACCACTCGGCGCCATTATGGGTACGGTTTTTGGCCACGCCGTTGACCGCTCCCGGGCGCAGAAATATGCCGGCGGCGGACCCGCGTCCCTGCAGGCGCGGCAGACGGCGTTTACCGTCGCCGTCGTGGTATTATCGGCAAAAATGGCCAAAGCGGATGGCCAGGTTACCCGTGATGAAGTTGACGCCTTTAAACGGATTTTCGAAATACCCGAAAGCGAAATGCGTGATGTTGGTCGATTGTTTAACGAAGCCCGGCAAGACGCTGAAGGGTTCGAGCCTTACGCCGAACAAATTGGTGAGATGTTCGCCCATGATCCAGCGGTCCGTGAAAGCCTGCTCGGTGGCTTATTTCAAATTGCACTGGCCGATGGTGTCGTGCATCCGAACGAACTTACTTATCTTAAGAAGGTCGCGCGCGCTTTTGGTCTGGAGCAACACGATTTTGATCGTATTCAAGCCGCCCATATGGGATCAGACAGCGCCGATCCTTATCAAATTATAGGTGTCACCCGCGATTCCAGCGACGATGAGATCAAGAAAACCTATCGTAAACTGAGCCGGGAAAACCATCCGGATACACTGATTGCGCAAGGTCTGCCGCAAGAATTTATTGATGTTGCCAATGAAAAAATGGCCAGCATCAATGCAGCCTATGATCAGATTAGTAAAGAGCGTTCGCTCTGACACATATGAAAATTACTGATTATTTTCTAATTTTGTTGAGCACGCTTATCCTGGGTGTGAATTATGTCGCGGTAAAAATCGGTGTGCAGGAGTTTCCGCCGCTTTTCATGGTCGCACTGCGCTTCACCATCGTTGCCAGTATTCTGATTTGGTTTGCCAAGGCGCCGGGCAAATTTTTTCCGGCGGTACTGCTTTTTTCCTTCACCATGGGATTGTTGCATTTTGGGCTGATCTTTGTCGGTTTTGAGCATGTCGATGCTTCATTGATCGCAATTATTTTTCAGCTGGGCGTGCCGTTTAGTGTCATCTTTGCCCGGATTTTCTTAGGCGAGACGTTTGGCTGGCGGCGCTGGTTAGGCATTGCCGTGGCGTTCTCCGGTGCCGTTCTCATTGCCGGAGCACCGCAATCGAGCTCTAATCTGTTTTACCTGATGATCGTGCTCATTTCCGTTGTTGCCTGGGGTATCGCCTCAATTCAGATCAAACGCATGGCCGATTATGACGCCATATCGCTATCGGCCTGGATGACTTTGCTGGCGGCACCGCAACTCTACTTGGCATCGGCTATAATCGAGACCGGACAAATTACAGCGCTCATGGAAGCCTCGCCAAATGCCTGGGGAGCGGTTTTTTTTACCGCCATCGGCGCCTCAATCATCGGCTATGGCTTGTGGTATCATTTGATCGGCAAATATACGGTAAGCAAAATTATACCTTTTGGTTTCCTGGCCCCTTTATTCGGTATTGCTTCAGCTATTATATTGCTCGGTGAAAGCATGACGATAGTAACGATAATTGGTACCGTTCTCATTCTCTGCGGGGTTATAATTGTTCAAATGAGAAGCTTGCCCAAACCGAGTGAGAGACATGATCAAGCGCCCCTCGCCTAATTATAATGAACGTCCAGCCGGCACAGAAATTGATATGCTGGTGCTGCACTACACCGGCATGCCGACCGCCGATGACGCCTTGGCGCGGCTGTGCGATCCCGCAGCTGAGGTCAGCGCTCATTATGTGATCAATGAGGATGGCACGCTCTACCAACTCGTTGCCGAAGAAAATCGCGCTTGGCATGCCGGGGTTTCAAGCTGGCGAAGCAACACTGATATCAACGATCGATCGATCGGTATCGAACTGGTCAATCCGGGACACGAGTTTGGCTATCGATCTTTTAGCGACGCTCAAATGACAACACTGACTCCTCTCGCCGAGGAAGTTATTGGGCGCTATGCCATAGCGGCAGGTAATGTGGTGGGTCATTCGGACGTTGCGCCGGTGCGTAAACAAGACCCGGGCGAGCTGTTCGATTGGGCCGGCCTAGCGGACAAAGGAATTGGCATGTGGCCGGAGCCAAGTGCCGCTGATGAGGAGATATCCGATTTTGGCTCGGCGCTGGAACACTTTGGCTATGACGTAGCCGATTTAGCTGCCGCAACGAGCGCTTTCCAACGCCATTTTCGCCCGGCAAATTATGATGGCATAGTGGATGCAGAAACCAAGAATATTCTGCAAAACCTGCTTAATCAAAGAGCTAGATAAGTGGAAAAAATCAGCCCGCCAATCAATCAGCCTGGCCATTTAGGCCAGACCAACTGATCTCAGAAATTTCAAATTAAGCAGCTTGTTCAAGTGCGGGATTAATAAAACGCGCCAATTTAGCGTCACGTTTTTCCAGATTTTTCACTTGCTCAACTGCATCTTCTTCAGAAACATGCATGCCAACCAATTCAAATCCATCACCCACATTAAACACCATCCAGTCGCTGCTAATTTCGTCATAACGAATTGCATAACGCATTTTTATATCTCCTAGGTGTTATGGCTAGAATTCTAGGCAGAGAGTCATTACTAATTTATGAATCAATTTGACGCTGCCTGATTAGGTCCAATCTGGTCTTGACTTAGGTCTTGTGGGAATGCGATGTCAGCATCGAAAAGAAAACACATTGGTAGAATATGTCTGATCCTTCGCCGACATTACGAGACGCAATTGAAGTGGATTTTGCCGAGATTGCGGAAATTTATGCGCATTACGTTTTAAACGGTCTCGCATCATTCGAAATCACCCCGCCTGACCTGACAGAGCTTAAACATCGCTGGCAGTCTATTCAGGATAGTGGGCTGCCCTATTTGGTGATCGAGCAAGCTGGCAAAATCGGCGGCTATGCGTATGCATCGCAGTTTCGGCCACGGCCTGCCTATAACAACACGGTCGAAGATTCTGTTTATGTGTCGCCGAATTTTCTCGGCCAGGGTTTGGGCAAAATTCTGCTAACGGATCTCATTGAGAAATGCACGTCGCTGGGTTTGCGGCAAATGGTGGCGGTTATTGGCGACAGTAAGAATCACCCGTCGATCAATCTGCACAAAAAATTAGGCTTTGCAGAAGTTGGCGTGATGCCATCAACGGGCTTTAAACTGAACCAATGGGTTGATACCGTGATAATGCAGCGGACACTTGGCGATGGTGACGCCTCGCTGCCCCTTTTGAAATAATTGACGTCTATTTTGTCAGCACACCCTTGATAATATCCAGCACTGTATTAGTGGCCTTTTCGATCAAGACGACATCCTGATTTATAATCACGCGCTCGGTCTCTTCACGTGACGGCGGTAATTTAGCTTCTAAATCGCTCGGCAATGCGCGTTTTTGGAGCCCTGGTGGAAGTTTGCCGTTGCGTTCCAATTGCTTTTGCAGACCCGGTGGTAATTTGTCACGCTTTGCCAGGCCCGGCGGCAAACCCTTCTTTTTACCTTTTCTTTTGTGTTTGCCCTGGCTGTTAGAATTATGACCCTGAGATTGCTGCCTCACCGCGTTCTCATCATCAGATTTTGCCGTGGTATTGGTTGCGGCCCCAGTGACTGCACCTAAGGTATCGCGAATAATCTGCTTTTCCAGATCACTGAAAAAAGTACCCAGCGTTTTTGCCGGTGTCGCCATTTTCGCCGACCGCCCACCGTTCTGAGGAGGCGGTGTTGGCAAAGTAGTTTGACCCAGAACGCTCGATGACACCAACATTACACCAATTAACAGGAAAAAAATTCTCACCTATTGCTCCTCTCTTAAAACACCATTTGGAAAACAAATTATAGGAATATTGAGCAGTTTATCAGTGTTCTAGCGCACTTCAATATGGCACCACCTGTCAATATGCCAATTCAACTTCCCTTGGAATACGGCAAATGCCACAATTAGAATTGAATTTATGTAGACTGGGCCTTATTTAAGAGTTATGGCAATGCTATAAGTATATAGAATATAAATACTTTTTGCTGTTAAAGGATTATCGAATTAGTTGACGGAATTTATTAACGAACACGATAATATTCGTGAAAACGAATCGGGACGAAATGACCAATCAAAACATGGGTAAATTATTAGTCATTGATGATGATGCAATTGTCACCGAAACAATTGGCATTTTGTTTGATCAGGAACTTACTGTTTTAAGCGCAGAAAATGGCATGGATGGTATTACCATAGCGCAAACAGAGTTGCCCGATCTTATTTTACTGGATGTAAAAATGCCTGATATGGACGGTTATGAAACCTGCCGTCGACTTCAGGATTATCAGGAAACGGCTTCAATTCCGATTATTTTTTTGACGGCTAAGAATGAATCTACCGATGAGGCAAAGGGATTGGAACTCGGCGCCATCGACTATATTGCCAAACCAATTGTGCCGCAGATCATAAAAGCCCGAATCAAAAATCACATGACCCAAAAACGCCAGCGCGATGAGCTGGAAAATCTTTCTTCAATTGATGCGCTGACAGGTATCGCCAATCGCCGCCGCCTTGATGAGTATCTCGAAACCGAATGGCGGCGAGCAGCACGGAACAAATATTCCGTTTCTCTTATGATGATTGATATCGATCATTTCAAAAGTTTCAATGATACCTATGGCCATCAGGCGGGTGATGACTGTTTGCGCGATGTCGCCAGTGCCATTGCGGCCAGCCCTCAACGCCCTTCTGATTTGGTCGCACGATATGGCGGCGAAGAATTTTGCGTTGTATTGCCGGATACTCCTGAAGAATCTGGTCGGGAAATTGCCGAACGGGTGCGCGCGAGTGTCGAAGATCTCGCAATCAAACATACCGGCTCACCAGAGTTTAACGTGGTTACGGTCAGTGTCGGGGTTGCCTCAGCCGAACCAGCTAACGAAGATTTTGGCTTTTACGGTTTAATAAAAATTGCCGATGAACATCTTTATCACGCCAAAAATTCAGGCCGTAATCAGGTTTCGAGCAAGTCTTAGAATAAAGGTGTAAATACGTTATTTTGCTCTCGGCGGATTTTATTTCTTCATCCCAGCGATTATTGTATTACGCGTTCTTGCGGTAAATTTATCACGACAGTTGTGCCTTTACCGAGTTCACTGGTAATACTCAGATTACCTCCGTGCGCTTTGGCTAGCATTTCAGTTAGCGGCAATCCCAATCCCGTTCCTTCGATGAGTTCGTCAACATCAGCAACATTCTGGCCAAAACGTATCATGGCGTTTTCGATACCGGCATCATTCATACCGATGCCCGTATCGGCTACCGATATTTGAATATCGCCATCCTTTAGAACGGCATGATCGATTTTCACCTGACCGCCTTCTTCGGTAAATTTAAGTGCATTGGAAAAGAGGTTAACAAAAATCTGCTTCATGCGGCGTTTATCAACCAGTAATTTAATCGGATCACCTTCAATTTGGTTATCAAATTGAATGTTTTTCTCTGCTGCCTGCTGCTCTAATATCGCAATCGTCGACGATACAAGGTCGCTGAGTTCGACTGTTTCTTCGTTGATTTCAAGTTTGCCCGCTTCGATCGTTGATAAATCAAGAATATCATTAATCAAATCATGCAAATGCTGGGATGAAGTTTGAATATGTTCAACCGCATTGGCTTGTTTTTCATTTGCCAAAGCACCATATATTTCATGGGTAAGCACTTCTGAAAAACCGATGATGGCGTTCAAAGGGGTGCGCAATTCATGGCTCATATTGGCGAGAAATTCCGATTTTGTCCGGTCGGCCTTTTCGGCTTCCGCTTGACGTTCCTTAATTTCAGTTATGTCAGTATGGATCTCAAAAATACTGCCATCCACCAGGCGGTTACGCCTGAATTCCACCCAGTGACCATCCCTAAAGATCTGTTGACCCGACTCCTCCCGCGTGACTTTGGCGTCTGCGATATATTCTTCTACCCGGTCAACTGCCTGGGCAACCGACCCTGTCGCTAATCTGGCGCGCAAATAATCTTCCCAGGGAATTCCGGGTTTCATAATTTCCAGAACTTCCGGTGGCGCATATTCCTTGAACTTACTATTGACCATGATCAGCCGATCGTCACGGTCCCATAACATGATCTCATCCGACATGTTTTCGATGGCATCAATAAATATTTTCTGCGAAGTTTCGGCTTTTGCGAGCAATTCGACTTCTGATGATATGTTATTGGCGTTTCCCCGGTAGCCTTTGAAGTGCCCGGCGATATCGTAATAGGGGACGCCTGAGAGAGAAATATGCAGATCAGCTTGACCGGCAAATTTCCGGGTAAATCTGAAATCTCGGAAAGGTTTTCTGAATTTTACGATTTCTTTTAAATCTTGCCAACGCTCGGGTTCAACTTCACCAAAAGTGAGATCCCATAACGCGTGTCCCAAATATTGTTCGGTTGGCATTTGCAACTCGCCTTTTTGCGGCGAAACATAGGTAAACCTAAATTGATCATCCGTTTCCCAAAAACGATCAGCATCAGCTTCGGCAAAATCTCTTAGCTGTTCTCGGGAAAGACGCAGATGACGATCTTTGTCATCAATTTCCTGCAGCAAATTTTGCCGGCTTTTGCGATAATAATAAGTGATTGTTGACGCCGCTAAACCGCCAAGAAGAAATGGCAGTATAAGCGTCTCATATCTAAAGGGATCAATACCAAAAACCAAACGCAGCTGGATAAACGCGACAAGGCTGATGGTAGCGCCACCGATCAAGAACGCTAACAGCGTAATCCGATACATTAATTATGTTCCCCTCAGCAGAGACCACGTTGCCTAGTTAATATTGGCAAAATTGTTACCTTTCAGCGCTTATTTAGGAATTTAACTGGGTATTTCCACAATAAACGTCACTAATTTCCGTTTTCGCGGCTGATATTGCCTGATTTCAATACTTTTCTTCTCCCGTAAAGCTTCAATTTGAGCTATAACCCCTAGCGCCAGACGGTCGGATGGCCGCTGTTTGCACTTTCGGGTGCCGATAGAGGAAAGTCCGGGCTCCACGGAGACACGGTGCCGGGTAACGCCCGGCGGAGGCGACTCCAGGGAAAGTGCCACAGAAAGCAAACCGCCCACCGAAGCCTCGGCGTCGGTGGGTAAGGGTGAAAGGGTGCGGTAAGAGCGCACCGCGTCGGCGGTAACGTCGATGGCAGGGTAAACCCCACCGGGAGCAAGACCAAATAGGGATAACGCGTTCTTTGAACAAGCGGGTTTTCGCGCTGTTATCCGGGTCGGTCGCATGAGGCGTTCGGTAACGGACGTCCCAGATGAATGGTCATCACCTCTCATCTTCGGGTGAGAGCGTACAGAACCCGGCTTACAGACCGTCTGGCGTTATTATTTCTTGATATCTTGTAATTGACTCCTCTCCTTCCCACCGGCATCCTGAAACCAACAATAACCAATCTTTAGGGGAGATTTTATCATGGGAGAAATCATCGATCTGACGGCCAGCGACGGCCACGCTTTCAACGCCTATAAAGCAGCACCTGACGGTTCGCCGAAAGGCGGCGTCGTCGTTATCCAGGAAATTTTTGGCGTTAACGAACATATCCGCGACGTCACCGACGGCTTTGCCGCCGCCGGCTATTTGGCAATCGCGCCTGCTCTATTTGACCGCGCCGAACGCGGCGTCGAGCTCGGTTATGGTCCGGACGACCGGGAAAAAGGCATGGCGACCCGGGGGCTGGTTGAGTGGGATGATGCGGTCAAAGATATCATTGCCGCCCGAGAAGCGGTGACCAGTGCCGGCAAGGTCGGTATTGTCGGCTATTGCTATGGCGGTACGGTGGCCTGGCTTGGCGCCTGCAAAGGCAGCTTTGATGCCGCGTCGGGCTATTACGGCGGTGGCATTCACCAAAATCTTGATCTTGACGCCGGTTGTCCGGTTGAGCTTCATTTTGGCTCCGAAGATCAGGGCATTCCGCTGGAAAATGTTGATCTTATTCGCCAAGCCAAGCCGGATGTTGCGATCTATATCTATGACGGTGCCGGTCACGGCTTTGTCTGTGACCCCCGGCCAAGCTATGATCCGGAGGCGACCAAGACCGCCCGCGCTCGAACGCTCGAGTTTTTCGGCCAGCACCTGGGCTGAATGCACTGCAATGAGTTGAGGGGGGTGGTAAATTTTGGTATTGAAGACCCTTAATTCTTTGATTCTGAAAGTCGTCTTTTATGGCCGATGATGCCACCCTCGCTTCTGCTGAATTGAAATTGGCTGCCGGCATCCTACCGTCCCAGGAAATGGATGCGGCCATTGTCAGCGGTGAAATTACAGCGGTTAATCCGATACCGGATGGCCAGGTCCAGCCAGCCAGCATTGATCTGCGCCTGGGCACGATTGCCTACCGGGTGCGGGCGAGCTTTTTGCCGGGCGCCAATGCCACGGTCGAAGAGAAGCTCAAAGCTTTCACCATGCATGAGATCGACCTAACGCAAGGCGCCGTGCTGGAAAAAGGCTGCGTCTACATTGTGCCCTTGCAGGAAAGCCTGAATTTATCGCCAGAGACCTCCGGCATGGCTAATCCCAAAAGCTCAACCGGACGGCTTGATATCTTCACCCGGGTGATCACCGATGGCGCTTTAGAATTTGACCGCATTGAGGCCGGCTATCGGGGTCCGCTTTATGCCGAGATATCGCCGCTGACCTTCAGCGTGCTGGTGCGTACCGGCTCCAGGCTTTCTCAATTACGCTTGCGGCGGGGTCAGTTTGATGTCGCTGACGGGGTCGCCTTTACCGTCGATCTCACCGGCTTCAAGGTTGAGGGCCAGCAGCATAAAATCGTCGGCTATAAAGCCAAGCAGCATGCCGGGGTCGTTGATGTCGAAAATATCGGCCACTACGAGATTGACGACTATTGGGACCTGATCGTGGCCCGGAAAGATAAAAGCCTCGTGCTCGATCCGGACGAATTTTATATCCTGGCGTCAAAAGAAGCGGTCAGCGTGCCACCGGATCAAGCCGCCGAGATGCGCGCCTATGATACTTTGGTTGGAGAGTTCCGCGTCCATTATGCCGGCTTTTTTGACCCCGGCTTCGGCCATGATGCGGCGGGTGGCGCCGGCAGCCGGGCCGTTCTTGAAGTACGCTCCCACGATGTGCCGTTTGTTTTGGAAGATGGCCAGATGGTCGGGCGTTTAGTGTATGAGCCGCTCACCGCGACACCGGATATATTGTATGGGATCGATGTTGGCTCCAACTATCAAAGCCAGGGGCTTAAACTGTCGAAACACTTTAAGTGAAACCGAATGTTACAATTGATAGAAGAAAATTAGACATGAGGAGCGCGCCCGCTGCGTATGCAGCGTAAGCCAAGCGAAAGGAATGAGCGCCCGGCGTTTGAGGAGCAATATAAAAGAACAAATCTAGAGAGAATCGGGAACGCTTATCCACAAAATTTAATCAGTAATATTTGTGAATAATGGGGATAATGTGGATAACTATTGTTAAATACTGATTCTAAATGAAAATTAATAAACAAACTTATACATTAATGTGGATAACATGCGCAGAAACTTTAATTTTAGAAACCGAATCAAATAAGGCAAGAGAACATGGCAGATAAAGATGACGTCAAAGAGGGCAAGGAATTTCACGTTGATGTGCCCCAGATTAACCAGCCGTTTTTCCTCAAAGGCTCGGGCCAGCTCGACTGGGGCATGCAAAATCGCTTAGCTCAGATCTTTAACCCGGAGTCTGGCCGCACCGTCATGCTGGCTTTTGACCATGGCTATTTCCAAGGCCCCACCACCGGCATTGAACGCATCGATATTAATATCGCACCCCTGATCCCCTTTGCCGATGTCTTGATGTGTACCCGCGGCGCGCTGCGCTCGGTCATTCCGGCAGCGACCAATAAGCCGGTCGTGCTCCGGTGTTCGGCGGGCCAATCTATTCTGACCGAACTTTCCAACGAACTTGTTGCCGTCGATATTGAAGACGCCATTCGGTTGAACGCAGCGGCGATGGCGGCGCAGGTTTATATCGGCGCCGAGTTTGAGCACAAATCCATTGCCAATGTGGTTAAGCTGATCGATACCGGCACGCGCTACGGTATCCCGACCCTCGCGGTGACTGGTGTCGGCGGCGATATGGATCGTGATCTGCGTTATTTCAGTCTGGCGACCCGTATTTGTGCCGAGATCGGCGCGCACTACGTCAAAAGTTATTATTTTGAACCGGGCTTCGAAAAAGTCGTCGCCGCCTGCCCGGTGCCGATCGTTATCGCCGGCGGTAAAAAACTGCCCGAAATGGAAGCGCTCGAGATGGCGTACAAAGCCGTCGATCAAGGCGCTTCCGGCGTTGACATGGGCCGCAACATCTTTCAATCCGACAGCCCGGTCGGCATGATCCAGGCCGTCGGTGCCGTCGTCCACAAGAACGAAAAACCCGAACACGCCTATCAGATTTATGAGGGTGTTAAGGCCGATGATGGGAAGGGGTAGTTTCACCCCTACCCAACCCTCCCCCATCAAGGGGGAGGGCTTATTGATGCAAAGCGCCAGCCTTAACTTTAGCGAGCGAGATTTAGCAGCAGCTTTCCTCCCCCTTGATGGGGAGGATTAAAGTGGGGTGCGGAGAAATGTTCTTTGTGAACTTTGTGACCTTCGTGGTGAACTACACTACTTCAACGCTCTAAGAGGGGACACCTTAGGCAACCCGTGATAAGGACGTGAGAGCGGGGCAAGAAGATGTCCCCGGTTTTTTCACCTCAAGGCAGCTGCGATGTTGCCGCCATCAACGGTGATAACGGCCGCCGTGGTTTTGGGCGACAGAGCCAGATCAACAAAGGCCTTGGCGACGTCTTCGGCGGTGACTTCCTCGCCAAGCAAATTGCCGCTCATATAATCGTCTTGGCTGAGTGATCGCGCGTGGGCGCGCGATGTGATCATGTCATCGGTCAAGAGCCCGGAGCGGATGCGGTCGGCATTGACTGCGTTAGCGGTAATACCGTCCTTGCCGTGATCGACGGCGTATTGCCGCATTAAAAATAGTGTTGCGGCCTTGGGAAGGCCATAGGGGCCGAAATCCGCACCCGGATTAACGGCCTGTTTGGAGGTGTTGAACAGCAGGCGCCCGCCTAAACCTTGCGCCCGCATCACCCGGACCGCGTTTTGCGCGATCATCTGGTGGGCAAAAAAGTTGAGCTCGAAACTTTTACGGATAACAGCCTCATCGACCGTGCCGATCTCGCCCTGCCAGGCAGCACCTGCGTTTGAGACCACAATATCAACCCCGCCGAAAGTTTTGCAGGCCGCATCGAAGGCGCGCTTAACATCTTTGGCATTGGTGACATCGCACGCGATGCCAATGCCGTTAAACTCGTTGGCAACCGCTTCGGCTGCTTTGGCGTTGAGATCAGCGACGATAATCGCTGCCCCTTGATCGGCAAACGCCTGAGCTGTCGCGGCTCCAATCCCCGAGCCGCCGCCGGTGACCAGGGCGACTTGCCCTTGCAATGGTAGCGGTGTGGAACTGCCGAGCTTGGCGGCTTCAGGCGACCAGAATTCAATATTGAAAATATCCTTTTCGCTCGCCGGTCGGTAGCGGCCAATTGCTTCGGCATCGGTAATGACAACGATATTTGTTGCGGCGAGATCGGCGGCAATACCAGCTTCGAGCATGCTCCGCCCAACACCAAACAACCCCAGCCCCGGCACCAGGACAACGCGCGGCGTCGCATCACGGACGATCTTCTCACCGTCATGGCGCTGGTTGTTTTTGACATAATAATTTAAATACCGCGTCTCAAAACGATCAACTGCCTGATCAGACTTCGTGCTAAAACTTGCCATATTTCCGGCGTCCGGTGGCGGCAGGATCAGCGGTTTCGGCTTGGTCCAGATTACATGATCGGGCGTCACCGGCCCCGCCGCCCCATAGCGGCCAAGCTCTTTGCCGCTGACAAAGTTTTTGATCTTGGCACTGGTGCGGAAATCCAGCAACCAGCCGGGACCGAGAGCGCCGCGCACAATTGGCGCCACCTCGCCAATGGGGCTGAGTTTCGCCGGCAGCTTCTGTGGCTTAAAAACTTTCTTGCGTTTTTTCTTCAACGCCGCCTCAGCTTGTGACACCAGCTTTATCATCCGCCCGTAAGCTTCTTTGGCTGTTTCACCAAAGGTGAACAACCCATGCTTCATCAGGACCACGCCATCACTATCGGGATGGCGGCGCCGCGCCGCCGCTGCTTTCTTGGCGAGCTGAAAGCCGGACATCGCGTAGGGCACAATTGCCGCCTGCCCGCCAAATGCGCGTTCGCAGCGTTTGGCGCCATCCGCCTGGTTGCTCAATGCCAGCACCGCATTGGCATGGGTGTGCAAAACGAACTTATCCGGCAAAAAGGCATGGAGCAGGGTTTCAACCGACGGGTTGGGTGCATCCGGGTCAAGCTTGGCGGCGCGCAAAACCTTCATCATCGCTTCATCGGAAAGTTCCGGCAGCGCCTGCAAATCAGCAAGGTCCTCGAGATCAAGAGCGGGAAATCCGGCCGGCTCGATTTCCGCCATGTTGGATCCGCTGCCTTTAACGTAGAGAAAACCTTCTCTTGTCTTCACCGAGCTATTGCCGCCGCCATGGAGCACAAGCTCACCTACACCACCCAGTAATTGAGATGCGTAAACACAAAGAGCCAAATCTTGCGGAGATTTGGTTTTACGATGGCGGTTAATCGCCGCTCTCGCCGCTTTTTCAGAGTAGAGATTTTTCATGCGCCGAGTGTGCCGCAAATTTGCGCTCACCGGAAGGTGAATAGTATCTATTGGTGATTTTTTCTTCTAAGACTACCATTGCGCGGATTTCAGACTATATCCCCCGAAGTGCATTAGGGCCAAAGTCTTAGGAATTGTAAGATGGATCAAATCGTCGAAACCAGTACGGACTATGTGCTTTCGGTCGAACCGGTAACAGAAACAATTCGCGTTGAGTTTGGCGGCGAGACTGTCGCCGAGTCGAGCAACGCGCTTAAGTTAAATGAAGCCCGCTATGCGCCGGTCTATTATTTTCCGCTCGAAGATATCGATCCGGCTTTTTTGCAAAAATCGAAAAAAACTACGCTGTGTCCGTTTAAAGGTATTGCCTCCTATTGGAATCTCGAAACCAAAACCCAGCGCGCGCGCGATATTGCCTGGAGTTACGAGGACCCGGATCAAACGGTTGCGCCGATCAAAGGCCATCTGTCGTTTTACTGGGATCAGATGGATGCTTGGTATGCGGACGGCAAAAAAATGGCCGCACCCGACCGCGAAGCCACGCCGATCGGCAGCAACCCTCTCACCCAATGGCTGTTGTCAGAAGCCTGGAACGCCTCATCGACCGCCGAGCTGATAGCCAAGTTTAATAAATGTCTGGTCGAAAAGGGCATTCCTGTCACCCGCTTCCGCATCATTATTAAAACCCTCCACCCGCAGCTCTATGCCAGGGGCTTTACCTGGAATAAAGGCGAGGAGGAAGTTACAGAGTTTGATGCTGATTTTGAAATTATCAATACGCCAGCTTATATATTATCGCCTTTTCACACCATTATCGAAGGCTCAGCCGGGGTCAGACGGCGGCTTGAAGGTGATAATCCGGTGCTCGACTATCCGATCCTCGAAGAAATTCTCGAAGAAGGCGCCACCGATTATGTCGCCATGCCGCTGGTTTTTTCGGACGGCCAGCGTAACGTCTTTTCGATGATGACCGACCGTAAAGGCGGCTTTACCACCGACGATCTCGGCCACATCTATGAGATTATGCCGGCACTCAGCCGCTTGATTGAAATGCATTATGTGCGGCGCACGGCGGTAACCCTCTTGGATACTTATCTCGGCGAGCAAACCGGCAAGCGCGTTATGAACGGTCAGATTAAACGCGGTGATGGTGATGATCTTCATTCAGTAATTTGGTTTTGTGATCTGCGCAATTCGACGGCGCTGTCGGAAAGCATGCCGCGTGATGAGTATCTTAAAATGCTCAATCAATTCCTCGAAGCAATGGCCGATGCGGTGCTGGATGCCGGTGGTGAGGTCCTCCGCTATATCGGTGACGCTGCGCTGGCAATTTTTCCCATCACAGATGACAACACAGTGATTGCCCAAAAAGCCATCGCCGCCGCCGAGGATGCTTTGAGCCGCATGACAGCGATCAATCAGGAACGCGCTCAAAACGGTGAGATTGAAATTGGCTTTGGCATCGGCCTGCATTTGGGTGATGTCACCTATGGCAATATCGGCAGTCCGAACCGGCTCGAATTTACCGTGATTGGACCCGCTGCCAACGAAGCGGCCCGAATTGAAGGCCTGACCAAGGAATTTGACGTGCCCCTGCTGATTTCCGAAAATTTTAAATCAAGTTTTTCCGGTCCGCTCAAATCTCTCGGCCGTGTGTCTTTGCGTGGCATCGAAAGTGATCAGGAAATCTATACGCTCCCGTCAATGTGATAACTACCGGACAACTTGATGTCATTCCCTAGACTTTCCATCCTCTTGATACTTCTCGCTGTTGGTCTCACAGCCTGCACGGGTAGTTTTGCCCAGAACAAACATTTTAATCCTGCTAAATCGCACCATACGGAAACCGGGTTTAAAAATCCGCCGGGCAGCCTGGAACGCAGTTTTAAGCCATTTCGGTTTATCCGCTTTTTTGTCGGGCGCATGACCACGGATTATGACCAATCGATCCTGCCGGAAGGCCATATCGTGCCACCGGCGGAATCTAGAAAACAATTTGCCGCCGCTCCGAAAAACGCGCGTATCACCTGGATCGGCCATGCCAGCTTTTTAATCGGCCTCAACGGAATCAATATCCTAACCGATCCACAGTTTTCTGAACGCGCCTCACCAGTTTCATTTTTTGGTCCGATACGCTACGCCCCACCGGGCATGACGATCGAGGAGCTGCCGAAAATTGATGTTATCCTAACTTCTCATAACCATTATGATTCAATGGATGAAGACAGTTTGCGCGCGTTGGCAAAGCACAGCCCAGGGGTTCGCGTTTTAGTACCGCTCGGCGATGGCGACTTAATCCGTGAATGGGGATTGCAAAACGTCGAGGAGCTCGACTGGTATGACAAAGTATCCGTGGGTGACGTCAATTTTCAATCAACGCCGACGATCCACTTCTCCAGCCGCGGGCTGTTTGATCGCGATGACTCGCTGTGGCAAGGCTTTACTATCGCCGGCGAAATTGGTGGTCAGCAAAAGAAAATCTGGTTTGTCGGCGATACCGGACTGGGTCCGTTTTTCAAACAAGAGGTCGCCAAGAAAATTGGGCCGGTCGATATCGCCCTAATGCCCAACGGCGCCTTTCTGCCGCGCGATTTTATGAAACCGGTTCATGTCTCGCCCGAAGAAGCCTTTGAACTCGCCAAAATCATGAACGTTAAAACCGTGATCCCGATGCATTGGGGCACCTTTCCGTTGGGTGAAGATTTACCCAAGGAAGGCAAAGCGCGTTTTCTGGCGGCACCAGCTAACGGCATCAAAAAAGTTATGATGCGGATCGGTGAAACGTTGGATTTAAACGGGCTTTAATTTTCATTGTACTTTATGGCATGCTGGCCAAGGCGTTCTCGATTGGGGGTGCTACTGTTTTCAAGCCAACCTGGACCGCCATTTTATTGAGGCGTTGCAATTCTTCTATGAGGGTGTTGCCATTTTCTCCTCTGCCGCAAGCAGCCAAAGCGCGCCCGCGCTCAATGAAGAAATTACACCATGGTAAGGGCTCTGCTTTGGTGAAGTCCTCCAAAGCGGTCGCATATCGCTCGGCCCTGTCCCAATCTGTCATTTCAAGCGAAATTTCAATGGCCTCGGGATAGAAAAAGAAGTGATTATGACTGACAGACCCTGTTTGCAGCATAAGCTCTCCCTCATCCAATGCCTCACGTTTTGCGTTCGAATCATCCCGACTGCGGGCCAGTTCGCTCATTATGCGTGGACCTGTAAAGCCATGGCCAACTTTCTCACTTAACTCATGGGCCATTTCTAACGCCCTAATGGCATCGTCGCGCTGATCTTCGGCCCTATTCAATTTCCCCTCATATAACAGGCCTTGCGCTTCGAACCGCGGCGCCCCCAGTTGGCGGGCCAATTCGATCGCCTGACTATTATGTTGGCGGGCATTGGGATAGTCTGCCATCTCAAAAAGAACAGTCGCGGCTAAGATTTCACCAAGCATCTCGGCACGCTGGTGTCCGACTTTGTTTGCCGCCTCAATCGTATTCAAACCAATTTCCAGTGCTTCACGGAGTTGATTTAAGTAGATGCGGCTAAAGCCGGCCATGGATGAATTGACGATTTCAATCCAGCCAAGTCCATTTTCACTTGCCACCTCAACACAGCGGCCGAAATATCGAAAGGCTGTATCCATGCGCCCGGCAACATAGCTGGCATCACCCAACCCGCTCAGTGAATTGGCTTCGGCCTCGACCGAGCCGGACTCCCGGGCAAATTTTAATGATTTTTCGTGTTCAACGGCGCATTCTTCAATCCGCCCCATGGGAAAGTACAGGTTGCCACGAATATGGTAAATTTCGGCCCTCTCACGCACCATTTTATGCTTTCGCGCAACAGCTTCGGCCTTATCCAAGGTATCGAAGGCCTCGTCGTAGCGGTCAGCGATCCGCATCGCCCCCGCCAATCCGAGCCACGCCGAACAACGCTCGACATCTTCACGAGCAAATTCGAGAGCCAACTCGTAGCCTTTGATGGAATCGTCGATTAAACCGAGATCAAGCAAAACACTGGCTTGGAAAATGTTCAAACCATACATATCCGCTGGATCATTGGCGATGGTGAGACCACGCTCCATCAGTCGCGAAGCTTGATTATAGTGGTAGTCCGAAGCTTTAAATTGGGCGGCTCGAAGATAGGCTTGCGGCGCGGTGGGGTCATCAGCGCGATCCAGGTGCTCCGCATGCAATACCGGGTCGCGATCAGCGAACCACTCGGCGGCGGCGCGATGAAGCTGGCCTTTTGTGTTTTTAAGTAGTGAGGCATACACGCCTTCTTGGATCAAAGCATGGGCGAATAAATAACCGTCACCCTCGGGGTGCACGAGATGGTGTTCGATGAGTTGGTCACAAGAGTATTTTGGATCGCCCACCAAGGTTTGCAGTGTTTCTAAGGCGAAATGCTGACCAATGGCCGAGGCTGCTTGCAACGCCCGCTTGTCAGGTCCGGTTAGCCGGTCCATGCGCATCAAAACCAAACTTTGGATTGTTGCCGGCACGTCTTCATCCCGACTCACTTCTGCGCTCCGTAGAAGCTGCTCTAGAAATAGAGGGTTGCCGCCTGCGCGCTCTATACAGCTCCTTGCAAACTCATCGATAGCACTGGCAAACGCGCCAGCGAGCTCGGCGGCCTCCGCCTCACGAAGCGGACCAATATCTATCGTCAATAGCGGGCTGCCACTAGCATTACCGCGCCACGTTTTATCCAGCGGGTCTCCTTCAACACGCGATGTCATGACGAGTAGCGCCGGGCTATCCTGTGCCGCCACCGTAATTTGAGCTAGATCAGCAAGAGTTTCCGCATCGGCCCAATGAACATCCTCCACCACGAGAAGTCTCGGTTGGCTGCCGCTTAGGCCTTGGATTAAACTGGTGAGCAGCACATGCTTGCCGTGATGGCGGGTCGCGTTGTCCATCGCCTCGTAAATGCCTTGTAGCTCAGCAGGCTGTTGCAAATTAAGCAGATCGTTAAGGAACACCTGTTGATCCGACCGGCATATCCCGCTGGCTAACGCTTCCATCACCGCAGCCTCGCGCAGCGGGATATCACTTTCTGGAGGCACGGCGAATAAACTGTAGACCAGCGTACGTGTAGCGTCCTGCCCTTCGCCAACACCAAAATCGAAAATGCGACATTTGTGGCCGACAAAGCCGCGCCGTTCGGCAGTGGATTCGAACTCCTCAACAAGTCGGGTCTTTCCAATGCCAGCCTCACCGCGTACTAATATCGCTTGGCCATTGCCGGTATCCCAACATGATTCAAGTGCGCCAATTAACTGTGCGGTTTCAGCCCGGCGGCCAATGAGGGGAATCTGGCTATCTTTTCGGATCTGAGTGCGCAACGCTTTAGCCCGCCACGCGAGAACTGGTTTTTCAAAACCCTTAACGTTGGTTTCACCAAGTGTGTCACATTCGACCTGTTCTTCGATCGCCTGATAGACTGAATTGGAAATAACCGTCTCAGCGGGCTCTGCCATACTGTTGAGCCGAGCCGCGAGATTTGCGGCAGCACCGGTTATTGCATACTCAGGCACATCCTCAGGGTTTTCCGTTCCCTGCCCCGCGATGACGACGTTGCCACTGGCGATGCCAACATGCACCTTAAGAATACGCTCTTGTTCGGCGCTAAGCGCCAACATTGCTTTATGGATAGCGAAAGCGGCGCGAACCGCCCGCATGGGATCATCCGTATGGGCGATCGGAGCGCCAAACAGGGCCATCACCTCATCCCCAACGTGGCGATGCACCGTGCCACCGTGATCTTCGACAATCCGGTCAATTGTATCAAGAACGAACCCCGTCAGTCGATGAAGATCCTCGGCGTCGAGGGCATCCGTTAATTCGGTGTAACCGGAAAGGTCAGCGAAAAAAATGGTCAGTTGACGACGATCACCGGAAGATTTTTCTTCCAGTTGTTCAGGGTCGCTTTGATCGATCTTGTTCGCGCTGGCTTCTGATAATTTGACACCACAACCGCCGCAAAATTCGTCTTCTGGCTCGTTAACAAAGTCACACGACGGGCATCCGGCGATTAACTCGGCGCCACAGCTGGAGCAGAACCGCCGAGACTCACGGTTCTCAATGTTGCATTTGAGACACTGCATTCCCTACCTCTCCCTCCGCTCTAAACCAAACCTTCAGCCTTGAGAGCTTCCTGCACGCACGGACGCGTCGCAACTCGCGCAATGTAAGCGCTGATGTTCTTATATTCTTTTAAATCGATGTCCTGATACTGAGTCCAGCTGAGAACGACAAAGGGATAGGGGTCCGCGACAGAGAAGCTATCGCCTGCCAGATAGTCATTGTCCCCCAGGTGGGCGTCAAGGAAAGCGAACTTGCGAGCCAGAATTTCCTTGGCGATGATCTTGTATTCCGCAGGGACTGCTGGATTGAACAGCGCGTCAAAAGGTTTATGCAGTTCGGAACCAACAAAACTGAGCCATTCTTGGATGCGGACCCGTTCTAAGGTACCTGCAGCTGGCAGAAGGCCAGAATCGGGTACTTGGTCGGCGAGATATTGGACGATAACGGAGCCTTCGGTGAGGAACTGGCCATCGTCAAGTTCCAGTACAGGAACTTGGCCCTTAGGGTTGATGTTCAAAAAGGCCCGACCGCTTTCTGTTGTCCCCCTGCCGGTATCGACCTTTTCGCTGTCAAACTCCAAGCCTGTTTCGTGAAAGACAATGTGTGACGCCTGCGAGCAGGCGCCTGGTCTGTAATACAATTTCATTTCAATATGCCTCCGGGTTATAGGGTGTTCTGCTGGAGGGGCCTACCAGTATTTAGGTAGCAAAAATCAAATGTAATACTTATGTAGAAAGTTTAGGAGAGGCACCCGCTAGAAGTCAATGAATTGCGTGGGGTCTGCGTATAGAGTGTCCGCTTGTGGCGATGATCCCAATTGATCGACGCAATACTTAAAATCAGAATCCGTCGCGCTACCTATCCATCCAGAAGAGGACGGCCAATCAGAAAAATCTCGGACCTTGGATAATTGTCAGCTATCCATTTTTTGAACTACCATAATTCGGCTCTAGCGCAGTCCGCGCAATTTCAGTTTATCGATCTTGGCAGGGCCGGTTTTCGGCAGCTCGTCAAAGAACTCCACGGCTTTCGGCACTTTGTATTTGACCAGGCGTTCGGCGCAGTAATCGATGATGTCCCGTTCGCTCAACTCCGCGTCCGGCATCAGCGAGATACAAGCTTTGACCACTTCACCTGAAAATTCATCCGCCATGGCGACTGCTGCGGCCTCCCGGATGGCGTCGTGATTGAGCAGAATTTCGTCGACCTCGCGTGGGTAAACATTATAGCCGCCGACCAGGATCATTTCCTTTTTGCGGTCGACCAAAAACAGATACCCATCATCGTCGAAATAGCCAATATCGCCAGTGTAAAGCCAGCCGTCGCGGATCGTTTCGGCAGTCTCTTCCGGGCGGTTGCGATAGCTGGTGGTGAAGGTGTCTGCCTTGATGCGAACTTCGCCCCGTTCGCCGTCTGGCATAATCGTTTCGCCACTTTCGAGATCGACGATTTCTATTTCCGTCAGTGGCGGAATTTGCCCAATCGACATCAATCTGCGTTCGCCATGGGTCGGGTTGCAGCCGACCGGCGCGCCTTCAGACATACCGCCGCCTTCCAGCAACATGCAGCCGGTTTTCTGTTCCCAGGTATTTAGCAAATATTCCGAACACGCGGCACCACCTGAAAGACAGTATTTGAGGTTGGAAAAATCTGTCGTGCCAATTTTTTCACTTGCCAAGAGTCCCATATAGATAACCGGCGGCCCGCCGGCAAAAACGGTAATGGCGTGATCTTCAAAGGCTGCCAGCACATCGTCCGGCTTATACATTGGGATTATAACCGTGGTCGCCCGGATATAGATCGGCATGATATTGACGAAATGATGCCCCCAGATGTGAAACATCGGCGCCACCGACAAGACGCGTTCAGTGTCGAATTCGAGCTGCCAGGGCGTGCAAATAATACGGCAAAACAGCTCCATCATGGCGTGGTTGTGCTCGGCCCCTTTTGGCAGGCCGGTGGTGCCGCCGGTAAAGAACATGGCGGACTTATCTTCCGGCTGGGGCAGCGGTTCCGGCAGCTTAACCGCCGGATCGTCGATCCAGGCTTCGAGGGCAAAGTCACCCACACCCATGACGATGACATTTTCAACGCCGAGATTTTTAGCCTGCTCGTTGACTTGATCGGCGAAAGGCGGGCTGCAAAGAATAGCGACGGGATCGACATCGGCCAGCAGCGGCGCCATTTCGTGCTCGGTATACATCGGGTTCATCAAGGCGATTTGCGCGCCGGCCGCCATGCCGCCCATGGCAGCAACCGACGTCTCGATTGAATTGCCCATGACGATGGCGACCCGTCCGCCCTTGGCTCCCAACTCCTGCAGGCGGTGCGCCAAACCGCCAACCGCACGTTCATATTGAGCATAGGTAACCCGCTTGTCGGCGCAGATAAAGGCATCGCGGTCGGGCGCAAGCTCGGCGGCTGCTTTTACCGCATGAATAATTGTCGGATAAACGGGGAGATCGTCCCGCAGCGTCATTGTCGATTTCATGGTCTATCCCCCGTTCTGTCCGCAGATTTTATTTTGTCCAACTTATGTCTCGTCCTGATCCATCGATAAGCGCCACCATTCGAGCGGCGGGCGGCGTTTGCCAAATTCCAATCGATCATCGAGCCATAACATCAGACGGCGCAAGCTTGTTCCCATCAGCCGCTGCATCAGCCGCATGGTCCATTTTGAATAATCCTTATTGAACGGACAAACCCGCATGCAAATGGCGCAATCGACATTGATCTTGGTCCAATAGGTAAAACATTTTGCGCAATCAGCCGACCATTTGGTCACCCCGGTAATGTTCGAGCGGTTGGGTCCGACTTCCTGCGGCGGGCCTTTGGGCAAGGCCTTGGGCGGACAATTATCGGCGCATTTGCTGCAAATGTCACAGAATTGCCGGACGCCGAATTTCTTCGGTCTGTCATAGATTAATTCCAGCGAAGTGAAGACCTTGGAAAAGCGGACCCGGGGGCCAAATTCCTCAGTGATCACCATTTGGTTGCGGCCGTATTCTCCCATACCGGCTTTAATCGCATAGGGAATAGTGAGCGCGGAATCATTTGAAGTGCCGACCGCCTCAAAACCAAGTGCCCGGATGAAGGCCGCCAGCGAGGATATGATCGCCGCCTCCCGGGAATATTCGCGGCCTGTCGCCGCCGCCGCCGTTGCCGACGGATAGGATTTAACCAGTTCATTATCCATGCCGTGAGCCAGTACGATGACACTTTTAAAATCACCTTGCAGCGTATTGGGTTTTTCATCCCGGGTTGCCGAGTTGATATCGGCGGCATGGGTATAGACCCAGCGCTCGTCATAGGGCGTTAT
Source organism: uncultured Rhodospirillaceae bacterium (assembly GCA_913020445.1). Lineage (GTDB taxonomy): Bacteria > Pseudomonadota > Alphaproteobacteria > Rhodospirillales > UBA2165 > TMED23. The sequence goes on from CAJWAR010000001.1 coordinate 58,259, forward strand.
GCCCACCATATTAGCGCCTAAAAATTTGGCGACTTGTTTGATCCGGCTGGTTAATTCTTCGATTGACGGCAACTCAACTTGGTTTTCTGCTTGCGGCAGAAAGCTCTGGAACGGGTCGAGAAATCCCTCCCGGCGGCCTTCAGGATGGCCTCTTGCGGCGAAATCGCGGGCTACCGACCAGGCCGAATTTATTAAGGCATAATCCCACTGATTGAAACCGTCCGCTTTGCGGGGTTGGGGATTTTGGTGAGCGCCGTAGAAACGGGCGACATCCGGAGACATAATTGCATCATCCCACCAGGCCCGGTTAAAGGCGTCATTTTTCTGGCTAAAGCGCTGAAAATTTTCGCTGATTTCAAAACCGGCCTCCCGGTCGCTCTCGGCGAACTGGCTCCAGTCTTGGGTCGATTCCGGCGGCTGATTGGCCGGCCAGCCCGCTGGTTTATCTATCGTTTCGCTACTTGTTGATGAGTTATCTGCCTCAGACATTGCGCCACTTTCATTTTATGAACGCAATAATCTGCCAGTAAATTCTGCGAATAACAACAAAGCTAGATTTGAGCGGCTCTAAACTTACTTTACATCTTCGTCTCTGAACCCACCGATTTCAAAACTGCTACCGGTGACATGAGGTACATCATTGGAGCGGCCATGAATGAAGCGCCGTGGCATCAGCGCATTGATATCAGGATAGCGGCCGGGATCCAGATCAGCGTCTTTGACGCCAGGATGATCCGCCGCATAGCGGTAAGCGCGGAAGACCATGCTATTGGTGCCAAAGATGGCATGGTCGTAATAGAACGGCGAGGCGAATTCCCAGACCATCTCTCCTTCTTTGGTAACTTCGAATATCCGGCCTTTGGTCGCTTCACAAATCAACGTCGTGCCATTCGGCTGGCGTTGGGCGCCGGAACAAATAAAGCTGTTGAAATCGAAAGAGGGGTCGTCTTTGTATTCCCACTCGATTTTGTTGGTTTTGGGATTAACCTCGATAACGCGGGAAAAGTCGATGGTGGTATAGACACGGTGCGCACCGTTATCAAACAGCAAAATATTGCCGTTCTCCAGCAATGTCGGATTATGTTGCCCGGCAATTTCTCCCGGACCCCAGCGCCAAATTATGTCGCCCGTGGTTTTATCGATGATGCAAATCGTGTTGATGCAGCGGAAGCTGACCAGCAGATTGCCGTCCGGCAGCATGGTAATGGCATTGAGATTGGTCCAACGGTCCCGGGGATGCAGCGGGCCCAGGATATCGATATCAACATCGAGATGATCAAATGAATTCCACTCCCACACGACTTCCTTGGTGTTCTTATCAATTTCCTGAATGGCCTCGCCCCACATGACGCCGTTCAGTTCCGTATTAGGCTGGCCGCCTTGAACCTTTTTGGCAATTTCCTCAGGTACCTCTCGCCACACGGCGATCATGAAGTTACCGTTATCCATTTCGGCAAAGCAGTGGCTATGGAGAGGATCACGGTACTCCCAAACCGTATTGCCGTCCCAATCGACTTCGATCAACTGTCCGCCGTTACCACCAAACTCCGGCAGTGGTGACGGGATCAGCTTGCCGAGATAAAGCAGATTACCATTGGTCAGAAGCTTGCCGTAATTGCCCGGCACGTTGTCCATTTTCCACTGATGAACCACTTGGCCCATCATATCGATCAGCCACACATTGCGGCCCAACATGGGGGCAAATAACGTGTAGCCTTCAAAGGCACGGCCTTTTTCGTAATGGGTTACGCCGTGAATATTCCGCCGGGCTACGCTCATTTTAAGACTCCATTGTTTCGCTGTAAAAGATTGGATCAATAATTCGATAGTGTATCAATCTATCTGGTCAACGAAACAACAATTTCTTATTTCAGCCGGAACTGCACTCCCACCAGAACAGCCTTTTGGTTGCTCCTATTGCACACTTTCACTTTTGTACCGTTCGGTTGATACCACTCATCTCCTTTAACCCGTTTAACGTCCCCTGTGCCGGGATAGGTTTGAATGAGGGTACCTTCCCGCATTTTCAACCATTCGCTAACTGAGACAATGTCGCCGGTGCATTTGCCCGGATTTAGGCCGAAGATGATTTTATAAGCCTGGTGACCCTCGAGAGAGGCAATCTTTTCAGCGGTAAAGAGAACGCCGTCTTTCCATTTCTCGTCAGCCGCCAAAACGGTACCAGAAAGCGCGATGCTTCCCAAAATTAACAAGCCAGTCATCACTTTACGCATTTGATCTACCTCCAATTTGATTGACGTTGTAAGCCTACTTGTTTCTTTGCGGGAGGAATTTACCGGGCAGCTTTGCCGCTCAGTCCCATATAATTTATGCTGATGCTCTTGAGTTTGCGCTTCCAATTGCCAATGACTTCCGAAATAGCTTTATCACGTTCTCTGAAGCCAACACTGTAGGCATCCATCATGCCCGAACTCTTTTCTTCGAAGAGTGTTCTGTCATTGATACTTTGTTGATATTGGTTGTTTCTCTCTAACATTGTCGCCTCCATTGCCTTTTGTTCAACTATTGCGTAATTGAGTTACAATAGGCACACTGACCGGGCTTCGCTTGAGGGATTTATCGGGAAATATCGATGAAACCTCTTTTTTTCTCTTGGAAGAGGAATAAAGACGTTGATTACTCGATTTGGTGAATTTTCCTTAGATTCAGAAGGCTACGTTCTATCTAAAGGAACGGAGCCAATAGCCATGGAACCCCAGGTTTTCGACCTCCTGCTCTATCTTCTCGAAAACCGGGAGCGCGTGATCAGCAAGGATGAGATGATCGAGCACGTGTGGGAAGGGCGGATCGTTTCCGATGCGGCAATCACATCAACCATCAATCTTGCCCGGCGTGCCGTCGAGGATGACGGCAAGACCCAGGCCGTCATAAAGACTTTCCCTAAAAAAGGCTTCCGCTTCGTTGCGGAAATCAATGGTGACAATGGTGCAGTGACACCTGCGCCAGTGCCCGTTTCAAACGATGAAAGGCCCTCGATCGCCGTTTTACCCTTCGAGAATATGAGTGGCGATCCGGAGCAGGAATATTTCTCCGATGGCATGGCCGAGGATTTAATTACCGATCTTTCAAATATGTCTGACCTATACGTGGCCGCCCGTCATTCCTCGTTTTCGTTTAAAGGTCAGATGCCTTACGTGCAGGAAGTAGCCGAAAAGCTGGGCGTTAAGTTTGTTCTTGAGGGCAGTGTCCGCAAGATGGGTGACCGGCTGCGCGTCAATGCGCAATTAATCGATGCGGCGGATGGGGGTCACCTCTGGGCAAAACGCTACGACGGCGATATGGACGAAATATTTGAATTTCAGGACCGTATTCGAGCAGAGATTGTTTCGGCGCTGGAACTGAAACTAACGCCAACGGATCAAGCGCTAACCCAGCGTAAATCAACGGACAGCGTAGAAGCATATGATCTGTTTCTTAAAGGTCGAGCAAGCTATTACCTTTATACGCCCGAAAAATTGCTTGAGGCGAGAGAGTGTCTGGAGCAAGCAATTGAGATCGACTCGAATTTTGCCGACGCCTACGGCTGGCTTTCCTATTGTTATTTTCAAGGATGGGCCACAATGTGGCTGGGGTTTGATGATAATTTGGACCGGGCCATTGAACTGGCCGAGAAGGGCGTCGCACTCGATGGCACATCAGCCATCGCGCTGACGCGTCTGGGTTGGATTCAAAATTTTTTGCGCCGTTACGATCAATCGATCGCGAATTTGGAAAAAGCTATCCTTTTGGCACCCAACAATGCTGACGTTATTGCGACGTTTGGCCAAGTGTTAAATTACTGGGGAGACCCGCAACGCGGGCTGCAGATGATGGAAAAGGCGTTTAGCATTGATACAATTGTTCCTGCGAATTGGGAATTCCAGAGGGGCCTTTCCCATTTGTTATTGCACCAATATGACGAAGCAATAGACCGATTTAATCGGGCGGTCGAGCCACCCACGACATTTTTCCATGCTTATTTATTTTTAGCCTGGACATACGTCGAATTGGACCGGCTCGACGACGCCAACAGCGCTATAGGGACGCTTTTGGAAATTATTCCCCATTACACGGTTCCGCAGGCCGCAGGGCTATACGTTTTCAGGGCTGACGAAGTCCACGCTCGTCTGCTCGAATGCTTGCGCAAAGCCGGATTACCGGAGGGATAATGTTCGCTACTGCATCTCGGTGCGCGGCACGTCTTCGATATTAAACGCCCAAGGCTGTGCCGAGCGGCACCAGATTTGACCGGTAGGTGAAAACTGTTCTTTTTGATTGATCGTGCCGAGACGGATGTTAAAAACCCGGGCACCAATATTATCCACCGATGTCGCATAAATGTGGCTGCCGCATTCCGGACAGAACGCCTGGATGCGCGGCGTGCCGCTGTTAGACGTCTTGATGTAATCCTTTGGCGGATTGGCGAGCAGGCTAAACTCCGTTTCTTTGCTGGGCACAACAATGCGATAGGCGCCGGCCGATAATTTCTGGCAATCGGTACAATGACAGATGACGACAGTATCGGTGGTTACTTCGGCCTCATATTGAACATGCCCGCAATGGCAGCCGCCGTCGATTTTCATGACATTCTCCCAACTCTATTCAAGCTAGGATAAACTTACCCGGCCTTGAACTTCCGGTCCATCAACATCATAGCGATAGGCCCGGAAAACGTTGTTATTACCGGCCATCGGCCCAGGGTCAGTTTGCGGCGTAAAATACGGTGAAATATATTCCCACACCACTTCCTTATCTGGCGTAACTTCGAAAATGCGGCCCCACATGCCTTCGCAGATGAGCGTGTTGCCGCTCTTAAGCCGTTGCGCGCCGGAGATAAACGGAGAGTGGAACGTATAACGCGGCATGCCGTGATATTCCCACACCGTCTCTTTGGTCGCGGGATCAAATTCGAGCACCCGGGAACCCGCTCCAGGCCCGGGGTGTTGATTAATGAACACCATGTAATTGCCGTTTTCGAGATACTGAAAATCGTGCTGGTGGCCAAGCTCAAATCCGCACCATTCAAAATTGAATTTGCCGCTCTCCCGGTCAATCACCGCAATCAGATTATTGTGCCGCCAACTGACGAGAACATCACCGTTCGGCAGCGGTTGAATGGAGTTGGGATGGGCCCATTCGATGCGCCCCGCCATCGGCGCATTGGGATATTTTTCGATCTCGATATTTTCGTGGATATGCCACTCCCAAACAGTTTCGCCGGCTGGGTTCACTTCGCGGATGTAATCGCCCCAAATTCCTTCCGGCACGGTGCGGCCATGTTCGCCGCCCTGGACCCGGCTGGCATGCTCTTCCGGCAGCAATTCCCAGCCGAGATAAATCGTATTGCCGTTGTCGCAGCGCCGGAAATCATGGTGCTGATAGTCATCATGATATTCCCAAACGATATTGCCGTCCCAATCCAGTTCCTGAATTTTGCCACCTTTGGCATTGAGGCCGGGCGGTCCGTCCGGCGTTTCAATGGCCACCAACAGATTGCCGTTTGGCAGGAGGTAGCCGTAGTTACCAGGCTTTGATTGCAAGTCCCATTGGTGGAGAATTTCACCATTCATACCAATGAGATAGGTCACCTTGTGGCGCAGCGGCGAAAACAACGTGACGCCAGGTGTCGCCCGCGCCTGGTCATATTCAGTCACCCCAAAATTTGAAAAGCGCAATGGAAAAGCCCCCGAGTTCTGATTTGTTATTTTATTGTACTGATAGCATAAGCAAGATCAGGAATAGCCGTCCTATACCGATCAGGTATCACCGATATCAGGCGGCAAAAGAGATATTACTCGGGCAGATCGATTTCGAGGATGGCCATATTGAAATCGTACGAGACTTCACCTTCGTCGTCATCCCGATAGATGGTGCCAATGAACTCCTCGGTTAAATACACTTCAACCGAAGTTTCGGATTTTATGCGATCAACAATGCGAAAATGTTCATTGCCAAATTTATCGCGGAGGTATTTTTGAAGCTTTTGAACTTCTAATTCAGTCACAATGTTCTCCTGATGTATTTCAAGTTAGTTACTCTGCAGCGGCAGATTGTTCGTCCAGAATTTGCGCCGCTAATGATTCGCGGCGATAGAGACTATTCTTAAACACCTCATCAAAATCTTCCGATACCGAATTGATCACCGCATCGTTCGAAAGCAGTGCCTCGGACCAGGCTTTGATTTTCGGAAAATCATCCAGCACATTAGTTGGATTGATCGCCTCGACCATTTTAAAACGCATGAGGAACGGCGCATAAGCGGCATCGACCAGACATAAGGTGTCGCCATTGAAATAGGGCCCGTCATTTTCCCGGCGCGATAGCGAATCTTCTATTTTTTGCAACGTTTTGGGCTGTTCTTCCAGAGCCTTTTCCTGATCTTCTTTGGTTTTGGCATACATTATTTTCCCCAAGGCTCCAGCCCAGCCTGTGGTAAAATCAGTCCACGCCCGATTGCGTGCCCGCTTTACCGGGTCTTTGGGGTGCAGTTGCGGTGGCACCACTTCATCCAAGAATTCGGCAATGGCGTTCGATTCAAATAGCACATCGTCATCCACTTTGAGCACCGGCACTTTACCGTGCGGCGAGATTTCCAGGAACCAATCTGGCTTGGTGTCCTTGGTGATATAGGTGACTTCAAAATCGACGTTTTTCGCACGCATAACAATCACGGCGCGCTGAACCCATGGTCAGGTTTTAAAGCTGATTAAGTGGTATTTTGTCATTATTTACCTCTTTTTTTGGTGGCCGGATGGTGACACAAGCGCCCCAGCTATTCAATGTCTATTCAGGACACATCCAGGTGGGGGCTTTTAATTAGTCAGGAACATTGTATAACACCTTGGAATCTCGATAAGAATCAGGGTAAAACTACTTTTATGAAGCAAGTTATCCAAAGTGCGCGATCCGGCGACCTTAACGTCAAAGATGTCCCGGCGCCAGCTGCCGGCAAGGGCGAAATTCTTGTCCACAACCGGGCGTCGCTAATCTCAGCCGGTACCGAGCGCATGGTGGTGGAATTCGCCAAAAAAAGCCTCGCCGGCAAAGCCAAAGAACGGCCCGATCTGGTTAAAAAAGTCCTCAATAAAGCCAAAACGGACGGTATTTTGGCGACCATCAAGGCCGTGCTGTCCCGGCTTGATGAGCCATTACCACTCGGCTATTCCGCAGCGGGCACCGTGATCGCTGTCGGTGCCGGGCTTGAAGGCAATTTCCGGGTCGGCGAGCGGGTTGCGATTGCCGGTGCCGGGCTGGCTAATCACGCGGAAATTAATGCTGTCCCTGAAAATCTCGCCGCACCGATCCCCGAGGGTGTCAGTGATGAGGAAGCTGCATTTGGCACCATTGGTGCGATTGCGCTCCACGCGGTGCGAAATCTTGACGCCAAGTTGGGAGAAGTTATTGCCGTTTTAGGCGCTGGTCTGGTGGGCCAGATGGCGGCACAATTATTAACGCTTTCGGGAGTTCGCGCCATCATCCTCGATTATGATCAGGCCCGGCTTGAGCTCGCCCAAAAATTGGGTGCGGAAAAATGTTTTAACTTGGCCGAGGATGGCATTGAACAAAATATTCTCGCTCTTACGGGAGGCCTCGGCTGTGACGGTATACTCATCGCTGCCGCCACTGATTCGAGCGAGCCGTTTGAAATGGCCGCTGCCATCGCCCGCGATCGCGCGCGGGTTTGCATGGTCGGTCTCAGCGGCACTGAATTCCCTTATGCCGCTTTTATGAAAAAAGAGCTGTCGATCATTGTGTCGCGCTCTTATGGCCCGGGCCGCTATGATGAAGATTATGAAGCCCGTGGGGTTAAATATCCGGCCGGTTTCGTACGCTGGACCGAGACTGAAAATCTGCGCGAAGTACTGCGGTTGCTGGCACCATCATCACCGCAAAAATTGGACGTTACATCGCTTATAACTCATCGTTTTGATATTGGTACAGCGGAAGACGCCTTTAAAATGGTGCTCGAAAAGTCGGAGCCGCATATCGGCGTGGTCCTGACTTATCCGGAAACGGTTTCGGACCTGCCCGCTAAAATTAGCCCGGCTGCACCAAAATCCGGCGACTGTGTGCTGGGTGTTATCGGCGCCGGTAATTTCGCCAAAGCTGTGCTGCTGCCGGAATTGAAAAAGATTTCTGGTGTGAGGTTGCACACGCTCGCGACCAAACGAGGGGCATCGGCGGATCATGCGCAGGAAACTTTCGGCTTCGAGCAGGCGACAACTGATGAAGCGACGGTGCTGGATAATCCTGATATCAGCGCCGTGGTGATTGCGACCCGCCACGACAGCCACGCCGAGCTGACCGCGAGCGCTTTGAAAGCTGGTAAATCGGTGCTGGTCGAGAAACCACTCGGTCTCACCCGGGATGAAATTTCAAATGTTGAAGAGGCGCGTAAAAATTCCACAGGCTTTTTCCAAATTGGCTTTAACCGCAGATTTGCCCCTTTGGCCCGGCAAGCTGAGGCTGAACTGGCAAAGACGGGCGGTCCGCGATTTATGGTATTTCGTATCAATGCCGGGCATATTCCTAGCGAGAGTTGGCTTCATAACGCTGACGAAGGCGGCGGCCGCATCATCGGCGAGATGTGTCACTTTATTGATCTCGCCCGCTTTTTTGCCGGCTCGCCAATTGTTTCGGTGCAAGCGGACGCGGCACGCAATTCAACCGGCGCTGCCGATGATGTCACCGCGACTATCCGCTTTGAAGATGGCAGTCTCGCCACCATTGCCTATACCAGCCTCGGTGATGCCGCCGTGCCGAAGGAGTGCTATGAGATATTTGCCGGCGGCACGGTCTTGAACCTCGATAATTTCAGGAGCCTCAGTGTGACCACGGGTGGCTCGAGCCAAAACCATGCGAGCGGCGGCCAGGATAAAGGTTTCACCGGCGCCCTCAAAGCTTTCGCCCAGGCGGTCGCGGCGGGCGGCCCTGCGCCGATAGATGAAAATGAATTGATCGAAAGCAGTCTCGCCACTTTAGCCGTATTGGAATCGCTGCAATCCGGCCACAGAGTAGATTTGTGAAGCAGGTGATAGAATGAATGATCAGGCCAATCTGGCAACCAGCGTCGAAGCCCTGACAGCAGCGAAAGTTCTCTGTATCGGTGATGTTATGCTGGATCGCTTTGTTTACGGCGATGTTGACCGCATCTCGCCGGAAGCACCGATTCCAGTGTTCAGTACTAATTCAGACAAGCTGATGCTGGGCGGTGCTGGTAATGTCGCCCGTAATTTGTCCGGTCTTGGCGCGACGACGCACTTTATCGCAGTTGTTGGCAACGATAGCGCCGGCAAAGACGTTACCAAACTGATCGGCAAAATAGCTAACACCGAAGCTAATTTAATCACCGATCCCAACCGCCGCACCTCGATCAAAACCCGCTACATTGCCAGCGGCCAGCAGATGATGCGCGCTGATGATGAGAGCGTTGAGGCGATTGAAGGGGCGACAAAAGAACGGGTCATCACCCTCGCCAAATCATCTTTAAAATATTGTGCGGCAATGGTTTTGGCTGATTATGCCAAAGGTGTGCTGACGCCGGAGACTATCCAAGATCTGATCGGCCTCGCCAACGCTGCCAAGGTGCCGGTTATCATTGATCCTCAAGGCGTTGATTACAGCCGCTACCAGGGCGCCGATCTGATAACGCCCAACCGCAAAGAGCTTTCGGATGCGACCGCCATGGCGGTCGAGGACAATGAAGAGATTAGTGCAGCTGCCCGCAAATTAATCATCGAACATAATATAAAATCCGTTCTGGCGACCCGTAGCGGTGATGGCATGAGCTTGATCGAAGCCGATAGCTTTGACCATTTTACCGCCGAAGCGCACGAAGTGTTTGATGTCTCGGGCGCCGGTGACACTGTTGCTGCAACGATTGCCGCGAGCCTGGCCGCTGGCGTCAGTTTGAACGACGCCGTGCAATTGGCCAACACGGCAGCCGGTATTGTTGTCGCCAAGGTCGGCACCGCTGTTGCCTATGCCAGCGACATTATCGAAGCGCTGCATCACCAGGAATTCTCCTCGAGTGAAGCCAAAATACTATCGCTGAATTCCGCCATCGATCGAGCTGAGGTTTGGCGCTCGAAGGGCCATAAGATCGGCTTTACCAATGGCTGTTTCGATCTGCTGCATCCGGGTCATATCTCAACCATCGCCAAAGCCAAGGCTGCCTGCGACCGGCTGATCATTGGTCTTAATAATGATGAGTCGGTAAAACGGCTCAAAGGTGAGGACCGGCCGGTGCAATCCGAAGCTGCCCGCGCACAAGTTCTGGCCAGCCTCGAAAATGTCGATGCGGTGGTGATTTTCTCGGAAGACACGCCGGCCAACATTATCGAAACCATCAAGCCGGAGGTGTTTGTCAAAGGCGCCGACTACAGCGTCGATGAAATCCCGGAAGCTAAAATCGTCCAGGCCTATGGTGGTGAGATCGTGCTGGCAGAACTTGAAGACGGCCACAGCACGACCGCGACGATTGCCAAGCTGAACAAGTAAAATTACCCCCCACCCTAGCCCTCCCCCGCAAGGAGGGAGGGGATCAGATCGAATATGTTGCAACAATAAGCCCCTTCCCTCCCCAATTTATTGGGCGGGGGAAGGTTGGGATGGGGAGGGTCTATAAACGAATATAATTATTCGAAATATCTTACGCTCTAATCGACCATGGTTAGGCCGCCCGATACGCTGAGCACTTGACCAGTGCAATAGCTGGAGCGCTCACAGGCAAAAAACAGAATGGCGTCGGCTATTTCTTCGGGTTGGCCGAAGCGTCGCATCGGGATCGCTTTTTTCAACGCGGCCCGGATATTCTCCGCCGTATCAGCCAAAAGCGGCGTTTCGGTGGGACCCGGGCAAATGCAATTGACAGCGACGTTATAGCGGGCCCCTTCGCGGGCGAGAGCCTTGGTGAAGGCAATCTGACCGCCCTTGGCGCCAGCGTAAACAGATTCGGCCAAACTGCCCACGCGCCCGGCGTCCGAGGACACATTGACGATGCGGCCATATTTCTGCTCAAACATGCCGGGCACAAAAGCATGGCACATTTTCATCGGCCCCTTGAGATTGATGTCGATTTCCTTATCCCAACTCGCCGGCGATGATTCGACGAAAAACTCCGTATGACCCCAGCCGGCAACGTTCGCCAACACGTCAAGACGACCGGATTCGCTGAGAATCTGATCCTTAAAAGCGGCGATGGCGTCGTCATCGGCGATGTCCAGGGGAATGAAGGTGGCCATGCCGCCGGTGCCACGAATATCCGCCGCTGCCTGTTCGCCATCCGCCACATTAAGATCGCCTAAATAAACCGTGCCGCCGACAGCCGCGAAGGCTTTCGCTGTCGCCAGGCCGATGCCTGAAGCAGCGCCGGTAACAACCGTAATTTTGTCAGTTAAATTCATTTTCTAGCCAGCCTCTGATGGTATTACTTATAATTATTTTATGGTTATATCCCGGCTAATAGGTTTCAGCAAAACTAATGTGTGGCGGCCCGGTTTTCCATAGGCCGTGACCATACCGCCATAATAATTCCGGCAATTGCCAAGCTGAGCAGCAGCCACACTGTACCGTCCCAACTGCCGGCGGCTTCGCGGGCAGCAGCCAGCGCCGGCGGGCCGAACAACTGGCCGGTGTTACTGCCCATGACCATTAACCCGCTCATGGTGCCAATCAATGCTGGTGTCGGGGCATACACAGGCGCCGAGGCAAGAGCTGAAGCGGGAATTAATCCGCCCGCAATACCGAATCCAAAGGCCAGGACGAGGCGTAGGCCTTCGGGCAAGGCGCCAAAGAATATGCCGATCTCAGTCGCCGCCATGCCGCCAGCACCGAGCGCCAGCAACAGCCAGATCGGCCAGCCCCGGCCCATTGCCCAGGCCGCCAGATAATTTCCAACCGCATTAAAGACCAGCACCAGGGCTGGTACGGTCGCGGCGAACAGAGTGCTGGCGCCATAGACTTCCAGCATATAGGTCGGCAACCAGTTCATCATCGAAATATGCTGAGTTGCATAGAGGGCGAAGCACAGCGCCACCAAAACGCCGCCGCCCCTGGCCAAACTGCGCTTCACATTGCCAAAGATTGAATCCCGGCTGATGGCCTTGGTCTGGCTCCGCTGCCATTCGGCAGTCGCTCGTATAACGACGACGATCCAAACCAACGAAATAACTAAGCTGATAGCCCATAGCACCCGCCAGCCAAATTTATCTAAAATTAAGGCTGCGAACATCATCATGCTGGCAAAACCGATCGGCATATAGGCAGCCCACACACCGAGCGCCCATTTCCGGTCATTGTCAGCGGTAGCCCGCGCGATGATCGCGCCGCCAGTAATGGTGGTCGCGGTAAAGCCAAGCCCCTCGATAAACCGCGCCAGCAGCATGATGGTGCTCGAATGAGCGAAAGTGCCCAGCAAGCTGCCCGCCACCAGCAGCATCAGCCCGAAAATCAAAACCCGTCGTAGACCAATCCGATCGGCAATAGCGCCGGCGATCAGACCGATGGCAAAACCCATGGTCGAGATCATCGACGCAATCCAGCCCGACATGATCAGGCCGGCTTCCAGTTCAGTGCCAATTTGCGGCAGCGCCGGCGGCAGTTTACCAATATGGGTGGCAGCGACGATGCCGGCGCCAAAGGCAACCCAGACAATCGGCCATTGGGTGGCCGGGGAATTGGGAGGAAATGTCACGTCAGCCATCACGATCTCCTGGTTCGTGGAAAACTGAAATGGGGCCCATCTCCGGGAATATTGGGGCATCTGACGAGGATCAGCTCATAACCCATCCTGCCAGTTACTAATTTATAAAATTAATCGAGAAATATTTCCAAGCACATTTGATTGTCGACGTCCCGGGTTTCTTTCCGTGCCGCTCTTGGCAGCGCGATACCGTTTCCTATGCAGAATTCTATCAAGGCCTCGACAGAGTCACGCTGTTCAACCAGCATAGATTTCCCTTTTTGCTTCGCGTGATTGAATAACGTCAGTTCATAAAAAAAATCGTTGGACTTTCGCGTAGACTTTATCGAGCTGATATCGCCTTTTGGAATAGAGCCGTTATTTTGAGCTAAGTAGCTTTCCAACGCGCTTCGCAATTCTATGTTGTTAAAGGTGATACGACGATATTCGGTGGACACGACAAACTCCCCGGTGCTTTAAATTAGTCAAGATATTAGCTAATCAAAACCAGCAGTGGAAGTTTTATTACAGGGTTGCTACCAAACTCTCGCAATTTTAGACCCCTTTTTCTATTGCGGTGACAAAATACTGCCGATCAGCTTATCCCAGAAGGATTTTTCCTTTTTTGCCGGCTTGGATTTAACCCGGCGTGACGCTGGTTTAATTGCCTTATCCCCCCAAATTTCCCCATGGGCATCGCTCATAATTTTTTGCCAGATAATAGCCGGCAGACCGCCGCCGGTGATTTTTTTCATCGGTGCGTCATTGTCATTGCCGAGCCAAACCCCGGTGACATAATCGCGTGTGTAGCCAATAAACCAAGCATCCCGGAAGCTTTGACTGGTGCCGGTTTTGCCCGCCGCCCACCGTCTGAGGCGTGCTTTCTTACCAGTGCCGGTATCGATCACGTCGCCCAACATATCATCCATCGCTTTGACATGACGGTGCTCAAGAATGCGGCCGGTGCCGCCGCCTTGACGCCGATACAACACCCGACCGGAAAAGTTTTTTATCTCCTCGACGCCAAAGGGCCAGATACCATGCCCGCCATTCGCCAGCACCGCATAGGCGCCGGTCATTTCGATCAAGCTAACCCCCGATGAGCCAAGCGCCAAACTTGGCGATGTCGTCAGCGGTGCCGTAATACCCAGCCGTTTTGCGGTTTTAACGACATTGCCACGGCCGACGCGTTCCGACACTTTAACGGCAATGGTATTGATCGAACGGCTGAGCGCCTCTTTGAGTGACATCTCACCATGATATTTGCCGTCATAGTTCCGGGGCTTCCAGCCTTTGATGGTAATCGCTGAATCATTAAACCGGCTCGCCGGATTTAAACCGTTTTCGAGGGCGGTCAAATAGACAATCGGCTTGAAGACCGAGCCCGGTTGACGGCGCGCCTGGGTCGCGCGGTTAAACTGACTTTTACGATAATTACGCCCGCCCACCATGGCGCGCACCGCGCCGCCCGGCGACATCACAATCACCGCCCCTTGGGTGACGTTGTAGCGTTTACTGTTTTGCCTGAGGAGACTTTCAACATGGTGTTCCGCCCGCGCCTGCAGGCGGGCATCAAGGGTCGTTTGTACCGTAACATCACCCGATTGCGGGCCGATAAACCCGCGTACTTGCTCGGAGATCCAATCAACAAAATAGCGGCCAACTTTTTGTGATGGCTGATTGTGGGTTGAGCGCAAATTGGATTGAGCTGCCCGCGTGGCGGCGGCTTTGGTCAGATAGCCAGCAGCCACCATATTGGCGAGCACGATCTTGCCGCGGGCGATTGCCGCCTTAATATCGGTGCGGGGATTAAGGCGGGAGGGCGCTTTCAAGAGGCCGGCAATAATTGCGGCCTGAAAAACCGTCAGTTTTGGCGCCGGTACACCGAAATATTTGCGCGCCGCCGCATCGACGCCATAGGTGCCGGAGCCAAGATAAACGCGATTAAGATAGATTGTCAGGATTTGATCCTTGGTGAATTTTTGCTCAAGCCAGAACGCCAGCAGCAATTCCTGATATTTGCGCTTAAAAGTGCGATCCGGCGTTAGAAATAGGTTTTTGGCGGCCTGCTGGGAAATGGTGCTGCCGCCTTGAACCACCCGGCCAGCCCTGAGATTGGTCACCATCGCCCGCGCGACACCGATGAAATCGATACCGGCGTGGCGATAAAACCGCCGGTCTTCAGTGGCAATCACCGCTTGCGGCAGATAGGCGGGGAGATCTTTAACGCTGACAGCACGGCCTTGTAGATCACCAAGGCTCGCCATTTTAGAGCCATCCAGCGCCAACAGTGTCACCGCCGGGCGCCGCGTGACTTCTAAAGCTTTGTCGGTGGACGGCAAATCATAGGCAAAAAACGCCGTGATCCCTCCAAGCACGACAAGGCCCCAAATTGCCAGGGTAAAACACCATTTGATTAGAAAACGCAAAATTCGCAATCCTTTTTTTTGGCCCTTTTTTTGGCCCGATTTATTGCCGGATTTTGAAGACACGGCCTTTTGACAGTTATAATCTGCCATAGGGAAGGTATGCCAAAACCGGGTTAGAAAACGATTAAGGTATTATCAGAAAAGAAAAATTAGACTTTATTGTGACTTTGTTCGGCTGCGATCGGTTAAGGCTGTGAGCAACCTAGCATCTCGTGCAATATTTCCGGCTCTACTTTGCAGCCTTTTAAATTTGTCCGCCAAATTTCCGCATGAGTGATGTCTGCATCCTTCAAATTGGCGCGGCGCAGATCAACTTCAGTTAAATCGGTGCCCTTAAGCAAGGCGCTTTGCAAATCAACGTCGAACATATTGCTTTGGGATAAATTTGCGCCACTGAGATCAGCACCGGCAAGATTTGAGCCCGCGAGATTAACGCCGCGCAAATCAGCGTTGCGCAAATCAGCACCCCGCAGATCGATATTACTTAAATCCGCGTTAATTAATATTGCCCGTTCGCCATGACCTGTATTTTGCAGCCAGTTACTGTGGTCCGACAATACGTCTTGAATTGTTCTATCCGCCATTTAAACCTCTCAATTTTTGTCCCGATAGACCTCGGGACACCGTCATTTTTCTAAAATCGGGGCTCAAACACTGATTTTCAATGTAATAATCGCAAAAAGAGGGTCTTTAGACGTCCAAATTGGCAACTTTTAGCGCATTGGCCTGAATAAAGTCGCGCCGTGGCTCGACGATATCGCCCATCAGCGTTGAAAAGACATCTTCTGCATCATCAGCATGGCTGGCTTTCACCTGCAAAAGCGTCCGCACGTTTGGGTCCAACGTGGTTTCCCAGAGCTGTTCAGGATTCATTTCACCCAGACCTTTATAGCGCTGCATCGAAACGCCTTTGCGGCCGAGCTCCATAATGGCTTCAAACAGGGCAACCGGGCCGGTGATATCAAATTCTTTTTCACTCGACGCTAAATTACCGTGTTGCAGAAAGGATTGCTGCAAATCAGCGCTATTTGCATCCAAAGCCCGGGCTTCAACGCTCCGGATAACCGCGCCGTCAATCACGTGAGGACCGTCCGGCACGCCGCGCAGCACACGCACAAAAGACAGCCCGCCATCGGCAAGAGATTCCCCCTGCCAGCCTTTTTCCGCCACCGTTTCGAGCGCATCCAAACGGGTCGCGATATAGGTCGCTGCCTGATCAGCTTGTTCGGAACCGGATAAAATTTCCGGATTAAGAGCGCCGGCAATGGCGGCTTGCTCAACAATCTTGGTTGGCACGCGGGTGGCTAGTCCGGCGATCTGGCCTTTGACAACACGGCAAAACCCGATTAACGATTTGAGGTCCTGACCGGCGACCTGACTACCATCAGCGAGATTAAACACACAATCCTCGATACCGGCTTCAATCAAATAATCTTCCAGCGCCCGGTCATCTTTGAGATAGACCTCTGACTTGCCATGTTTCGCCCGATAAAGGGGTGGTTGAGCGATATAAAGAAAGCCTTTTTCAATGAGTTCCGGCATCTGCCGGTAAAAGAACGTCAGCAACAGAGTGCGGATATGACTGCCATCAACATCGGCATCGGTCATGATAATAATTTTATGATAGCGCGCTTTTTCGGCATCGAAATCTTCCGGCCCGATGCCAGTACCTAAAGCTGTGATGAGCGTGCCAATTTCGGCAGAGGCCAGCATTTTATCAAAGCGCGCGCGCTCGACATTTAGAATTTTACCGCGCAATGGCAAAATCGCCTGATGCGCCCGGTCGCGGCCCTGTTTGGCTGAGCCACCGGCAGAATCACCCTCGACGATAAATATTTCGCTGAGTGCCGGATCTTTTGACTGGCAATCGGCAAGCTTGCCGGGCAACGATGAAATATCAAGCGCGCCTTTGCGGCGCGTTAATTCGCGGGCTTTGCGGGCCGCTTCGCGCGCCGCCGCCGCCTCGGCAATTTTACCGATAATGCGTTTGGCGTCAGTGGGATGCTCCTCAAACCACTGATTAAGTTTCTCACCCAGTATGCTTTCAACCACCGGGCGGACCTCTGAAGACACCAGTTTTTCCTTAGTTTGCGACGAAAACTTCGGATCAGGCACTTTGACCGACAAGACGCAGGTAATGCCTTCCCTTGCATCATCGCCGGAAATGGTAACTTTGGCCTTTTTGGCCAGACCTTCCCGCTCGGCATAGGTATTAATGGTGCGGGTCAGCGCACCCCGGAACCCAGCCATATGAGTGCCGCCATCTTTTTGCGGGATGTTGTTGGTAAAGCACAGCGTCGTTTCATGGTAACTATCATTCCATTGCAGGGCGGCTTCAATGGTGATGCCATCTCTTTCCCCCATCATCGTGATGGTTGGAATTAAGGCGGTTTTTGAGCGATCCAAATAATTGACAAAAGCTTCCAAGCCGCCTTCGTAGAATAGCTCAACCACAACCGGGTCAACATGGCGGGCATCGGTCAGCACCACTCTTACACCTGAATTTAAGAATGCCAGTTCACGGAGGCGATGCTCGATGGTGGCAAAGTCATATTCGATATTGGTGAAGGTCTTGTCAGAAGCGAAAAACGTGACCTCGGTACCGGTTTTACCGTCAGCATCGCCAACAATTTCCATTTTTTCGTCAATATCACCATCTTTGAAGACCAGCACGTATTCTTTTTCATCGCGCCAGATCCGCAGCTCAAGCCGGGTCGACAGCGCATTGACCACCGAAACGCCGACGCCGTGCAAGCCGCCGGAAACCTTATAGGAGTTCTGATCAAATTTACCGCCGGCGTGAAGCTGGGTCATGATCACTTCGGCTGCCGGAATGCCCTCTTCCTCGTGGATATCAACCGGAATACCGCGGCCATTGTCGGTCACACTCACTGAGCCATCGCCGTTTAAAATAACTTCGACAATATCGCAATACCCGGCCAAAGCTTCATCGATGGCGTTATCAACGACTTCGTAGATCATATGGTGGAGCCCGGAACCATCATCTGTATCACCGATATACATACCTGGGCGTTTGCGTACCGCATCAAGGCCTTTCAGAACCTTAATCGACTGGGCATCATAAGCCTCATCCCCTTCCATGACTTCGGGGTCTGGGTTTACGTCTTTTTCGTTATCTTTTTTGCTCATACTTTAAGGTCCAATTACGTGGATGGGTTTGGTATTAAATTAAAGTTTCTCAAACTCGCCCTGGTTGATAGCAAAATGCTGTACTTGTTCACCAAGCGGCGCAAAAATTTCGTCTTCGGTGCCGGTAATCCAGGCTTGCGCGCCCAAATCCAGGATGAGCTCAAACAACGATACCCGGCGGGCTTTGTCCAAATGCGCTGTAATTTCATCCAATAATAACAATGGAGTATAGCCCCGCTCTTCGGTTTGCAGCCGGGCGGCAGCCAACACAATGCCGATCAACAAGGCTTTTTGCTCACCGGTGGAGCAGATGTCAGCTGCCATACCGGTATCCCCGTGACGAACCGCAAAATCACTGCGATGCGGGCCAACCGATGTGCTGCCGATAACCGCATCGCTGGGCCGGGAGGTGAGTAGTGCATCGCGAAATCTATCTTCTACCGTTAAAGCTGGTTCACTAGCGAGCCAGTCTTCAACCTGGCCAGCCATTGCTATTTCCGAGCCCGGGAAAGCACCCTTGCCGGCGCGGCATACCGCCTGCAACCGTGCCACCACTTCAAGTCGGCGAACGACGAGGGCAATACCGTGCCGGGCCATTGATTCTTCAATTGAATCAAGCCATTGCGGTTCTAAATTACCTTCCCGCAGCAATTTATTCCGGCTGCGAAGGCTGTGGTCATAGGCCGCGACCGGCCCAGCATGCTCCGGGTCCAGGCCATATATCAATTGATCGACGAAGCGGCGACGGCCCGATGCTCCTTCGAGAAACAGGCGATCCATTTGCGGCGTCAGCCACTGCGCACTGGTATAGCGGCCAAGTTCGGCCTGACTTTTAACAACCGTGCCATCAATCTTGGTCACTCGCTTATCGCGGCCCCTATCATTGTCATTAGCACCGATCTCACAACCGGTGCCGATATCAATCTCGTTGTCACCAACACTCAATTTAGCGGCAACCGCCCATTGCCGGGCGGCAACAACGCCATCCGCTGCCCGGCGGGTTATTTCGCTCAACTTGGCGCGCCGTAAGCCCCGGCCTGGCACTAAAAAAGACAGTGCTTCCAATAGGTTCGTCTTGCCGGCGCCATTCGGTCCTGTGAGCACTACCGGGCGCACATCAACTTCCAGCCGTTGCTGTCTGTAGCAGCGAAAATCAGTTAAAGTGAGGCGGCTTACCGCAAGTTGATGAGGTATAGCGGTCACGACAGGCACCTCACCGGTGGTGAGGTCTTCGCGGAAAAATACACCTGCACCGCTTGACGAAATTTCATTCACGCTTATTTACCAACGGGTTTTGCCATTTGCGGAAATACTAAAGGCTCCCAGTTATTCGCACTCATTAAACTCTCATCGGCATCAGCACGTAGATCGCCCCTTGGTCATCCAGATCCTGCACCAATGTCGGCGACGCTGCATCGGCCAGCGTAAATCGTGCCCGATCCCCCTCAATTTGCTGCGCAATGTCGAGCAAATAGCGGGAGTTAAAGCCAATCTCGATCTCGGCTTCATCGTAATCCACCGGCACTTCCTCAGTAGCGGTGTCATTTTCCGGGCTATTGGCGGACAGCGTTAAGTTTCCTTTGGCGATGGTCAGTTTCACGGCACGGGATTTTTCCGTCGAAATCGCCGAAACCCGATCTACCGCATGAGCGAAAAGATCCGTATCCACTTCAAGTACTTTATCGTTGCCTTCGGGGATAACCCGATCGTAATCAGGAAACGTACCGTCGATCAGCTTTGACGTCAGAACCGTCCCTTCGAAGGCGAATTTAATCTTGGTATCGGAGAGCGAAACCGCAATCTCATCCTCGGTTTCATCAATAAGTTTGCGAATTTCGCTGATTGCCTTACGCGGCACAATGACGCCCGGCATGCCGGCTGCCCCTTGCGGCAGTGGAATCTCAACACTCGCCAAGCGATGGCCATCTGTCGCCACGGCGCGCAAAACCTCAACACCGTCCTTTTCAGCGGCATGGAGATAAATACCATTGAGATAGTAGCGGGTTTCTTCCGTCGAAATAGCAAAGCGGGTGCGATCGATCAAGCCGCGTAAATCTGCGGCAGACAGGGTAAAATTATTTGGCAGATCGCCGCCGGACAACACCGGAAAATCTTCTGTTGGCAGGCACGTCAGTTTAAATTTCGAGCGCCCCGCCGACAGCGTCAACTGGCTGTCATCACCGGTGCAATCAAGCTCCACTTGAGCCCCTTCCGGCAATTTGCGGACGATATCATAAAGCGTATGAGCCGGCGCCGTGGCTGAACCGGAACTGGCCACATCGGCCGGAATGGTCTCGACGATATCGATATCCATATCGGTGGCGTTCAGGCTTAATTGGCCGTCCGGCGCATCAAATTTAACATTGGACAGAATGGGAATGGTGTTGCGGCGCTCGACGACGCCTTGAATGTGGGTGAGAACCTTTAATAGCAACCCGCGCTCGATGGTAATTTTCATATCGTTTCGTTGACCTATCTACCTCAAATTCGCCCATTGTGCTGATGATATAGCTGAACGAGCCTCATTTTTTTCATCAGGATTTAGGGTATTCTGGTTGGCCATAGAGTGAAAAAAAGAGGCCGCAAATCACCCCTTAAATTCACTTGGAATTTAACCCAGAATATCCCCCGGAATATCCCTTCAGAAATATTGCGCTTAGTATAGCAGATGAGGGCCTTCGAGTAAGCTTTTTCGCGCTTTTGGCGAGGATTTTAAGTGATTTCAAGGCCTTGATTCTTAACGGTTTATCGCTGTTCATCCGGTTTTTTCGCATTTTTTATGCGAAACCGGTAAATCGATTCGTCAATACCGCTATTTGGGGCCGATATCGGTGCTGTATTTATGGCTGGTTGAGGTCCCGGACTAAGGTCCAATTAGCCTTCCAGCATCCGCCGTAAAAGCTCAACATCTTCGGCAAAAGTCGTGTCATGGTCGCGTAATTCATCGACTTTTTTAACCGCGTGCATCACTGTCGTATGGTCCCGGCCACCAAATTTACGGCCGATCTCAGGCAGCGAACGCGAGGTTAACTGCTTGGCCAGATACATCGCCACCTGGCGAGGTCTGGCAACCGAGCGGGCACGCCGGGCTGAATGCATGTCCGAGATACGGATATTGAAGTGTTCGGCAACCCGTTTTTGGATTTCCTCTATCGTCACCCGGCGATCATTAGCCCTGAGCAGGTCATGCAAAACCTCCTGAGTTGTCTCCAAGGTCATTTCACGGCCAACCAGCTGGGTATGAGCGGCAACGCGGTTCAGCGCTCCTTCAAGCTCGCGCACATTAGAGGTGATTTTATGGGCAAGGAACTCCAATACTTGACGAGGTGCTTCCAATTCCATCTTTTCAGCTTTTGTTTCGAGAATGGCCAGGCGCAATTCATACGTCGTCGCATGAATATCCGCCACCAGCCCGCAATTAAGCCGCGATTTGAGACGCTCTTCGACACCTTCCAGATCGGAGGGAGATTTATCAGCCGACAA
This sequence comes from uncultured Rhodospirillaceae bacterium, assembly GCA_913020445.1. Classification (GTDB taxonomy): domain Bacteria; phylum Pseudomonadota; class Alphaproteobacteria; order Rhodospirillales; family UBA2165; genus TMED23. Next base: position 80,003 of record CAJWAR010000001.1, read on the forward strand.
TATAATCTGCCGTCCCTGATCAACCAAAGCATTGAAAGTGTGGAAAAATTCTTCTTGGGTCGCATCCCGGCCGCCAATAAATTGGACGTCGTCAATCATTAAGACATCGACTGAGCGGAACTGCTCTTTAAAATCAACGGTATTTTGTTCACGCAGCGCGCGCACAAACCGGTACATAAACTTCTCGGCCGACAGATACATCACGGTACGGGAAGGATCGCGTTCGAGAATTTCCCAGGCGATGGCATTCATCAGATGGGTTTTGCCCAGGCCAACGCCACCATACAGGAATAACGGATTAAACGGGACGGATTGAGCTTCAGCGACGCGGCGGGCAGCGGCATAGGCAAATTCGTTGGGTTTACCAACGACAAATTGGTCAAAACGAAAACGATTATCGAGGGGGGCGGCAATCTGGCCGCCGGATTCCCACCCGGATTGATCGGCGCTATTCATACCAGCTTTGGCGTCATTGCTACCGGCAGGGGCAGCGAGAGCATCGCCTTCCAAGCCAGCCGTCTGGCTGGCGGCCTCATCATCTGATTTGGTTTTCATCGTCGGCTGGATGAGAACTTCGACGGAGCGCACCGCGTCGTTTTCACCCGCCCATAATTCTTTCAATCTATCGAGATAATTTGCGACAACCCAATCGCGCATAAAACGGCTGGGAACAGCAAGACGTACTTCAGCATTTTTTACATCACATGCTTTAATTGGTTTAACCCAATTTTCAAAAGCTGTTTCCCCGATTTCTGCTTTAAGACGACTGCTAACCCGGTACCATTGCGTCTGGAATTGCCGATCGTCAGACCCTATATCCATTTATTTTGCCAGCCCAAATTGCCAATACCGCCCCAGAGTGAAAAAAATCGATCAATTTTTAAACTCACTGCTGCCGAATTTATCATTCGACACGGCATTTTATTTTTAAAATACAGAGACAAATACAAGACATGATCTGCCCCCCTGAATAGTTCCTAGTGCTGGTCTATGTCTAACTTGCTCGAAGAACCCAACACCCTCACCTAAAGCCTGTACTGTGAAATTTTTATTTAACTTTTTTATTTACTATTTACTTTACCCGTTGGACTTTTACTTAATTTTCTATGGTTTTATTGAAAAAAATTAACCATTTTGTCGAATCTATAATAGGGTAAAAGTTAAACCTGCAACGAAGTCTTAAAATCGACCACCCCGTCACAGCCATGAATGTACCCAAACTAAAAAATTGATTCAACAGGTCCGAAAGGGGAACGTTGAAAATAATCTTCTTGACAGTTTTAGAAGATTCGAATCCGGCAAAATATTTTACTCATTTTTCAGATTTGCGGCCGTAAAAAAGCCGCATCAAATAAGATGCGGCTCGGTATTAAGTCTTGGCTCGTATCCCGGTGATACGATTAATAATTTAATCTGACGACTAAGCGCTCAAACTCTTAATCTGTTTTGACAGTCGCGATAATTTCCGTGACGCCGTATTGCGATGCAAGAGACCTTTCTGAGCTGACCGCATCATTTGCGGTTGCGCTTCATTGAAGGCAGTTTGGGCAGCTTCCGCATCGCCAGTAGCAATTGCCAGTTCAACTTGTTTTACATAAGTGCGCATGCGGGTGAGGCGGGTCCGGTTAACTGCCGACCGACGCTCAATTTGACGAATGCGTTTCTTTGCCGATTTAATATTGGCCATAAATTCTCTCACTATTCTTAACCGCCCCCAGATAATTAAACGGGGGACGAAATTCGCATGAAGGCCGGGGTTATATAGGGGGCTGAGCCGGGCGTCAAGCCTTTGTTGGCCTCAATATTTCCGCTTTTTTCGCCCTATTATTGCCCCATTACTTGCGATGGGGAACAACCGAAAAGCGAATAACACGCCGGCCGTTACCATCTTCAGATATTTCGATTTTAAGGGTCTCATTGTCACGCTGGAAAGCATTAATATTTTTGGGTTGCCAGCCAAGCTGCGGCAAGGTTTCGCCGTAGAAAGATCGAATGCGGGTCAGTGGCACCTTGCCAATTGCAAACACTTCAACAATGCGGCCGCCCGGCGTATCAAACACCACCGGGGTTTCTGATTTTAGGGTTAACCCTGGCATTAATGGCAGATCATTGATACCCGGCACAAATTTCGGCGCCGCTGATACATCTGCATTGATAATTGGTATGCCGACAACAATCAGCAGAACTAAAAGAAGTCTGATAAACATGAAAGAACTATATGCCTAACGTTGACAATTGGAACAATAAAATGTCGAGCGCCCGGACTGCACGATCTTTTTGATTATATGAGCGCTGTCATCACAAGTCGGGCACGGCGCACCCGTTTTACCATACACTTTAAAATGATGCTGGAAGTAGCCAAGCTCACCGTCCGGCTGAACGTGATCTTTAAGGGTCGACCCACCGGCTTCAATTGCATCCCGCAATACATCTTGAATAGCCCGCGTTAATTTCTCCGCCCGGCCACCCTGAACCGTCTTGGCCTGGCGTTTCGGTGAAATGCCCGAACGAAACAGGCTTTCGCTGACATATATATTACCCAACCCGGCGACAGTTTTTTGATCGAGCAGAGCGGCTTTAATCGGCGTCGCCCGACCTTTAAGAGCGGCGCTAAGAACTTCATCGTTAAAATCGTTGCCGAGCGGGTCGGGGCCGATATTTTTTATCAGTTTATGAGTTGCTAGATTCTTTTCGGTCGTCAGTGTCATCAAGCCAAATCGCCGGGGGTCATGAAACCGCACCGTGGCACCAGCCGTGGTGCAAAAATCGACATGATCATGTTTACCGGGTATTGGCGCGTTACTGCTAATCACCCTCATATGACCGGTCATACCGAGATGAATAATGGCGACGCCACCGCCCTCCATATGCATCAACAAATATTTGGCGCGACGGCTCAATTGCTCAACTTTCTTGCCCGCTAGTCGCTTGGCAAAGTCTTTTGGAAACGGGATGCGCAGTTTAGGGCATCTGACAGTAACGGATTTTATAATCTGACCTTCGAGCGCCGGCTGCAAACCACGCCGCACGGTTTCGACTTCTGGAAGTTCGGGCATATATAAGGTTTACCGGATAATTTCTGTTTTATTTACGATGGTTTAGAATAGCATAGCCTAGTCGGACGCGTTCCGCTATGGTCCGACCCATGAGCCAGGAAAATAACAGCACACAAACCCATTTCGGCTTCCGCGATGTCAATATTACCGAAAAATCATCGATGGTTCGGGGTGTTTTCGATAGTGTGGCGCCACGTTACGATCTCATGAATGATCTCATGAGCGGTGGAATTCATCGATGGTGGAAAAATATCCTGATCAAACGGATAAATCCCGGGCCGGCGATGAAACTGTTGGATGTCGGCGGTGGTACCGGCGATATTGCCTTTAAATTTCTCGAAAAAGGCGGCCAGGATGTCATCATTTGCGACATTAATGAGGAAATGCTCAAAGTCGGTCGAGATCGTGCGCTCGATCGGGCCATTATTGAAGGTCCGCGGTGGGTCAGGGGTAATGCCGAACAGCTGCCGCTCAAGGATTCTTCGATCGATACCTATGTCACGGCGTTTTGTCTTAGGAATGTCACTCATTTAGCGGAAGCGCTGAAGGAAGCGCGCCGGGTGCTGCGGCCGGGTGGACATTTTTTGTGTTTGGAATTTAGCCGGGTGATTTTGCCAAGTCTGGCCAAGCTTTATGACAGCTATTCCTTTAATGTATTGCCCTTGATTGGTCAGCTGGTGGCCAATGACCGGGACTCTTATCAGTATCTGGCCGAAAGCATCCGCCGTTTTCCACCACAGGAAGACTTTGCTGCAATGATCGCCGAGGCCGGCCTTGATCAAGTTTCCCATCAGAACTTGTCCGGTGGCATTGCCGCCATCCACTCGGCCTGGCGAATATAGAAAGACTTATGGGCAAGCATGTTTAAGGCCTTACAAAATATTTCACGTCTTTTCACCATTGCCCGCACGCTCGCACGTTATGATGCGCTGTGGTTGCTTGAAGAAGCGGGCGTCGCCAGCGGTGTCGTGACGGCAGCTCGCATTGTCTCCAAACGCAATGTCGAGGGCCGCCCGGGTGAACGGATTGCCAAGGCGTTGCAGGAGTTGGGGCCTACTTTTATTAAGTTCGGCCAAGCGCTGTCGACCCGCTCGGATCTGTTGGGCGAAGACGTTGCCGCCGACCTCTCAGAACTCCAGGATCATTTGCCGCCCTTTAGCGCCGCCGAAGCCCGCACCACCATCGAACAGGAGTTTGGCGCCAAAGTCGAAGAAATGTTCAATGAAATCACCTGGGAGCCGGTGGCCGCGGCGTCAATCGCGCAAGTTCATTTTGCCGTCACCACTGAGGGCGAAGAAGTTGCCGTCAAAGTGTTGCGCCCCAAAGTCGAAAAGGCCTTTGCCAAGGATATGGCGCTGTTTCATTGGGTTGCTCATTTGGTCGAGCGCACCAGGCCTGAGCTCCGTCGCCTTAAACCGGTGGAAGTCATTGAAACTTTTGAGGAAACCATCCGCCTTGAGATGGATTTGCGGCTGGAAGCGGCAGCGGCGGAAGAAATGGCCGAAAATTTTGCCGACGATAATACTTTCCGCGTGCCCGGTGTCGATTGGCGGCGCACATCGCGTCGCGTGCTGACTTTGGAGCGTATCAATGGCATACCAATTGATGAGAGGGATGCTTTAATTGCAGCGGGTCATGATCCCGATCAAATACTCATTCGCGCTGCCGGATCGCTATTTAACCAGGTGTTCCGGGACGGCTTTTTTCATGCCGACCAGCACCCGGGCAATCTTTTTGTCGGTGATGATGGTGAAATAATTGCCGTCGACTTCGGCATCATGGGCCGGCTTGATAAACCAACCCGGCGCTATCTCGGCGAAATGTTAATGAACTTTCTAAACCGCAACTATCGACGGGTCGCCGAAGTGCATTTTGAAGCAGGCTATGTGCCGGCCGATAAATCCGTGCAAGCCTTCACCCAAGCCTGCCGTTCAATTGCCGAGCCCATCCTCGACAAACCACAAAATGAGATTTCCATCGCCCGCCTATTGGCGCACCTTTTTCAAGTGACCGAAACCTTCGAGATGGAAACCCAGCCGCAATTATTGTTGCTGCAAAAAACCATGCTGATTTCCGAAGGGGTTGGCCGCACCCTTAGCCCGGATGCCAATATGTGGTTCCTAGCCCAGCCTTTAATCGAGGAGTGGGTCGACGAATATATGGGCCCGGAGACCATTGTTATGGAAGCGGTCGGTGAAGTTGCCGATGGACTAAGGCGCCTGCCGCGCATTGTTTCCGATATGGAAAAGAACACTGCCGCCATGACCAAAGGCGGTCTCAAACTCCACCCGGACACGGTCAAAGACATGTCAAGGAGCGACCGATCCAGCCTGGCCGCTTCGCCGAAGTTTTATCTCGTCATCATCTTGATGTTGCTGGTTCTCTTATTTTTCGTCTGACCGTAACCGTTCGTTTAATTTACGAAAATTGTTTGTGAAACGCTTGCCAATCATCTAAACGCCCGTTATTTAATACCTATTCATTAATTACACTGGTAATAAGTAATTTGATTGGTTTTCCAAATGGAAAGTGGAAAAAGAGTTTTATTAATCATCTCGGGCGGCATTGCGGCCTATAAATCCCTCGAATTAGTCCGGGATTTACGCCGCCGCGATATTGCCGTGCGCTGCATCCTAACCGATGCCGGCAGCCAGTTTGTGACGCCACTTTCCTTGGCCGCGCTGACCGAAGATAAAGTCTACCAGGATTTATTTTCTCTCACCGATGAAAGTGAAATGGGTCATATTGAGCTGTCCCGGGAGGCCGATCTGGTCGTGGTTGCACCCGCAACCGCCAATATTCTCGCCAAAATGCGCAGCGGTATTGCCAATGATCTGGCGACAACCGCCCTTTTGGCCACTGATAAGCAGGTCATCGTTGCACCGGCGATGAACGTGCGCATGTGGAAACACGCAGCGACGCAGGAAAACATCACTATTTTGCAGGAGCGCGGCGTGCAGGTTATTGGTCCCGAAGAAGGTGATATGGCCTGCGGCGAATACGGTATGGGACGAATGTCGGAGCCCGCCGCCCTGGTCGAGGCGATAGAAAATTTTTTTCATAACGCCGGTCAAGCGCCACAAAAAAGTTTGATCGGCAAAAAGGCCATCATTACCAGTGGCCCGACCCATGAGGCGATTGATCCAGTACGCTATCTCGCCAATCATTCTTCAGGCCGCCAGGGTCATGCCATCGCCAAAGCGCTCGCCGAACTTGGCGCCGAAACCGTGCTGGTATCGGGACCAACCCAATTGGCGGACCCGATGGGCGTAACTGTCCAGCATGTGAAATCGGCCGAAGATATGCTGGCCGCCTGCGAGGCTGCCCTGCCCGCTGATATTGTCGTTTGTGCCGCAGCGGTGGCTGATTGGCGGGTGGCCAATCCCCCATCAGAAAAGATCAAGAAAAACGGCGCCCTGCCGTCGCTGGATCTGGTTGAAAACCCGGATATCCTCGCCAATGTCAGCCAATTGGATAAAGACCGCCCGGCCTTGGTAATCGGTTTCGCCGCCGAAACCGAAGATGTTATTGCTTATGCCCAAGCCAAGCTTGCCAAAAAAGGCTGTGACTGGATTGTCGCCAATGATGTGTCGCCGGAAACCGGTACGTTTGGTGGTAAGAACAATACAGTCCATGTGATTGATGCTGAGACAATTGAAGATTGGCCGACGCTGTCAAAAGAAGGCGTTGGTCAAAAACTCGCCGCCCGCATTGCCATTCATTTAGAGAATAATTCCACATGAGTAGAGTAAAAGTTTACGTTCAACGCCTGGATCACGGTAAGGATTTACCGCTGCCTGAAATTCAAACAGAATTGTCGGCTGGCGTTGATTTATTAGCTGCTGTCGACAGCGATATTGAGCTGGCGCCGGGAGATCGCACCATTGTGCCCACCGGTTTGGCAATTGCCTTGCCCGGTGGTTTTGAGGCACAAATTCGGCCGCGCTCGGGTTTAGCTTTTAAAAACGGCGTTACCGTACTCAACACTCCTGGCACCATTGATGCCGATTATCGCGGCGAGATTGGCGCCATCATGATCAATCATGGCAATGATACTTTCACCATTGAGCGCGGCATGCGGATTGCCCAAATGGTCGTTGCCCCAGTGGTTGGCATCGAGTGGGACGAAACCGACGCCTTGCCGGCGACCGAACGGGGTGCTGGCGGCTTTGGTTCAACTGGTACAGATAAGAAATAAAAACAGTAGGTAGGAAAGGTATGGGGAAATGTTAAGACTTTCAAAAAAAATGCTGTTCGCCATCGAAGCGGTCGTTGATATTGCCTATCATGCCGGCAGTCAGCCGGTACAAAGCCGGGACATCACCCGGCGTCAGGGCATTCCACGGCGCTATCTTGAGCAGGCCTTGCAGCAATTAGTGCGGGCAAATCTGCTCACCGGCGTACGCGGCCCTAGAGGCGGCTATAATCTCGCCCGCGAACGCCGCCGCATATCGGTCGGCGACATCGTCCGCGTCATGCGCAATATGGAACATACCGGTGATCCGCTCGATGAGGAGACCGGATCAGATTTGACCCAAACGGTCATCCGCCCGTTATGGCTGGAAATCCAATCAGAAATGATGGCTCGCTTAGACGAAATTTCGGTTGATTATCTGTGTCAACAAGCTCAAGCAAGCGGCGTCGTCAGTGAAGGCCGCCAGAGCCTGGATTTCACCATCTAGGTTTATATTTTGAGGCCGCTATGAGGCCACCACACAGGAGAATAAGATGACGGAAACTACGGGTGAATTTAGAGGGCAAATTTACAATAGCATTGTTGATACGATTGGTGCGACGCCGCTGGTGCGCCTCAACCGTCTGCCGGAAGAAGAAGGCTGTAAGGCCGACATCCTTGGAAAATGTGAGTTTTTTAATCCGTTGGCCTCGGTTAAGGACCGCATCGGGGACGCCATGATCAATGCTGCTGAGGCTGCCGGTAAATTAAATCCTGGCGCCGTCATTGTTGAGCCGACCTCGGGCAATACCGGTATCGCCTTGGCCTTTGTCGCCGCGGCCCGAGGCTATCGTTTGATCCTCACCATGCCGGAAAGTATGTCGATGGAGCGGCGCAAAATGCTCTATTTGATGGGTGCGGAAATTGAGCTGACCCCGGCTGCCAAAGGCATGCCGGGTGCGATTGCGCGCGCTGAAGAATTACTCAAAGAACATCCCGGCGCCTTTATGCCCCAACAGTTCAGTAATGAGGCCAATCCGGAAATTCATCGTATCACCACGGCGGAAGAAATTTGGAAAGATACCGATGGCAAAGTTGATGTGGTTATATCGGGTGTCGGCACTGGCGGTACGCTGACCGGCGTCGCCGAAGTAATCAAGGCTAGAAAACCTGACTTTAAGATGATTGCGGTGGAACCGGAAGACAGTCCTATATTATCTGGCGGCGTACCCGGACCGCATAAAATTCAAGGTATCGGCGCTGGCTTTGTGCCGGACAACCTCAACTCAAATATGATCGATGAGGTTATTCAGATTGGCAATGAAACAGCCTTTGCGATGGCGCGGCGCGCCGCCAAAGCTGAGGGCTTGCCGATTGGTATTTCTTCCGGAGCGGCGATTGCGGCAGCGCTCGAAATTGGCGCCCGCCCGGAGATGGCCGGTAAAATGATTATCGCCATCCTGCCATCTTTTGCCGAGCGCTATCTGTCGACCGCTCTGTTTGACGGACTTGGCGGTGACTAAAATTTAAGGATTGGCCGCTAAATGGCACTTACCGACGAACAGGTTGAACGCTATGCCCGCCATATATTATTGCCGGAGATCGGTGGCGCCGGGCAGGCTAAAATTCGCGGCGCCAAAGTTCTGGTCGTTGGCGCCGGCGGGCTGGGCACGCCGGTTATTCAATATCTGGCGGCGGCCGGAATTGGCACGCTTGGTATTATCGATGATGATGTCGTTGATCTCAGCAATCTCCAGCGCCAAGTTATCCATGCGACCGCGCGCCTGGGCCAAACCAAAGTGGCCAGCGCCAAAGCTGCCATCGCCGACATCAATCCCGACGTCTCGGTCATCGCGCATGAGCAGCGGCTAACGGCGGAAAACGCCCGCGAGCTGATTTCGGGCTATGATATTGTGGCCGATGGCTGTGATAATTTCGCCACCCGTTTTCTCGTCATGGACACCTGTTATCTGGAGCAAAAAACCCTGGTTTCCGGCGCCATCCTGCGTTTTGATGGCCAGCTGAGCGTGTTTAAACCGCATCTTAGAACCGATGGGGACTGCCCCTGCTATCGCTGTCTCTATCCTGAAGCCCCGCCCCCCAATATGGTGCCGAGCTGCGCTGAAGCAGGGGTCTTGGGGGCGCTCTGCGGCGCCATTGGATCCTTACAAGCAGCTGAAATTCTAAAAGAGATTACCGGCGCCGGCGAAAGCCTCGCGGGCTCCTTGATTATTTTTGACGGACTGCGCACTGAGTTTCGGAAAATCAAGATTAAGCCGGATCCGAAATGTGCACTCTGCAGTGACCAGGCCAGCATCACCGACCTTTCCGCCCACTAATGTAATAAAGTAACCCGGGTTGATTTATTACAATGTTAACTATTACAAGAGCGTCTCGAGCACCCGGTTCGGTGGTTTGTGTCCATCGATGAAGGTCTTGGCGTTGACAATCACGCGTTCTCCCATTGCCACCCGGCCTTCAATGGTCGAAGAACCTATATGCGGCAGGATAACGACGTTTTCCATTGCCAAAAGCTTAGGGTGAATAGCCGGCTCATTTTCAAACACGTCAAGCCCAGCACCGGCAATCGCCCCTTGTTCCAGCAGGCTTACCAGGGCAGCTTCATCAATGATATTGCCGCGCGAGGTGTTCACGACGTAGCTGTGAGGTTGCAGAAGCTTGAGCCGCCGCTCGGACAATAAATGATAGGTCGCCGGCGTCGACGGACAGGTAACGACAACAATATCCATATGGGCGAGCATTTGATCAAGGCTTTCCCAATAGGTCACCTCCAATTTGCTCTCAAGCTCTTCGGTCACCCGATGGCGGTTGTGATAATGCACGGCCAGTCCAAATCCACGCGCCCGTTCGGCCACTGCCGTGCCGATCCGGCCCATGCCGATAATACCCAAGCGTTTGCCGTTGATCCGGTGACCCATCATGTAGGTGGGGGTCCAGCCGGTCCATTGTTTGGCGCGTACGATGCGCTCTCCCTCACCCATGCGCCGCGGCGTCATCAAAACCAGCGCCATCGCAAGGTCGGCCGTATCCTCGGTCAGGACATCCGGTGTATTGGTGATGATGATGCCTCTTTCAGCGGCCGCCGTAAGATCAACATGATCAACACCAGCACCAAAATTAGCGATCATTTTGAGCTGGTCGCCGGCGGAGTTGATAACCTCAGCATCAATATTATCGGTAACGGTGGGAACCAAAATTTCAGCCGATTGCACGGCCATGATTAATTCTTCATGGGTGAGCGCGATATCATCAAGATTAAGACGCGCGTCAAACAACTCCATCATCCGTGTTTCTACGGCATCAGGTAGTTTACGGGTAACGACTACTTTGACTTTACCGGACACGGAAAATCTCTCCCCCAAAAATTCCTATTAATCCCATATAAACGGGCACGTAACAGGTCGATGACGCCCGTCCTTAAGAGGTGGCAATACCAATAAGCAGGGCACTTGTCCAGGCTACATACTGATCATCATTTTGCCAATTGATTTAATCGGGCGTTAAGGTTCTGAAAATATACTCGTGCTCATAGAGTGTTAGGATTTCTGCAGCGCGCAGGGTATCATTTCGGGGTATTATTTCAGGTATCATTTTACCGCCAGGATTTATTAAGTTTACCAAGGTCATGACCAAATACATTAACATATTGAAAGTATTGCTTTTTGCTGCCGTCTTGATGTCTGTAGGTGCCGCTCCAGCATGGACTCAAGCGCCGCCAACGACGACGGGCAAGCCGTTGCCGCGATTTGTTTCGCTGCGGGCAGATGAGGTTAATCTCAGGACCGGACCCGGTGTCCGCTACCCGGTCGATTGGGTTTATCAACGCAAAAACCTGCCGGTGGAAGTAATTGCTGAGTTCGGCACCTGGCGCAAAGTTAGAGATGTGCAGGGCTCGCAAGGCTGGGTGCATCAAAGTATGCTGAGTTCCCGGCGGATGTTTGTGGTGACCGGACAGCTCAGGACCATCCGTAAACGCGACGACAGCAAATCGCCGCCGATTGCCAAGCTGGAGCCAAATGTCGTCGGCGAGCTGAAACAATGCCCGGACGGCACGGGCTGGTGCAAAATTGGCGTCGATGGTTTCGAAGGGTGGCTCCGCCGGGTTGAGTTTTGGGGGGTCTATCCCCGAGAAACGATCAAGTGAAATCCGCTGCTAAAGCCGTCCGGCTCTCTTCCGATAACACCATCATATGGCCGTATTTAGGATGATTGATGCCAACCGTTACGCGAGCGTTATTTTCTCTGAATTTGGCAATCTGATCATCTGAAAATTCGAAATGGACAAACTGAACGGATGAGGCTTTTCCCTCTGCATTGGTCCGATCAACATCCTGTTCCGGTTTGGCAATTACCTCTTCACCATCAATTTCAATGACCATACAGTCTTCGACGCCGCCGAGCCCAGTCAAAAACGCTGATCGAATATCAGCATTATCGATTTCAAACATCACCGTTGCGACCAACTCCTTACCATTTGGAATCAAGGGATTATAGGCTTCCAGCTCATCGGCAAGCTGAGCCTCGCCGCCTTTTTCGATGCGCAGCATTTCCTGAACTTGATACCACATCGTATCGAAAGATTCGAAATAGAAGGTGGCATAGGGCCCGACCGCCAAGCGCCGAAGTTTCTTGGCCGCAACGATCTCAGCGCGGCGCTGCCCCCGGATTTCTTCATAAGTGGTTAAATCCAGGATATCGTCACGGGTAAGTTCTGTTCTGATGGTCATATTATTTCGCTTCTCCGGTCAATCCGTAAGCCCGGGCTAGTATTTGGATCGGATGTTGCACCGATTGAATATATTCTTGGGTTTTTTCATCAGCCAGTTTTTCGATGCCCTGCAACATATGCTCGCGTGCCAAAGGACATTCGGAGACGACATATTTAGCTTTGCTCTCAAGCGCTTTTCGGGCAGCGGGACGGCCGATTTTAAGCGCCACATCAAAATTTTCTTTCATGATCCCCCAAGAACCGCCATGACCGGAACAGCGTTCAATCAATTCTATTTCGGCGTCAGGAATAAGCCGCAGCATCTCGGCCGCTTTTGGACCCATGTTTTGCGCCCGCGCATGACAGGCGAGATGGAGGCTCACACCGCCATCAAGTTTACCGAGACCCGCCGCCAGTCCTTCTTTCTTGGCGATATCGACAATATATTCCGCCGCATCAAACGTCGCTTCGCTCAGGCGTTTGACGTTTTCATCATCCGGTACAATCAACGGCCATTCAAATTTTAGCATTAACGCGCAAGATGGCACGAGCGCAACAATGTCGTAACCTTTATCAATCCAGCCAACGAGCTCAGCGGAAACTTTTTTGGCATTTTCGGCAACCCGCGCAAGATCGCCCTGCTCCAATTGCGGCATACCACAACAGGACGGATAAACCACTTCCGTTGCGACACCGTTTTTCGCCAGAATCGCCTGGGTTGCCTCACCAATCTCTGGATTGTTGTAATTGACAAAACAAGTGGCATAGAGCGCCGCTTTGCGGCCCGATTTAATTAATGTTGCCGGGGTATTTTCTGGGGCATCATCTGGTTTTTTCTGATCCCTTTTCGCCAGTGAAACGCTCTGAAATTCCGGCAGCTCGGCATCTTGGTGAATGTCTGCCGTCTTTTCCAGCAATGGCCGGGTTAGTGCATTGCCGCGCTTGCTCGCCCAATTGGCGAGCGGTGCGATAGGCGCGGCGAGTTTGCCGTTGCGGTCGGTTTCCGTGATCTGGCGATGGGTAAATTTGACTTTGCCTTGGCTAAATTCCATCGCCCGGTAGCGCAGCATCAGATGCGGAAAGTCCAAATCAAATTGATGCGGCGGCACATAGGGGCATTTGGTCATAAAGCACATATCACAAAGCGTGCAGGCATCAATTACGGGTTTGAAATCCGCACTCACAACACTATCAAGTTCACCGCTATCCGACTCGTCGATCAGGTCAAATAACCGGGGGAAACTATCGCAGAGATTGAAACAACGCCGGCAGCCATGGCAAATATCAAAAATCCGGTGCAGTTCAGCGTCGATTTTGCCCGGATCAATGAAATCCGCTTCCAGCCAGGGAATTTGGTGACGGGTGGGGGCTTCTAAACTACCTTCAGTCATGACAAAACCGTAAATATTTTAAATTCAAAATAATTGATAATAAAAAAAGGGGACCCGGGCCCGGATCCCCCAATTTACGTCAAAATGCGGGGTCTAATTGACCTGCATTCAAATTAATCGAGCGAATCCAGGGCTTTTTGGAAACGGCCAGCGTGGGACTTTTCAGCCTTGGCAAGCGTTTCAAACCAGTCGGCAATTTCGTCGAAACCTTCTTCACGGGCGGTTTTGGCCATGCCAGGATACATGTCGGTGTATTCATGAGTTTCACCGGCAATAGCGGCGCCCAAATTTTGCTCGGTCGTGCCAATTGGCTCTCCGGTAGCCGGATCACCGGTCTCTTCAAGATATTCCAAATGGCCGTGCGCATGACCGGTTTCACCTTCGGCCGTCGAACGGAATACGGTTGAAACATCGTTATACCCCTCAACATCCGCTTTTTGCGCGAAATAGAGGTAGCGGCGGTTGGCTTGAGATTCGCCGGCAAAGGCGTCTTTCAAATTTTGTTCGGTTCCAGTTCCTTTTAGTGAAGGCATTGATCCCCTCCCTTTATATTTGAGTTAAAAAATTTAAACGTCCCCATTACCGTTACGTCACTCAATCATTTCAATTGGGCGACAACCGGTATCTTTCAACGTTACTATGAGGATATAAAAAAAAAGAGTCAACCATTTTTTTGAATAATTCTAAAAAATGTTATAACTCTTTGTTTCTAGGTACTAATCTAGCTATTTTTGACGCGTACTATAACATCAATACGGCTTATTTCCTGGCCTGTGCCAACAGCCGGCATACCTGTCAAACCAATTTGACCGTCGTCGATATCCTTCAATTCACGACTATCTTCATTAAAGATATGATGGTGATCGGAAGTATTGGTATCAAAGTAACTGCGTCCTGAATCAACCACAATCTCACGCAACAGCCCAGCCTCATTAAATTGGTGCAAGGTGTTGTAAACCGTCGCCAAAGAAACCCTAACTTTAGCGTCCAGCGCTTCACCATGCAGGATTTCAGCTGTGATATGGCGGTCATGATCATCAAATAACAGTTTGGCCAAAGCAAGGCGTTGACGGGTTGGCCGCAAACCGGCATTCCGCAAACGGTCCAAGGCGTGGCTGTAGGGACGTACTTTATCCATGGTATTCACCAACTTTCTAGTTTTGATTAATTATAGATAAGGAATAACCATAAATAAATCAAGGTTTATATTGATAATTTTGAATTATTCGAAGTTCAGTGTTACTCGCCTGATAAATAAGGCATACCGACAATGTTATAACCGGAATCAACATGGTGTGTTTCACCGGTGACGCCACTGCTCAAATCACTGAGTAAATAAACAGCTGTGCCGCCAAGCTGCTCAAGGGTAACCGAGCGCCTGAGCGGTGCATTAGCCTCGCTAATTTTGTAAATCTTACGAGCTCCCCCAATGGCGCTGCCTGCCAAGGTACGCATCGGACCGGCAGAAACCGCGTTGACGCGGATTCCGTCCGGCCCCAAATCCACAGCCAAATAACGCACACTCGCTTCGAGCGCCGCTTTGGCAACCCCCATGACATTGTAATTTGGCAAGACACGTTCGGCGCCGTAATAAGTCAGCGTAATCATGCTGCCGCCATTTTCTTTCATTAAAGGATAAGCCGCTTGAGCAACGGCGGTAAACGAAAAGCACGAGATATTCATGGTGCGGACAAAATTTTCCGCCGTTGTATCAACGTAGCGGCTATTTAACTCTTCTTTATCGGAATACGCCAAGGAATGCACAATAAAATCAAGCGTGCCCCAATCAGCAGCCAAACGATCAAAGACAGCCTCAAGGCTGCCTGTTTCTTCGACGTCGCATTGCAGGACAATATTTGAGCCAATGCTTTCGGCCAAAGGCAGCAAACGTTTTTCAAAGGCCTCGCCTTGATACGTAAAGGCAAGCTCCGCACCCTCATCAGCCAAGGTTTTGGCAATGCCCCAAGCAATTGAGCGTTCATTGGCAACACCCATCACCAGGCCGCGCTTACCCGTCATTATACCATTAGATTCTGTCATGGATATTTTTAGGCGTCTGGACGGGTGAATACAAGGCACGCATTGGTGCCGCCAAAGCCAAAACTATTGGACATCGCACAATTGATTTCAACATCATCCATGCGTTCCTGGACAATCGGCATATCGCCAACTTCCGGTTCGAGCTCTTCAATATTGGCGGACGCACAAATGAAATTATTATCCATCATCAATAGGGAGTAGATCGATTCCTGTACGCCCGTAGCGCCCAAGGAATGGCCGGTCAGGGATTTGGTTGAATTAAAATACGGTATCCGATTACGGTCGCCAAAAGCCTCCCGGATAGCTGCCAATTCTTTGACATCACCAACCGGCGTCGAGGTGCCGTGGGTGTTGATGTAATCAACCGGCAGATCGACCGTTGACAGGGCTTGATTCATGCACCGGACGGCGCCCTCACCGGACGGCTGCACCATGTCGAAGCCATCCGAAGTCGCGCCATAGCCGGCCACTTCGCCGTAAATTTTTGCGCCGCGTGCCTTGGCGCGTTCATATTCTTCAACCACAACAACACCGCCGCCACCGGCAATGACAAAGCCGTCGCGATTGGCATCAAAAGCCCGGGACGCCTTTTCAGGGGTCTCGTTATAGCCCGATGAGAGCGCCGGCATCGCGTCAAACATCACCGACATACCCCAATCAAGCTCTTCACCGCCACCGGCAAAGACAATGTCCTGTTTGCCCCATTGGATCATTTCAGCAGCATTACCGATGCAATGTGCTGAAGTCGAGCAGGCCGAGGTGATCGAATAATTGACGCCTTTAATTTTAAACGGTGTCGCGAGAGTTGCCGAATTGGTCGATGACATGGTGCGCGGCACCATGAAAGGACCGACTTTTTTGGGGCCTCGATTGCGGGTGGTGTCAGCAGCTTCAATCAAGTTTTTAACCGACGGACCGCCAGAGCCCATGATCAGGCCGCTACGTTCGTTCGATACCTCATCTTCGCTGAGACCTGAATCTTCGATGGCCTGTTCCATAGCGATGTAATTATAGGCCGCACCCTCGCCCATAAAACGGCGAACGCGGCGGTCGACGAGTTCTGTCACATCAATATCAGGCTTGCCGTAAACCTGGCTGCGAAAACCCATCTCGGCAAATTCTTCTGAGAAACTGATGCCCGATTTACATTCGCGCAAAGAGTTGAGAACTTCTTCCTTACTGTTACCAATGCAGGAAACAATACCAATGCCGGTTATAACTGCTCTTCTCACGATATCCTCTTTAGCTAATTTAACTCAGATTATGCGTCCGCTGGAATGGTGCCAACGCGAAGACCCTTCGTTTCATAGACAGTTTCACCATCAATCGCCATCTGTCCGTCGGCAAATGCCAAGGCAACTTGACGATTAACGACCCGCTTAATATCGATATGATAAGTCACCAGCTTGGCTGCCGGCGTGACCATGCCGCTAAATTTTATTTCGCCGGCGCCAAACGCCCGGCCACGACCGGGCGCGCCGGTCCAGCCAATATAGAAGCCAGCCAATTGCCACAGAGCATCCAGCCCGAGACAACCCGGCATTACCGGATCGCCTTCAAAGTGACAGGGGAAAAACCAGAGATCCGGCTTGATATCAAGCTCGGCAATAATTTCGCCTTTGCCATAGGCGCCGCCATCGGCGGTGATCGAGGTGATGCGATCAAACATCAACATTGGCGGCAAGGGAAGCTGAGCATTACCCGGGCCAAATAATTCACCTTTCCCGCAAGCGATCAACTCGTCATAGGAATAGCTGTTTTGCGGAACAAATAAGCTTTCGCCAGCCATATTCTCTGCTACTGAACTCATGCCGGATGTGGTCATGGCCCAATCCCTTCAAATCTTAAATTAACGTCCAATTACTGCCATGGCGAAAAGCCCGGATTAAAAGCTTTGCCGCTTACAATTACGACCAATTTAATCCGTGCCAATATTTTATCGCCTGCTTACCTATTACATATATGTAGTGATTTTTGAAAAGACGACTCATTGGGCAAAAAAGTTTAATTTTTTTTCCACCCAATGAGCGTTGCTATTCGAACAATCAAGAATTAGCCGGTTTAATTAACCGGATATTTCCTCGCCACTTTCCTGATCTACCGATTTCATGGAAAGTTTTACCTTGCCGCGATCATCGATGCCGATCAGTTTGACCTTAACTTCATCGCCAACATTAACAATGTCGGTGGTTTTTTCGACCCGCTCAGGGCGTAATTCACTAATGTGAACCAAGCCATCACGCGCACCCATGAAGTTAACAAAGGCACCAAAATCAACCGTCTTAACGACCTTACCGGTATAAATTACGCCAACTTCAGGCTCGGCGGTGATGGCCTTGATCATGTTAATCGCGGCTTCTGAGGCCTGCTCATCAACAGCGGCTACTTTAACCGTACCATCATCTTCGATGTCGATTTTAGCACCCGTTGTTTCACAGATTTCCCGGATCATCTTGCCACCTGGGCCGATGATTTCGCGGATTTTATCGGTCGGCACCATAATGACGGTGATGCGCGGCGCGTTTTCACTGACATCATCGCGGGCGTGATCAATGGCTTTGGCCATTTCATCCAGGATATGCAAGCGGCCTTCACGAGCTTGTTCGAGCGCTGTTTCCATGATGTCCTTGGTGATCGAAGTGATCTTAATGTCCATCTGCAGCGCCGTGATACCTTCATTTGTACCGGCAACTTTGAAGTCCATATCACCGAGATGATCTTCATCACCGAGAATATCGGAAAGTACGGCAAGGCCGTCATCTTCCTTGATCAGACCCATGGCAATACCGGCCACCGGGCGCGCCAAGGGCACACCGGCATCCATCATCGAGAGGGACGTGCCGCAAACCGTCGCCATTGAGGACGAGCCGTTTGATTCAGTGATCTCAGAAACGATCCGAATGGTATACGGGAAATCATCTTTTTCCGGCATGATCGGGTGAATTGCCCGCCAGGCGAGTTTACCATGACCGATTTCGCGGCGGCCTGGGCCCATCATACGGCCCGCTTCACCAACCGAATAGGGTGGGAAATTATAGTGCAACAGGAAATGTTCCCGGTAATCACCATCCAAGCCATCAATGATCTGCTCATCCTGGCCCGTACCCAAAGTGGCAACAACTATCGCCTGGGTTTCACCCCGGGTGAACAGCGCACTGCCATGAGCACGCGGCAGGATGCCAACTTCAGAGACAATGGGGCGCACTGTTTTAGTGTCACGGCCATCAATACGCTGGCCGGTTTTAATAATGTCTTTGCGGACAATATCTTTCTCGACCGATTTCAAAGCGCCGCCGACCATCATGTCAGTGGCTTCTTCGTCGTCTTCAAAGGCTTCGGTAACGCTTGCCTTCACTTCAGCAATTTTGTCCTGACGCGCGGCTTTTTCGGAAATTGCATAAGCTTCGCGCAAACCGGCTTCAGACAGCTCTTTGACTTTGTCGTTGACCTCACCCACTTTGGCCGGGGTTTCCGGTACTTCGCGGGGCTCTTTGGCACAAGCTTGTGCCAGTTCGATAATTGCCTGAATGACTTGCTGATTGGCTTCGTGACCAAACATCACGGCACCGAGCATGATTTCTTCCGACAATTCTGATGCTTCTGATTCGACCATCAACACGCCTTCTTGCGTACCGGCAACGATGAGGTTCAGCTCAGAATTTGGCACATCATCAACTGCTGGGTTGAGGACGTATTCACCATCGATATAACCAACGCGAGACGCACCGATGGGGCCCAAAAAGGGAATACCGGAAATCGTCAACGCAGCCGAAGTGCCGATCATTGCCGTAATATCCGGATCATTTTCGAGATCATGCGCAAGCACGGTACAAATCAACTGGGTTTCGTTTTTATAGTTCTCGTGGAACAACGGCCGGATTGGCCGATCGATCAAACGCGAAGTCAGGGTTTCTTTTTCTGAAGGTCGTGCTTCGCGTTTAAAAAAGCCGCCCGGAATTTTACCGGCGGCAAAGGTTTTTTCTTGATAATTTACAGTGAGGGGGAAAAAGTCGAGATCGGTGCGGGGCTTTTTAGCGCCGACAGCCGTACACAATACTTTGGTCTCACCATAGGTAACCAAAACAGCGCCATCTGCCTGGCGGGCGATCTTGCCCGTCTCAATAGTCAGCTTGCGACCGCCTAGGTCTATTTCTTTTTTGAATTCATTAAACATTTTTATCTTCCTTCCTACATACGGAAAAATATATATCTCCAACTTCCTACATGTTCTTGCCGGTTGATAAACCAGCAGCAACATACCTACATTCGGGTCCTTAATCTTTTAAGGACCCATCCAACCGAACTGAATTTTGAGTTGGATTGAACCCATAAAATGGGTTGTTCACGAAATGGGAAAGGTGCCAAACGGAGATAGTTAAATTGGCTCGCCCTTCCTATTTTTTTTCTTTGGCTCGGGTCTTATCGACGGAGGCCAAGACGCTTGATCAAATCTTCGTAGCGTTCGGATTTCTTAGCATTAAGATAATCCAAAAGACGCCGACGTTGACCGACCATCATCAACAACCCGCGACGGGAGTGATGGTCTTTCTTATGCGTTTTAAGATGTTCAGTGAGGTTATTGATGCGTTCGCTCAAAATCGCAACCTGCACTTCGGGAGAACCGGTATCGCCATTTTTTGTGGCATACTCAGTGATGAGCTCTTGCTTCCGCTCTGCGGTAATCGACATCGTCTACTCCAATCTTATCAAAAGTTTAAAACACGAAATGGACGAATTTCACCACCTTCAAATTTAGCCAAAGCAACCACCTTTCCGTCTGCCATGGCACAAATTGTGGCGCCTTGGTCGATGTCGGTAAGGGGTGTTCGCTTGGCCACGGTGAGGGCGGAAACTGGTTGTCCGCATCTCAGGCGACGGGCTTCGTCCGCTGTCAGGGCCAGCGCCGGGATGTCGTCCAGCGCGGTCTCAACAGGCCGTAATATGTCTACGGCGGCGCCTTTATGCCCTAATTCTTCTAGTTTATCCAGCGAAATTGCATCACTTTCTTTAAACGGGCCAACGCGGGTGCGCCGGAGGCTTGAAATATGGCCCACAGTGCCCAATTTTCTTGCCAAATCACGTGCTAACCCTCTGATATAAGCGCCTTTTCCGGAGGTTACTTCAAAAATTGCGTGGGCCTCATCAGGGCATTCAATGAGCTCAAATCGCTCGATAAATATCTTCCGCGGCGCTAAATCCACTGGTTTTTCTTGGCGCGCCAATTTGTAAGCCCGTTCACCATCAACTTTAATCGCTGAAAACGCCGGCGGTATCTGATCTATCTCACCGATAAATTCGGGCAAGGCGGCTTCAATCTCTTCGCTGCCTGGCCGATGATCACTGGTTTCAATAATCTCACCTTCAGCGTCATCGGTATCCCGCGCTTCGCCCCAGCACACCGTGAAACGATATTCCTTACTGCCATCCATCATATAGGAAACGGTTTTGGTCGCTTCGCCAAAAGCCAGCGGTAAAATACCGGTTGCCATCGGATCGAGCGTACCACTGTGACCAACTTTGGCGGCGTTGAGAATTTTGCGGGCTTTATTGACGACTTTGGCTGAAGTGATATCAGGCGCCTTATCGATCACCAGCCAGCCATGAACGGGATCACCGCGACGTTTGCGCGCCATTCTTTAACTTTCTTCCTCGGCTGTCTGTTCGACATCATCGGCGTTTACATCGTTCAGAATTTGACCAATGTGTTCGGCGTAATCGAACGATGTATCGGCTTCAAATGTCAGGTTTGGGACATGGCGCAAATGAACGCGCTGGGCGATCTGGTGGCGCAAAAACGGCGTTGCGCGCTCGAGTGCAGTGACAGTCTCTGCCGAATGACCGCCGCCGAGGCGCGTGACAAAAATCGTCGCATTGCTGAGATCAGGGCTGATGCGTACTTCGGTAACAGTGATCGAAACACCATCCAGCTCAGGATCATGTAACTCACCCCGTTCAATAACCTGCGCCAAGACATGGCGTAATTCTTCACCAACACGCAATTGCCGTTGGCTGGGTGGCCGTTTTGATCTTTTGCTCATGTGATTTTCCCAGATTAATGTTTCTGGTCTAAATTTCGGGTGCTTCTTCCGTCACATCGAAACATTCAATAACGTCGCCGACTTTGAGATCGTTATAATTTTCAAAGGACATGCCGCATTCGTAAGACTCTTTAACTTCGCGAACGTCATCCTTAAAACGCTTCAGTGTCGACAGGCTGCCTTCGTGGATAACCACATCGTCGCGCAACAAGCGCACGCCGGCACCTCGTTTAACCTCACCATTGGTGATGTAACAGCCGGCGACCTTGCCGATTTTGGATACATTGAAGACTTCGCGAACTTCGGCGTTGCCCAAGAACTCTTCGCGGATAATCGGCGCCATCATGCCAATTAGCAGTTTTTTGATGTCGTCAATGACATCATAAATCACCGAATAATACCGAATATCAACGCCATCCTGGCGCGCCAAGTCACGTGCTTGCGGATTGGCCCGAACGTTAAAGCCGAACACGGCAGCGCCTGAGGCACCGGCGAGAGTAATATCAGATTCGTTAATACCGCCGATGCCGCTATGAAGCACTTGAACCTTAACTTCATCCTGCGGCAGTTTCTCGAACATGCCAATGATTGCTTCGACCGAGCCTTGAACATCCGCTTTAATCACAATTGGCAGTTCTTTAACCTCGCCGGCTTTGATCGATTCGAACATTTCTTCCAGCGAACCACGCGGTGCGGCAGCCGATTTAGCAGTGCGATTTTTAATGGAGCGGAATTCCGCCACTTCACGCGCACGGGCTTCACTTTCAACGACAAAGAATTCATCGCCGGCATCGGGGGCGCCTTGGAAACCAACAACTTCGACCGGCACAGCCGGGCCAGCTGCCTCAATATTTTCACCTTGGTCATTGACCAATACGCGAACCCGGCCAGATTCAGCGCCGGCGACGAAAATATCACCATTTTTCAACGTACCGCGTTGGATCAAGACCGTTGCCACAGCGCCGCGGCCTTGCTCAACCCGGGATTCCACAACCACACCCTCGGCGGTACGATCCGGATTGGCTTTGAGATCGAGAATTTCGGCTTGCAGCAGAATCGCCTCTTCGAGCTTGTCAATATTGGTGCCTTCGGTAGCAGAAACTTCAACGTCGAGTATATCGCCACCCATCGCTTCCAAAACAAGTTCATGTTCGAGCAATTGAGTGCGCACGCGATTGGCATTGGCATCCGGCCGGTCAATTTTATTGATCGCGACGATAATCGGAACTTCGGCTAATTTAGCGTGGTTAATCGCTTCAACCGTTTGCGGCATGATGCCGTCATCGGCGGCAACGACCAGTACAACAATATCGGTAACACCGGCGCCGCGGGCCCGCATGGCGGTAAAAGCTTCATGGCCCGGGGTATCAATAAAGGTGATTTTCTGGCTATCTTCTGTGATCGTTTGATAGGCGCCAATGTGTTGCGTAATGCCGCCGGCTTCGCCCGAAACAACATTAGCGTGGCGCATTGCATCCAACAGTGACGTCTTACCGTGATCAACATGGCCCATAACAGTCACCACCGGCGGGCGGGCTTGTAAATCTTCTTCTTTATCTTCTTGATCGCCTAAGCCAATTTCTACATCGGCATCACTGACGCGAACCAAAGTATGGCCAAATTCTTCGACCACGAGTTCCGCCGTATCGGCATCAATGATCTGGCTCATATTGGCCATCACGCCCATTTTCATTAGTGCTTTGATGACATCAACACCGCGTTCCGCCATCCGGTTAGAGAGCTCTTGAACCGAGATGGATTCCGGGAGTGTGACTTCACGAACAATTTTCACATGTTCGATCGGGCCTTCTTTACGTTTTTGACGTTCCCGCTGACGCTTCACGGAAGCCAGCGAACGCTGCCGTTCGGAATCATCCAACGCTTCAGCAATGGTTAGTTTGCCACGGCGGCGGCGTTCGCCTTGACGCGGCGATGGTGAGGGGCGTTTCGGCTGAGTTTTACCCTTTTTGGAAGTTGATTCTTCCTCTTCTTTGACAACAACTTTATCCTGGTTGGATTTAGCTGCCGCTGCTTCCGCCGCTTCTAGATCAAGCGCAGCTTGGCGCAATTTTTCAGCTTCCACTTCGGCTTCATCGACCTCAGGAGCAGCTTCAGGTTCAGGCGTTTTTGCTTTTTCAACTTCGGGTTCCGGTTCAGATGCCAATTCCGGTTCCGGCTCAGGCTGGTTTTCACGTTCTTCTTCGGCCTTTTGCGCATCGAGCAAGGCTTGCGCCCGGGCGGCGCGCTCTTGGTCGGTTAAATTGTGGGGAATCGCCGGCGCCGCAGATTGCACTTCAACGACTTCTTCAGTCTCGGATTCTTCAGCGGGGGCATCTAATACTATTTCGTCATCCGCCTTAACTTCCTTCATTCTGCCGGTAGAGCCAGGCGCAAAAGTCCGCTTCTTTTTCACCTCAACGGTGACAACTTTCGAACGGCCATGCGAGAAACTTTGTCTGACCTGGCCACCCTCAACTGTTTTTTGCAGCTCAAGCTTACCCGGCCGAGACAAGCTCAGCTTTTTCTTTGGTGTTTTTTCTTTGGTATCCGTCATGTCAATCCGTCAACTTACACTTTCAAATCAATACTACACATTCGGATCACATCTTTTTTTGCAATCCTACCAGTTTATTGGCTTCAACCAACAAACTTTTGGCAAAACCGCCTTCGGCAATAACCGCATGAACCAAGCGATCGCGACCGATGGCGGCACCCAATTCACCGCCGGAAAAACAATCAATCAGCGGTATTTCAGGTGCCAAAGCACTTATTTTACTACGACCGTCATCTGCACCGTCATTGGCAGCAATCAGAACGCCCGCTTTTTCGGTTTTGAGATATGAGCGAACTTTCTCATACCCGCCAACCATTTGACCTGCCCGGCGCGCCAGGCCAAAAACCTCCAGGCAGCGCTGCCGTAACAATTTTTCCACCCGGTCAACGAGATCTTCCGGGATTTTTACTTGACCACGCGCCGCTTTGGCAAAAAAATTCTTGGCGCAGGCTTCATCTATAATATCCCGACTGGCGCTTAACCACAAACCACGACCAGGCAGGCGTTCCGAAATATCCGGAACTATAACGCCATCAGGACCTACAACAAACCGCACAAGCTCCGATTTTGGCCGGCTGTCACCGGATAAAATACATTTGCGATCTGGTTCCTTTTTTCGCGTCAGTTTATTTACCTCAACTCAAAACCTAAATTAGGTTTCTGATTTCTCTTCAACAACTTCAGGTGTTTCCGGTGTTTCTTCAGAAGCTTCCTCTACTGGGGCTTCCTCTACTGGGGCTTCCTCTACTGGGGCTTCCTCTACTGGGGCTTCCTCTACTGGGGCTTCCTCTACTGGGGCTTCCTCTACTGGGGCTTCCTCTGCCGGGGCTTCTTCGGTTGGGGCTTCTTCGGTTGGGGATTCCTCAGCGGGAGCTTCCTCAGAACTTGCTGCGGGAGTTTCTTCATCCTCAAACCAATGCGCCCGCGCCGCCATGATAATTTCATTGGCAGCATCTTCAGGCAAATTATCCTTGCCGACAATGTCGATCAGCTCATCGCTGGCGAGATCGGCCAAATCATCAAGACTTTTAATCTCGTTTTCACCCAGCGCCACAATCATTTCAGGCGTCAGACCATCAACGTTCGCGACGTCATCACTGACGCCGGCGGCTTTGCGCGTCTCGGTCAACTCGGCTTCACGCTGCTCGAGATATTGACGGCCGCGCTCACGCAGCTCGTTAGCCACATCGTCATCAAATCCTTCGATGGCCGAGAGTTCCTCGACCGGTACAAAGGCAACTTCTTCAATCGTTGAGAAACCTTCGGTAACGAGCAATTGAGCGATCACCTCATCAACATCCAAACTGTCGATAAAGAGTTGCGAGCGCACCCGGAACTCCTCGACGCGGCGATCAGATTCTTCAGCTTCGGTCAGAATATCGATATCCCAGCCGGTCAATTGCGATGCCAGCCGGACATTTTGGCCACGCCGGCCAATCGCCAGGCTTAGCTGTTCATCTGGCACGACAACTTCGATGCGGTTTTGCTCTTCATCCAAAACAACTTTGGTCACCTCAGCCGGCGCCAAGCCGTTGACAATGAAAGTGGCCGGTTCATCAGACCAGGAAATAATATCGATTTTTTCACCTTGCAGCTCGGCAACCACCGCCTGCACGCGCGAGCCCCGCATACCAACGCAGGCGCCGACCGGATCAATACTGCTATC
Organism: uncultured Rhodospirillaceae bacterium; assembly: GCA_913020445.1. Lineage (GTDB taxonomy): Bacteria > Pseudomonadota > Alphaproteobacteria > Rhodospirillales > UBA2165 > TMED23. Next base: position 105,651 of record CAJWAR010000001.1, read on the forward strand.
AGATGAAATAACGGCGATTTTGGCCCGGCTGCCAGGATCACGGGCAACTGATTTAATTTCGATAATGCTGTCATAAATTTCCGGCACTTCCTGAGTGAACAATTTAGCCATAAACTGTGGATGGCTGCGCGACAGGAAGATTTGCGGACCGCGTTGTTCTTCTCGAACGTCATAAATGTAGGATCGCACCCGGTCACCATTGTTAAAGTGCTCGCGCGGAATACATTCATCGCGCCGGATAATACCCTCGGCGCGCCCGCCTAAATCAACAATGACATTGCCGAACTCGACCCGCTTGACCATGCCGTTAACAACTTCACCGATACGATCTTTAAACTCAGCAAACTGGCGTTTGCGCTCGGCTTCACGGACTTTTTGCACAATGACCTGTTTAGCGGTCTGGGCGGCAATGCGGCCGAAATCAATCGGCGGCAGCGGATCAACCAGAAATTCACCGATAACCGCGTCTTGCTTGCGCCCTTTCGCCACATCAAGCGTAATCTGAGTGGTTTCGTTTTCAATCTCTTCGGCAACTTCAATGTAACGCGCCAGCCTAATCTCGCCCGACTTGCGGTCAATCTCAGCGCGAATATCATGCTCATGGCCATATTTTGAGCGCCCGGCTTTTTGGATCGCCTGCTCCATGGCTTCCAGAACTTCTTCCCGATCAATGCCTTTCTCGCGGGCAACAGTATCGGCCACCAAAAGCAGCTCCGGGTGCGTGTACATTGTGCTTGTTTCAGTGCTTGTATCTGAGTTCGTATCCATAATTCGCTGACCTATGTCTCGTTAAATCTCTTGCCTTTGGCTTTGAGCTGCCGCATTGAGCAATTCTTTTGTCAAAAGCAGTTTTGCCCGCCGGATGTCATCAAACGGCAAAGCATATGTTTCTTCTTTAACCCGGATGGACACTTTATCGTCCTCGATGCCGAGCAGTTTGCCTTTAAATTTTTTGCGGCCTTCAACCAAAAAATTCATATCAACGCGCGCCTCAAAACCGGCATAAGTTTCAAAATCTTTCAACCGCACCAAAGGCCGATCTATGCCGGGAGAACTTACCTCCAAAGAATAAGCTTCTCTAATTGGATCATCAACATCCAGCAGCGCTGATATTTCTTTGGATATGGCAGCGCAGTCATCAACCGTCATATCGGTGCCATCTGCCCGCTCGGCCATAATTTGCAGTGTTTTACGCTTGTCGCCGCTTAATTGAACACGCACCAGCTCGTATCCCATGCTCTCTAAAGCTGGGCTAATCACTTCCTGCACTCTGTCTTCCTGACTCATGGCCAAAAATAGGTCCTGTTCAAACTGGTCAAAATTCCTTACGTCCGAGATATTCAAGCGGAAAAAAGAGGGCCTAAAATGCAAAAAAGTGGGCCCGCGAGCCCACCCTCAGAATTCCTAAATATTTGGATATGTCTAAGAACGTGGCGTATTCTCCCTCTCAGAAGCGAAAAATACAAGCCTTTTTATCAGCTGGCGGTTTTCACCGGATTAGTCGAACATCGCGACCGCTCGCGTCCAACCCGCTGAAGCAGCCTTAATCTTGCACGGAAAACAGGCGACATAGAAACCGCTCGCCGGCAGTTTTTCTAAATGCTGAAGTTTCTCAAGATGGCAATATTGATTTTCCATACCGGCGTAATGGCCTTCCCAGATAATCGCCGGATCTTGGGTTGCTTCCCAATTTTGGGCCATGTGATGAAATGGCGCGTCCCAGCCCCAGGCATCAATCCCGGTTATTTTGACGCCGCGATCGGTTAGAAAGACGGTCGCATCGCGGCCCATGCCAATGCCGGCCGTCATAAACTCATCGGTGCCATAGCATTCGCTTGCCCGAGTATTGACGAGAACAATGTCAAACGGCTGGAGATTGTGACCGATGCGGTCAAGTTCGGCCTCAACTTCTTCAGCCGTAACCACGTGCCCATCATCTAAACGCCGGAAATCAAGTTTAACGCCAGGCCGGAAACACCAATCCAAGGGGATTTCATCAATCGTCAGCATGCGTTCGCCGGATTTATCATGGGTGTGATAGTGGTAGGGTGCATCGAGATGGGTGCCATTATGGGTGACTAAATTTATCCGTTCCCACGACCATCCTTGGCCATCCGGCAGTTGATCCGGTGTCAAACCGGGGAAAAATTCGCAGACCATATCAGCGTTGTCTTCACCCGTCTTATATTCAATATTCGGCCGCATCACCGGAGGGTCGGAGACAGTGTCATTGTCGAGCAGCATTGAAATATCAACGATTTTGGATGGCAGTTGCATGACTATTTCCTCCTCATAGCGGTTGTTTAGCCAAAGCATCGGGCAAGGACCAACACTTCTCCATGACATCGGTCAAGGCTCAAGAAATTAGCGCGACATGACCAATTGTGCAGGCCGCAAAACTACGATCGGGCACCGCGCTGGAAGGTCAGATAGACGCATTTTTTGCCCTGTTTCAACGCCTTGGTTTCATAGCGGGTTGGGGCGGTGTCCGCATGACGATTGCGCCAATCCGCTGGCCCCTGCACTTGCCAGGTAAAGTCAGGGTGTTGATAAAAAACCTCAAGTGCCCAGCGAATATAGCTCATATCGTCGGTGGCAAAGCGCAGTTCCGCCCGATCAGTCATAATACGCGAAAGTTGGGTTAAATTCTCAGGCGTGATAAACCGGCGCCGATGGTGCCGTTTTTTAGGCCACGGATCGGAAAACAGGACGAAAACCCTGCCGATCGTCGCTGCCTCCAATTTGGCCAGCAATAAACGGGCGTCATCATTAAATATGCGGATATTAGTAAGTTTTTTCCGCTCAATCACGGAGAGCAGCGTAGCCACCCCATTGATATAGGGCTCACAGCCGATAAAGCCGATATCGGGATGGCTATCAGCTTGCGCCGCCAAATGTTCGCCGGCACCGAAGCCGATTTCCAGCCAGATCTCAGAAGTGTCGGGGAGATTCTCGCCCGCCGCCGACACTTGCAGCTCGGGCAGTAATTCGTCCATGAGAAGTTGGCGATGTGGCCTTAAAGCATGGCCTTTGCGGCGGCCATAAAATTGGGGTTTATTAGGAATTATGTTTTTGTTTAATCCCATTACCTAATTTTGGGCCCCGTGACAAATCCGCTGTTAAAGCGCAGCTTTCAACGCTTCAACCAGATCGGTTTTTTCCCAGGAGAAACCTCCATCAGAATCCGGCGTCCGCCCGAAATGACCGTAAGCTGCAGTGCGGGCATAAATCGGCCGGCTCAATTGCAGGTGTTCGCGAATACCCCGCGGGCTCAAATCCATGGTTTCCTGCAGAGCCGCCGCCAATTTGTCTTCATCAACACTGCCGGTACCCGCGGTATCGACATAGACCGATAGCGGCTTTGAGACGCCAATCGCATAGGCCAATTGGATGGTACATTTCTCCGCTAATTCCGCAGCGACAACATTTTTCGCCAAATAACGCGCGGCATAGGCAGCCGAGCGGTCAACTTTGGTTGGATCCTTACCGGAAAAAGCCCCGCCGCCATGAGGTGCTGCGCCGCCATACGTATCAACGATAATTTTCCGCCCGGTTAGGCCAGCGTCACCATCCGGTCCGCCGATAACGAACAATCCGGTTGGGTTGACATAAAATTCGTCATCCGGACACATCCAACCATCCGGCAATACATTTTCAACATGTGGCCGGACTATTTCTTTGACGTCTACCTGATCCAAATCAGCATTATGTTGGGTCGAAACGACAACAGAGGTCGCGCCGACCGGTTTGCCATTTTCATATTTTAAGGTGACCTGACTTTTAGAATCCGGTCCAAGACCTGGTTCAGCACCAGAATGTCTCGCCTCTGCAAGGCTTTCCAAGATCGCGTGAGATAGGTAAATTGGTGCAGGCATTAACACATCGGTTTCCCGGCAGGCATAACCAAACATAATACCCTGGTCCCCGGCGCCCTCATCCTTATTGCCCGAAGCATCGACACCTTGGGCAATATCAGCTGATTGGGCATGAACGTGAACTGCGACATCCATCTTTTCCCAATGAAAGCCGTCCTGCTCATAGCCAATGTCTTTGACTGCCGCGCGGGCGACTTCTTCCATTTTCTCGTAGGTAACCGATTCCGGCCCGCGTACTTCACCCGCAAGAACCACCCGATTGGTGGTGCATAGGGTCTCAACAGCGACCCGGGAAACTGGATCAGCTGTTAGAAATGTATCAACGATGGCATCGGAAACGCGATCACTGACTTTATCAGGATGACCTTCGGATACAGATTCACTGGTAAAAAGGTAGTTCTCTTTAGACACGGATTAAACCTCCAAAACAAGCGACCGTTTAGTCCATTGTGCGTCTCGACTTTAATCGGGAACAATAAGGCAAACGGCCAAAATCCAATTGAAAAATTGCTGGGGGACTTGTCGCAATGTTTACCAAAAGGGTCAAGCATTATTGGAACCTATATGGGGTCTGACGGGGATTATTCAATGGGACAAGATGAACCAAAATAGATAAACGAATCCGTCAGGCCAGCTCAATGGTATGGCCCAATGGTTCCAATCAAATACCGTTACGTTAATGGCTGACTAGAGGCCGACTAATAATCCGCGTTCATCTTAGCGAGCGATTTGATTAATTCAAAAACCCGTTTGCGTACGGCGGCATTACCGACTTTGTAATAGGCCCGGACGAGCTCAAGGGTTTCACGTCTGGTCAACGGATCTTTATCAGCTTCTTCCAAGGTATGTACGCCCAGACTATCGGCCGGCGTATCATCACGCTTTTTTATTTCATCTGGCATATCTTCGAAGAAAAAGGAGACCGGCACATCCAAAACATGCGAAAGGTCATACATCCGGCTAGCGCCGATACGGTTAGCCCCTCTTTCATATTTCTGAATTTGCTGGAAGGTCAGACCAACCGCTTCACCAAGTTTTTCCTGGCTCAAGCCTAATAAAGTTCTTCTGAGACGCACACGGCTACCGACGTGGACATCAACAGGATCGGCGACTCCGGGAACGCGCCGCCGGGTAATCTTACGCACTGAAGATGGTCCTGGTTGTGGTCCGCGGGTGCTGGGAGGTGTATCCATTATATTCAACTGCCTATACCTAAGTTATTAACCTCAAGAGTATACCAGCAATCAGTGATTTTAATTACGATATCAATTGATTAGCTCAATAATAACCGACTTACTGGTAGCTATTAAATAATTACGTAAATTCAATTAAACATTAACATTATTGTAAGTAATTACTCTTTAGTTTTAATCCAAACGCCGCACCCGCGAAATGAGTAGAATCCCCAACATTAATGCGAGAAGTCCCCAAGCGCCAATTCGTGAAAAAAGAGTGGGGTTTTTGAGCGCGGCGGGTAATTTCTCATCAATAATAGTGCGTTCATTGAGCCGTGAGCTTTTGAGCGTTCTGCCATAACCATCAACAACTGCCGATATCCCGGTATTTGCCACCCGTATCAACGGCAAACCTTCCTCTACCGCACGAAGCCGGGCCGCGGCAAAATGCTGATAAGGGCCCGAAGACGTGCCAAACCACGCATCATTGGTAAGATTCAACAACCACCCGGGCCGGGGATGACCGGAATCAGGCGGCGGCACTGCTTGGCCTGAAAAAATTGCCTCGTAACAGATGAGCGGGCTCACGGGCGGTAATCCCGGCACGGCAACTGAACTCAACCCTGGTCCGCTCGAAAAATCGGTTCGTCCCGCCGTTAATTTAGCGAAATTAATATATTTACGGAGCGGTATATATTCGCCAAAAGGCACCAGATGAAATTTATCGAAGGTGGCGGAAATTTTCGCATCGGCACCGACCACGTGAAGACTGTTCCAAAGCTGTGCCGGCGTCCCTTGCCCGCCGGTTCTTCTTGGTGCGCCGGTCAGCAAAGCACCATCTTGCGGAACCACCTGGGCGATAACGCGCAAAGCCGCACCATTACCTTCAAGAAAAAAGGGTGTCGCCGTTTCCGGCCAAATAATATGGGTTGGTTTTTTGCCGACAAAATCTCCCCGCGCTGGGGCCTCGCTTAAGGCCAACAGATTGTTGAGGTTTTTACCTCGCAGAGCCGTTTTCCATTTGTCTTTTTGCCTGATATTCGGCTGCACGAGGCGCAGTTGAACATTATCGACAAAGCGGGTTTCCGCCGCCATCAATCGCCAGGCTCCACCACCCCAAATGACAGCCAACATCAATAATGGGACAGCTACCAGATATAACCTATGGCGCTGCGGTTTGTCGGCGTAGCCAAGAGCCGCTACCGAACCAGCGCCAAGCACGGTAAACAAACTCAACCCCATCACGCCGGCCACGGACGTCACCTGGATCATGGCGTCACTAAAGGTCCAGACGGTGCCGATTAGGTTCCAGGGGAATCCGGTGAACGCCCAGCCGCGCAACCATTCAAAAGTTACCCAAAGAAGCGAAAAATAAATAATGCGCCGGCTGCCTGGCATTGACAGCCGGAACGTTAAACTGCTTACGAGGCCGATATAAATGGCAAAAGCACCGGACAATCCTAAAATCGCAAAGGGAATCATCCAGGCAAATTGCTGGGCGTCGACCAGAAACGAAAACGATATCCAGTAAAGCCCGGCGACAAAAAACCCGAGACCGAACCACCAGCCGGCGGCGAAAGCACTGTTTAAGGCATACGCCCGTATAAACGGACGCCAGAAATTTATATTGGCTTTTGTTACATGCCGCTCTGAGCCGTCAATTAGCCAGATCAAACCGGCAAATGCGGGGAAAAGAGCTGGCACAAAATGGATGGGCGGCAAGGCCAGCACGCTTAAGGCACCAAGCAGCAAAGCTAGAAATGCGCGCCGCCAATTTCGGCATTTTACAGCTTGAGCACGCCAATTTTCAATTTTAGTGAGCATCTATTAAGAAGCGGAAATTTTGACATCAGGGTAGGATTCCAACCCGCGAATTCGGATGTTCTTGATGCGCCTGGGGTCAGCATCGATAATTTCAATTTCCATGCCGCAGCTATGCTTTACTAATTCACCACGGATCGGCACGCGGCCGGCGAGCGAGAAAATCAACCCGCCAAGGGTATCAAATTCCTCACGTTCCTCCGCGGTTAACACCCTGCCAACCTGTTCTTCAAAAGCTTCGATTGACGCCCGCGCATCGGCCTCAATCGAACCATCTGATTTTACCGTTAAATGAGGTTCTTCATCTTGATCGTGTTCATCCTCAATTTCGCCAACAATTTCCTCGACCAAATCTTCAATCGTTAGCAACCCATCGACGCCGCCGAATTCATCAACCACCAACGCCATATGGGTGCGCTTTACCCGCATCTCAAGCAGCAATTCCAACACTTGCATGGAAGGTGCCACAAACAACACATCGCGCATAATATTCCGCAGTTCCAATTCTTCGCCGCCGGATTCTTTATCCGCCAATTGTTGTAACGGCCGCGCCGCCATGACGTCCTTAATATGCACCATGCCGATGGCGTCATCGAGGGTCTCTTGGTAAACCGGAATGCGCGAATGGGCTTCCCGGTTAATTAATTTAATGAGGTCTGCTACCGGTGTGTTGACATCCAAAGCGCTAATATCAGCGCGCGGCACCATAACATCGGCAACCGTGATATCTCTGAGGCTGAGAATATTCGAAAGCAAAACACGCTCTTCGGTTTCAAGCGACGACGCTTCATCACCGCCCTCTTCGATCAGCTCTTCAATGGCTTCTCGCACTGAATCTTCGCCATTGCGCGGTCGCACAAGACGCTGCGCCCATCCCCAGAGGGTATGAATAATGCCAGATTCTGGATCGGCCCCGTTCAAACGGGGCTGTCGACTACTTGAGTCTTCGTTCATTTCGTTTCGTCAGTTTCAGTATTAGTGTCATTATCAACCAATTTGCCAAGCTTTGTCACCATTCATTTCGCCGACTCGTCATTTGTGATCTCAAGATAGGGATCGGCAATTCCCAACTCAGCCAATATTTGGATCTCCAGCGATTCCATTTTAACTGCCTCGTCATCGGCATCATGGTTAAGCCCCAGCAGATGAAGACAGCCATGCACCACCAAATGACTGAGGTGATTGGAGAAATCATCCGGGGCTTCACCTAGCGTGGTTTCAAAAGCAATCACGATATCGCCGAGGCTTGGCGTTTCAACAACACCCTCCGGCAAAACGCGTGACGCCTCGTCCGTCGGAAAAGATAAAACATTAGTTGGCTTATCTTGATGCCGGTAATCATGATTGAGCTGAGCTACGAAATCATCATCAGCCAGTACAATGGTGGCTTCAAATTCGTCCTCATGTCCAAGCATTGCACGCCACGCAGCGTCTGCCGCTTTTTGACACAGGCTTTCAACTTCGGATAACGCAGTCTCCCAACGGGGATCTTTGATTTGAACAAAAGTTTCGACCTTGGCCGACATCAGCTTTTTGATCTCTATCCTAGGTAATTACTAATCTGTGGGTTTGACATATTGATTGCCCCGAACTTTTTTATCGTAGGCTCTGACAATTCGAGCAACCAGCGGATGGCGCACCACATCAGCTTCGGTAAAGCGGACAAATGATACACCCTTCACGCCTTCCAGAATCTCAACCGCGTCACGTAATCCGGAGCGCACGCCGGACGGCAGATCCACCTGGCTGAGATCGCCGGTGATGACCATCGACGCATTTTCGCCCAGCCGGGTCAGGAACATCTTCATTTGCACGGCGGTGGTATTCTGCGCTTCATCCAATATGACAAAGGCGTCGGCTAAGGTGCGCCCGCGCATAAAGGCGAGCGGTGCAATCTCAATCTCACCGTTTTCCATTTTCTTGGCAACCTGATTTTCAGGCAACATATCATGCAGCGCATCATAAAGCGGGCGCAGATAGGGATCGACTTTCTCACGCATATCGCCGGGCAAAAAGCCCAGCTGTTCGCCGGCTTCAACAGCCGGGCGCGACAAAATAATCCGGTCAATTTTGCCGTTGATCAAGCTTTCCACTGCCTTGGCAACGGCCAAATAGGTTTTGCCGGTACCCGCCGGCCCCAAGCCAAACACCAGATCGGATTTATCGATAGCTTCTAAATAAACGGCCTGCTGTGGCGAGCGTGGGCCAATCCGGCGCTTTCGCGTTTTGACCGCATAATCATCGGCATCAATCGTTTTGCCGTTACCCTCGCCGGAAATCACCAGACGAAGAGCGCCATCAACTTCCGCTGCATCAATCTCGCGGCCTTTTTTGGCTTGGCCATAGAGGCTGGTCAAAACATCATATGCGGCGGTAGCCTGATCCTCAGGACCGGAGATCGCTACGGCATTGCCACGCGAATTCAATGACACGTCCAATTTTTGCTCAATCTTGGCGAGATGGGCATTGTGGCTGCCAAATAACAGCGGCAACAAATTATTGTCATCGAACTCGATCTGTAGGGTCGACGGTTTTTGCGACGGTGCTTTGACCTTGCCGGCACGATGCTTTTTTGGCGATTTGGTTTTTGTCGCCGATTTCAAATTACCTCGGGTCACGCGCTGACTCTTTCAATTTCGCTTGTCGGCATAGGATGATTTACCGACCCAGCGAGTTCTCCGCCTAAGCTGTTGGCATGGGCGGCCGTCAATTTAGCTGCGGCGATTTGACCAAACAAATTAGGTGGCGCCTGGACGTGGACCGGTTGCATATAAGGCGTGCGTCCAACCAGTTGTCCGTCTTTTCTGCCGTGTCGATCAAACAACACCGGGACAACGCTATCAACACATTGCTGGTTGAAGGTAATTTGATTTTGCTCCAGCAACGCCTGCAGTGCCGCCAAACGCTCACTTTGCAGAGCTTCCGGTATTTGATCCTGCATCAACGCGCCGGGCGTTCCGGGCCGCGGGCTGTACTTAAACGAATAGGCCTGGATAAATTGAAACTCGCGGGCCAAATCCATGGTCGCCTCAAAATCTTTGTCACTCTCGCCGGGAAAGCCAACAATAAAATCGGATGATAATTTTAGATCGGGCCGCGCCATCAGTAATTTATCAACCACCCGGCGATAATCATCGATGCGGTGATGCCGGTTCATGCGGCTAAGTATGCGGTCAGACCCGGACTGAATGGGCAAATGCAAAAACGGCATTAGCTCAGCGACGTCACCATGCGCCGTAATCAAATCCTCGGTCATGTCGGCCGGGTGGGAGGTGGTGTAGCGCAGGCGCTGAATACCGTCGATCTCGGCAAGTTGACGGATGAGCCGCCCGAGCCCAGCCTCACTACCGGTTTCACCTTTTACCGTTTCACCGTGATAGGCGTTGACGTTCTGCCCCAGCAGAGTGATCTCTTTGACGCCGCCGGCAGCCACGGCGCGGGCTTCAGCGATGACGTCTTCAAAGGGCCTCGAGAACTCGGCGCCCCTGGTGTAGGGCACGACGCAAAACGTACAGAATTTGTCGCACCCCTCCTGAACCGAGAGAAACGCCGAAAAGCCTTTGGCTGTTACCTCTGGTAAATGGTCAAATTTGGGTTCATCGGGGAACTCGATATCCAAGATACCTTTATTTTTTTGCCGACCCTTTCCGGCACGGCTGACGCGCGCCACCATTTCCGGCAAACGGTGATAGGTTTGCGGACCCAACACAATATCAACATAAGGCGCGCGCTTTATTATTTCCGCACCTTCCGCCTGGGCCACACAGCCGGCGACCGCGATCACGGTAGCCTTGCCATGTTCCAAGCGGTGCTCTTTGATATTTCTAAGACGGCCCAATTCAGAGAAAAGTTTCTCCGCTGCTTTTTCGCGAATATGGCAGGTATTAATGATAACCATATCAGCGTCATCCGGCCCATCGGTGGCAACATAGCCAATCGGCGCCAGAACATCCGCCATACGATCTGAATCGTAGACGTTCATTTGACAGCCAAACGTTTTAATGTGGAGTTTTTTCGCCAATCTCGCGCTTTACCGCTATATCGTTAAGATTTGGGCCATTAAGATTCGAGTCATAGCATCCAAATCAATTATCAGAACCGGGCGTCGGCACACCAAATAATTCCATCCGATGGCCAATCAATTTGTAGCCCAATTTTTCTGCTATTTTTTGCTGTAGCTCCTCGACTTCTTCGTCGTGGAATTCGATAATTCTGCCCGACTGAACATCGATTAAATGATCATGATGATCATCACTGGTCTGTTCATATCGCGCCCGGCCGTCACCAAAATCAAGCCGATCCAGCAAACCGGCCTCTTCAAATAGCCGAACCGTGCGATACACCGTCGCGATACTTATTTTGGGATCAGCTTTAATCGAGCGACGATACAGTTCCTCAACATCTGGATGATCTTCACAATCTGACAACACTTGGGCGATAATACGCCTTTGTCCGGTCATTTTCATGCCGCGCTCAATACAGAGCTGTTCAAGGCGAGATAGGTCTACTTGGTCAGCCACGGTTGTCACAATCCTTAAATAAAGAGTTACACGTTTCGAAGATTACAAATGATATCACCGAATTTGCTGCGATCAAGCCCAGTTAGTCTGAAGATTGATTTAAGCTAGATACGAAACCCGGCAAATTCTCTCATTTCGCCTGTGCATTTGAGATTATAGCGACAGCGTTGTTGAGTATTTAACGCCGGGGCTTGGTGCCAAGGCCGATCTTTTTAGCCAAAGAACTGCGGTGCTTGGCATAATTTGGCGCCACCATAGGATAGTCTCTCGGCAGCCCCCATTTTTCCCGATATTCTTCTGGCGTCATGTTGTAGGCCGTTTTTAGGTGCCGTTTGAGCATTTTTAATTTCTTGCCGTCTTCAAGGCAGACGATGAAATCCGGCATAATAGATTTTTTCACCGAAATAGCGGGCTGCAAGCGTTCAGCCATAGCTTGACCATTACCGACATTCGCCAGTGTTTTATAAACGTCTTGGATTAATTGCGGCAAATCATTTACCGGTAAAGTATTATTACTCACATGGGCGGCAACAATTTCCGTCGTTAATTCGAGCAATTCAATTTGATTTTCCTGACCAGACATTAAAAAACACCTTAAAGTTTAATTTTGCCGAGAAAATATAAGATAAGATTGTAGCCTAATCAAGAACGACTGTGTTTTTATTTCGATTTATTACAATTAGTAGTAAGATTACTTGATTAATTTAAGATTTCACTCTGAAATTTTATAGTTACCTACAATAAATTTTGGCTGTTATGTAGTTTTGCTGATCATAGTCTTGGCTAATATAAGGCCATCAACGCGTCCGTTTGACTTATTGTAATAATTTTCGCGGCGGCCGATCTCGACGAAATCTTTGCCGCTATACAGGTTTCGTGCCGCCTCATTAGTTTCCGCCACTTCCAGAAAAATCTTGGCGATTTTTAACTTTCCCATGTCCTGTATCAATTTTCCAATTAATTTGCCGGCGATGCCGCATCGACGATGGGGTAGCAAAACCCCTATTGTCAGTATCTCACATTCATCGGCAACAGCCCTGCAAAGCAGAAATCCCGCCGGTTCTGAACGAAATTCGGCAACGCAGCCAAAGACGCCAGGAGAAATTAGCAGCGTCTCAAATTCCAGGGCTGACCAGGTATCATCAAAGCATTCGGCGTGAATGGCGGCGAGGATTTTCGCATGGGCCAACGAACAATCCACCAAAGTAATGTCGTGATCTGGCACGCCGGCTATTCCCTGTTACGAATTAATTTGGCGGGTTGGCGGTTTTACCCCTGACATATTGACATCCGGGGGTTTGAGATAAAGCGGTGCGGGGTTATCAAGTGCGGTACCGGATCTGAATTTTGCCTCAGCCAATTCAGCGACGATTGCCGGATCGACATGGTTGCTGCTGGTCGAGATCAAAATATCCAATTCCATTTTTTGCAAAATCTTGTGAGCGCGATCATTGCAATCGCCAGCCAGCAAAAGCTGCCCGCTACCGGCCATGTCACCTGCCAAGCGCAAAAGGCCGGCCCCATCAATTGCTTGAGGTTCCGCAATAAGAGATAAATTTTCGTCATAGCCACAGGCGTAAAAATCCGCTCGTTTGGTTTCTAAGACAATTAAGATATTCCGTCCTTTGCGTTCTGCCGCTGCCTGAGCGTGCGCAAGTGCGGCAAAATTGGTTATGCCGATCAGCGGTAAATCGCTCGCCAGCGCCAATGCGCGAGCCGTCGCCAAGCCAATGCGAATGCCGGTAAACGCACCTGGTCCGATTGTTACCGCCAGTAATTTAAGTTCCTGATAGGTTAGGCCGGCTTCTGCCAAAACATCCTCGATCATCGGCACCAGCACTTCAGCATGGCCGCGCTCCAGCATTTGCTGGGCACGCGCCACGGTGTCACCGTTGCGCCACAGGGTGATGGCGCAGGAAGACGTCGCGGTATCAAAAGCCAGAACGGTCACTACTTTCCTTCACTCACTTATCCAATTGGCATTCAACCAACGGAAAAGTTTAATGTTCCTTAAACGTGTTACAGCTATTGTTTCCTTAGCACTTTTAGGCTGAATATACAGGACCCAAAGTGAAAGACGCGACATGAGCCTTGTTGAAATAACGCCGGAAAGTCATGGTGTTGATCTTTCTCTTGAATACGCCACTGCCAACAATTTTACCGGTGCGCCGGTTTATGCGCGTGCCGGGTGTTACCTTCACCCCGAGGCGGAAGGCTTACTGTGCACGGCCATCGAGCTTGCCCGAGCGTGGTCTTTTAAAATAAAAATATTTGATGCTTTCAGGCCCGCAGAGGCTCAATGGGTGTTGTGGAATCATACTCCCGATCCGGATTTTCTTGCCGATCCAAGGAGAGGTTCACCGCATTCACGGGGAGCGGCTGTCGATTTGACGTTGGTTCATCAAAATGGGTCGCAGGCAGGACAGGAACTTGAAATGGGCACACCGTTTGATGCGTTTACGCCGCGCTCTCACCATGGGAATATGGAAGTCAGCATCGAAGCTCAACGAAACCGGGCTCTATTGATGGGATTAATGACCACTGCCGGATGGGATTTTTACCGCAATGAATGGTGGCACTATCAATTGTTTGACGCCAGGAGACTTCCGGTGCTCAGCGATTCAGTGTTAAAACATGGGCTAAACCAAGGGATGATGTAGAGCAAGAATGGAGAACAGCCAGTGAAAATATCAATAAAAGCTCTCCTGCTCTGTAGTTTTATTGTCGGTGAGACGGCGGCGATGACGGCCACGGCGGCGGCTGAAAGTGCTGCCGTAATATTGATGTATCACCGTTTCGGCGAAACCAACTTCCCATCCACCAATATTCAACTGAAACAATTTGACCAACATATCGCTGAACTTACCAACGGTAAGTACAACGTTTTACCGGTGCGCGCCATTATCGCCGCCATTCAAAGCGGCAAAGACCTGCCGGATCGAACGGTTGGCATCACGATTGATGACGGCTATCGCTCAATCTATACCGAGGCTTGGCCGCGCCTTAAAAAAGCCGGCCTCCCGTTTACTGTCTTTGCCGCCACCGAGCCGATTAACCGCGGCTCGAAAACTTACATGAGTTGGGATCAGATCAGGGAATTGAAAAATGCCGGCGTTGAGATTGGCGCTCACACGTCGTCGCATAATCATATGCCGGCCTCAACCCGTGAGCGCAACCAGGCGGAGCTGCAAAAATCAAATACACGGATGATTGTGGAGCTGGGCAAAGCGCCGGATATGTTTGCTTATCCCTTTGGTGAGGCCAGTGAGAGTGTTCAGAAACTGGTGCAAAAAAACGGCTACATCATGGCCTTCGGTCAGCATTCCGGCGTCGTCAACCCATCCACGGATATCAGCTATATTCCGCGGTTCGCCCTTAATGAAAATTATGGCGATATGAGACGCTTGCGTTTGGTGTTGAACGCCCTGCCTCTGCCGACAAAGGATATCACGCCTGCCGATCCGCTGCTTATCACCAATAATCCACCCAGTTTAGGCTTTACCGTTGCGGCGACGATCAAAAATCTTCATCGGCTGTCGTGTTTTTCTTCCAGCGAAGGACGGGTTCGGGTTGAGCGCTTCGGCGGTTTAAACGGCGCCACGCGCATCGAGGTTCGCATGACCAGTGCGTTCCCTAAAGGACGCACCCGAATTAACTGCACCCTACCGGGTCCAGATAACCGGTGGCGCTGGTTTGGCACACTTTTCGTCGTGCCGAATTAAAAATAAGAAATAGTGGGAAAAACCGTTAAATAATCGGCTTACTTTCGATGCTGACTGTCTTGCCGCCAAGCCGCGCTTTATCCAGGCTTTGCAGTTGATTGCTATTGATAATGGACTGAATGGTACGCACATATTTACTGCCCCGTTCAGAATAGCTGGTCAGGGTGCGCGCCAGCTCGGTTCCGGTCAGACGCTGGCCGCGAGCTCGCAATGCCAATCGTTCTTTGCGGAATTGACGATACGCTCGGTGGGTATTGAGATTAAGCACATAGGATTCTACGGCATCCATTAATGACGTAAAGGCGCGAACCCGATGGTCTTTGTCGCCGTCCCGTTTTCGCGGTTTTAGCGAGCTCTTATTCGAAAACGTCCATTGACCAAAAATAGCATTACCTTCGAGGGCAAAGCGTGACGTCCCCCAGCCACTTTCTTCAGCCGCTTGAGCAAGCGCCAAAGACGGTGGAATAATATCGATACGGCGAACCAATTCGTTCAAATTGTAGCGGCCGACATCATAGCGCTCAGCCATTGCCGCCAACCAAAGGCGATCACCAGCGGCAATATTCCCGGTTTTGGTTTTGGTCGCCCGGATACGCAATATGCGCTGGCGGTCTTTCAAAATGTCGTCATTGGCTTTGAGCACCAATGGCAGAACGGTTTTAAAGAATATGCGCTTGCGCTCAGCCGGCACACGGATGCGCGGCATGTCTTGCGGTATGGCGACGACAAAGACGCGCGGTACCGAGGCGCCTTCATCACGGACATCTTCGAGATCATAATCGAGGGTCGAGAAAGCTTGCGACAATGTGCCAACTGTTAGGTGTTTGATGCCGGCAAGCCCGTTTTGCTTAAACGAGCGGAGAGCGCTTATCGTGCCCGCCGCGGTTTCCATATCAGATTTAAACTGGGTAAAATTTGCTTTCGGCGATTGCGGTACAGTCTGGTGAGGTGTGCTCATCGCTACCACTACCAGGGATGCCGTACAGAGGCCCATAAGGCCAATTATCGCCCGCTCAAAGATTGTCATTTTCGGCTTAACTGCTCCACCAATATTACCAAACTCTGCGTCTTCGGCTCTTCTCATAAATGCCAAAAACTTTCCGCCGAAAATTGTCTTTTCAACCCTATTGCGGAACCCTGGCCGGTGCCGGATATTAGCGAAATTGGAGGTCTTGGAGCCAGTCGTTTTTTCAGTTTTTTTCATAATCAAAAAATAGTCTTCAAGGGCAAAGGGTTAATCCCAGTCGCTCGGTTGATGGTTGAACTGGTATTTGATCTAGTGTGTGAAAATGGCAACAGTTTGTTGCGAATCGGGCAGTTTGTCCTATTCAATCAGATTTCAACCTACGGTCTAAGAAACCCCACGGTATCATATACTTCGGCGAGAATTGGCTCGGCAATCGCCTTGGCGCATTCGGCGCCATCTTTGAGCACGTTATCAAGATAGCCGGGGTCGGCAACCAGCCGGGCCATCTCCTCGCCGATCGGTCCCAGCACGGCCACCGCCACCTCGGTCAGCGCATCTTTAAAAGCAGAGAATTGCTGGCCTTCAAACTCAGTGCATACCTCGACGAGCGTTTTATCAGCAAGGGCGGCATAGATACCCAACAAATTCGCGGCCTCGGGACGGCCTTCCAGTCCTTGCGGTTCGCCCGGTAATAAATCCGGATCTGATTTGGCTTTTTTAATTTTGCGTGCAATCTCATCCGGCCCATCGGTCATGTTAATGCGTGAATTTTCTGACGGATCCGATTTACTCATTTTATTTGAGCCGTCCCGCAAAGACATCACCCGGGTTGCTTCACCGAAGATCAAGGGTTCCGTCAACGGAAACATCTCAACGCCAAAATCATTGTTGAATTTCTGAGCAATATCGCGGGCCAGTTCCAGATGCTGCTTCTGATCTTCACCAACCGGCACGTGGGTCGCCTTATAGAGCAGAATATCGGCGGCCATTAAATTGGGATAGACGTAAAGACCGACCGAAGCGTTTTCCTTGTTCTTGCCGGCTTTATCCTTAAATTGGGTCATCCGGTTCAACCAGCCAAGGCGGGCCACGCAATTGAACACCCAAGCCAATTGAGCATGAGCCGGCACGGCACTTTGATTGAAAATCACATTGTTCTCTGGTTTAAGCCCGGATGCGATCAGCCCCGCCGTTACCTCGCGGGTGCTGGGCGCCAGTTGTTCAGGTTCCTGCCACAGCGTGATCGCATGCAAATCAACGATGCAATAAATGCATTCATAGTCGTGCTGCAGGGCAACCCAATTGCGCAAAGCGCCGAGATAGTTGCCCAGATGAAGATCACCGGTCGGCTGGATGCCTGAAAATATACGGCTCATAATAAGGTTCCGTCTGAATAAATAGTGAAAACATTTGGTTAGCGAATTCGAAGTGCGGTGTTATGGCGGCGCGAACGGGTAAGGTCAAGTGGCTTTACGCTTCAAAATTCGAGCGAGATCGTCGCGGCTGGCCGCGCCAAACGCCAAAGACAGCCCGCCATAGACCAAAAGCCCGCCGCCAACGAGGAGTGCTACGGCAATAATATTTGATATTAGGCTCTCACCAAGCAGATCAGCTAAGGCCGTTGCGCCATAATAGACAGCCCCGCCCATGACGAGACTGGCGGCAATCATCCGGGGCACGCGATTGAGAATGCGCGCATCGAATTCCAAATGCCCGCGGCTTCTCAAGACGTATGCCAGGATCACGGCGTTGCACCAGGCCGACACGGAGGTCGCCATGGCAATGCCCAGATGCTTGAACGGGCCCATCAAGATTAAATTCAGGATCAGATTTACCGCCAAAGCAAAGACCGCGATTTTAACCGGTGTGGCGGTGTCTTCGCGGGCGAAAAAGCCGGGCGCTAAGGCTTTCACCAGGACATAAGCAGGCAGGCCGGTGGCATAAATCGCCAGCGCCCCGGCCGTTGCTGTAACAGATACCGCATCAAAGGCGCCGCGCTCAAACAATACGGAGATGATGGGTTCGGCAATCACCACCAGCGCGACGGCGGCCGGCAGGGTTAGAAACAACGAAAATTCTATGGCACGGTTCTGGCTTGCCATCGCCGACGCTTCGTCGCCGCTTCTCAACTGGCGCGACATTAAGGGTAACAGCGCGGTCCCCACCGCCACACCGACGACGCCCAGCGGCAACTGATTAACCCGGTCGGCAAAAAACAGATAGGAGATTGAACCCGCCGGTAAGAGTGAGGCGATGATGGTATCGATCAGCAGGCTGACCTGATAAACCCCGGCACCGATAGCAACCGGCACGATGCGGCGGATCATCTTTCTGACATCGGGGGTCAGGCGGGGCCGGACCAAGCGCAACCACACCCCGGCCCGGCCACAATGGAAAAGCAACCAGAAAAACTGCACCATACCAGCGAGCGAGACGCCCCAGGCCAAAGCATGCCCCGGCGTCGGCGTAAAGCGGGCCAATACTGTGACCGCGCCGATCAAACATATATTGAGCAAAATCGGTGTTGCGGCGGCGGCGGCAAAGCGGCCCAAAGAGTTCAACACCCCTGCCATCAAAGACGCCAAGGAAATAAACAATAAATAGGGAAAGGTGATGCGGGTGAGCAGAACGGCGAGATCGAACTGCGCTGGATTGCCGATAAAACCCGGCGCAAAGCCCAGCATCACATAGGGCATGGCAATTTGGATCAGCACAACGAAGATCAGCACCGACCACAACAGCACCGCCAAGGCCTGTTCGGCAAACACCTGGGCCACTGATTTGCCGTCGCTTTCCAGCAAGCCGGCGAATTGCGGCACGAAAGCAGCATTAAACGCCCCTTCGGCGAATAATCTTCTAAACAGATTAGGGAATTTAAAGGCGACAAAAAAGGCGTCGGCGATCAGCCCGGTACCGAGGATCGCGGCGATCAGGATATCGCGGATGAACCCTAAGATACGGCTCAGCATGGTAAAGCTGCCGACCGTCGCTATTGAGCGGAGAAGTGCCATGCCAAAGGTCTAGATCATACTGGTTAAGGAAAGCCTGATAAATTATCGGAAAAGACGTAAATTAAACGAAGACCGGCTCTCAAATTAGCCCAATTTTTCTTTAAAAATATTGGGTTCCTCCCTGGTAAACTCAATTGTCAACGAAGCCGTCAACACGTTTGTTTCCCGACATTCGGGAACCGGCCTTCAAGTTTTTATTATCGCCACAAATTGGGCAGGATTAAGGCGGGCTTACTCCGCCGCTTCATATTTTCGCTCACCGATCGGCTCGACCGCCTTTAAGAGTTCCGCCCGGATATGATCGAGCTTAACGTCACTATTGATTTTCAGACCGAAGATGTCTTTGACATAAAACGTATCGACAACATGCTCGCCATATGTGGTGATATGCGCCGAGGTGATTTTAAGGCCGAGGGCGGTCAGCGCTGCCGTCACATCATAAAGAAAACCAACCCGGTCGCGGCCATTGACCTCGATCACCGTATCGGTGGTGCTGGCGGTGTTATCAACAATGACCCGTGGCGCCACACTGAACAGCTCTTCTTTTTTCATCAAGCCGCTTTTGGCTGCTTTGGCGAGTTCTTTATCGAGATATAATTTGCCGGCGAGGGTCTCTTCGATGCGGGACCGCAAGCGTTCTAATTGGCGCGGGTGATTATAGGCCTGGTTGTTGACATCCAGGATCGAGAAACTATCCAGTACCATGCCGTCGGACATGGTGACGATTTTGGCATCCATGATCGTGGCGCCGGAGAGCGCCACTGCGCCGGCGATCTGCGAGAAGATGCCGGGATGATCCGGCGTGTAGACAGTAATCTCGGTATATTCAAACTCGTCATCAATCCGAATATCGATATGCAAATTAAGCTCTTGGGCCTTCGCTTCGTGCACGATCTCGGCATGACGTTGATGCACGTCAGTATCATAGGCCAGCCAGTAAGACGGATACCCGGTAGCGATAAAGTCTTCGATTTCTTGGGCATCCCAATCGCTTAAAGTTTCGCGCAAATCATCCTTGGCGTGGTCAATCCGAGCCTGGCGATTATCGGCAACCATATCGCCGGACATAACTTCGAGAGCGCGTTGATAAAGTCCCCGCAGCAAGCCTGATTTCCAGGAATTCCAGGTTTTAGGGCCGACGGCACGAATATCGGCCACTGTCAGCACCGCCATCAGGCGCAGGCGCTCGACCGATTTAACCACTGCGACAAAATCATTGATGGTTTTAGGATCATCGATATCGCGCTTGAAGGCAATGTCGCTCATCAACAGATGATGCTCGATGAGCCACGCCACAGTTTCAGTTTCTTCCGCCGTCAGGCCAAAGCGTGGGCACAACGTTAGCGCCACCTCGGCGCCAAGTTCCGAATGATCACCGCCTCTTCCTTTGGCAATATCATGCAGCAAAACAGCGACATAAAGGGCGCGCCGGGATTGAATTTCGGTGATTGCCTGACTGGCATTGGGCATATCTTCGGTGTAGGAGCCAGCTTCGATGCGGGATAAAATACCGATCGCGCGGATGGTGTGCTCATCGACCGTGTAGGTGTGATACATGTCGTACTGCATCTGCGCAACGACGCGGCCGAAATCGGGCACAAATTTACCCAAGACGTCGGCTTCATTCATCCGCCGCAACGATATTTCCGGATCTTTCGTCGAGGATAGAATCTCAATAAACAAACGATTGGCTTCAGGGTCATCGCGCAATTCTTTATTGATTAATTTAAGATCACGGTAAATCCGGCGCAGCGCTTCCGGATGGATATCGAGGTCGTGCTGTTGGGCTTCATAAAATATCCGGATCAGTTTAAGCGGATCATCTTTGAAGGCATTTTTATCCTCGAGCATAATCCGGCCTTTATCGTTAATGAACCCGTCCAGTTTGATGCGGCGGCGGGTCAAACCGGATAAATGGCCCGGCAACCGGAAAAAGGCGCGTTTTTTCTGCTGTTCTTCCAGTACCGCACACAGCACCCGGGTCAGATCGCCGACATCTTTGGCCATCAGGAAATAGTGTTTCATGAACCGCTCAACCCCGGTCGAGCCGGCACGGTCATTATATTCCATGCGCTCGCCAATCGCTTTTTGCACATCAAAGGAGGCGCGTTCTTCAGCGCGGTTGGTCAGATAATGAATATGACACCGCACCGTCCACAAAAAATCACAAGCCTTGCGATAGCGTGAGACATCCTGCTTGGTGAAAACTTTAAGCGGCACCAGTTCTTCAACTTCATCGACACCATAAAGATAGCGCGCCAGCCAATAGAGCGTCTGCAAATCGCGCAAACCCCCTTTGCCCTCTTTGACGTTAGGCTCGACGACATAACGGGTATCGCCCATGCGCTCGTGGCGGTCATCGCGTTCCTGCAATTTAGCTTCAACAAATTGCGGCCCCGAACCGGACACGATATCATCGTGGAAACGCCCGGTCAGCTCAGTGAACAGCTGCTGGTCACCCCACAGCCAGCGGGCATCCAATATAGAGGTACGGATGGTCAAATCCTGCTTGGCGAGGCGAATGGCATCATCGACCGAGCGCGTCGAATGGCCGACCTTAAGTCCCATATCCCACAGCATATAAAGAATGAACTCGATAACTTGTTCGCTATAGGGGGTTTCTTTGTATGGAATGACGAACATCAAATCGACATCTGAAAACGGCGCTAATTCGCCGCGGCCATAGCCGCCGATGGCAACAATGCTGAGCTGTTCCGCGGTCGTTCGATTGGAAACGCGATAGGCGCGGTAAACGGCCATGTCATAAATAATGCGCACCAATTGATCGACCAGGAAGGAATTACCGTGGACAACCTCGCTACCCCGGCCGCCTGCTTCAAAGCGCCGCTGAACTTCAGCCTTACCGTCTTGCAGTGCCGCTTTAAGGATTGCCACCAGTTCGGGACGCTTGATTGATTCGTAAGCCTTACCGCCCAGTACGTTATCCAGCCGCTCGATCACCTCGAGACGGTCGATAATTTTGCGTTTTTGCCTTATCTGGCTGATTTGATCCATCAAAACCTATCGCTTAAAGAACTCAATTGAAGCCAATATAAGGGATAAAATCGAGTTTTTCGAGGGCGGGGTTTCTGCGTCTAGCTATTCCCTGAGTTTCTTTAGCTTGTAAATCAGCTCCAGCGCTTCTTTCGGGCTAAGCTCATCCGGCATTATCGCATCCATTTCCTGCTCCAAGGCCGAGAGCTCGGGCGCCCGGGAACGCGGTGACTGCGGACCCGCGGCAAAGAGCGGCAGATCATCGGCAAGCCGCGTCACTGCCCCCGCCTGATCGCCTTCTTCGAGGGCCGCCAGGACTTCTTCGGCGCGGGCCGTCACCGCCTCCGGCAGCCCCGCCAATTGGCCAACATGAATACCGTAAGAGCGGTCCGCCGCACCGATCGCAACTTCATGGAGGAACACCACATTACCCTTCCATTCCTTGACCCGCATGGTGTGACATGTCAACCCGTCAAGCTTCGAGGCCAGATTGGTAAGCTCGTGATAGTGGGTGGCGAAGAGCGCCCGGGATTTATTAACCTCATGGAGATGCTCGACCACCGCCCAGGCAATCGACAGCCCATCAAAAGTTGCCGTGCCACGGCCAATTTCATCCAAAATGACAAAGGAGCGCTCGGTCGCTTGGCTCAAAATAGCGGCGGTTTCAACCATTTCTACCATAAAGGTTGAGCGGCCCCGCGCCAGATCATCGGCGGCCCCCACCCGAGAGAATAACCGATCGACGACGCCAAGCTGAGCGCTTTCGGCAGGGACAAATGAGCCCATTTGAGCGAGCACGGTAATTAATGCATTTTGCCGGAGAAACGTGCTCTTGCCGGCCATGTTCGGACCGGTCAGCAACCACAGCTGACTACTATCACCCAAGTTACAGTCATTGGCGACAAAGCTGCCGGCTGCTTCGAGGCTGGGATCTTTGGCCAGGGCCACTTCAACAACGGGATGACGCCCGCCGGTAATATCAAAGGTCACGCTATCATCGATTGAGGGGCGGCAATAGCGCTGATCGACCGCCAAACCGGCCAAGCCTGCGGCCACATCTAAGCGCGCCAAAGCCGATGCTGCCAAGGCAATCTCATTTGCCTGCGCATTCGTTTTCTGCACCAGCTCATCATAAAGCTCGAGCTCCATAGCCAGCGCTTTATCGGCGGCGCTGGCGATCTTGCCTTCCAATTCGCCAAGCTCCACGGTCGTATAGCGGACGGCGTTCTTCATGGTTTGGCGGTGAATGAAAATATCTTCCGGCCCGGCCGGCATTGTCTCGGCATGGCGCGCCGATACTTCGATGAAATAGCCGAGCACATTATTATGTTTAATCTTAAGGTTCTGAATGCCGGCAGCCCGGACATATTTATCCTGCAATCCGGCGATCAGGCGGCGGCTCTCATCACGGAGCGAGCGCAATTCATCAAAGCCCGGCGCATAGCCTTCAGCAATAAAGCCGCCATCCCGCGCATAAAGCGGCAAATCGGGCGCTAGCGCTTCGGCCAGCGTCAGCACTAATTCGCCGTGCGCGCCGAAATCATCCAAGGCCGCTTCAATGCCCTCCGGCAGTTGGGCGCTTTCCAGGCAGCTGCGGATGTCAGCGGTCAGGGCGAGCCCATCGCGAATCGCCGCCAGATCACGCGGCCCACCCCGCGCCAAGGTAAGGCGGGAAAGTGCGCGCTCAATATCCGGCACTTGCTTCAGGAGATCGCTTAAATTTTCCCGCAAGCTGTGGTCATCATAAAAATGCTGAACCATATCCAAGCGTTGGTTGATTTCCCGCGCATCGGTAAGCGGCGCGGAAATATGTGCCGCCAACAGCCGGCCTCCCGCCCCGGTCAGGGTTTGGTCAATGATCGAGAGCAGGCTGCCTTTGCGCTCACCGCTGAGTGTCTGGGTCAGTTCCAGATTGTGGCGGGTCGCCGCATCGATTTCCATAACCGCCCCTTCGGAGAGGCGCTTGGGCGGCGCGATTCGCGGCAATTGTCCTTGCTGGGTCAACTCGACATAATCGATCAGCGCACCGCCGGCCGATAATTCAGCGCGGGAAAATGGCCCAAAGGCATCCAGCGTTTTAACTTCAAACATCGCCTGTAGGCGCAGATCGCCATTGGTCGAATCGAACCGGCTCGCCGGTAAGGTTGAGAGCTGCTCCTGCCAGGGCTGAAAGGCATCGGCGAGATCTTCGCGCCCGAGCATGCGGTCCGAGATCAGCACTTCACCAGGATCAAGCCGCGCCAATGCAGCTGCCACGGTATGCTCGGACAGGGGCTGCATCTGCAGATCACCGGTCGACATGTCGAGCCAGGCGAGCCCGAAACTGCCTTGGGCTTCGGCGAGAGCAGCTAAAAAATTATTACGTTTGCTGTCGAGTAGGGTGTCTTCGGTCAAGGTGCCCGGCGTAATAGTACGCACGACTTCGCGGCGGACGACGGATTTGGCGCCGCGTTTTTTTGCTTCCGCCGGGTCTTCGGTTTGCTCACAGACGGCGACTTTGAAGCCTTGCTTGATCAGGCGCGACAGATAGCTTTCATGGCTATGCACCGGCACGCCACACATTGAGATATCTTCACCCAGATGCTTGCCGCGTTTGGTCAGGGTAATATCAAGTGCTTGGGCGGCAATCACCGCATCTTCAAAAAACAATTCGTAAAAATCACCCATCCGGTAAAACAGCAGGCAGTCCGGGTTATCCCGCTTGATGGTCAGATACTGCGCCATCATTGGCGTCACGCCTTTAACCGGCGTAGCCGCCTTGGCCGCCGAATCGTTTTCTATTTTGTTTGGTTCAAGCGCAGGTTCGGTCACGAGCTCAACATCTTCTCACAATATTCGTTAAGTGTTTTACCACGATAGCGCCTCGACGACAGCCAAATTAATTCTGCTTTCATCGGCCTGCCAATATGTCATAAAACTGTCATACAAGTGTATTATAAGCGCTCGCAGAAATGATATTTGATAGAAGGTTTTAACTGGCTCTCAGCATGGCAAAAAAATCTATCCTTGATAAAGATTTAAAACGCGTTGTTCAGCTCGAAAAAGCAACCGCGAAAGTCGGCCAAAGCAATATTAATCTGGGATTTAGTGTCCTCTTTCTAATCGGCGTGTTGATTTTTGCCGCTTTTCAAACCACCGGCCTTGAAGGCAGTGCCATCCTTATCGTTGCCGCTATCATCGGCGGGTATATGGCGCTTAATATTGGCGCCAATGACGTTGCCAATAATGTTGGACCGGCAGTGGGCTCGAAGGCCATCACTTTATTTGGTGCTCTTCTTATTGCCGCCGTGTTTGAAGCTGCCGGAGCGATTATCGCCGGTGGCGATGTTGTGACCACGATTTCCAAGAACATTATCGATCCCAATACAGTTTCCGATAAAGACACTTTTATCTGGGCAATGATGGCAGCCCTTTTGGCGGCGGCTGTTTGGGTTAATCTCGCGACCTACATTGGCGCGCCGGTTTCAACCACCCACGCAGTAGTTGGCGGCGTGCTGGGTGCTGGTGTCGCTGCTGCCGGCATCGCAGCGGTCAATTGGCCGGTGATGGCGAAGATTGCCGTCAGTTGGGTCATATCGCCGGTACTTGGCGGGCTAATCGCCGCCGGTTTTTTGAGCTTTGCCAAATATTTTATCCTCTATCGGGACGATAAAATCACGGCCGCCCGACGGTGGGTGCCGGTACTGGTCTCGATCCTGGCCTCGGCATTTTCTGTCTATTTGGTAATGAAAGGCCTTAAGCGCGTCTGGAAGCCGGAGCCCTATATGATCGCGCTGATCGGCGCCGGAGCATTTGCCATCGCTTTTGCCCTGGTCCGGCCTGCCGTTGCTAAGGCGGCAGCCAAGATGCCCAATCGGCGGAAATCCGTTAGCGATCTATTCACTATCCCGTTAATTTGTGCAGCCGCTCTCTTAAGCTTTGCCCATGGCGCCAATGATGTCGCCAATGCAGTGGGCCCGCTTGCCGCCATCGTTAGCGCGGTCACGGCCGGCACGGTTGCCGCCAAGGTCACCCTGCCGATCTGGGTGCTGGTGGTTGGCGCGATTGGCATCTCAATTGGTTTGTTTTTGTTCGGCCCCAAAGTCATCGAAATCGTTGGCGAGAAAATCACCAAACTCAATAGGGTGCGGGCTTTTTGCATTGCACTATCGGCGGCCATTACGGTGATTATCGCTTCTGCCTTGGGCCTGCCGGTCAGCTCCACCCATATCGCCGTCGGTGCCGTGTTTGGGGTTGGCTTCCTGCGCGAATTCCTGGCCAATAAAAGTAAACCGATAGACGCTGCAATCTCTTACAGTGAAACCTCCGGCGGGCCGGTGAGCTGGCCCGAAAATAGTAATGCGCCGCCTAGCACGGCTAAAATTAAGAAAAAAGAAAAGAAAGCCCAGAAACGAAAACTTGTGCGGCGGCGGCATTTAGCCACCATTGTTGCGGCCTGGGTCATCACCGTACCGGCAGCGGCAATTTTATCGGGTCTGATATTTTTGGGATTACGTGAACTTTTTTAAAGTTTATCAAGTGCCTCCTGGTGGTGGCGCACCGATTCCGCACCAAAGCAGCAAAAAATCACTTTCGCCGGGTTTTCGTGCGTAGCTAGAAATTCGGCCACAGTTGAGACGGCGATCTCAGCCGCCCGGCCTGCTGGAAAACGATACACACCCGTGCTGATGGCCGGAAAAGCCATAGAATGAATATCCCGTTCAGCTGCGATTTCCAGCGACCGGCGATAACAGCTTGCCAATAACGCCGTTTCATTGGCATCCCCGCCCTGCCACACCGGACCCACCGTATGGATGACATGTTTAGCCAGCAGATTGTAGCCGCTGGTCATTTTGGCCTCGCCGGTTGGGCAGCCGTTTAAAGCCCGGCATTCTGCTAAAAGTTCCGGCCCGGCCGCCCGATGGATGGCGCCATCGACACCACCACCGCCCAGCAGCGATTCATTTGCCGCATTGACAATGGCATCAACCGGCAAAGTCGTAATATCAGCTTCAATGATTTCAATGTCGGGCATTTTACCTAGCCGATCGCTTTGGCAGGCGGCAGAAAATCCATCCCCAAATCACGGGCCACGGCTTCATAGGTGACATGGCCTTTATGAATATTAAGTCCGTTCAACAAATGCGGATCATCCTGCAAAGCTTGTTGGTAGCCTTTATTAGCGAGATCGATAACGAATGGCAGGGTCGCATTGTTGAGCGCCCGCGCCGATGTGCGGGCTACCGCGCCCGGCATGTTGGTGACACAATAATGCACGACATCATCGACGATATAAGTCGGGTCGGCATGGGTCGTTGGTTTACTGGTTTCAAAACAGCCACCTTGATCAATCGCGACATCGACGACAACCGAGCCCTTTTGCATTTTTTTGATCATATCTTTAGTCACCAGCCGGGGAGCGGCAGCGCCGGGGATCAACACCGCCCCGATCACCAGATCAGCGCCAATGACATATTGCTCAACGGATTCCATGGTCGCGTAGATCGTGTTGAGGGTTGGGCCAAACTGCATATCCAATTCGTTAAGCCGGGGCAGCGATTTATCAATCACAGTTACTGAAGCCTCCAAGCCCATCGCCATTCGCGCTGCATTGGTGCCAACAACACCACCGCCAAGCACAACGACTTTCGCCACCGGCACGCCCGGCACACCACCCAGCAAAATACCCTTACCACCTTTTTCTTTTTCGAGACAAAGTGCTCCGACTTGGATCGACATGCGGCCAGCAACCTCACTCATTGGCGCCAATAAGGGCAGACCGCCGCGATCATCGGTGACAGTTTCGTAAGCAATCCCGATGCAGCCGGAATCAACCAGGCCTTGGGTTTGATCCGGCTCAGCCGCCAAATGGAGATAAGTGAACAACACTTGGTCTTTACGCAACATGGATATTTCAGCGGCCTGCGGCTCTTTGACCTTAATGACCATGTCGGCGGCTTGGAACACGTCCACTGCCGCCGGTAATATTTCGGCCCCAATTGCTGCGTAATCTGCGTCTTCAAAACCAACGCCTACGCCGGCATCCTGCTCGACAATTACGTCGTGGCCATTGTGAATAAGCTCGCGGACACTCGCCGGCACGAGCCCAACCCGATATTCATGAACTTTAATCTCTTTCGGTACACCGATGCGCATGGCTCGCTCCTGTTCTGATCCTTATAATTAAACATAGTTATTTGATCCAAAGAAACAACGGAGTTTTATAAATCTCTGGCCTATGCTACCCAGTTTCCACCATGCGTAATAACGAAGCACCAAAAACTGTACTCGTCTATGTCGGTCTCGACCGGGTTGGCGATAGCCTGCTTAAGCTGCCTTTTGTCAGGGGTTTGCGCGCCGCCTATCCAGACGCCCATATCACCTGGCTCGCCGGCAAAGACACCAGCGTTTATGCCGGCATCATGGCTCCCGTAGTCAAAGGCCTCATAGATGAAGTGATCGAACACCCCGGTGCTGTGGAAGGGGTAATGACAGGCGTGGGATTAAGCCCCAAAGAGCTATTATACCGGCCTTTAAACGGTCGCGCCTTTGATTTGATTATTGATACGCAGAAAGTAGCGCTGGCCACACTGATCCTGTTTCGCATCCGCCACAAAGTATTTGTCTCGCCTTTCGGCAATTTTATTCTGTCGTCAAGAAAACCAGCCAAAGACTATAAATTTCCGAAACTGATGCAGCGCCAATTGCTCGATCTGCTGGAAATCACGACAGGACAAAATTTTCCGACGCCGCCCCAACTCGAACTTGAGCTTGATCCGGTACTCATCGAACTTGCGGCTAAAGCGTTGCCTGAGGGTCCGAGTTATATCGGGCTGTCACCCGGCGCGGGCGGCTTGCCCAAATGCTGGCCGCTTGAGAGTTTTATCGCCCTCGCCAAAATACAGGTGAGCAAAGGACGAGTGCCGGTCTTTATTTTGGGCCCGCAAGAGTTTGAGTGGCAGGCGGAGATCGCCAGCGCCGTGCCAGATGCGCTGTTCCCCTTGCAACAAGATGGCTTGGGCGAGGCGCATAATTTTACGCCGCAATTAACCATGGCGCTCACCAAGCAATTGGCGCTCGCTGTATCCAACGATTCCGGCACCGGCCATATGTTCGCGACGGGCGGGGCTAAGCTCATCTCATTATTCGGCCGCACAGTGCCGGAAAAATTTACGCCGATGGCCAGCAACCTCACCATTATCCGCGCTCAGGATTACGGCGGACGGGAAATGCATTTTATTCCATTGGATGTTGTTAGCGAGGCGGTTGAACAGGCGCTGGTGAGTTAACCGGCTGGCGCTTGATCATATAGACCAGCAGGATCAATCCCGGCAAAGCGGCCAATGTGGTCAGCACGAAAAACACCGGCCAGCTTACTTGATCGGCGACCCAGCCCGATCCCGATGTCATCACGGTTCGGGAAAATGCCATAAAAGACGTCAGCAGCGCATATTGCGTCGCGGTATAGGCTATATTACAGAGGCTTGAGAGATAGGCGACGAAAGCGACCGTCCCCATGCTGGTGGTGAAGTTTTCAATGGCGATGGTAACGGCCAGCATTTCCTGGCTATAACCAACCCAGCTTTGCACGACAAAAACCAGATTCGACGCGGCCATTAAGACACCGCTGATCAACAGCCCGCGCATAATCCCGGTTTTTGCCAACAGCAAGCCGCCAAACAATCCTCCAATGACAATTGGTGGGAAACCAACCAGCTTGGCAATGGTGCCAATCTCCGTGTTGGAAAAACCAAGTTTGAGAAAAAACGGGATTTTCATTACCGTCAAAACCGCATCACCAAATTTATACAATAAAATAAATAATATGATCAGCAGCCAGTTAGGGCGGGTGAGAAATTCGATGAAAGGACAAAACACCGAGCCATACAGCCATGCGGTCGCGCGGACGAGACCTTCCGGCAAATGGGCATTTCGCTCGAGAAAGTCTTCGGCCGCTTGCTCAAGCGCGATCGCTTCATCCGACATCGGTGTGGTTGGTTCCGGATTGAGCAGGATGGCGATTATGCCAACTCCAACGGCAAACGCGAGACCGGTAAACACGACCTGCCAGGACACCAGATCGGCAAATATCAACGCCACCGCCGCGCCGCCCCAGGATGATAACCGCCAGCCATTGATCGCCAGCGCTGCACCAGCGGCTAATTGATCTTCAGCTAAGATTTCAACCCGGTATGCATCAATGACAATATCCTGGCTCGCCGAGGCAAAAGATACCGCTAAGGCAAATGCCGCCGTCCACCACAGGCTGTTCGCCGGATCAGCCAGACCAAGTTTGATAATGGCGGCGATCAGGATTATTTGGGTAACGAGAACCCAGCCACGCCGCCGGCCAAACATTCGGGTCACGATTGGCAAGGGTACCCGGTCCATAATCGGCGCCCACAAAAATTTAAGCGCATAGGGCAGGCTCACAAGCGCAAATAAGCCGATGGTTGTTTTATCAACGCCGGACCCCGCCAGCCAGGCCGTCATCGGCTCCGCCAGCACGCCAAACGGCAGACCGCTGGAAAAGCCCAAAAACAACATCGCCAATACACGGCGATCCAAATAGACCCGGGCGGCCACACTCCATTCTCTTGGCCAATTTCCGGTGCTCATGGCGCGAGCAATTCGTCAATGGCAGTCAGAATTTTATTTTCCTCTAACCTTGCCACGCAGGGAAACATGTCCCTTTCTGCCGGCAGGTGGCAGCTGCCAAGACAGCCTTCACATTCCATCGGCGTGTAAACAAAACTGATATTTTCGGGCATGATCTCCGGCGCATAAGGCACGATCTCGCCGACATATGCAGCGCTCGCCAGACAGACAGTCGGTGCGCCGACCGCTACCGCCAAATGCATTGTTGCGGTATCGACCGATACCACCAGCTGAGCTTGTTTGAGTTTGGGCGCCAAATCTTCAAAAGCCGCACCATCATATGAGACATTGGGCCGCTCTAAGAAAGCCTTGAATTCCAGGTTAGCATCGAGATCATCCGGCGCGCCGGTAATGACAAAATCATAATCATCGCCAAGATGCGCCATGATTTTCAAAAATATTTCGGGCGGCGACTGCTTTTCCTTCACGGCCGAGAATGGCACCAGGATCACCGTTGGGCGGGGGTAAGCGTCTCCCGTTTTCACCCGATCTTGCGGCAATTGTACGAGCGGTGATGACGCTTCGGTATCTGTCAACCAATCGGCGAAGCCTGACCAGCGCAGCACTTTATCCAAATGCACCGGCCCGCTGTCGTAAAGGCCGCTATAGAGCGTGCGGTTTTTGGCAAGCTCCTTATCATATTTAGCCCAGGCGCGTGGTTCCATGGCTAGGGCTTCCGGCGCCTCACAGGCTTTGACAAAAGCATCATCGAGCTTGGGGTGCCGCAAATAATCCGTGCTGACGACCAGCCGGTAATTCGCGTTATAAAGCTGGTCAGACATTTCTTTGCGGTAGGCGCGATTTTTCTGAAAAGCGACATAGTCGAGCGGCAGAATGTTAATTTTTTTACTGAATATAAATGCTAATTTAGCGGCATCGCGGCGTAAAATTAATGTAATGGACTCACCCGGCTCGGCAATTTGACAAAGGCGATCAGCGACCAGGGACAACAGGACTGTATCACCCAGCCCGCCGGAAGAAATAAACAAGACCCCCGAAGCTTCACCGATGCGCTTTTTAGATCGCGACAAAAACGCGGGTATAACCATCAGCTATCATCACGGCGTTTTAAGACACCAAAAAAATTAGCCGACCATATTTCAGGCGGGCTCATTAAAATCGCTGACATAATTTTATGATATAGCTTGTCCATTAACCGCCGTTTGGGCGAGCCCGTAATTTGTTCAAAACAGCTGACACACACTAACCCGCCGGCGATGGCCAATTGGCGGAGACTTAACGGGCTATAAGCGGCTTGATGGGTTAGATCGCCATATTGGTACGTTAGGCCCCACGGCGAGGCGGCGTTTGGCAGGCGCACAATTATTGTGCCATTTTTGTTAAGCATGGCCGCCAGATCTTGCAGCAAATTAACCGCAACATTTGGTTCAAAATGTTCCAACACATCAAACATAACAATGACGTCAAATTTTTGATTGATGGAGGCGCGCTCAACGTCATCC
Source organism: uncultured Rhodospirillaceae bacterium (assembly GCA_913020445.1). Lineage (GTDB taxonomy): Bacteria > Pseudomonadota > Alphaproteobacteria > Rhodospirillales > UBA2165 > TMED23. The sequence goes on from CAJWAR010000001.1 coordinate 137,836, forward strand.
AGAATATTCAAATTTCTAAAGTGAGACGCAACATTGGCAGGCAGGTGATTTTTCAGCTCGTTATCAGAATCAATGCCGATAAAATTCTTAACTTCCTTATGTTTCAAATAACTTAAAAATAACCCGGTACCGCAGCCAATCTCCAAAACCGAAAAATCTGGCGTGCACTTGGTCGGTTGCCAAAACTCCCGATCAAATTGGCGGATAAACTTATCTTGGAGCTCGGGCGTGCGGTAGGATTTGTATTGACTATAGCTGTCGTAAAAATCAACCATTTAGACATCAACCAGTTGCGTAACTGCCTCCCACACCGCATCAATTTCAACGGCGCTGACACAGGGAAATACGTCAAACTTGGTGTTTCGCTTATGGCATCGCCAAAAACAGTGATAGCACGGCATCTCTTCAAACGCGAACCGTGCATGGGGAGGGCAAATTTCTTTGGGGTACGGCACGAAACTACCGAAATGACCCCCGCCGACCACCACCACAGTCGGTGTTTCAAGCGCAATTGATAAATGCGCCGGCCCGGTATCGTTGCTGATCACGCAAGCCGCATGGTTCAGGATATCCATAAGCTCGGGTACAGAAGTTTTACCAGTGAGATCAATGACTCGTTGATCATTGCCAAGACGTTGACGGTGATCACCCGCCCGCTCGCCCGGCCCGCCAACAATTACCACGCGGTAACCTTTATCCATCAGTCGCTCAGCAATTTTTAAATAACTCTCAAACGGCCACCGCCGGCCATATTCGTTGCTGCCGGGATTAAGCACCGCGTAGGGTGCGCCATCGGGCAGCAAAGGCGGGGTGTCCCGCCAGGAAATTTTTGGCGGCTGGGGTGGAATTTCTTTGTCAGCGTAATCGGAGAGAAATCGGTAGTGGCGCAGGATTTCGTGAGTCGGGTAGGTCCCGGTATCAATAATTTGATCGACCTGGCTCAAATAATAGGTGAATTCGGTTCGCGTTGGTTCATTGATATACGGCAGTGAAGAAACAGACTTTGGTGCTCCAGCCATCCAAACCAAACTATCAGCCATCATCGCCCGGCGCAGATAAACATCACAAATTGTCACAGCAGGGGCAATTTGGCGGACCATCAATCCAATGCCAAAACGGTAAAAGAGCCGGCGAGCAAAAGCGTGCTCATCAATGATAAACAATTTATAGCCGTCAAATATTTGCGCCGCTATGGGTCCCCAGCTCGCACAACCAAGTACCGTAATGCCGGACTTATCAACGCCAAAAACACCGGCATATTCGTCAAGGGTGCGACGAAATAAAACCATATCGCCGATGCCATCCATGCGAACCACCAAGATGCCTTGGCGACGTTTAAAAATCGGCCAGTGGCGGACGACGAGATCAAATAAACGAAACAGCCACCAGCGCCGCCGCATGCCAGCCGGCAAGGCCCGCCAAAACCAAGAAATCTCAAATGAATGGCCGGCTAAGGCGGAACCGGAACCATTGGACTTAGGCGCAATGTCCGCACCTTCAGCCGATGAAATATTTGGCGTTGAAGCTGAAATCGGCGACGCCACAATCAATCACTTCAGTTTTTCGGTAAGAACGGATTTCAGATCACTTTCTGCCCGAGCGCCATAATGAGAAATAATTTCCGCCGCTAAAATACCGCCCATGCGTCCGCAAATTGCCAAATCTTCACCCTGGGTCAGGCCATACAAAAATCCGGCCGCGTATGAATCGCCCGCTCCCGTTGTGTCGATAACACGGTCTACGTTTTCGGCATCCAGAACATGCACTTCATCACCGGCGACAATAACCGAGCCATGAGCGCTCCGGGTGAGCGCCGCAATGTCACAATGTCCCCGCACCTGCTGCAGGGCCTCATCAAACTCATCGACCTGATAGAGCGATTTAATCTCATCTTCATTGGCAAATAATATATTGACGTGGTTATCGACCAAATCGAGAAATTCCTCGCGGTGGCGATCAACGCAAAACGGATCCGATAGGCTAAGTGCCACCTGACGGCCAGCTTGTTTGGCTGTTTTAGCAGCTTTGATAAAGGCTTCTTTCGCCCGTGGCGGATCCCATAGATAACCCTCCAGGTAAACCACCTTCGAGGCGCCAATCACTTGGTCGTCGACGTCTTCGGGGCCGAGATCGACACAGGCCCCCAAAAATGTCTGCATGGTCCGTTCGGCATCAGGGGTCACACAAATAAGACACCTCGCTGTTGGCGCGCCATTTTCATCCGGCGCCGTTGAAAAAGATACGCCGGCAGCGCGAATATCATGGGTAAAAACCTCACCCAATTGATCTTTGCAGACTTTACCGATAAACGCGCCGGCGCCCCCCAAAGAGGCAATGCCAGAAATAGTGTTGGCGGCAGAGCCCCCGGACATTTCAAGGCCGGACCCCATCAGGCCATAAATTTTTTCGGCTGTTGCGGCATCAATTAGCGTCATTGCGCCCTTAGCCAGACCTTGTTCTTCAAGAAATGCGTCTTCAGCATGGGCTAGCACATCGACAATAGCGTTGCCGATACCAACAACGTCGAACTCTGTATCACTCATTAAATATTTTCACCTTATTGTTAGAAATAAATTCGGTCGGTTTAGCCAAACCTTGGCACAATCAAACCGATATTATGTAATCGATTATACCGCGGCCAATCATCGCATCAAGTGATGCTTCAAAAATGCCTAACGGCCCTCTTGTGGTCAGCAGCAAACCCCGATAAATAGAATGATAAACAGAATAATAATCTGGGCGATAAATTAGAGTAACACTTGGCTTTTTGTTTCAACATGACGTTTTTGGAAATTGGACTAAATGATTTCGGCTTTTTCTCTTGCTTTTGGACAGCTTTCTGACAAATCCTTGCGCCAAGTGGTGTGGATCGGCTTGCTTGGTTCGCTGGCTATATTTGTCCTGCTGTGGATTTCGATCGCCTTTGTCCTCTTTGAAACTGAAATATTCACCACTGGCTGGCTGTTTGGCATATTCGATTGGATCGTCGAATGGCTGACCGATATATTTGGCGGCGTTTTGATCATCATTGCAACTTGGTTCTTGTTCCCGGCAACCGCAACATTGATCGCCAGTTTTTTCCTTGAACGTGCCGCCCAGGCAGTTGAAAGCAAACATTATCCTGATCTGGCCGAAACCCGGGGGCAGAATCTGAGCGAAATTTTAAAAATCACTTTAAAATTTACCGGCTTGTCGGTTGTTCTTAACTTGTTGGCATTACCGCTTTATATCGTTTTCTTTTTCTTAGGACCGCTCAATCTTTTTGTCTTCTACGCCCTGAACGGGTATCTTCTTGGCCGGGAGTATTTTGAACTCATAGCCCATCGCCGCATGGAGCCCTTACAGGCCGTTTATGTGCGCGGTGCGTTTCGAGGTAAAATGTTTCTTGCCGGGGTTATAATCACCTTTTTAATGACGATTCCGGTGGTAAACTTAATCGCACCCGTGATCGCGACTGCTGCGATGGTGCATTTGGTACAGGGATGGCGCAATAGAATTGACGCACTTGATGGCTAAATTGATTTAAAGCCTTTAATATTGATTGACGGTAATTGATTGGAAATGACCATGTTTGGAAAAAATAAAGACAAAGACGCTGGCAACCCGAGCGCGGGAAATGCTGCGGATGGCGCGGCGGCACGTGCCGCCGAAAACCAATCCAATAAAAATATTTCTGCACCGCCGCTCAAGCCATTTTCAAAAAAAGGCTCTCACGCGCCGGCGAAAAGTACCGGCACACCGTTTCGGGGCGAAATCCCCAGGCGGGTCACTGAAATACCAGGTGGACCAAAACGCAGTGAGCATATGTTGGCCTTGGATGATGAAGCCAATCGTCTAACCGTCGGCCGCAATATTTGCTTAAACGGCGAAATAACGGCTTGTGAAAAACTGGTTGTGGATGGCCGGGTCGAAGCCACTTTAACCGATGCCCACGCGATTGAAGTATCTCCCACCGGATATTTCAAAGGCAACGCCGATGTCATGGAAGCAGAGATCAGTGGAAAATTTGAAGGCACTTTGGTCGCCAAAGACCTCTTGACGATCCATAAAGACGGCAGGGTTGACGGCTCGGTTCGCTATGGCCGGATCGTCATTGAAGCCGGTGGCGAAATCTCTGGCGATATGGCGTCGCTTGATGAGGCGGACAATAGTACTGACAGCGAAAACGACAGCACACCTGGCGCCGACGGCTCCAGCTAAGGGGGAAATTTTGGCCAGAACAAAGCAGCCCCGGGCAGCCACCCAGGCAGCCACCCAGGCGGCTCATCTGGCTATTATTGCCATCATCTTTTTTCTCAGTGCTTGCGCCCTTGATCCGTCAACAATCGTTCGCACACCTCGTGTGGCGGAATCGGCCGAGGCTAAATCGGGCGATCCTGCTGAAGAAAATACAAAAGATGGCCAGCCAACCGATGAAAGCGAGCAGGAATTGCCGCCCGAAATTACGGCGGCAGTCGAGAAACCTGAACAAATAGCTGCGGTTGAAATTGATCTGACGAATTTTAAAGAACGCTTGCTCGGGCTCGATGGCGAAGAAATTACCGAACTTCTTGGCAAGCCAAAATTTGAGCGCAGCGAACCACCGGCACAAATTTGGCAATATCAAAGCAGTGAATGTTTTGTCGATCTGTTTCTGTTTGAAGAAGCGGGCGATTTAACCGTCGATCATGTTGAGGTTCGTGGCAAACAGGTCGAAAAAACGGATGAAAAAATATGTTTCACCAGCCTATTGAAAACCGCTAATGGTGGTGACGGCAAACCGGCGCCCATCGGGCCGATCGCGCCAAAAAAAAGTTCTAAAGAGCAACCCGCTCCCGGTGCCGTAAAAAAGCCGGCCGTCCAACAGGAAAATATTCCCGACAATGGGGGTGAAGAAATTGCGCCGCCAATTTTGGTGCCAGAGGAGCCCGAAGCTGCTCCAGATAAGGGTCCTGAAGAACCGGTCAAAGAGCCGGCCGGCGACAGTTCAAAAAAATCTGGCGATAAAGCTGGGCCAAAACCGGAGAAAATATCCGGCGATGAAGAAGATGTGCCGGAAGTCGATTTTAAATTGAGCCCGGCGCCTCAAGATAAATCAACGGCGAAACCAGAAGGTGAGCTAAAAAAGCAAAGCAAAAAGAAACCTCAACCGCTGACGAAAACTGAACCGGTAAAACAACCGGCTCCTGAACAAGTGCCTGAGCCAGAGGAGCCGCCGGTATCTGTCGAGAAGCCGATAGAAGAACCCCTGGCAGAGCCCGCACCGGAAACTAAACCTGAAACTGAACCGGCGGCTGAACCAGAACCAACACCGGCGGCTGGTGAAAATCTAGATAGCGATTCGCTCGATAGTGAAAAAACCGGAGACGCACCAACCAAATTGGTTAAAAAACCTGTCCAAGACGAGCTGCCGGGTGCGCCTAAAATCGGCACGACTGAAAGCGAAGACGATCTGCTTGAAGACCCTGCGCCCTAGCCGGCCGCTTAACTGTCGAGTGTTGATTTGGCTTTAAAGCCGCATTCATCGCGGACCACGCAAGATGGACACGCCGGTTTACGGGCTTTGCAGACATAGCGTCCATGCAGGATCAGCCAATGATGGGCGTGGCGCATAAACTCGGGCGGCGTTACTTTCTCGAGCTTTTTCTCGACATCCAATGGCGTTTTACCCGGCGCCAGCCCAGTGCGATTACCGAGCCGAAACAAATGAGTATCAACGGCGATTGTCGGCTGACCAAAAGCGATGTTGAGCACCACATTGGCGGTCTTGCGGCCAACCCCCGGTAGTTTTTGCAGCTCATCGCGATCCTCTGGTATTTTGCCGGCATAGTCATCGAGCAGCATGTGGCTAAGCTTAATGACGTTTTTGGCTTTTGAATTATAAAGCCCGATAGACTTGATATAATCTTTCAGCTTGGCTTCGCCGAGCTCGACCATTTTTTGCGGCGTTTTGATTTTTTTAAACAACGGCTTGGTCGCTTTATTAACGCCGACATCGGTCGCTTGGGCTGACAACACAACAGCCACGAGCAGCGTATAAGTGTTAACGTAGTGAAGCTCGCCCTTGGGCTCGGGATTTTGCTCTTTAAGCTTAGCGTAAAAATCGTGAATCTTAGTTTTTTTCATAGTTCGGTGCCTGGCACTTAATTCAAGAAATGTGTGGTTTTTGCAACACAACGCCGCCATATTGTTTCAGCCGAAATTAGCGCTGTCAAAAGGAACATCTGGGGGAACAGATATAAAGGGCAAAAATGCTCGACGTAATTCAACATAAGACCAACACGCCAGATGAGGTGTTTCTTGAGATCATCATGAAACCCAGCAATTTGGCGCATCTTAGTATTGCGCGGCGCATTTTTATCGTTATTGCAGTGGTCTGTATCAGCCTCGGCATTGCCTTTTGGGCGATTGGCGCCGGACCTGTTCTGCCGTTTGTGGGGATCGAGGTCGTGCTGCTTTACGCCGCCTATCGTTTTGGCGTGAACCATGGCCGCAAATCCGAAACCTTATCGCTGAGTGAAAACGACTTGATCATCCGCAAGGCCGGCTTTGGCAAAAAGCTTGAAGCCATCCGCTTGCAGCCCTATTGGAGCCATCTCGATCTGGCAGAAAATCCCGGCCAGCACTTACGGCTGTCGTTGCGGTCCAAAGGCTATTATATCGAAATCGGCTCATTACTGGCGCCGGACGAACGCCAGCTTTTGGCGGAGACACTCGGATCAGAGCTGCAGAAGTTAAAGGGCGCTACTTAAAACCCAAGACGTCGAGCATGTCGTAAAGACCGGCAGTCTGGCCGTCGGTCCAGCGCGCAGCATGGACAGCGCCCTTGGAGAAAATCCCCCGTGATGCCGCCTTATGGACCAGTTCAACCCGTTCACTTTCGCCGGCAAAAATAACCGAGTGTTCGCCAACCACTTCGCCACCCCGGATCGAGGCAAGGCCGATATCGCCTTTTTTACGTTCACCGGTGATGCCGTCCCGGCCGCGCGCGGCGACATCATCCAATGAAATTCCCCTGCCCTTGGCGGCCGCTTCACCGAGACCAATGGCCGTGCCGGAAGGTGCATCGACTTTGTGTTTGTGATGCATTTCGACAATTTCGATATCGTACTCATCATCCAAGATACCGGCGAGCTGCTCAGAGAGCGCAAACAGCACATTGACGCCGATTGAAAAATTCATCGCCTTAACAATGGTGATGTCGTTGGCGGCAGCTTCAATCGCCGCAAGCCCATCGGCTTCATGACCAGTGGTGCCCAGCACCAAAGCAGTCTGGTGTTTTTTGGCGAGTTCAAGATGATTTGCCGTCGCCGCCGGCAGGGTAAAATCGATGATCACATCAGAGGCAGCAAAGAGCGCGTCTGCGTCTTCAGTAATTTCCAGGCCGCAGGGCTCAAGCCCGGCATGGGATGCCATATCTTTGCCGAGTGCAGAATTGCCTGGACCTTCAGTGCCACCAGAGAGCTCACAGCCTTCGGTGCCAAGCACTTCCTTGACCAGCATCTGGCCCATTCGTCCGGCGCAGCCGACAATTCCGATTTTCATAGCATCCCCTCGCTTGGCCCCTTACTTAGCCCAATATATCGGGCCTTATTTTTTCAGGCTAGTCTTTTAAGTCTTCCCATAGATCCTTGACCTTAGTGAAAAAACCGTCCGATTCCGGATTGTTCTGCTCAGGACCTGCTTCCGATTCGAATTCTTTGAGCAGCTCTTTTTGTTTTTTGGTCAAGTTTACCGGTGTTTCGACCGAGGCCAGCACAAACATATCGCCGCGCTCTTTCGACCGTAGGACCGACATGCCTTTGCCCTTAAGCCGAAACTGATGCCCCGATTGGGTGCCGGTCGGTATGGTGATGCGCGCCCGGCCGCCATCAACGGTTGGCACCTCAATATGCCCACCGAGCGCTGCCGTGGTTAACGGGATCGGCACGCCACAATAAATATTGGCGCCTTCGCGCTGAAAAATGTGATGCGTTGAAACGGAAATAAAAATATACAGATCACCGGATGGCGCACCATTGAGCCCGGCTTCACCTTCGCCGGAAAGCCGAATACGGGTGCCATCTTCAACCCCAGCTGGAATGGTCACCGAAAGAGTTTTTTCCTGATGAACCCGGCCTGAGCCACTGCAGTTGGAGCAGGCATCCTTGATAAATTTGCCCGCACCCTGACAGGTCGGACAGGCCCGCTCGATGGTAAAAAAGCCCTGCTGAGCGCGGACTTTACCGTGGCCATGACAGGCTGGGCAGGTGTCCGGCTGAACGCCGCCTCTGGTGCCGATGCCGTTGCAATCATCGCACGATACCGAGGTCGGCACCCGGATATTGGTTTTGTTGCCCTTGTAGGCATCAGTTATGGAAATTTCCATATTGTAGCGCAAATCGGAACCACGGCTCGAACCCTGACGGCCACCGCGGCCACCGCCACCCATGAAATCGCCAAACATATCTTCGAAAATATCGGCAAAGCCGGCACCGCCGAATCCAGGCCCGCCACCAAAGCCGCCCGCCCCACCAGGGCCACCTTGCTCGAACGCAGCATGGCCAAAACGATCATAGGCTGCGCGCTTTTCATCATCGGACAGCACGTCATTGGCTTCGTTTACTTTTTTGAAATTCTTCTCGGCTTCTTCATCATCCGCATTGCGATCCGGATGATATTTCATCGCCATTTTACGATACGCTTTTTTTATGTCACCAGCGGAAGCGTCGCGATCAATACCGAGTGTCGTATAATAATCTTCTTTCGCCATTAGGCTGACCCTACCTCAATATATAATGGACGTTTCCAAAATTTATTATGGAGAACGCCCATTACATTTTCCTTAAAGACTAATCGTCTTTATTTTCTGGCTTTTCTGGCTTTTCCGGGTCGACTTCTTCGAACTCAGCGTCGACAACGGTTTCATCCGGCGCGTCATCAGACGCTCCAGCGTCTCCGCCCATACCGGCGGCCATATCATTGGGATCAAAACCTTCCGGCATACCTTCAGCACCTTCTTCCTGGCTGGCTTTATACATCGCTTCACCAAGTTTCATTGCCGCCTGCATTAAGGTATCGGTTTTTTCTTTAAGTTCGTCCGTTTTGATTTCTTCGTTTTCAAGCGCTTCTTTGACAACCGTCACCGCCGCTTCGATTTCCGCTTTTTCTTCTTCGGTAATCTTATCACCATATTCGCTCAGATTTTTCTCCGTCGAGTGAACCATGGTATCGGCCTGATTGCGGGTTTCGACCATTTCTTTGCGTTCTTTATCTTCCTCGGCATGAGCCTCGGCATCTTGAACCATCTGGTCGATATCATCATCGGACAGGCCACCAGAAGCTTGGATGCGGATCTGCTGTTCTTTGCCGGTAGCTTTGTCTTTTGCCGACACATTGACGATACCATTGGCATCAATGTCGAAAGTTACTTCGACTTGCGGCATGCCGCGCGGTGATGGTGGAATACCAACCAGGTCAAACTGACCCAGCAGTTTATTATCGGACGCCATTTCACGTTCGCCCTGGAAGACCCGAATGGTCACCGCGCTCTGGTTGTCTTCGGCTGTCGAGAACACCTGGCTTTTGCGGGTTGGAATGGTCGTATTGCGATCGATGAGCCGGGTGAACACACCGCCTAGGGTTTCAATACCCAAGGACAATGGAGTGACGTCCAATAGAAGCACGTCTTTAACATCACCTTGCAGAACACCGCCTTGGATCGCGGCACCAAGGGCAACCACTTCATCCGGGTTGACCCCTTTATGAGGCTCGCGGCCAAAGAATTCCTGCACGATTTCCTGAACTTTCGGCATCCGGGTCATACCGCCGACCAGGATTACTTCATCGATTTCACCGGCAGTAATACCGGCATCTTTTAAGGCTGCCTTACAGGGCCCAATCGTGCGTTCGATTAATTTCTCGACCAACGCTTCAAGTTTCGCCCGTGTCAATTTGATATTGAGGTGTTTTGGACCATTTTGATCGGCCGTAATAAACGGCAGATTCACTTCGGTCTGCATGGTGCTCGACAATTCGACCTTGGCTTTCTCGGCGCCCTCTTTCAGACGTTGCAGAGCCAAGCGGTCTTCACGCAGATCGACGCTCTGCTCTTTCTTAAATTCATCAGCCAGATAATCGATGATGCACTGGTCAAAGTCTTCGCCGCCTAGGAACGTATCGCCATTGGTCGATTTCACTTCAAACACGCCATCGCCGATTTCGAGGACGGAAACATCAAAGGTACCGCCGCCGAGATCATAAACGACGATCGTGCCATTTTCGTTTTTATCTAAACCATAAGCCAGCGCGGCAGCGGTCGGCTCATTGATAATACGCAGCACATCAAGGCCGGCGATTTTACCAGCGTCTTTGGTGGCTTGGCGCTGTGAATCATTAAAATAAGCCGGTACCGTGATAACCGCCTGAGTGATATCTTCACCGAGATAACTTTCAGCCGTTTCTTTCATCTTTTGCAGGATAAAGGCGCTGACTTGGCTCGGGCTGAATTTTTCGCCTTCAGCTTCCACCCAGGCATCGCCATTGTCACCGGAAACGATATGATACGGCACCAGGCCTTTATCTTTTTCCGTTAGCGGATCGTCGAAACGCCGGCCGATCAGACGCTTAATTGCAAACAACGTGTTTTCCGGGTTGGTGACGGCCTGGCGCTTGGCCGACTGGCCGACGAGGCGTTCGCCGCCATCGGCAAATGCTACCATCGACGGGGTTGTCCGAGTGCCCTCGGAGTTTTCAATGACTTTCGCATCAGACCCTTCCATAAGGGCGATACAGGAGTTTGTCGTACCTAAATCAATGCCAATTACTTTGCTCATTCTGTCCTCTCAATTTAGCAACAGAACCTCGCGGCCCGAATTCAGTTGGCGGCGCCGCCAAGGTTATAGATTAATGTTAAAATTAAACTGCGTATTTATTGAAAAATATCAATTCAACCTGCCAAAGCAGTGTATGGGCGTTATATAAGCCGCCACTTATACGGCTGCAACCACTGAAACCGATTATTTTTCGCTTATTTTAGCGCTAAAACCACCGCTACAACTCTGTATCTAATTTAGAACCGCCGCTTTCCGCCTCTTGATCAGCCGCTTCGGCTTGTTTTTCGTAAGCCGATGAGCTGTCATTGGCGGCCTTTTCCTTAGGCGGTTCTACTGGAGTTTGGGTGGAGGATTCTGGCTCGCCATTGTCTTCCAATTTCGGCCCGCCCTTAGAGACGCCAACCATTGCCGGGCGTAGCAGCCGGTCATGCAGCACGTAGCCTTTTTGCATTTCCTGCACGACCAGACCGGCCGGCTGATCCGGATCCTCAATTTCAAACATCGCCTGATGGATATTGTGGTCAAATTTCTGACCAATCGACTCAACGACTTTGATATTGAACTGCTCAAAGGAATTCTGCAGTTCTTTTTCGGTTATTTCGATGCCAACATAGAGACTATTGAGCTCTTCATTACCGTTGCGGGCTTCTTCACCAACGCTTTCGAGAGCGCGGGTCAGATTGTCCGCCACCGAGACAATTTGGCGGGCGAAACTGGTGATCGCGTATTTAGACATGTCGGTCTTTTCGCGTTCGGTCCGCCGCCGCAAATTTTCACCATCGGCCAAGGTCCTGAGCAGCTGGTCTTTTAAAGCGGCAACTTCAGATTCCAATTCCTCATAGGTCGGCGGGGCCGCCGGGGCATCGTTATCAGCATCATCCTGAGCGCCCTCACCCTCGGTCTCGGCTTCATCGTCAACATCCGCTGGATCAACGCCGTCAGCCTGGGCTTCCAGGTCGGCCAGATCTTCAGCTAAATTTTCTTCTGCGGTCTCGCCGTCAGCGGCTTCTAGTGAATCTTCTGCCAATTCTTCAGCCAAATCTTCAGGCATTTCTTCCGGCGTTTCTTCAGGAATTTCTTCATCTGCATTATCAGGCGAATTTTGGTCGTTCATCGTCATTTTATTTCTATAACCTCAATACTTATTTTGCTTTGGCGTTAATTGGGTTTTACCCCATCAATTTGCCAATTAATTTTGCCGTATAATCCACCATCGGAATAATACGTGAATAATTCATGCGCGTTGGGCCAATCACGCCAATCGCACCTACAAGCTGACTGGAGCTGGAATGATAAGGCGCGACAATAAACGAACAGCCCGAGAGATTAAACAACTCATTGTCAGCACCGATAAATATTTGCACGCCTTCCGCCGTATCGGCGAGCTCTAGAATTTTCAACATAGTTTCGTTGGTTTCCAAAGCCGAAAATAAGGCGCGGATAGTTTCGAGATCATCAATCGCATTAACGTCTTCAAGCAAGTTCGCCTGACCACGGACAATCAGCGTGCCTGGAATATTACCCGTATTCGCATCGCCCGCCCAGGTTGCCAAGCCCGCTTCGACAACTTTGGCGGACAAGGAGTTAAGCTGATTTTGGCTCTGTTCAATCTCAGTATTAATGGTCAGACGCGCCTCATTGATCGTGCGGCCAACTAATCGCGTGTTCAAATAATTGGTGGCTTCGGTAAAGGCCGATGCTGGAACATCTCTTGGCACTTCAATAATGCGATTTTCTACCACACCTTCCGCCGTCACCATGACCACCAGTGCTCGGCCCGGACTGAGATTAACGAACTCGATATGCTTAAGTGCGGAATCAGTGGTTGGCGCCAAGACCATGCCGGCACAGTTGGACAAGCCCGATAGCGTATTGCCGGCTTCTTCCAAAACCCCTTCGACGCTTTTTCCGGTGCCCGCTAAGCGGCTTTCGAGATCATCGCGCTCATCGGACGTAAGGTTGCCGATTTCCAGCAAGCCGTCAACGAACATGCGCAAACCTAAATCGGTTGGCATGCGGCCAGCCGAGGTATGCGGCGCAAACAACAGGCCGAAATCCTCAAGATCTGCCATGACGTTGCGGATCGTCGCCGGCGATAGGCTGGTCGAGAGTTGCTGAGACAACGAGCGCGAGCCGATCGGCTCACCGGTCTCAACAAAGGACTCGACGATTTTCATAAAGATTTCCCGTGAGCGGTCGTTGAGCTCAGAGATAACAGGACGCTTTGTGTTCATCACTACTTTATGTGTAATTCAAAGATGGGCGGAATGTATGTTTGCCATGGCCTTTCGTCAACGGCCTGATTAAAAAAATGGCTTAATATTATTATTCTAGACGATGCAGACAGGCTTCGTTAGGTTGCCGCAATTAAATACTCTTAATTCTAGGAAGGAATATCCATGCGCCCATCCGGCCGCGCGCCCGATCAAATGCGGGACGTCACCATTGAGCCCAATTTTAATAAGCATGCTGAAGGCTCTTGCCTGATTAAATTTGGCGACACCCATGTTATCTGCACGGCTTCCGTTGAAGACCGCGTGCCACCGTGGCTTCGCGATGCTGGTCATGGCTGGGTGACAGCCGAATACGGCATGCTGCCGCGCTCAACCAATTCCCGCACCAACCGGGAGGCGGCGCGTGGTGGTCAGGGCGGCCGAACTCATGAAATTCAGCGCCTGATTGGCCGCTCGTTGCGGGCTATTACCGATCTTAAAGCGCTCGGCGAAATGCAGGTGCGGATCGATTGTGACGTTATTCAAGCCGATGGCGGTACGCGCACAGCTTCAATCACCGGCGGCTATGTCGCGCTGCATCTGGCGTGTCAGAATTTGCTCGAGCTCGGCGTGATCAAAGAAATTCCGCTGATTGGGCAACTTGCGGCGGTTTCCTGCGGTATTTTCGAAGGCACACCGCTGCTTGATCTCGATTATCCGGAAGACAGCAATGCCGATGCCGATGCCAATTTCGTCCTCACCGGCGCGGCGGATATTGTTGAAATTCAAGGTACGGCAGAAGATAAGCCGTTCTCCGAAGCCCATTTGCTGGCAATGCTGGCGCTGGCCAAAAAAGGCGTCGCCGAGCTGGTTGATATTCAAAAATCGGTCCTCGGCCTCTAATGGCGCGGAAATTTACCGAGAAAAAGCTGGTTATTGCCAGCCATAATCCTGGGAAAGTTTATGAAATCAATGAGTTATTGAGCCCGTTTGGCGTTGAAGTCGTGTCGGCGGGCGAGCTCGGTCTGCCGGAACCCATCGAAGATGGGGAGACTTTCATCGCCAATGCTGAATTGAAAGCCCGGGCGGCGGCAAAAGGCGCAGAATTACCGGCGTTAGCCGATGATTCCGGGCTGGTGGTACCGGTTTTAGATGGTGATCCCGGCATTTATTCTGCCCGATGGGCCTATAATCCAACGGGTGATGGCAAAGATTTCGATCTCGCCATGGACAAAGTCCGCCAGGCAATTGAAGCAATAGGCGAAAACCCGGCAGGCCAAAACGCCTATTTTGCTTGTGCATTGAGCCTGTGCTGGCCGGATGGACCTAATGATGGCCATATCGAAACCCTCGAAGGAACGGTCCACGGCACCCTGACATTTCCGCCCCGTGGGACAAAAGGTTTCGGTTACGATCCTATATTTGTGCCGATAAATTATCAATTAACCTTTGGTGAGATGGACCAGGCGGTAAAACACCGGATAAGCCATCGGGCGGATGCCTTTAATAAACTCGTAAGCGCTTGTTTTAATTAGATTATGGATGAGATTAAGCCAGCCTTTGGAATCTATATTCACTGGCCGTTTTGCGCCAAAAAATGCCCCTATTGTGACTTTAACAGTCATGTCCAAGACGCCATCGACCATGATCTATGGCTAAAAGCTTATCTTAGAGAGCTCAGATATTACGCTGCCGAAACATCAGACCGTCTTGTCACAAGTGTGTTTTTTGGCGGCGGCACGCCGTCTTTGATGAAACCGCAGGTAATCGAAGATATTTTGGCTGAAATCGGCCGTTTATGGGACTGCTCTGAAGACTTCGAAATCACCGCTGAAGCCAACCCTTCATCCTCGGAAACCCGGCTGTTTCAAGACTTTAGGCAGGCTGGCATCAATCGCCTGTCAATCGGCGTGCAGAGTTTCAATGATCAGGCCTTACAATTTTTGGGTCGGCTCCATGATGCGGCGGAGGCACGCAAAGCGGTCGAAAGTGCGGCCAAAATTTTCGACCGCCTGTCGTTTGATCTGATTTACGCGCTTCCCGGCCAAACGCCGGCAGAGTGGCAGCGGGCATTAGGCGAGGCGCTTACGCTCGCACCTGATCATCTCTCGCTCTATCAGCTGACCATTGAGCCTGGCACCGTGTTTCATCAGGACCGCGTGGCGGCGGCGGACGAGGACATTGGTACTGAGCTCTATGAAATTACTCAAGGTTTGATGGATCACGCTGGATTACCGGCCTACGAGATTTCCAATCATGCCCGGGAGACCCAAGAAAGCCGCCATAATCTGGTCTATTGGCGCGGCCAGGATTATCTCGGCATTGGTCCAGGGGCGCATGGCCGTCTCACCCGCGATTTCCAAACCGAAATGATCCAGAATGTCCGGGAGCCGGGGAAATGGCTGGAATTGGCTCAAACTAAGGGATTAGGCCAGCATAAACGCACACCAATAACTGCCGAAGAACGCCGCGATGAAATACTTTTGATGGGTCTGCGTTTAACGGAGGGCGTATCAGCTGATCATTATCACACCTTAACAGGCACCGATTTAGCCTCATCGCTTGATCAAATCCGCCTGCAAGCCCTTGAAAACGAAGGGTTTATCACCTTTCGGGACAATATCTTAAAGGCCACACCGGCAGGCCGCCAACGCCTCAATGCGGTGCTTGCCCATCTGCTCTCATAAAGCGGGTCTAATTTGTTCTGGCATCGAAATTTGACGGCGCCCGGCTGATAATTTTGGTATCACGCTCTCGCACTTGATGGACCGATAAGCCCCGCTCAGCAACGCCTGTATCCATAAACCGGAAAATCCCATCCCGCCCGGTAAAGCCCTGGGGGGCGGTAATTTCAGAGATATCAAACATAGCGTTGGCGGGTTTTTCGCCATCTGGATTTTCTGGATCAGCAGCAGGCGCATTATTTTGGGCAAAAACCGCCGCCAAAGCCGTCGCATCATAGGCCAAGGTGGCCAAGCGCGGCGGATACTCACCGTATATATTTTTATATTGGCGCAGAAAATCCCGCCTTGTATTGGCCGCCGGGGCAGCAAACCAGCCCCCCACCAAGGCAGGTTCAGAGCCAATCCCCGGCGCATCCCACTGGCCGGTGCCGAGCATTCTAATCTTTTTTGGATCGATATCGTAATAAGGCAACAGCGCGGCAATTGACTGCAATCTTTTGCCGCCATCAGCAATCAACAGCGCATCAAAGGCAACATCGCCCAAGGTTTGCAGGTTTTCCAGCCGCTTGAGCGCCTGTTTGGCCACTTCATCTTCGCGTTCACCGAGTAATTTACGCTCTTCCAGGAGCGTTGCCCGGCGCGCATCATAATCGGCTAAATTTTTGATAATGGGGGCAAAATCCTCAACATAGGGATCATAAAACGCCTGTTCGGTCACTTCGGCGCCATTCAGCTCGGCCGTCTGCTTCAAAGCATCGGCGATGGTGACGCCGTAATCATTGTCCGGCGCCAACACAGCAAAGCGCCTGACACCGCGCTTAACGGCAAACGACACGACCCGCTGAACCTGCTCGCTCGGCAAAAAACCCATGGTAAAGACGCCATCTCCGGCCACCGCGCGGTCATTGGAAAAGGCGATCACTTTTACCCCGGCGGCCCGTGCTGCCGGCGCAATCGCCTCGACGGAACCGGCAAAAAGCGGGCCCAAAATAAGCGAGGCGCCATCGCCGATCGCCAGTGCCGCTGCATCGGCCGCGCCATTCGGTGTGCCTTGGGTGTCTTGCGGTAACAGCTCAAACTGTTTGTCGGCGAAATGAAATAGTGCCAGTTGCGCCGCATTGAGCATCGCCTGGCCAAGTTTCGAATGCTGGCCGGAGAGCGGCAGCAGGATGGCGACCCGCGGCACCCCAGGGTTCAACGGCGGAGCAGGAGGGGCGGCAAAACGTTTTTCATCGAGCGGCGCGAGGTTCGCATTGTCGGGCGGATCAATTTCATTCGGTTTCGGCTCGACCACCGGGTCCAATGTCGCGTCAGGATTAGGCACTGGGGTGGCAATGGTTCCCTGCTGGGTTGGGGGCGGTAAAATCTGACCTTGTTGTCCGCGCTGTTGCTGCGTGTTCTGCGCCAATTGCGTTTGCGCGGCATTAGCCCCTTGCCTATCTGGCGGGAATTGGTTCAACTGTTGCTCGACGCAAGCGCCTAAAGTAGGCACCAGAAGCAATAGGGCAGCCAGTGATGGACCAGGAAAAATATTCCGCAAAAAAATCTGCACGACGTTCATCTGCTAAAACTAACGAAGGCCCAAAGAGAAGTAAACCTAGTGCCCGATCACAAAAAACCGAAATAAAGGGTGGGCTTAAGGCCGGCCTCTACCTGGTCGCCACACCGATCGGTAATCTGCAGGATTTAACTCTGCGCGGCATTGAAATACTGCAAAATGCCGATGTTATCGCTTGCGAAGATACGCGGGTGAGCGGAAAAATGCTCTCTCGTCACGCCATAGACACACGCATGAAAGCCTATCACGAACATAACGCCGAACGGGCACGCCCTGAATTGCTCCGCATTATCGAAGCGGGTGGGGCGGTTGCGCTGATTTCAGATGCCGGCACACCGGCGATTTCCGATCCGGGCTTTAGGCTGGTTAACGCGTGCATTGATCAGGGATTGGAAGTTACCGCGGCGCCCGGCGCCAATGCAGCCATTACCGGTCTTATTTTATCCGGCCTGCCGACCGACCGGTTTTTATTTGCCGGCTTTTTACCAACCAAAACCAGCCAACGCTCGAAAGAACTCGCTGAATTGGCAGCGGTTCCGGCAACGCTGATTTTTTACGAATCAGCCAAGCGTCTGGCGGCGGCGCTTAGCGATATGGCAAAACAACTGGGCGACCGGCCGGCTGCCGTGACGCGTGAGCTTACCAAGCTGCATGAGGAAATTCGCCGCGGTACCTTGCCGGAGCTTACCCAGCATTATCAGGAAACCGGCGCCCCCAAAGGCGAGATTGTCATTGTCATTGGCCCGCCGCTGAAAAAAGCCGCCCTTTCCGGCGCCGAACTTGATGAACTGATCCACCAAGCTCTGCCGGACAAATCCGTCCGCGATGTCGCCGCCGAGCTGGCGCAGGAAACCGGCCTGCCGAAGCGCCAAATTTATGCCCGCGCGCTGGAGCTTTCAAAAAAATGAAAGCCAGAATAAGAGCGATAAAATTTGGCGCCTTGGCCGAACATATCGCAGCCGGCTTACTGCGCCTCAAAGGCTATCGGATATTAGCCCGCCAATTGCGCTCGCCCTTAGGTGAAATTGATATCATTGCGCGGCGCGGCCGGACACTGGCTTTTGTCGAAGTTAAAGCCCGCTCCACTTTAACCCAAGCGATCGAAGCCTTGAGCTTCCACCAACGCGGGCGCATCCACCGGGCAGCGCTCGCCTATACTGCCCATCATCCAAATTTCGCCGGGTTCGACCTGCGCTTTGATCTCATCGCTGTTGCACCCTGGCAATTGCCGCGGCATCTGCCAAACGCCTGGCAGATTTAAGGGGTAGATCCAATATATTGGCCCGGTTGACATCGGGGTTTGGCGGATTAGCTTTCAGTTAGTAAAATGCCGTTATACTTCGGCAAATATTTTGTTGTTTTTGATTGATAAGGAATTGTCGAGATGACCCGCTTATTTACTGCACCCGTTTTACTGCTGACGTCGATGATCGCGCTGTCGTCAATTTTGTCAGGCTGTACCGCCGTGGTTGGCGCTGGCGCGACAGTGGGCGTGGCCGCGGTTCAGGAACGGGGGCTCCGGGGCCGGGCAAGCGATCTTAAGATCGAAGCGCAGGTGCTGGAGAAATTTTTTAAAGCCGGTTTCAAGCTGACCTCGACCATCGGCGCCGAGGTTTATGAAGGCCGGGTTCTCCTGACCGGCGCCAGCACCGATACCAAAATTGCCGACGAAGCGGTTAAGCTGGTCTGGCAGGTCGATGGCGTTAAAGCGGTTATTAATGAAATTCAAATCGGCAAAAATTCGGGTATTTCCGATATCGCTCAGGACAGCTGGATCACCGCCCAGGTAAAATCAAAGATGACCTTCGATGAAGATATCTTTTCGATAAATTACGTTGTCGAAACGGTTAACCGTACGGTTTATTTGATCGGCATCGCGCAAAATGAAGCCGAACACAAGCGCGCTAAACAACACGCCGCCAGTGTCAAATTCGTCCGCAATGTGATCAGCCATGTGCGGGTTAAAAATTATTAATCAATACAGCCAGCCGGAATAAATAAATATGAGTCTAAAAGTCGCCATCCAAATGGACCCGATCGATGCGATCGATATATCTGCCGACAGCACTTTCGTGATGGCGCTTGAAGCTCAGGCGCGAGGCCATAAGCTCTTTCATTATCTGACCCAGGATCTGGCGCTCACCAGCGGCCGCGTGATGGCCGGCGTGCGCAGCCTGGAAGTTCGCCGGGAAGAAGGCAATCATTTTACGCTTGGCGAACAGGAGTGGATTGATCTCCAGGCAGTTGATGTTGTGCTGATGCGCCAGGACCCGCCCTTCGATATGTCTTACATCACGGCGACCCATTTACTCGAACATATTCATCCCGAGACCCTCGTCGTCAATGATCCGGTCCATGTCAGAAATGCGCCGGAAAAACTTTTTGTCACCCATTTCCCGGACCTCATGCCGCCGACCCTGATCACCACCAATCAGGATCAAATAATGGCGTTCCGCGCCGAGCATAAAGACCTCATCATTAAGCCGCTGTTCGGCAATGGCGGAGCAGGGGTTTTTCATATCGGCCCGGATGATGAAAATATTAATTCACTGTTGGAGCTTTTCACCGAGCTTTACCGGGAGCCGATCATTGTCCAGCGCTATGAGCCCGCCGTCCGCCAGGGCGATAAACGCATAATCCTGATCGACGGCAAAGCGGCAGGGGCGCTGAACCGGGTGCCGGCAGAAGGCGAATCCCGCTCCAATCTCCATGTCGGCGGCACTGCCTTGCAAAGCACCCTGACACCCCGCGAAGAAGAGATTTGCGCCGCCATCGGCCCGACGCTCAAGGAACGCGGGCTGATTTTCGTCGGCATTGATGTGATCGGCGATTACATGACCGAGATCAACGTCACCTCACCAACCTGCCTGCAGGAAATCAATCGCTTCGATGGGGTCAAGCTTGAAGCCGACATCTGGGACGCGATTGAAGCAAGGCTGGGTTAAGCGGTCTTTTCACTTTCTTACGTAGTTGGCCTATTTTTACTTTTCTGATGATGATTTTAATGAGGCGGAAACAGCCATCGCAACTTCGACGGCGTTGGGGGTGTCAGAGTGAACGCAAATTGTTTCTACCCGAACAGGTATGTCAACGCCATCGACACTTTTCGTTAAACCGTCTCTGACCGCGCGCAGGCAACGTTCCGCCGCGGCGTCTGGGTCCACGGTATGATGTTCACGGGTGATGATTATGCTGCCATCCGTTTTGTAGTCCAAATCAGCATAAAACTCTGCTCTGAACTCCAATCCACGGGCACGATAAATCTCTTCATGCAGCGTCCCCGCCAAACCAAATATTGGCACTTCATAAAGCGCTCCAGCATCAGCAACAGCGTGGGCAATGTGCTCCTGCCCCGCCGCCATAGCATAGAGCGCGCCATGGGGTTTCAGGTGATTGAGTTCGACATCAGCCAATTCGAGAAAGCCCTTCAAGGCGCCGATCTGATAGGTGATAATGTTGGCTAACTCTGCGCGGTCAATTTTCATTTCCCGACGCCCGAATCCCTGAAGATCGGGGAGCGCGAAATGGGCGCCAACTTTGACATCATGTTGCTTTGCCAATTCGACGGTTGCCCGCATGTGATTTGGGTCAGATCCATGGAACCCACAAGCGACGTTGGCCTCGGTGATATAAGGCATTATTCCTTCGTCATCGCCCAGCTTATAAAGGCCAAAGCTTTCGCCCATATCGCAGTTGATGTTTATTGTCATAGGCCGCCCTCTAGCAATATTTATGGCGGTTATTCTAAAGCATGATCGCCTGCTGGCAATCGCTTTGAATTAAGCCAAAATTGACGGGTTAACTCTCTTTCCAATACTCCTCATCGCGTTTTTGCATCAAATCATCTTCGAAAGATTTGCCTGCTTCCTTGCGGCTATCGCCTTTGAGGTGGTCCATATACTGGCCGAGCACGGAATTGATAAACGGATGATCCGACGGCGGATCATTGGCGGCGATATTGTGCGTTTTAAAATCAGCTAATTTGTCTTCAAAGGTTTTGCGGATGACGTCATAGACGAAGGAATCGTGCCATTCCGGCAATTCGAACAAACTGTCATCGAGATAAAGCTGCCGCCAAAACTCCATGAACTCACGGTGGTGGGGATGGCTGAGGGCATAGCCGACAAAGCCGCATTCGGAATAGGTGTGGGGCCGCCCGAGATAGCTGGTGTAGACACCCTCCGGCAGGACTTGATCCAGCACCGACAACGGCACATCGGCGAAGGTTATGGTATCCGCATCGAGCCAGAACAATACATCCGCCACAATTGCCAGCCCGCAATGGGTCAACGCAAATATTTTATGAGCAAAGCGCACCGCATCCATGCGGTAGCCGTAATCGCCATCTTCCAGCGTGCCTTGAGTTTTGGCGTCGTGCCTGTGCCGCGCTTTAAAGGCGACCAGATCGGGGCAGCTCGCTTCAAGATCGAGATAGGTAATTCTGCTGCTCTGGAAGTCAGGCCGTTTGCCTTCATGGTACGCATAGAGCGTCACCTCCGCCGGCCAATGCTGATCAAAGGCGGCCAAAAACCGCTCACCATAAGCAGCAAGGCCTTGTTCATTGAAGGTGGTAACGACGGTGAAATTTCGAGACAAAGCAGAACTCCAGAAAAATTTATCCTATCAATTACCCAGGATATACCGAGATTTCTGAACAAATCCTTTTAAATTTTAAAAAACCCCCCTCTGGTCCCGCCATAACCCCCGCATGGTTGCACGAGTTAACACAGTTGCGTTTCTGGGCATCGACGTTCTGGCGGTCGATGTTCAGGTTCACATAGCGTCCGGTATCCCGGCATTTGCGGTGGTTGGTCTGCCCGATAAAGCGGTGGCGGAAAGCCGTGAGCGGGTGCGGGCGGCGTTAAGCGCCATCGGTCTCGCTGTGCCGCCGAAACGCATCACGGTGAACTTATCACCGGCTGATCTCGCCAAGGAAGGCAGTCACTTTGACCTGCCCATCGCCATAGGCCTGCTGGCAACGATGGGGGTGATCTCGCCTGATGATTTCCAAGGCTTTGTGGCTTTGGGCGAGCTTGCCTTGGACGGCACGATCTCACCGGTCGCCGGTGTTTTACCCGCTGCCATTCACGCGAGCTCTCAAGATTTTGGTCTGATTTGTCCAGAGGCTCAAGGCGGCGAGGCGGCCTGGGCCGGTGAAATTCAAGTGCTGGCGCCCGGGTCTCTGCTCGGTCTGATCAATCATTTCAAAGGCGCCTATGTACTATCAAGCCCGGAGCCCAAGCTGCATGATGACACCGTAACCTATCCCGATATTGCCGATATTAAAGGTCAGGAAAGCGCCAAACGCGCGCTCGAAATCGCCGCCGCGGGCGGCCACAACATGCTGATGATCGGCCCGCCCGGCTCGGGTAAATCCATGTTGGCGAGCCGGTTGCCGGGCATTCTGCCGCCGCTCGATCCAGCGGAAGCCTTATCGGTCAGTATGATCCATTCTGTCGCCGGTGAGCTTAAAACCGGCGGGCTGTTAAAAACGCGGCCCTATCGCGACCCCCATCACTCGGCGTCGATGCCAAGCCTGGTCGGCGGCGGCCTCAAGGTAAAACCCGGCGAGATATCTCTGGCCCATCATGGCGTCTTGTTTTTAGACGAGTTGCCGGAATTTCAGCGCGCGGCCTTGGAGGCTCTTCGCCAGCCATTGGAAACCGGGCAAACATCGATCGCCCGGGCCAATGCCCATGTTACCTATCCGGCGCGCTTTCAATTGATCGCGGCGATGAATCCCTGCCGTTGCGGCTATCTGGGTGATCCGCTGAACGATGCGGCGGAAACCTGCAACCGTGCGCCCAAATGCGGGGTCGATTATCAATCGAAAATTTCCGGGCCGATGTTTGATCGCATTGATCTGCATGTTGAAGTACCGGCGGTCAGCGCGGCTGATCTTTCGAGGCCCGCTAACTCCGAAAACTCGGCTGTAATTGCCGAACGGGTGGCCCGGGCGCGCAATATACAACGCCAGCGATTTCTGCGATTAGACAATAATGATCTCCGCACCAACGCTGAAGCGGACGGAAATTTATTGAAAGAAATTGCCGCCCCCGCGCGGGACGGCCGGGCATTGCTGACCGAGGCGACGGAAAAAATGCGCCTGACCGCCCGCGGCTATCACCGCATCTTACGGGTCGCCCGAACGCTCGTTGATCTCGATGATTATGATGAGATCGGCCGGGTCCATATCGCCGAGGCTCTCGCTTACCGGCGCGTCGTACCCGGGCGGCAATTGGTAAGAATTTAAATCACCACGTTAAATAAAGAGACGGAAAGATCGCCTGATTGCGTTAGTTTTAGGTAGTCAAAACGATTGCCGGCCCAAAGGAGCAACAAATGCGATTTCTTCAACTGGTTTTATTGGGACTGATTGCAGGCCCGACACTGATTGGACCTATAGATGTCTTAGCCGAAGATCACCCGGCGTTTAGCCAAGGCAACGCCCAAACAACAATTTCCGGTCTCATCAAATGCGGGGGTTGGCGATCGCGCCCAAGTGCAATTGGTGAGGTCACGGCGACAGATGGCAGCCGATGGACGGTGCCCGCCCGCGTGAATTATAAAAAATCCCTCTTTGCCGACGATCTTTATAATGGCTGCGGCGGCAAACAATATTCGAGCCTGCGGGATATCGATCTCAACAAAATTCCGATCAGAACCCAAGCGGGCGGCAAGGAAGTTTTCACCGCCTATATTTTTGCCGACAATTATTTTGAATTTTATATCAATGGCATATTGCTGGGTGTCGACCCGGTGCCGTTTACGCCTTTCAACAGCAATATCATCAGGTTTACCGCAAAGCGGCCCTTCACCGTTGCCGCGATGCTGGTCGATTGGGAGGAGAATTTAGGGATCGGCACTGAATCAAACCGGGGCGCCTCCCATCACCCGGGTGACGGCGGCTTCGTTGCGGTGATTAAAAATGCTCAAGGCGCGACGGTGGCAATTACCAATAAAAGCTGGCGCGCCCAAACTTTTTATATTGCGCCGCTTGACGGTAAACGATGCCTCAAAATCACCGGCGGATTGCGCGACAGCCGGGCCTGTTCCAGTAGTACCCGGAACAGCGGAGACGGCCTACTGGCCGCGCACTGGCCGATCCCTGAAAACTGGGCAACTGCCCGCTTTGATGACCACGCGTGGCCTCAAGCAACCACTTTTAGCAATGATACGGTTGGTGTCGATAATAAGCGATCTTATACCAACTTCGTTGAAATATTCGATGATCCAAAAACGGACGCTAAGTTCATCTGGTCGCCAAACCTTGTGCTCGACAATGTGGTCTTGGTGCGTAAAACCGTTAGGTAACGTGTTATCAGAAAAATTAGTCTTCAGGCCCGGTGCTGCGGACAACTTCGGTAAGCTGAATGGCAAGCTTGTCTTCAACCACGACAACTTCCCCGCGGGCGACCAATTGCCGCTCGGCCCGGACATCAACCGGCTCGCCGATCAGGCGCTCAAGCTCAACGACGGCGCCACGGCCAAGTTGGAGTATTTGACTGACTTTTAGCTCAGCCGTACCCAATACCGCCACAATGTCGATATCGACGCCCATCACGGCGGCATCATCTATCTGTCCAAGGGCTTCGCCAATGGTTTTCGGCTCGTCATCCGGAGCTTGATCTGCTGGTACGTCTTCGTCTGCCATATCACCACTCTACGATCGGCTAACATTATAGCCGATTTTGTCTTTGAAGGACATATTTACAAAACAGAGGTTAGAGAGTGGTTAACGCGCTTAGGCGTCCCGTTTCAGCATGGGACCGAGTTTTTTGCCGCCAAAGATATGAACATGAAGGTGGTCGACTTCCTGCATGCCGTCATCGCCGATATTGGCGAGAATACGGTAGCCGGGCGAGGCAAGCTCTAATTGCCGCGCCACATTGCCAACAGCGCGGAAAAAGCCGGCAATCTCGGCATCGCTGGCCGAGCTGGTAAAATCATCCATCGAGACATAGGCGGCTTTGGGGATCACCAAAACGTGGATTGGGGCCTGCGGATTGATGTCTTCGAAAGCCAGATTATGATCATCTTCATAGACTTTGGTGCAAGGAATCTCACCGCGGAGAATCTTGGCAAAAATATTTTCGTTGTCGTAAGCCATTGTTATTCCTCAATTATCAGCGCGAATTTTTCTCGTCGATGCCGGACGTACCCTCACGGGCGGCGAGCTCTGCCCAGACATCTTCAGGCTTAATGCCGGCCTCCGCCCACAGCACCAGCAAATGATAGAGCAGATCAGCGCTTTCCGCCGTGATATTATCCGGCTCACTAAGCGCCGCGGTCATGGTTTCGACCGCTTCCTCGCCAACTTTGCGGGCAATTTCCGGCATCCCGGCAGCAAACAGTTTGGCTGTATAAGATGAAGACGCGTCGGCACCCTGGCGGCTTTCAATTACCGCATAAAGTCGCTCTAAAATATCGCTGTTATCGTTGCTCATAACTCTATTCCAATCGCACCGGCACACCGGCGGCCTGCATATAGGCTTTGGTTTCCTGGATACTATAGGTCCCGAAATGAAAAATCGAGGCTGCTAAGACCGCGCTGGCATGACCTTCGGTAACGCCCTCCACCATATGATCAAGCGTGCCGACACCGCCGGACGCAATCACCGGGATCGGCACCGCATCGGCAATCGCGCGGGTAAGCTCGATATCGAAGCCGGATTTGGTGCCGTCCTTATCCATCGAGGTCAGCAAAATTTCGCCGGCGCCATAATCGGCCATGCGTTCGGCCCAGCCGATGGCTTCGATGCCGGTTTCCTGGCGGCCACCATGGGTGAAAATCTCGAATTGATCACTTTTGCGTTTCGCATCAATGGCGACAACGATACATTGGCTGCCGAATTTAAGCGCCGCTTCCTGGACAAACTCCGGGTTTTTGATGGCGGCTGAATTGATCGACACTTTATCGGCGCCCGCTAACAGTAGTTTTCTTATGTCATCAACGGTCCGCACGCCGCCGCCGACTGTCACCGGCATGAAGCAATGTTCCGCTGTCTCGGCAACAACCTCAAAAATAGTGTCGCGATCTTCATGACTGGCTGTGATATCCAAAAAAGTAAGTTCGTCAGCGCCCGCCGCATCATAAACCTTGGCTTGTTCAACCGGATCACCGGCATCGATAAGATCGACAAAGTTAACGCCTTTGACAACGCGGCCTTTGTCAACGTCGAGGCACGGGATAATGCGCGTCTTAAGCATTATTATTCCCTTGCAGAAGCGCGACCGCTTGGGCGGGCTTAATCGCACCGTCATAAACCGCCCGGCCAGAGATCGCCCCTTCGAGCAAATCACCGCCAGCTGTTTTTAACGCTTCCAGATCTTCCATCGATGACACCCCGCCCGACGCAATCACGGGTATGGATATTGCTTTAGCGAGCTCGATCGTCGCCTCGGTGTTGGGCCCGGCCATTAAGCCATCGCGGTCGATATCGGTATAGATGATCGCGGCAACGCCGGCGTCTTCAAATTTACGCGCCAGATCGAGAGCGGTGATTTCCGACACTTCCGCCCAGCCTTCAACCGCGACAAAGCCGCCTTTGGCATCAATGCCGACGGCGATGCGACCGGGGAATTCTTTGCACGCTTCGTGCACCAGATCCGGGTCTTTCAAGGCCGCGGTACCCAAAATCACCCGGGTGATGCCTTTATCCAGCCAGATTTCGATGGTGCCCAAATCACGCATACCGCCGCCAAGCTCAACTTTCATCTTGGTTGCTTCAAGAATGGCATCAACTGCATTGCCATTGACCGGCTCGCCGGCAAAGGCACCGTTGAGGTCAACCACATGCAGCCAGGTACAGCCGGCGTCTTGGAATAATAAAGCCTGTGCCGCCGGGTCATCACCAAACACGGTCGCCTGATCCATCTCGCCTCGGAGCAAGCGCACACATTGGCCGTCTTTAAGATCAATGGCGGGAAAGAAAATCATGCTCATAGCGGTTCTCCGTTCCATTTGAGAAAATTCTCGATAAACGCCAAGCCAAACTGCTGACTTTTTTCCGGGTGAAACTGGGTGCCGATCATATTGTCACGTCCCACCATCGCCGTCACCGGTCCACCGTAATCAACGCTGGCCAGCACCTGGTCATCATTGGCGGCGGCGAAGTGATAAGAATGGACAAAATAAGCATGCGCGCCGGGCTCAAAGCCCTGCAATACCGGATGTGTGCCGGCCTCAAATTCAAGCGCGTTCCAGCCCATATGAGGGATTTTTAGCGTCGCGTCGGCGGGCTCAATCTCAACAACCTCGCCCTCAATCCAGTTAAAGCCATCTGTTTCCCCATGCTCGCGGCCCAGCGTCGCCATCAACTGCATGCCGACACAAATGCCTAAGAAGGGTTTTTTCTGATCGATCACCTGCTCCGCCAGCGCTTCGATCATACCGGGCACGGAGCCGAGACCCGCTTTGCAATCGGCATAGGCGCCAACACCGGGCAGCACAATATGGCTGGCATCTTGAAGCGCCGCCGGGTCATTGGTCACCGACACATCTTCGACACTCGCATGCTCAAAAGCTTTAGCCGCCGAACGCAGATTACCCGAGCCATAATCAATAATAACTGTCTTGCTATTTTTGGGGGCCATCTACCAAGGACCCCCGGCGCGATTTTTAAAACTCGCTGCGGGTGCAGCAGGCTGGGCCATTAAGTAGCGGGCGAGGGCGGTTTCTTTATTATTTGCCACCATCACCGCGCGTTCTTCAAAGCCCTGCTTGGCCAATTTGCGGCGGCGGAGATCATTCGCCGTCCAGCCGATAATCAACGCCAGTGCCAAAGACGCCGCCGATTGCACAAATTCATCACCGCCCGCCCGCGCCAACGTCCAGCCGAGCACAATATTGACAACAGCAAAGGCGATCGCCCAGAACCATAGGCGGTGCCACAAGGCCCAGATGACGGAAAAGAAAAAGCCCGGCCAACTGAAGCCTTCCTTAATCGGCACAACTTCGGCTGCCGCGTCTTTACTTTTTGACGGCTGATGTAAGGTATACATGCGCATGGCTCGAAACTTCTAATTATTGTCAGGTCTAATTATCAGACAAAGTGCCTTTGGTCGATGGCACAGAATCGGCAGCCCGCTCGTCAATTGTTATCGCCTGACGAAGGGCGCGCGCCAGCGCTTTATAGCTTGATTCAATGATGTGGTGGTTGTTCTCACCATAAAAGTTTTCGACGTGCAGGGTCAGCCCGGCAGATTGCGCAAAGGCCTGAAACCATTCGCGGAACAGCTCAGTATCAAACTCGCCGACCTTCGGACGTGAAAAACCAACCTTCCAAGTTAAGCTAGGCCGGTTCGAGCAATCCACCACGGCGCGGGTCAACGCTTCATCCAACGGACAGTGGGCAACGCCAAAGCGGGTGATGCCCGCCCGATCGCCGAGCGCTTGCTTGACCGCTTCGCCGATGGCAATGCCGGTGTCTTCGGTGGTGTGGTGAAAATCAATGTGGGTATCGCCATTTGCTTTAACGGCAAGGTCCATCAGGCTGTGACGGGACAGCTGCTCCAACATGTGATCGAGAAAGCCGATCCCGGTTGAAACGTCATAGGTGCCGGTGCCGTCGAGATTGACGGTGACGTTAATCTGCGTCTCTTTGGTACTGCGCTCAACGCTGGCAATACGGTCATTTGGCCGAGACTTTGATTGGGCTGAAGTGCCCATGGTACTTACTCCCATTGATTTCCTTTAGTAAAGTCGCGCTCTTGTAACAGGAACAATGGATTTTAGCTAGATTTTTACAATAAATAGTAAATATCTTAACCAAGCTCTCCATTGCCAGGACCTTTGCCTCAACCATTGCCTCAACCATTGACTGGGAGCCATTTAGAAACTACATCCCCCTAGCAAGTTTGAATCCTAAAAGGTTGAGGGACTATGGCCAACACATACAGCCAAGACAGCAATTACCCCAACTGGCACGCGACGACCATCCTATGTGTTCGGAAAGGTTCCGAGGTCGTTGTCGCCGGCGACGGCCAAGTCAGCATGGGCGACACCGTGGTAAAATCCAATGCGATGAAAGTGCGCCGCCTCCACAATGATACAGTGATTACGGGTTTTGCCGGTGCGACCGCCGATGCCTTTACGCTGTTCGAACGGCTTGAGGCCAAGCTCGATCAACACCCGGGCCAGCTGACCCGGGCTTGTGTTGAGCTTGCCAAAGACTGGCGGACCGACCGTTATCTGCGCCGCCTCGAAGCAATGATGGCCGTCGCGGATGAAAAAGTATCATTGATTGTTTCCGGCACCGGAGATGTGCTGGAACCGGAAGACGGGCTGATCGGCATCGGCTCCGGCGGTAATTATGCTTTATCGGCTGCCCGCGCGCTGGCTGATCGTGATGATATGAGCGCCGAAGACATTGCCAGGCGCGCCATGGAAATCGCCGCCGGTATCTGCGTCTACACCAACGAAAATATTGTGATTGAAAAACTCGAATCGAAATGACACCAAAATGACAAGCGTTCCCTTAAGTGATACCAATTCAACCGTCGCCGCTACGCAGGCGAGCAAAAAACCGGCAACCTCGAGTTTCACGCCGCGGGAAATAGTCTCCGAGCTTGATCGCTATATTATCGGCCAGAACGATGCCAAGCGTGCTGTCGCGGTGGCTTTAAGAAATCGCTGGCGGCGTCAGCAACTCGATGATGATCTGCGCGAAGAAGTGCTGCCGAAAAACATTCTAATGATGGGCCCGACCGGCGTCGGTAAAACCGAGATCGCCCGCCGGCTCGCCAAGCTCGCGCAAGCACCCTTTATTAAAATTGAAGCGACTAAGTTTACCGAGGTTGGTTATGTCGGCCGGGATGTCGAATCGATCGTTCGCGATCTGATGGAAACCGCCATTCATGAATGCCGGGAACGTTTACGTAAACAAGTGGTCGCCAAAGCTGAAATCCTGGCCGAAGAACGGGTACTTGATGCCCTGGTCGGTGATACGGCCTCCCAGGACACCCGCCAGAAATTCCGAAAAATGCTGCGCGAAGGCGAGCTCGACGATAAAGAAATTGAAGTCGAAGTGGTTGAAAGCAATGTTGGCGGTATGCCGACATTTGATATTCCGGGCATGCCCGGGGCCCAGATGGGGATGCTCAATATCGGTGACATGATGGGCAAAGCCTTTGGCCAGCAGACGACACCGAAACGCATGAGCGTATCGGATTCATATGAAATCCTGATGGATGAGGAAAGCGACAAGCTGCTGGATGAAGACCTCGTCATCAAAGAAGCAGCCGACCAAGTCGAAAATAACGGCATCGTTTTCTTAGACGAAATCGATAAAATCACCGCGCGCTCCGATGCCCGGGGCGGCGATGTCAGCCGGGAAGGGGTGCAGCGTGATCTCTTACCCTTGATCGAAGGCACCACGGTAACGACTAAATACGGCACCATTAAAACCGATCATATTCTGTTTATTGCCTCCGGCGCATTTCATTTGGCCAAGCCCGCTGATCTTTTGCCCGAACTGCAGGGCCGCCTGCCGATCCGGGTCGAGCTCCGAGCGCTTACCGAAGAAGATTTCGTCCGCATCCTGACCGAGCCCGAAGCAAGCCTGATCAAACAATATGTCGCCCTAATGGGCACCGAAGAAGTGACCCTTGATTTCACCGAAGAGGCCGTGCAGGAAATTGCCAAACTCGCCGCCGAGATCAACTCGGTGGTCGAGAACATCGGCGCCCGGCGGCTTCATACAGTGATGGAAAAACTGCTGGAAGAGATCAGCTTCACGGCGACTGACCGCGGCGGCGATACCGTCGTCATCGACGCTGCGCTGGTGCAGGAACGGGTCGGTGATCTGGTTAAGGGCGGTGACCTGACCAAGTTTATTTTGTAGGGTTTTTGGATTCAGCCATAAGATTCAATGGGTTATAAAAAAACACCTTGAATTTTCATTCAAGGTGTTTTAGAGTTTAAAAGTGGTGACCCCGGGAGGATTTGGACCTCCAACCTTCGGATTAGCGATCCGACGCTCTCTCCAGTTGAGCTACGGGGCCAATTTGAGCAGTCTATTTCGGTTGGCAGTCTTGGATTAGCAACCTAGATTTCGAAATGTCTGCCTTCTTAGTTTATGCCCGTGAAAGATAAAATCTTTCGCGGGTTATTTTTTAACCATCACCTCAAACTCTTCGTCCTGTGCAACAATTCCTACACCGTAATCGGGAATTCGATATACACCTCGCCTTATTCTTTCGAGCTTACCCATACCCGCTAAGCGACCAAGGATATTTCCCACTTGTTTCGCTCCCGGTTTAAGTCCCATTAGGTTTAATTTTTCTTGAATATCCTGAATGCTAAACGACTTTTTTGGTCTGGAACCCAAAAAATTCACGACGCCGCGATAAACATCAGTCCCAGATTCTGGTTTTGGCACGCGATTGGACTTAACCAGCTTTATTTCTTTTTCCAGCTTTTGCTTAGAAGATTCCGACAAACTTTCCCACAATGGTGAAATTACCGAGTCTATTTGGTTTAATTTTTCTTTAGCATGGTCGAGTTCGTCCCAAAGATCAGACACAACTTGTCGTTGCTCTTGGTATTCACTTAGTGCAGATATCAAGGCATTAAAATAGTTTTCGTCGGCAGATGGACGCGATTTTAACTTTAATTCAGCCATAATATTGATCTTCAATTCTTCAATTTTTACATTTCCAACTATATTCCAACTATATTCCAACTATGAATCCAAATATTTTACTCAGAGTCGAGTCATTTTTTCAAATAATTGTAAGAATCTTGTGGATAACATTGGTTTAAAACACCCCCACCTTAATCCTCCCCCATCAAGGGGGAGGAAAGCTGATGCAAAATCTCATCCGATGAAAATGGGGCTGGAACGCGAGAACCATAAGCCCCCCCCCTTAATGGGGGAGGGTTGGGTAGGGGTGACCCTTCATCCACTAGCCCCCGGACCTGCCTGCGCGGAGCTGCTGCAGAGTCAGATCAAACCCGGGGTGACGCAGAGGGTAAACCCGATCTAATCAAATTTAATTTCATAGTCTTCGGGGATATCAAGCCACGCTCTGGCTTCGGAAATATCGCGAAAAGGTTTCCTGTCGATGTTATCAGGGGTCAACCGGGTGCTGACACTCAGCTGATGGGCCGTGGCGAAATCCTTTGCGGTGGCCGCCACATAGGCAATTTTGCATTTACCAAGCTGCTTTTCCGAATCGCTGACCAATTGGGGGCGCGTTTGTTTGAAATATTCATAATTGAATTCTTCCGGCAGCGATGTCGACCGGATGTCCCGCAATATATTCATTCTGGTGACGTAATTTGGATCTCCGAGCATTTCCACCAATTGATCATGACCTTCCGCCAAGGTGTACTCATCAAAGTGCTGGACAAAGACGCAGTTCAAAGCCGGCTCAATATAAAATCTAAATGCCATCAGATAAATATCCCACGATCATTCCGATTTATAGTTTTCTTGAACCAATTCTACTCGTTCTAACCGGGATAAGGCATCTAATTCTTTGCCGCCAAAGATAATATGTGGCCGCCCCCCCCCATTTTAATAAATGAGGGGAGAAAGAACCGACCTACATCTAACCTTATTTCTGCAGCCAGGCAGCCATGCCTTGAACGTTCAAGGGCCGGAAGGGCTTATAAGCGCCCCAGCCTTTATACTCATCCATGGTCACGGTTTTGACCAATTCCTTGGTGGATTTGCCGGCTTTGAGGCCGGCCAATACGCGGGCGCGGAGTTTTTGCATATAAATCCGAGCATCGATCGCATCTTTCTTACTGCCGAGTTTGCCATGTCCAGGCAGCATGATTTTAAATTTCAGGCTTTCAACGACCTTGATTTGCTCGATCAGACCGTCGATATCAACGCCGCGGAAATTGCGGAACGGTAGACGGCCCGGCGATACCGCATCAACGACAAAAGCAACGTTTTCCGGCCGCACAACCATGGCAATTAAATCAGTGCCGTGACCAATGCCGAGATATTTAAGCTCAAATGTTTTACCGCCAAGGCGGAAAATTAACTCATCTTTGAAAACCTGAGTTGGGTACCCGGTTCTCGCCTTACCGGACAAAACTTCGGCACGCAGTTTTTCATGGGCGACCACTTCAACATCTTTGCCCCATTCTTCACCGCCGGTATTGTGATCACCGTGACTATGGGAATAAATCGCGTGGCTAACAGGTTTATTGAAGCGCTTTTTGATCTCTCCTCTGAGCCATTTCACCATACTGGTGTTAATCGGATCGGTGACGACAATGCTGTCTTTGGTTTCGACCAACATACCGAAATGAAAATTGTTCTGATAGCGGTAGACATCGCCGGTGACTTTGGTGATCGAACGTTTCGGCGGCCCGCTCGGACGCTGAGCTTGGGCCTCTGATAAGGGCGTTATGACGGCAAAGCCAATGATGGCAAATAAGAATAAAAACAGTTGTGTGGATTGACGCAGCATTTTTTATCTCCCCGGAAAATTGAATATTTGCCAAGAAAACAACGCCCGCTCTGGCGCGTCAAATCAACTAATCGTTGGTTGGGGGTGAGGAAGAATTTGAACCACAAAGGGCACGAAGCACACGAAGGAACTGTTCTCGCTTTTCTCTAATTCGTCACCCTGGACTTTATTTAGGGTCCAGAAAAGATACTGGATTCCGGCATGCGCCAGAATGACGTCGCAGTACTATTTTTATCCACTTTGTGTTCTTCGTGAACTTTGTGGTTAAAAAAACTACTCCGCCTCATCAAACCCCATCTCGGCCAGGATGCGGGAGATGGTTGCTTCGTCGAGTTCGTGAATATGCTTGGCCATAAGGTTGGCCAAGAGTGTCGCTTTGGGATCAAGGCCCGCGGTATCGACGGGCACCCGGGGGTGGGAGAGTTGCGCGAGGTCCTTGAGCTCATCGACCTCGTCCCAGATCAGCTCAAAATAATTCGCGATCTGCATGACAAAGCCGGGGCCAGGCCGGCCGCGATTGCCGTGCTCCAACGCCGAGAGATAGGCCGACGAGACATGGAGATCTTCGGCCATTTGCTTGAGTTGAATATTTTTCGCCGCCCTCAATTCCCGCACCCGTTTGCCGAAAGGCGTCATGACCTATCTCCCGCCCGCTTCCTTTTCAGCAACACATACAGAGCACCAGTGCCGCCATCAGCCTGGGTCGCATGGTTGAACGAAAGTATGCGGCTGCGATTGGGTTCTTCATTGAGCCAACGCGGCACCATCTCCCGCAGCACGCCAATTTGGCGCTCATCTGAAGTGGCATCCAACTTCAATCCCTTGCCGGTAATGACCAGCACGCAGCGCTTGCCGGCTTTGGCAGCCCCAGCAATAAAACCATTGAGCGCCCGGTGGGCTTCGTCCTGGCGGTGGCCGTGGAGATCCAGCCGGGCTTCGATCTGCATTTGACCGCGCTTCAGCCGTTGGGCCGAGCGTTTATCAAGACCCGGCGTGTCGCCATGATTAAGCGTTGGCTGATCGGATTTTTTAGGTGGCGGCGCGGCGCGAAGATGCGCCTTCGGCGAGCGTTTGATGGCGGTCTTTTCTTTGGGCGGCTGGTTGTCGATGTCTTTTTTAATCTTGCGCCCAGGCAAAGGCTCGACGTCTTTCATCGCAATAGCCAAAAGATCGGCATCATCAATTTCTTTTTTCTTTTTCGCCATGATGCCTACGCCTCATCGACGATGATAATATGGAGACGGCGGGGGCCGTGAATGCCGAGCTGAATTTTCTGCTCGATATCGCCGGTGCGGGACGGCCCGGTAATCCAATTCACCACGCGCGGCAGATTTGATGGCGCCGTACCCAGCTCGTTTCGCAACCTGTTCCAGGTCGCCTCATAATCGCCGGTCACGCGGGAGCGCGGCAGTACAACGACATGGGTTTCGGGCAAAAAGTTGAGCGTCGTCGGATTTTCAGGCGCGGCATGAAGCACCAAAGTGCCGGTTTCGGCAATACCGGCAAAAGCGACAGCCAAGCCGACAGTGTCGGTTTCTTCGGCGATGCCGGTTTTTCTTGTGAGTGTCGGAAGCTGCGCCCAATCAACATGCCCAAGGATCGGATCATCACTGGATTTTACCTCGCTTGGCAGGTTCTGACTTGAAAGATACCCCGCCAGCGCCGCCGGCAGGTCGTCCAAAGTTTCAACCCGGTCGGTGGTCGCCGAAACTTCCTCGGCCCAGTCCCGGAACATCTGCACTTGATCCTCAGGTGCGACCCGCGCGCGGGCTGGAATAAGGTTCTTGGGCGGTGTTTGAATACGCGCTGCCGCAGTGGCAGCTCGTGCCGTTTTATCACCGGCATTATCAAGCGCTGAGCCGATCTTATTTAAGATACTTTCGCGCGCGCTCATTTTTTTTGTTCCTTCCACATCTGTTGGAAGGTTTTACCTTGCGGTGCCGGAAAGTTGCGGCTGTTGGTCCAGCCTTTGAGGCTCGGGATTGATTTGAGATGACCTTGCTTTTTGGCCCACGACGCCAGCATTCGCATTTTGGGTCCGGCAAAGAAATGATAGAGTGCCGGGCGTTTGGCAAACACCGCCCACCACTTGAGCGCCCATTTGGTCTGCCAATCACCGAGATCGCGAGCATAGACCTGATCCCGCCAGCGTCGCAGCAATGACGGCAGGGGAATACGCACAGGGCACACTTCTTCGCATTTGCCGCAAAGGGTTGAGGCCTGCGGCAGGTCGGCTGCCTCATCCAGCCCCATGAGACCCGGCGTCAGCACCGCGCCCATCGGGCCCGGATAGACCCAGCCATAGGCATGGCCGCCGATCGAATTATAAACCGGACAATGATTGAGACAGGCGCCGCAACGAATGCAGCGCAGCATTTCCGAAAAATTTCCGGCCAGCAGATCGGTGCGGCCGTTATCCAAAATAACGACATGATATTCCGCCGGTCCATCCAAATCAGCGGCGCGGCGGGGGCCGGTCGAGAAAGTGGTGTAAGATGACATTTCCTGACCGGTGGCGCTTCTCGCCAGCACCCGCAAAAGAGTCGTCGTATCTTCCAAAGTCGGCACGACTTTTTCGATGCTGGCGAGCGCAATATGAACCTTAGGCAGAGTTTGCGTAAGATCGCCATTGCCTTCATTGGTGACAATGACGCTGGTGCCGGTTTCGGCGATCAAAAAATTCGCACCTGTTATGCCGACATCCGCATTGATGAATTTATCTCTGAGCATGGCGCGCGCTTCGGCCAGCAATTCATCAGGCTCTTCCAAGGAACGGCCCTCGGGGAGATCTGTGTGAGTTTCCCGGAAGGCATCGGCAACCTGATCTTTTGAGACATGACAGGCTGGCGCGATAATGTGGCTCGGCGCCTCACCCCGCAATTGAATGATATATTCGCCAAGATCAGTTTCGATTGGCTCCACGCCATTTTCTTCGAGATGTTCGTTGATGGCGATTTCCTCGCCGATCATCGATTTGCCTTTGGTAACTGTTTTGGCATCGGCACTTTGGCAAATGCTTAAGATAATTTCGCGGGCTTCGGTGTCATCCTGCGCCCAATGAACATGTCCGCCGCTGGCTTCCACATTTTGCTGATAGATTTCGAGATAGGCGTCGAGATGGGCGATCGTGTGGGTTTTGATATCGCGGGCGCGGTCGCGCAATGCTTCAAATTCCTCCAGTCGTTCGCTGGCTATTTTGCGATTGAGCACGAAGCCGATTTTGATATTGCCGAGCGCTTTTTGCAGCTGTTCGTCGACCAGCGCTTTTTTGACGTTGCTTTTGAATTGAATGCTGGTTGCTTCAACCATCGGGTTCACCGATTGAGGCATTGTCGGCCATCCCGGCCAGTACCTCGGCGATATGCCTAACTTTAAGTGTGGCTTTAAGATTGGTTGCTTTGCCTTCATCCTTAAGGCGGCTGAGCTTGCCTTGAATATTCATCAAACAACCAAGATCACCGCCCAGCACCAGTTCTGCATCGGTATCGGCGAGCGCTTCAACGCTTTTCTGCACCATATGGTCCGAAATATCGGAATATTTGACGCAGAACGTGCCGCCGAAGCCGCAACAGGTTTCTGCACCTTCATATTCCTCGAGTTCCGCGCCCTCGACTTGTGCCAGGAGCTGACGCGGCTGAGTTTTGACGCCCAATTCCCGAAGGCCGGCGCAGGAATCATGATAGGTAATTTTCTGATCAAGCTTGGCATCTAAATCTTGCATGTTCATGACATCGATCAAAAAGGACGTTAACTCATGGGTTTTCTGTGCCAGGTTATAAACCCGGGGCGTCATGTCGAGATCATCGGCAAACAGTTTGGGATAATGTTCTTTGATCATGCCGGCACACGACCCGGACGGTGCCACCACATAGTCAAATTCTTCGAAGGCGTCGACGACCAGCCGGGCGATATCCTTGGCATTTTTGGTGTCGCCGGAATTATAGGCCGGCTGGCCACAACAGGTTTGGCTTTCCGGCACGCTGATATGACAACCGGCATGTTCCAGGAGCTTTATGGCGGCAAAGCCGATACTGGGCCGCATCAAATCAACGAGACAGGTGACGAAAAGGCCGACTTTTGGGCCGGAATTTAGCGATGAATTGGGCATAAGACCAAAATGCCGATTAACTGAATTAAAGTAAAGTGATTAGCTTAAATATGGCCTTTTTACCGAACGCGGCAACAAAATATAAAGCTGACCCTGTTGTTTCATGCGCCCAGCGGCTTCCCGGGCTTGATCGCCGGCCCCCCAGAAAAAATCACCCCGCACCGGGCCGGTAATCGCGCCGCCGGTATCCTGGGCAATCATCAGCCGACGGATTGGGCGGTTGGTCAGCGGATCACTGGTGCTCAACCATATCGGTGCGCCAAGAGGCAGATATTTACGGTCAACCGCCAAGCTGCGGCCGGATGTTAGCGCAACACCTTGGGCACCGATCGGGCCATCTTGTCCTTTGAGTTCCCGAAAGAAAACATAGGATTTATTTTTATTCATCAACGCTGCGGCGCGGCCCGGGTTCCGCTCCAGCCACGCTCGGATGGTCTGCAGGGAAATATTTTCCTTTGAGATTGCGCCGGACTTCACCAAATCCCGGCCAATGGCAAAATAGGGCTGGCCATTGCGCCCGGCATAGCCAACCCGCACCACTTCGCCGCTATCCAGCACCACCCGGCCCGAGCCCTGAATGTGGAGAAAAAAAGCATCAATGGCATTATCAACCCAAAGCAATTCCAAACCTTTGCCTTTGAGCGCGCCGCGGCTGATGCTGGCGCGGTTGGCGTAGGGCACGAGGCGGCCGTTTTTAATCCGTCCGGCTACTTCACGGCCTTTCCAGTCTTTCCGAAATTGGCCCAGATTAGCGGATACCAAATCAGGCGGGCGGCGATAAAGGGCGACGTGATATTTCTGTGTTCGCCGCCTGGAACCTCTGAGTTCGGGTTCATAATAACCGGTAATCAGACCGTCGTTGCGGCCATTGTCGGTTAGGTGGTAAGCGTAAAACCAGCTTTCAAAAAACCGTCTCGCGTTATCAGGGGAAATACCACCATTAAACTCGTGGGCAGCCCGGCAAATTTGCTGCCAATTACCAATTGTTCCAGCGAAGCCGTCTTTGCCGAGTTGCTGATTAATCGGTTGTTTAAGAATTTTTGTGCAGGAGCGCAGAAAGGCGCCAAAGCTCTCAGCATGATTATCCCGCCGCCAATCCGGCATTTGGGCATATTGCACCGGGATTAAACCCAGCGACGGTATGGCCGATTTGGCTGGTTTCCGTGGCGGGTCAAACTGAGCACAGCCAGCAAGCACAAAAAAGACAAAAAGAACGAGATATCTACTGCGCGGGAACGACATTCAGCCGTTAGTCAAGGCTACGGGTGGCAACCAACAGCCAGTTCGGATCACGTGACTTGGAATCGCGGGCGAAGGTCCAAATATCGGTTACTTCGGAAATATTATCGGCATCGCCATCGACGACTTCGCCCTCGACATCACGGGTGACGTTGACTTGCTCGGAAATGATTTTCACTGTGACATTGGCGCTGCTGTCTTCCATGTAGGCTTCCAGCATTTCGGCATTAACAATTCGCACCAAGGTATTCTCGAGCGTTTGATTTTCCGCTTCACGGGCACGAATGGCCTGCAGAAAATTGTTGTAGACTTCGTCGCTGAGCAAGGAATTCAGCAAATCCGTATCACCTTCGGCAAAAGCCTGAATAATCATTTCAAATGCGGTGCGCGCACCCACGAGAAATTCGGTGCGATCAAAATCAGCTGAGGCGTTTTTTATCTGCGCCAGACCGGCATCAAGTGGCGTTTCCGGTTTTTGTTCCATTTCCGGTTCGTCTTCAACGGAATCGGTCGGTCCATGATCCGGTAGTGCAATGACATTGTCACCGTTTTCGTTGCCCTGATCCGGTGCGAAGGGATCGTGCTGATTGCGTTGCTGCGGATCACCCGAATCTTTATGACGCCCGAGCACTGAACGCAGGCGTAATATCAAAAACGCCGCGATCATCGCGAACAAAATAATGTCTATAAATTGAAAACCTTCGCCCATAATCTTTTCTCACCAGAAATTCTGGAGCTGACCGGAAATATCTACACTATTAATCCCAAGGGAAAAAATGAGTAATAATCTGACTCTTAGTTTAAACCCAGGGCTTGCATTGGTCCAGTCACAGCTTAGTTAAATACTAATGCAACGACTTTACATTAATCTCTAATAGTCTAGATAGGCTGTTTAACAGCAAATCACAAGTTACCAATGATTATTTTGATCGAGAATTTATAAGTTAAGCTAAAGAAAATTTTATGGGTTATATTATTTTTTTCCTCTTTGTCGGTATTCCGATCATCGAAATTGCCGTTTTTATCGCGGTTGGTGATCATATCGGCTTGTGGCCGACATTGGCGGCGATATTTATAACTGCTGCCATCGGTACCTGGTTGCTCCGCACCCAAGGTCTGGCAACGCTGTTTCGCGCCCAGGAACATTTGAACCAAGGGCGTTTTCCAATGGCCGAAGTGTTTGATGGCCTGTGTCTTTTGGTTGCTGGCGCTTTCCTGCTAACGCCTGGATTTGTCACCGATGGCGTCGGTTTTCTCTTATTCTTTCCGCCCTTTCGCGCACTGATTAAACGCACTGTCGGCGCAGTCTTGGTTGCACGAGGCGGTATACATGTTTATACGAGCGGCAATGGCACAGAATATCAGGCTGGTGATCCTATTGGCCCCAAAACGGGTGGTCAGGAAAATAGTTCAATAATTGATGGTGAATTTGAAGAAATTCATGCCGAAAAAGATGATGAAGATACCAAACGTATAGAATAAAGGAATTTGTTAAATGGCAGATGAAGATAACGAAAACCCGGTCCCGGAAGAACGCTTTACACCGGAACCAGAGGAAAACAAAGGCGACGGTGGCGGTAATGGTGCAGATGGGGGTGCTACGGAACAACCTGCTTTAGTCATAAACGGGCAATATATTAAAGATTATTCATTCGAAGCGCCAAATACGCCGGAAGTGTTTAATTTGCTGCAAACCGAAATGCCGAGTATTCAAGTTGATATCGACGTGCAAGGTGAGGGCAAAGGCGACAATTTGTTTGAAGTCGTGCTCAAAGTACGCTCCGAAGCCAAAGTTAAAGAGGAGCTCGCCTATATTTGCGAACTGTCTTACGCTGGTCTTTTCAGCATCAATGTTCCGCCGGAGCATTTGGGCCCCGTATTACTGATTGAATGTCCGCTGATTCTGTTCCCGTTTCTGCGCCGGATTATGGCCGATACGACCGGCGATGGCGGTTTTGCACCGTTAATGCTATCGCCAATTGATTTTGCCTCACTTTATCAACAGCGGGTTGCCCAGGCGCAAGCTCAGGCAGAAGCAGAAGGCCAAGCTGACGCCGACGCATAGCTTGTCCCTTAATTTAATTCGTCCAGAGGGGATCCTTGATTTTTTCTAGAAATGCCGCGTGAGCAGATTTTTCGGCTGCGCTCGCGGCATGCGGTCGGGGATCGCGGCGTTGAGTTTCGCCGATTGCCATTGCTTCGCTAACTTTATCTTGTGCCAGTTCCAGATCCGGCTGACGGCCACCGATCAGTTCAAGATAAACCTCAGCCAATAATTCCGCATCCAGAAGCGCGCCGTGCAGCGTCCGGTTTGAATTATCGATGCTAAAGCGGCGGCACAGCGCATCGAGACTGGCAGGCGCGCCCGGAAATTTTTCACGCGCCATCCGCACTGTATCAATTGAGCGCGACATCGGCAGCGGTTGCTGGCCCAGCAAACCGAGTTCGGCATTAATAAACCGCATATCAAATTCTGCATTGTGAATAACCAGCGGCGCATCGCCGATAAACTCGATAAAGGCGTCCATGACATCCGCCATCACCGGAAAGTCGGCCAGAAATTCTTCGCTCAGTCCATGCACGGCAAATGCTTCATCCGGCATGGCGCGTTCCGGATTGATATATTGATGATAATTGTTGCCCGTCGCGACATGATTGACCAATTCTATACAGCCGATTTCAACGATCCGGTCACCATCATTTTGACGAAAGCCAGTGGTTTCAGTATCAAGAACGATCTCGCGCATATTCGATTGATGCCTTTAGGGTTTAAGCCGGGGTGGCCATTTGTGACCGATCCGATCTTTGGTTATTTCTATAATATTTCGGATACATAATAAGCTGAAGTTCTTGCCCAAGCTAGTTTGAATAAGAAAATCAGCGCGTTTTCTTTTCTCCCCATCCGGCAATTGGCTCTTAAGCACTTGGGCAAAGCGATCTTCGGTCATGCCAGGCCGGGACAGCACGCGAATGCGCTGCAAATAAGCGGGCGCCGTAACGACGGCAATGGCATCACAAAGCTGATCACTACCAACTTCAAACAGTAACGGCACATCAAGCACCGCCAATTTTTCGTGACGCTTGGCGGCTTGGCGCAGAAACTCCAGCTGAATTTGGCGTACCAGCGGATGGAGAATGTCCTCAAGCCGGGCCAGAGCTGCTTTATCGTCAAACACCTTTGGGCCCAACAGCTGGCGATCCACCATATTTCCATGGGCGCCGTTTTTGACGACGCCTGGAAAGGCCTCACCAACTGCTTCAACGGCTTTGCCGCCGGGGCCCGTCAGTTGATGCACCGCCGCATCGGCGTCATAAACCGGCACGCCATAATGACGAAAGGCGTTGGCGGCTGTTGTCTTGCCCATGCCGATGGAACCTGTGAGGCCGAGGATATACATCAGTTCAATGACCTGCCATCACGCTTAAAATATGACTGCGGAGCTCATCGCTAACCTCGGGCTCAACCCCAAACCAAGCGGCAAAACCCGGCCGTGCTTGATGCAGCAAAATACCCAGCCCATTAACGGTTGGATTACCGCGCGCTTTGGCATTTTTTAATAATTCGGTTTCAAAAGGCCGATAAACGATATCTGTTACCAGCGCGGCTCCAGGTAATTTTTCAAGGTCAATCTCCAGTGGAGGCTGACCCTGCATGCCCAAACTCGTTGTATTGACCAGGGTCGCGGTTGCGGCCAAAACGTCGGCGCGATTATCCCAGTCATCTACTTTAATGTCGCCACCCAGCTCACGCGCTAATTTTTCAGCGCGGGATTTGGTCCGGTTGAGGAGTATAATTTCAGGTGCGCCGGCGTTTTGTAATGCTACAACAATGGCGCGCGCCGCACCACCGGCGCCTAAGACAACTGCTGACCCGGCGCTCGCTCGCCATTGCGGTTGATGGTCTTTTAAATTTTCTAAAAACCCATAGCTATCCGTGTTGCTGCCGTGCAGGGTTCCGTCATCTTGAACCACCACGGTATTTACCGCGCCGATTTTACGCGCCAGATCATCGGCGTGATCAACAATGGTCAAAGTTGCTTCCTTATGGGGCAAGGTCACATTGGTGCCCCGACGGCCCCCATCTGCAAGGTTTTTTAAAAAGGTTTCGAGATTTTGCGGCTCGACTGCAAATGGCAAATACTCGCCATCAATCTGATACTGCTTCAGCCAGAAGTCATGCAAAGGCGGCGACAGGGAGTGATCGATTGGCCAGCCGATGACGCCAGCCTTCAGAACGGCATCATTCATGATTCTATAATCCCCTGCTCGCGTAAAAATCCCAGCAGCGGCAATAGCGGCAAGCCAAGGACCGTAAAATAATCGCCTTCAACGCGGGTAAAAAGCTGCGCGCCGATATCTTCGAGCCGGTAGGCTCCAACAGAAGCCAGCACGTCTTCGCCCGCTTGATCCAGATAACGTTCGATAAAGTCATCGCTGAGATCGCGCATGGTTAAGCGCACATCATCAACTGTCTGCCATAGCACTTTTCCGCCCTGAACCACCGCAGCAGCCGTGATCAGCCGATGCAGTTTACCGCTTAAACTTTGCAAATGATTGAGCCCGCCGGCGCGTCCTTCAGGTTTATCAAAAAGCTGGCCTTCGCATTCAAGAATTTGGTCGGCACCGATAATTAGGGCTGTTGGATGATTGACGGATACCGCTTGAGCCTTGGCAATCGCCAACTCCTGAGCGATCTGCTCGACGGCATTATCACCGGCAGCGTTTTTAATCGCGTCTTCATCGACGCTGGATACTTCAACACTAAAGGCAAGCCCGGCATTGCTCAGCATTTGAGCGCGAACTTTACTGGCTGAAGCCAAGATAAGATTTTGCGATTTTGTCGTCAGGAGTCTTGCTCCATATGGTGGGTGCGCATTTGTATAATAGCCGCGGCGGTCTCCTCAATCGAGCGCCGGGTGACATCAATGACCTGCCATTTTTGGCGCGCAAATAGGCGCTTCGCGTAGTTAACCTCTTCCGCTACCTGGTCAGGATCGGCGTAGGTTGTTTCATCACTTTCAGCCAACATGCGGAGCCGGTTGCGGCGAACCTGCACCAACGTTCTGGTATCTCTTATGAGGCCAACAACATATGGCTTGTCGAGGTTAAAAACTTCCTCCGGCATATCGTGGCCAAGCACAATCGGTATATTGGCGGCCTTAATGCCGCGATTGGCAAGATAAATACAGGTCGGCGTTTTTGATGTGCGTGACACCCCCAATATGACCACATCCGCTTCTTCGAGATTCCAAGTCGCCTGACCATCATCATGGGTCAGGGCAAAATCCATCGCCGCGATGCGGTTATAATAATCATCGTCCAAGGTATGCTGCAGGCCTGGTTGAGCGTGGACTTCTTCGTCTAAATAATTTCCAAACGCCGACATGATCGGTTGCAGGACCGAGACACACGGTATTTTCAAGCGGCGGCAGGCGGCCTGAAGCTGGGCAATAATTTCGGTATTCACCAGCGTATAAAGGACAAAACCCGGCCGTTCTTCGATGTCGGCGATAACGTCTTCGATCTGGCGTTGTGAGCGAACCAGATT
The DNA here is from genome assembly GCA_913020445.1 of uncultured Rhodospirillaceae bacterium. GTDB lineage: Bacteria > Pseudomonadota > Alphaproteobacteria > Rhodospirillales > UBA2165 > TMED23. The sequence goes on from CAJWAR010000001.1 coordinate 182,410, forward strand.
CCAAATGTGTTCGATCGGCTGGGTATGCTCAAACTGGACGAGACAGGCCCGCGCCACAGATTCAACCGTTTCACCGGTCGCATCGGAAATCAAATAAAGATGAAATTCAGACATTTTTTCAGCTAATTCTGTGTGTAAGTTCCTAGAGTGATATTGGGACAAAATGCGGATAAGTCAGGCATACCAATGAATCCTTAAAAAATATTCAAAACCAACCACCGATAAATATCCGCTTATCTAAATTGTATAATCCTAACCTAATCAGCTTAAACAAAATGACAATCAAAATTGAACCAGACTTATCCCCGATTATCACACCAAGCACCGTTACGGCTTGGTTATTTACTTAATCCTGACAAAACCGGCAGGGCCTCGTTAATAATCAGGTTTATTCATAGCTTATCCGAAATTAATCCCACGATAAAATTTCTGAAAAATTTTGGGGCTTTTTTTATGGATAAACTGAGGATAAAAAATAATCCCCTGGATTCAGGTTACAACAGCAACAACAACCTATTTTATATATTTATATAGTATAGTAGTAAGTCCGGTGGAAAACCGGGATCGCATCTAAAAAGAGCCAAATCAAAATGAACAATACGACATCCAAAAAAAAGAAAATGCTTTTGGCTCTTGATGGTCAGCAAACCGATACGCCACCTCTTTGGCTCATGCGACAAGCTGGCCGACATCTGAAAGAGTATATGGAGATCCGAGCAAAGGCGGAAAATTTTCTCAATTTCTGTTATTCACCTGACCTCGCCGTTGAGGCTACCTTACAACCGATTCGCCGTTATGGTTTTGATGCAGCAATTTTATTTTCAGATATTTTGGTCATTCCAGACGCTCTTGGTCAGCAAGTGGACTTTGTACCAGGTACCGGTCCTAAGCTGGCAGCAATTTCGTCAATTGAGGAATTAGAAAAGTTAAGTAAGGATCGCCTCCATGATCATTTGAGTCCGGTCTATGAAGCCATCGGTCGAATTCGCCATGAACTAAGTGAGCTGGCGGAAGAAACCACCCTCATAGGCTTCGCCGGTGCTCCCTGGACAGTGGCGACTTATGTTGTTGAGGGGGGAGGTAGCAAGGATTATCAAAAGACCCGCAAATGGGCATATGGCGCGCCGGATGAATTTAGTGCCTTGATCGATATCCTGGTTGATGCCACTGCTGATTATCTCATCCGCCAAATCGATAGCGGCGTTGAAGCAGTGCAATTGTTTGATAGTTGGGCCGGCGTTTTACCGCCTAGCCAGTTTGATAAATGGACGATCGAACCAGCCAAAAAAATTATCGCCCGCATTCGCGCTCACCATCCGGACACGCCGATCATTGGTTTTCCCCGCGGCGCCGGGCTGCTCTATCGGCGCTTTGTTGAAGAAACCGGCGTCAATGCGGTGTCAATTGATGCGACCGTGCCACTTGCCTGGGCGGCTGAAAATTTACAATCTCATTGCGCCGTGCAGGGCAATCTCGATAATTTAGCTCTCTTAACTGGTGGCCCGGCGATGGAAGCAGAGATCGCCCATATCCTGGCAGCTTTTGCCGATGGTCCGTTTATCTTCAATTTAGGACATGGTATTTTGCCGGAAACCCCAGTGCCCCATGTCGAAAGATTGGTTGAGCTGGTTCGCGGAACATCGGTGGGCGCGGCTTAATGGCAAAACGTGCCGTCGTTTTGTTTAATCTTGGCGGGCCGGACGAACCGGCGGCAATACAGCCGTTTTTATTTAATCTTTTTAGTGATCCGGCGATCATCAGCCTGCCACAGCCGTTACGCTGGTTTCTTGCCAGATTAATATCACAGCGGCGGGCGCCGATTGCGCAAAAAATATATGCCGAGATTGGCGGTAAGTCGCCCTTGCTCGATTTGACGCGGGAACAGGCGGCGGCGCTCGAAGACCGGCTTGGCGACGACACCGAAGTTTTTATTTCGATGCGGTATTGGCACCCAATGAGTGCGTCGACGGCAAAAGCGGTGCAAAATTATAACCCGGATAAAATTATTTTATTGCCGCTCTATCCGCAATTTTCGACGTCAACGACAGGATCATCATTTCAAGATTGGCATCAGGCAGCACATGAAATTGGTCTTGATAAACCTACCGTTTCAATCTGCTGTTATCCGGCTGAACAAAATTTTATTAGCGCCCAAGCAAATTTATTGGCGGAAAATCTCGCGGCTTCTTCCCGCGTGCTATTTTCTGCTCATGGGCTACCGAAAAAAGTCATCGATAAAGGTGATCCCTATCAATGGCAGGTCGAGCAAAACGCCGCGGCGATTGCCGCTGCGGCTAATCTCGCGGATGATGATTGGCGGATTTGTTATCAAAGCCGGGTCGGCCGCCTTGAATGGATTGGGCCATCGCTGGATGAAGAACTTGAACGGGCGGCAGCTGATAATATCGGCGTCACGGTTTTACCCATAGCATTTGTCTCTGAGCATTCGGAAACCCTGGTTGAATTGGATATTGAATATCGCCAAATGGCGGAAACCCTCAACCTGCCCGCCTACAACCGGGTTCCAGCGGTCGGCACGCAGCCGGAATTTATAACCGGTTTGGCAGGTTTGGTTGAAAGAGCTAGTACCAGCGAGGGCAATTTGATATCTGATCAGTCTGGTCCGGGCGGGCGAATTTGTCCCGCCGATCATTTATGCTGTCCACAGACGTAAGCAGAAAGGCACTTCAACTATGATCGAGCTTTCAAGCGATGCCTATTTGTGGATTAAGGCCCTGCACATCATCAGCGTAATGGCCTGGATGGCGGGCATGCTCTATTTACCCAGGCTTTTTGTCTATCATTGCGAAGCCGAAACAGGCTCAGAATTCTCTGAAAAACTGAAGATTATGGAACGCCGCTTGCTATACGCGATCATAACCCCGGCGATGATTTTAGCCCTTATCTTTGGCGGCTTGTTGTTTCTGAATTTGGGCTCAGATGCCTGGACCGATGGTTGGGTGCTGGCGAAAGGTGTGTTCGTTATCGGCCTTTTCGCCATGTATGACATGATGAGGAAATGGCGCAAAGACTTCGCCGCGGATGCCAATACAAAATCGCAAAAGTTTTATCGGGTAATGAACGAAGTTCCGACAGTGCTAATGATTGGGGTTGTTATTTTTGTCGTGGTGAAGCCGTTTTAGCGGCCTAATTTGGTCATTATTAAAACTTTATTTGACTTAATCCCGACTATTCTGGTATGTGTTTGGTTAGTCAAAACGATTTCCGGCCCAAAATTTAATTTACTATTCGCCGGGCATGAGATCGATTTTCAAAAAATCTCAAAACGTATTCAGGCTCTTCGCCAGAATTATATCTCGTTATATGTCTTGATTTCCGAAATTTCGGATAATTATCCAATCCAACCGTAAATCGCCTTTTCAGGTATTTACCTTCAAAGCGTAAAAAACAATGAACCTCCAAGAACTTAAAGAAAAATCACCAACCGATCTTCTGCAATTTGCCGAAGAGCTTGAAATCGAAAATGCCAGTACGCTGCGCAAGCAGGACATGCTTTTTGCCATTCTCAAACAAATGGCGGAAAACGATACGGCCATTTTCGGTACCGGCGTCCTCGAAGTATTGCAAGACGGCTTCGGCTTCCTGCGCTCACCGGAATCAAATTATCTGCCGGGTCCGGATGATATCTACGTCTCGCCCAGCCAGGTCCGCCGTTTTGGTCTTAGGACAGGTGATACGGTAGAGGGTCAAATTCGCGCCCCCAAAGATGGCGAGCGTTATTTTGCCCTGCTGAAAGTCACCAATATTAACTTTGGCGATCCCCAGGATGTCCGCCATCGCATCAATTTCGACAATCTGACGCCGCTTTATCCAGACGAAAAATTGCAAATGGAGATCGACGATCCGACCCAAAAAGACCCAACGTCGCGGGTGTTGGATCTCATCACGCCAGTCGGCAAGGGTCAGCGGGCGTTGATTGTGGCGCCGCCGCGCACCGGTAAAACCGTGATGCTGCAAAATATCGCTTCGTCAGTCGCCGCCAATCATCCGGAATGCTATCTGATCGTGCTGTTGATTGATGAGCGCCCGGAAGAGGTGACCGATATGGCGCGCTCGGTGAACGGTGAAGTTGTCAGCTCGACCTTCGATGAGCCGGCCTCACGTCACGTCCAAGTTGCCGAGATGGTCATCGAAAAAGCCAAACGTCTCGTTGAACATAAACGCGATGTCGTGATCCTGCTCGATTCCATCACCCGTTTGGCGCGGGCTTACAACACCGTCGTGCCGTCTTCCGGTAAAGTTCTGACCGGTGGTGTTGATGCCAATGCGCTGCAACGCCCGAAGCGTTTCTTTGGCGCGGCGCGTAACGTCGAAGAAGGCGGCTCGCTGACAATTATTGCAACCGCGCTAATCGACACCGGCTCCCGCATGGACGAGGTGATCTTCGAAGAATTTAAAGGCACCGGTAACTCCGAGATTATCCTTGATCGTAAGCTGACCGATAAACGGACTTGGCCGGCGATGGATATCACGCGCTCCGGCACCCGTAAGGAAGAGCTGCTCGTCGACAAAGACATGCTGTCAAAAATGTGGGTGCTGCGCCGCATTCTCAATCCGATGGGCGTTGTCGATTCGATGGAATTCCTGATCGAGAAATTAAAAGATTCGAAGAACAACGATGATTTTTTCGACTCGATGAATACGTAATATTTTCCCCTCAAACGCCGGGCGCTTGCCTCCGCAAGCTTGGCTTGCGCCGCATTAGCGGCGACCCGCAGTCGCGGGCGTTTATTAAGGAATCAATATCGTCGAGCCGACGGTTTTGCCAGTTTCCAAAGCTTCATGAGCTAGGCTCGCGTCTTTAAGCGCAAAACGCTGGCCGATCTCGACTTTGACCGCGCCGGACGCAACGACATCAAAAAGCTCAGTGGCGAGCGCCAGTAGGTTTTCTCTTGTATTGGCGTAATTAGTAAGCGCTGCCTTGGTGAACGTAAGCGAGCCTAGATTCATCAGATCAAGGGGCTCCAATTCAGTTACCCGTCCCCCGGCCCAGCCATAATTGACCATCAAGCCCCGCCGTTTAAGGCTTCTAAACGAGCCTTCCCAGGTTGGCTCACCGATCGGATCATAAACCACATCGACGCCGTCACCATTGGTGAGTTCGCGGGCGCGGGTGGCAAAATCCTCTTCGGTATAAATAATTGGATGGTCACAACCATGGGCCCTGGCATGATCTGCTTTGGCTTCACTTGAAACCGTGCCTAAAACCGTCGCACCTAGATGATGCGCCCACTGGCAAAGGATCGTGCCAACTCCGCCAGCTGCAGCCTGAACCAAAACTGTATGTTCCGGGCCAACTTCAAAAGTTTGGCGGACGAGATAACTGGCGGTCATGCCTTTGACCATGATGGCGGCTGCGGTTTCATCAGAAATTTCGTCTGGGATTGCTATCAGCTCATGGGCCGGGATTAACCGGCATTCCGTATAGGCACCCTGTTGACGGCGGAGCCCGTAGGCCACCCGCTGGCCGATTTCAAAGCCCTCGACTTCTGCACCGATCGCTTCTACAACGCCCGCCGCTTCCCGGCCAAGGATCAGCGGCAACGGATTAGCATGCGTGCCGCCCGGGCTTTTCCGCGTATGGGTTTCACTGAAGTTAATACCGACCGCTGTTTGCTTGAGCCGGATTTCTCCCGCACCCGGTTCGCCGATCTCGGTTTCTTCCAGTTTTAAAACATCAGGGCCGCCGTATTCGCGCAGGAACACGGCAGAAGTTTTACGGGTAGCCATGTCTGAGTTCCAACTTAGGGAATGAGCACTGTTGAGCCCGTTGTTTGACGGGATTCAAGCGCCGCATGGGCGGCGGCGGTATCCGCCAGCGGGAACGTTTGGCCGATTTCAATGTTCACTTTACCGGAGGCGACAACATCAAACAAAGCAGCGGACGCCGCTAAACGCCGTGCCGGATCGCTGGTATAATTAAACAACGTCGGCCGGCTCAACGAAATTGAGCCTTTCTGCATCAGCGTTAACGGCTCGATCGCAGGCACTGGTCCCGACGCATTGCCGAATGAAACCAGGCAGCCAAACATTTCCAAACAATCCATCGATTTTTCGTAAGTGCTTAAACCGATGGAGTCATAGACCACCGGCACGCCTTTGCCGTCGGTGATTTCTTTAACCCGCTCAGCAAAATCTTCGGTCGAATAATTGATTGGGTGATGACAGCCATGGGCTTTGGCCTTTTCCGCCTTTTCCTCACTGCCGACGGTGCCGATAACGGTGGCACCCAAAGCGTTCGCCCATTGACATACGATGGTGCCGACACCGCCTGCGGCAGCATGCATCAAGATCGTATCGCCCGGCTGCACTGCATAGCATTTGAACAACAGCATATGCGCTGTCATGCCTTTCAGCATCATCGCGGCGGCGGTTTGATCTTCAATGCCGTCCGGGATGGGCACCAACACATTGGCCGGAATATTGCGGGCTTCGCTGTAAGAACCGATTTGCCCACCAGCATAAGCAACCCGTTGACCAACTTCTAAATCCGTAACACCGGGGCCGACGGCTTCGATCACACCCGCCGCTTCGGTGCCAAGCGTGAGCGGTAAATCCATTGGATAAAGGCCCGAGCGCTGATAACAATCGATGAAGTTTAAACCAACTGCGGTATGTTTAAGCCGAACTTCGCCGTCACCGGGATCATCCAGCTCAACGTCTTCCCATTTGAGAATTTCCGGCCCGCCATGTTCATAGATTCGCATTGCTTTGGTCATTTTATCCCCTCCTCGTTTCTTATGGCTTCCTGGCAGAAGCTAAAACTTAAATTCAGTTTGATGATTGTTTCCCATGGTTCCATGTTTGACGAATGATTCAAGCCGAAGCAAGGCCTGTTTTGTCGATATACCCTCACCGCCGGAAAATCCGGTCAACTTTCCGTTAGCCCCCATAACCCGGTGACAGGGTATGATGATCGGGATCGGGTTTTTACCGCAAGCACCGCCAACCGCGCGGGCCGCGCTTTTCAGTGAAGTGGCGAGATCACCATAGGTTTTGGTTTCGCCGTAAGGAATAGCAAGCATTTGCTGCCAAACGGCTTGCTGAAAATCGGTGCCCTCGGGATTAAGCGGCAAATCAAAGACCTGCCGGTCACCGGCGAAATATTCCGCCAGTTGGTTTTTGGCTTCTTGCAGCAGTGGCGTTTCAGTGCTTCCAGCGGCATCTCCCCTGCCCCATTCGACGACAATAATTTTGCCCGCCTCTTCAAACAGGGTCAGCGGCCCGGTTGGGCTTTGCATCGATAAATAATTCATCCGCTGAATTTAGGCGGCTGGCTTTTAAGAGGAAAGTTCTTTCTTTAGACCCGCTGGTTCAATTTGCGGCAGCCCGCAGGTCTGACCGCGGCAGACATAGGCGGTGGGTCGTCCATCAACCTGTATTTTCCCGCTAGCCGGATGACCAGCGGGTAAAGTGGTTTGAGGCGACAGGCGCGCGAGAATGAGATTGGGGCCGCCTTCGCCGATGGCGGTCTCAACCAAACCCTCCCCTTCCCCCTCATCAGCAATAACGACAACTTGCAAACCAGCGGCGAGCGTTTCGAAGCCTGCAGCCAAACTCGGCATATTGGCTGTTTGATCGGGAGACTGCGCGGTAAAGGCAGAGATTATGTGGTCCGCTTTTTCACGGTAGTTTTCGTCACCGGTTAGATAAAACAGCCGGCCGAGATTTTCCGCCATAAGACCATTGCCGGATGGTGTTGCGTTGTCGAACGCTGTCCGCGTGCGGGCAATGAGATCATCGGCGTCATCGGGCGAGAGATAATACCCGGCCCCTTCCTGATCCCAGAAATGAGTGTCCGCGATCTCAGCCCATTGCACGGCGTGATCCAGATAAGATGGCTTACCAGTTACCTGGTAGAGGTATAGTGCTCCTTTAATCATACCGGCGTAATCATCAAGCATGTCAGCCGGTTTGGCCTCGCCGGCACAATAGCTGTGTCGCAGGCGTGATCCGTCGGTCATTTCGCTTAAGATAAATTCAAAAGCGTTCTCCGCTGCATCGATCCAATTGGGCTGATTAAAAACGCTGCCGGCAAATCCAAGTGCCGCAATCATCAAGCCGTTCCAATCAGCAAGAATTTTATCATCCAGCCCCGGTCGTTGGCGCGTGGCGCGCGCGTCCAGCAAAATATCGCGGCAAGCTGTTAACTTCGTTTCAGTTTCATCATCGGCGAGCCCAAGATTTCCCAGCCGGTTGAGGATATTGGTGTGTTCCCAATTGCCGTGCTCGGAAACGTCATAATAGTTTTTGAAAAGCTCTGCGTCGTTACCCAGTAAGTGATCGATCTCAGCTTCCGGCCAGACATAAAAAGCGCCCTCCCGGGACGCTCCCTCTGCATCCGGGCTATCCGCATCAAGCGTGCCGGCAAAGGCTCCACCTTCCAGCAGCAACTCGCGCAAAGACCAGTCGATGGATTCCTGGATGCGGATTTCCAGCAGAGGGTCTCGTGTTTTTTGCCAGACCAATGTCATCAAGTGAATAAGCTGGGCATTGTCATAGAGCATTTTCTCAAAATGCGGCGCCAGCCAAATGGCGTCGGTTGAATACCGCGCAAAACCGCCGCCAAGGTGATCATAAAGTCCGCCCTGGCACATATGGGTGAGCGACGTGGTGACGGCTTCGCGAAATTTTGCCCTACCGGTTCTGAGGTAAGCCCGCCACAGCATTTCCTGAAAAGACGGCTGCGGAAATTTTGGCGCACCCATCATGCCGCCGTTTTGGAAATCAACCATCGACAAAGCTTGCTCGGCGGCGGCGTCAATTTCGGCAATGGTCTGAAGACCGCTACCGCTAACCATGGAGAGATTAGCCTGTTGCTGCAGACTATTGAGAATCGCATCAATGTTAGCGTCAACTTTATCCCGCTGCTCGTGGAAAAGACCAGATACGGCTTGGAGGATATCGGTAAATCCCGGCTGGCCATACCGTGACATTGGCGGAAAATAGGTGCCGCCCCAATATGGTTTGCCGTCGGGTGTGAGGAACATCGTCAGCGGCCAGCCGCCTTGCTGGCCCATCATGGCGAGCGCCGTCATGTAAATTTGATCAACGTCCGGCCGTTCTTCCCGGTCAACTTTGATGTTAACGTAGAGATCGTTCATCAAAGCAGCCGTCGTTTCATCTTCGAAACTTTCATGGGCCATCACATGACACCAATGACATGCGGCGTAACCTATTGATAACAATATAGGTTTTCCGTTATCGCGCGCTATCTTGAAAGCTTCTTCGCCCCAGGGCTGCCAATGCACAGGGTTGTTTTGATGCTGCTTAAGATACGGACTGGTCTCTTCACCGAGCCGGTTCGAACTCACTTAACGCCTCCTGCACAAATAGAATAATTATAAAAAAATACATAACTAATTGATAACAGGGTAATAATACTGGTTTGCTCGGATTAATCAAACAACGTGACAGAATTAACGCATCCGCCTATATCTAGGCCTATGAATAATTTAAGCGATGAGCAAACAATATTTGCTTTGGCCAGCGGTGTTGGAAAGGCTGGCATTGCGGTGTTCCGAATTTCCGGCCCCTCAGCGACCGACGCTTTACGCGCCCTGTCAAAAAAAGAGTTACCCGAACCGCGCCGGGCAACCCGCGTTCAGCTGCTTGAACCAAAGACCAAAGATATTTTGGATTATGGCCTAGCGGTCTATTTTCCAGGGCCGGCAAGCTTTACCGGCGAAGATGTCATTGAGCTGCATGTCCACGGCGGCCGCGCCGTCATCGCCGGCATAACGGATGCACTGGTGAAGCTTGATGATGTGCGCTTGGCGGAAGCCGGGGAATTTACCCGACGCGCTTTTGAAAACGGCAAGTTGGATCTGACCGCCGCCGAGGGCTTGGCGGATCTCGTTAATTCAGAAACAGCCGCTCAACGCCAGCAAGCACAGCGCCAATTGCAAGGCGATCTTGGTCTGATATATGACGATTGGCGGGATCGCCTGCTTAAGGCGATTGCCCTCTTTGAAGCCGAGATCGATTTTTCAGATGAGGATTTACCGCTCGACCTTCATGAACAGGTTGCTGAACAAATCGGCGAAATTACCAACGAGATTTCAGCGCATTTGGATGATTCCGGTCACGGGCAGATTTTGCGCCATGGTCTCTACATTACGATCATTGGTCCGCCGAATGCCGGCAAATCGAGTTTGCTCAACCGCTTGTCTCAGCGCGATGTTGCCATCGTTTCTGAAACCGCCGGCACGACCCGGGATGTCATCGAGGTGCACCTGGAACTTGAGGGCTATCCTGTCATCATCGCTGACACAGCGGGTTTACGAGATGTACATGACGAGATTGAATCCGAAGGAGTCCGCCGTGCTGAAGAAAGAGCCCATCAGGCTGATCTTAAGTTGGCAGTTTTTGATGGGGCTAAATGGCCGGATAAAGATCCTCATACCCGAGCTCTAATCGATGATAGCGCACTGGTCGTCGTTAATAAATCTGATCTACTTGATAAAATTGACTTTGACTATCTAGCCATTTCTGCCGAAACCGGCGACGGTTTTGACATCTTGCTGGAGAGATTGAAAAAAGAGGTTGAGGAACGTTGTCATTTATCGGCTTCGCCAGCCTTAACGCGCACCCGCCATCGCTCGGCTCTTGAGAACTGCCTGGAAAATCTTAAACGCTTTCCAGATGCGCCTGAATCTGAATTAAAGGCCGAAGATTTGCGCCTGGCCGCTCGTGCATTGGGCCGTATCACCGGCCGCGTCGATGTTGAAGAAATTTTGGATATTATTTTTAAAGAGTTCTGCATCGGCAAATAACGATCATAAAACGCTGAGATGTTTCACGTGAAACATTGCCGGAGCTACACTCCATATATATGTCTCTAATATTATTTACCCATTATATTGATTTCATTTCGTAGCGATATTTAACCTGTCCATAATGGCAACAAATTAGTTTTGGTTTGGCGGCGGACTCTAATTGACTTCGCCGCGAAGCCCACCTACATTCCCGCGCCATGACGAAGTCTCTTAAAAATAATTCCTACGATGTTATCGTTGTCGGTGGCGGTCATGCCGGCAGTGAAGCCGCCTCTGCCGCTGCGCGCATCGGGGCGAAGACGCTTTTACTAACCCATAAGCTCGAAACCATCGGTGAGATGTCGTGTAATCCAGCCATCGGCGGGCTGGCAAAAGGCCAGCTGGTCCGTGAGATCGATGCCCTCGACGGCATTATGGGTAGAGCCATTGACCGCGCCGGTATTCAGTTCCGTGTGCTCAATCAAAGCAAAGGGCCGGCGGTGCGTGGACCCCGGGCGCAAGCGGATCGAAAACTATACCGGCAGGCTATTTTTGATCTCTTAAGTGCTCAAACCAACCTCGAACTAAAGGCCGCCGCGGTTGAGGATTTACTGATTGATGAACAGGGGCAGCTCCGAGGTGTTGAAACCGCCGACGGTGAAGATTTTTATGCGCCAAAGGTGGTTATCACCACCGGCACTTTCTTACGCGGCCTCATTCATGTCGGTGAAGAGCAGACGCCGGCGGGCCGGGTTAACGAGGCACCCGCGCTTGGCCTGTCTTCGGCTTTTAAACGATTGGGGTTTCAGTTGGATCGGTTGAAAACGGGCACCCCGCCCCGCCTCGACGGCAAAACCATCGACTGGGCCAGCTTGGTCGAGCAGCCTGGCGATACGCCGCCGGTGCCATTTTCCTATCTGACGGATCAGATTACGACGCCACAAATTTCCTGCTTTATCACCGAGACCACACCAGCGTCGCACGATTTGATCAAAGCTAATTTGGACCGGGCGCCGATGTATTCCGGCCAGATCGATAGCACTGGGCCCCGTTATTGCCCTTCAATAGAAGACAAAGTGGTGCGCTTTGCCCACCGGGAACGCCATCAGATTTTCTTGGAACCGGAAGGCCTGGATGACGATACGGTCTATCCCAACGGTATTTCGACGTCGCTGCCGAAAGATGTCCAGCTGGATTTGCTGAAGACCATACCGGGACTCGAACAAGCGACCATGCTGCAGCCCGGTTACGCCATTGAATATGATTTTGTTGATCCGCGGGAATTAACGCCGAACCTTGAAACGCGCCGGGTACGCGGTCTTTACTTTGCCGGCCAAATCAATGGTACCACCGGTTATGAAGAAGCCGGGGCGCAAGGTTTGGTTGCCGGCATCAATGCCGCCCGGGCCGCCGGCGGCTCTGAGCCCATTCAGATCGATCGCGCCGATGCCTATATCGGTGTGCTGATTGATGATTTGGTTACTTTGGGAACCACCGAGCCCTACCGCATGTTTACCTCGCGTGCTGAATACCGCCTGCAATTGCGGGCTGACAACGCCGATCAACGGCTCACACCCAAAGGCATTGAGATTGGCTGCGTGGCATCAGAACGCAAGGCGGCCTTTAGTAATAAGATGACCGAGCTTAATCGTGCTGTCGATTTAGCCCAATCCTTGAATAAGACACCGAACGAACTGGCCAGCCTGGGTTTAAAAATAAACCAAGATGGGGTGCGGCGAAATGTGCTTGAAGTATTGCGCTATCAGGAAATGAATATGGCGAGGGTGGCGGAAATCTGGCCCGAGTTGGCAGGGTTATCGTCTGGAATTGCTGAGCAGATCGAAATAATGGGTCTATATTCTGGCTACATGGATCGACAGGAAACCGACATTCGCGCTTTTCGCGCCGACGAATCGCTGGTCATTCCCGAAGATATTGAGTTTCGCTCTATTGGCGGCTTGTCCAATGAAATCTGCGCGAAATTTGAAGAAGTTCGACCGACAACTCTCGGCGCCGCTGCGCGGATTTCCGGGGTGACGCCCGCCGCTCTTACAGCATTACTTGGTTTTGTGCGCCGCCGTGCCCGCAATGCAGCCTAAATAAAGCGCGATGTTTCACGTGAAACATTTTCTTGTCTAACATGGATATTTTAACGCCTGAAGGATTTGCTGCTAAAATTGATGTTTCACGTGAAACACTCGACAAGCTATCAATATATCTTGACCTCCTCATTAAATGGCAAAAAAGTATAAATCTCGTTGGTTCTAAAACCTTGGCAGATGCTTGGCGGCGCCATGTATTGGATTCAGCGCAACTCTTCTCTCATATTAGTAAATCCACTGATTTGATTTTTGATTTGGGTAGCGGTGCGGGTTTCCCGGGCTTGGTCCTTGCCATTATGGGGGCAAAAAACGTCGTGCTGATGGAATCAAACCAGAAAAAGTGCAGTTTTTTAGGCGAAGTGATCCGCCGGACCGCTTGTTCGGCCACGGTATTCAACGGTCGAATCGAAGACTATCCTGAGCAAAATACAGGGCATTATATTACTGCTCGAGCCCTGGCGCCGCTGGAAGAATTGTGTGCTTGGAGTTATCCGTTGCTGGTACCGGAAGGAAAAAGCCTGTTTTTAAAAGGCGAAAATTACGAACAAGAATTGACCCTGTGCCAAAAAAAGTGGAATATGGAGGTACAAATTCATCCATCACTCATCGAGTTAGATAAAATTGGGGGTGGCGAAAAAGACGTTCTTCCGGGGATTCTCATAGAAATAGGAAAGCTATCACCACGTGATGGATAATGAAATTAATAGCGAAACAGATGTTTCCACCGCACATAAGCCCCGCATTATAGCGGTTGCCAATCAAAAAGGCGGCGTCGGTAAAACTACCACGACTATAAATTTAGCGACGGCCTTGGCGGCTGTGCGCAAGCGCGTTTTGGTATTTGATCTTGACCCGCAAGGCAATGCCAGCACAGGCTTGGGTATTGAGCAAGCCGACCGAGTGGTCAATGCCTATCAGGTTATCATAGGTGAAGCGACCATTGATGAGGCGATCCTTGATACAATCATACCAGGCCTATCAATTGTATCTTCCGGGGTAGACTTGTCGGGCGCGGAAATTGAACTGATCGAGTTTGAAGATCGTTTATTTCGCTTGAAATCCTGTATTGCTGGGCAACTTGAAGCCTTTGACTATGTTTTAATTGATTGTCCGCCGGCCTTAGGCCTACTAACCGTCAATGCACTAAACGCTGCGGATGCGGTTCTGGTGCCGTTGCAATGTGAATTTTTTGCTCTGGAAGGCGTCAGCCATTTGGTGCGGACGATTGATCGCATCAAAAAAGCCTATAACCCAGAACTTGAGATACAGGGAATTGTCCTGACCATGTTCGATTCCCGCAACAATCTTTCGGATGCCGTTGCTTCAGACGTACGCGAATTTTTTGGCGACATCGTTTATGATACGGTGATCCCGCGCAACGTCCGGGTCTCCGAAGCACCCTCTCACGGCAAACCGGTATTATTATACGACACTGCCTGTGCCGGATCGCAGGCTTACATTCATCTGGCAAGTGAAGTTTTGAAACGAGAAAAAATGTTGGCAGCATGATGGCAAAAAAACCTTCAAAGAAATTAGGTAAAGGTCTTTCGGCGCTGCTTGGTGGTGATGAAAGTAGCGTGTCAACCGCAGCTGCTACTCCGGCTAACGCCAGCGATCAAACCGCGCCGATTGAAAATGTTTATCCCGGACGGTATCAGCCGCGCCAACTCTTTAGTGATCCGGAAATCGAAGAGCTCGCCAGCTCAATCCGCGAGCTTGGTATTCTCCAGCCAATCCTGGTGCGGGCTCACCCAGATCACGCCGGTGGCTTCGAGATCATTGCCGGCGAGCGTCGCTGGCGAGCCGCTCAATTAGCGCAACTTCATGAAGTGCCGATCCTGGTGCGGGAATTTTCAAATGTTGAGGCACTTGAAATTGGCCTGGTGGAAAATCTGCAACGGGAAAATCTTTCAGCCCTCGAAGAAGCCGAAGGCTACCGCCGTTTGATCGATGAGTTTTCCCACACCCAAGAAGTGCTGGCAAAAATTCTCGGTAAAAGCCGCAGCCATGTCGCCAACATGATGCGTCTGCTGAACCTGCCGGATAAAGTTAAAGACATGCTGCAATCGGGTGATCTGACGGCCGGCCATGCGCGGGCATTATTAAATGCTGAAGATCCAGTAGGGCTTGCCAAGAAGGTCATCAAGCGTGGCTTGAATGTGCGCCAGACCGAGAAACTCTGTCAAACAACCGATACCCCAGCTATTAAAAAACCATCCGCCAAGCCGGCGAAGGACGCTAATCTTGTGGCGCTCGAATATGATCTCTCGAGTTTGCTTGGGCTGAAAGTTGAAATCGATTTTAAAATGTCGGGCGGCAAGGTGATAATTTCCTATGAAACCCTTGAGCAGCTTGATGGTATTTTGCACCGCTTAAGTGATGGCAAACATGGTCAATCTATCACCGGCGATACGGATGAAATACCGCTTGAAGGTGAAATTGAAGCAGCGGTATTGGCTGATCTGGATTTGGCCGGCGATGACAGCGCTATTCCGGATGATGTTGATGATGCAATCGCCCAACTTGAAGCAGGCGCCATGATCGATGACAGCGAAGAAGATAGTGAAAGCGCAGACGAGATTGATCTAACCGGTGATTTCAGTTTGTCCGATGATGATCTTAACAGCCTAGCTAACGAAATCGAATAATATATAAGATATTTCTAATATACTGTTAATGACGAGCTGCTTGGGAAAGCGACATCAGGGCGCGGCCACAAACTGCCTCGGCCGGCAAGCCGGTTGATTTACAATTAATCTCGGCTTCTGTCAGTACAGCCAAGGCGCGAGCAATTTTTTTTCCTGACCAGCGATCAAGCTGACGGACAAAGTGATCAACAAAGAGAAAGATCACTGGCGGTTTAAGTGACTTAACTGCTTGGCGGGATGACTGCCCCTGGCGCATAAATCCAGCCGCCAAATGCAAACGTTGATAATGACGGATGGCAGCCCGCAAAACCGTGATCGGCGAAGTTCCTTCAACAAAGGCACGCGCCAAATTAGTTTCTAGCGATGCCCGGTTGCCATCCGCCACCGCATAAATAATTTCATCAATCGAGAGCGCGCCGTTGTCACCGATCGCCGCCATGGCATCATCTAGAAGAATTTCATTCTGATCGCCGCTATAGGTTATCAATTTTTCCAGCTCACCACGGGAAACCATCCGGTCAGAACCGAGATTGGTCAGCAGATATTCCTTGGCCTCTGAATTAATCAATTTCTGATTTTCCCGCATTACCGTATCAATCAGTGAACCAAGCGCCGAGAGATCATCTGAATAGCAGGCAATGGTCGCCGCGTTATCACTTTTTTCAATAAGTTTGCGCACCGGTGAACGTGGCGTCAGATCGCCGGCTTCCATAATGACCAGTGAGCTCTGAACATCTTCGCCGAGAAATTGCAGTAGCGGTTTGGCAATATCCTCACCCCCGAGTTTCACCAAGACCACGCGTTCGCCGCCGATTAGGGATTGGGCAGAGGCCTCATCTATCAGCCGGGCCGGATCGGATTTAATTTCACCCCCGGTTAATTCGCTGACGCGAAAGGGGTCGGTTAAGTCTTCAACAAATATTTTTGCCAGCAGCAACACCCGTTCATGGACCAGTCCCAGGTCGGTTCCGTAGATCAGGACAGCACGAATTGAAGGGTCGGGGCGTTTCAGATAGGCAGCTGATTTTCCGGCATTAAATTTCACTTCACCGCCGCTAGTTTGTCTCGATTAAGTTTAAAAAAGGCGGCAACCTTACTGGTGATGTCGACGCTGATTTCGCGAACGGCGCGTTTTCTGGCATCCTTTTCCGCCATTAAAGTGGCAAAGGTTTTAGTCAGAATATTATAACTGATCACCATGCGGCTGCTGCCGGTTGTCAATGTCTCACCGCTAAATTTTCGGATAATATTATAGCTGGCCCGAAATGATAAGTTCGCTCGCGTGGCAATTTCAGATTTCTTTACTGCCAGCCCCTGTTTGCTTTCAGACAGGGTAACTTTAAGAATATATTTGCTAATGCGGGCACGCCCTTTCGGTGAGATACGCTGCTCAAGTTCATTGCGTAGCTGTTGGCCGATACGATTTTCTATCGGACTAATTTCAATCTCCCGCATATCAGATTCAATTACTGAATTGTCTCCACCACCATAAATTGGCTCAAACCCACAGGCGGTCAAACTCATTAAGGCAAGTATGCTCAAAACTATTTTAGACAACGACATTTAAAATCCGATTTGGTACATAAATTACTTTCCGCACTTCTTTACCGTCAATTGCTTTCACAACCGTATCAAGATCAAGTCCCATAGCCTCGGCGGTCGATTGATCGCAATCTTGCGGCAGCTCGACCGTGCCTCGTATTTTTCCGTTCACTTGAACGCCGACGGTAACCGTATCATCAACCAGCAGGGTTTCATCATAACCCGGCCAGGCAGTTTCGATAACATAATTTTTGTGACCAAGCGATTGCCACATTTCCTCTGCAATATGTGGTACGATCGGGCCGATTAGTTTAACTACCGTTTCGATGCCGTCGCGGTAGACCCAGGAGGCACCTGAACTGTCCGAATTCAAGCTATCGAGCGCATTGGTCAATTCGCGGATGCGGGCAACGGCTTTGTTAAAATGAAATTTATCCAAATCTGCACTAACCGCGTGTACGGTCTGATGAATAGAGCGACGAACTTTTTCGACGTCCTCGGCAATGGAATCCGGCATCGGCGCAGCTAGTTCACCAATCGGAATGTTTGCCTCTGAAACCATCCGCCAGAGCCGGTTGATATAGCGCCACGCCCCTTCAATACCAGCCTCCGTCCAGTCAAGATCGCGGTCAGGCGGACTATCGGACAGCATAAACAATCTCGCGGTGTCGGCGCCGTATTCAGAAATAATGATTTCCGGATCAACAACGTTCTTTTTTGATTTGCTCATTTTTTCAGAGCGGCCCAGTTTGACCGGCTTATTGTTTTGGATCGTTACAAGCTCGCCACCGTCAGATTTTGTAACTTCCTCGGGCAATAGCCAGTTGTTGTCTGAATCCTGATAGGTTTCGTGACAAATCATGCCTTGGGTCATCAGACCAGCAAAAGGTTCTTTGACATCCAAATAGCCACATTTTTGCAACGCCCGGGTAAAGAACCGCGAATATAATAGATGCAATACTGCGTGTTCAATGCCGCCGATATACTGGTCTACTGGCAGCCAATAATCGACCGCCTGGCGATCCAGCCCATTGGCTGCTTGCGGTGAACAAAAGCGGGCAAAATACCACGAGCTTTCAAAAAAAGTATCAAAAGTATCGGTTTCTCGGGTTGCCGCCTGACCGCAGCTTGGACAATCAACATGTTTCCAAGTTGGGTGATGATCTAACGGATTACCCGGTTTATCAAAACTGATATCAATGGGCAGTTCGACCGGCAGCTGATCTTCAGGTACCGGCACCGTGCCGCACGCATCACAATTTATAATCGGGATTGGACAACCCCAATAGCGCTGCCGTGAAACTCCCCAGTCTCGCAGACGGTAATTAATTTCTCTGGTGCCGGCATTGAGCTCTTCCAGCTTGTCGGCGACGGCGGATTTAGCATCCTTGATGGACAAGCCATCCAAAAACTCTGAATTGATGTGGATGCCTTCGTCAAGAAACGCTTCATTGCCAATTTCAAAGCTGGTTGGGTCAGTATCTTTAGGGGCAACGACGGGGATCACCGGCAAATTGTATTTGCGGGCAAAATCTAAATCCCGCTGATCATGAGCAGGGCAGCCAAAAATAGCGCCGGCGCCATATTCCATCAGCACGAAATTAGCGACATAAACAGGTAATGTTTGCCCCTCAATAAATGGATGCTCGACTGTAAGGCCGGTGTCATAACCCTGTTTCTCAGCGGCTTCAATTGCTGCCTCACTGGTCCCTAAGCGATTGCATTCGGCGATAAAGTCGGCCAGTGCAGCATCTTCTTTACCGAGACTTTCAGCCAGGGGGTGGTTAGCGGAAACAGCCATGAAGGACGCACCATATAGCGTATCAGCGCGCGTGGTGAAAACTTCTAGCTGATCATCTTTATCAGTTAGCTGAAATTTTACCCGCATACCTTCGGAGCGGCCGATCCAGTTTTCCTGCATGATGCGCACCCGTTCGGGCCAGCGCTCAAGCTCCTTAATCGCCGACAATAAATCATCGGCATATTCGGTAATTTTTAAAAACCACTGGGTCAGCTGTTTTTTCTCGACCAGCGCTCCGGAACGCCAGCCCCGCCCTTCGATGACCTGTTCATTGGCCAGCACAGTATTTTCTTCCGGGTCCCAATTGACCCAGGATTCTTTGCGGTAGGCGAGACCGGCCTCGATAAAATCTAAAAACATTTTCTGTTCATGGGCGTAATATTCAGGTGTGCAGGTGGTAATTTCTCTGGTCCAATCATAAGATAGGCCCATAGACTTTAGCTGCTCCCGCATGGTGGCGATATTTTGCTCAGTCCATTCGGCCGGCGGCACATTATTTGCGATCGCCGCATTTTCTGCCGGCAGCCCAAAGGCATCCCATCCCATCGGATGAAGCACATTAAAGCCGCGCGCTTTTTTATAGCGAGCAACGAGATCGCCAAGCGTATAATTTCGCACATGGCCCATATGAATGCGGCCCGAGGGATAGGGAAACATTTCGAGGACATAATATTTAGGCAGATCAGCGGTTTCAGAAACTTCAAAACATTTCTTATCGTGCCATAATTTTTGCCAGCGGGATTCCGCTTCTTTGAAATTGTAGCGGGTCATTCGAGCTTACTGTCTCCCCAGATATTAAAAATTTGATACCGAAATTAATTACGCCGCTTCATACACATTTGCGACGCAATTTTGCAAGCTCAGAAATCAGTCGTGTTTTAATAATGTTACTCGGAAATTATTGGGCGGTGCGGTTGCGGAATTGGCGGGCACGCATCAGGATGGCATTTTCCAGCTTGGTTGCGGTGGTAGCTTGCACGCTTGAATCCTGCCAGCCGCCGGAAGTATTTTTAACCTGCCTGAACACGGAAACCCGAACACCATCGGCGCGCAAGGCCCGATCTAAAATGTAAATATTCATTTTGAACCGTTCATTTGGTGTTGCCGGCGGTGCATACCAATCCGTTATAATGACACCGCCGAACGGATCGGCCGAGGCGATTGGCCAAACGGACATGGTATCCAAAGTAGCCCGCCAGAGATAGGCGTTAACACCAATACCGGGTCCGCCGGATCCACCTCTAGAATTCGGCGTATTTCCAAGGGATATGCCCCCACTGTCACCAAAAATAGTTTCCCGTTTACTCATATCAATAACTTCATCATCAACGGTCTGTAAATCGGGCGTGGTTCCCCCTTCACAGGCTGCAAGCAGAAAAATTAAAGAAATGACCAGATAGCTCGGAACCCGATGTCCCGAAATTTTGAATAAAGACTGTAACATATTGATCATAAAAGCTTTTCTTTCGCAGGTTAGCGTTAAATTGGGCACCTATTGCCGATAAAGACCGCCAAGTTGGCGTGTTATACTCTAATTCAGTCAAAAAACCCAGTAATTTCAATCGACTGAGAATATTATATCATAATTTCTGTTTTGCTTATATGTGGCAAATTTTATTGGGTAATATCAATGACTTAACTTTCTTCTCATTATTGGATTATAGCTGATAAAAATTGTGGTATAAATCACACACCGGGTTAGTTGTATAAAAAACCTATATATATCTGCTATTTAACAATGTTGTATAAATATCACTATGTTGATAAATCCTGGTAATTTAGCTTGTCATCACTTGACCCCAAACCAAAGCCGTGGCTCTATGTCTGCGATTGAAATTCTTCAACCTTTTTATTTGGGCAATTGTCTGTCCAGGGGTGAGGGATATTTAGGAGGAGTAACATGAAGAAATCTCTTTATATGACAACAGCTCTTGCAGCTGCTGGCGTTTTGGCCCTTGGTGCCACTGACGCTGCTGCGGCTGAAAAAGCTAAGAAAATGTCGATTGCTAATGGCGGCTTTTTCAAAACTACGTTCGGGTTTTCTAAGAATGACGGTTCGTATGAATCAACAAACAATGCCACTGCCCGCACGCATTACGATTCATTCGATATCAAAAATGATTCGGAAATTTACTTCAAAGGTAAAACAACACTTGATAGTGGTGTTAAGGTTGATGTTGTTGTGCAGTTTGAAACTGACGCCACAAACGGCGGCGCAACGATTGATGAATCTTATATTAAATTTACCACAAAAGGTTTTGGTCACATTGCCCTTGGCACAACCAAAGCAGGTAGTTTTTTTACTAAGCACGTCTCACCATTACCGGGTGCGGTTGGCTTCAATCCGGATACCCTGAACTGGGTTTCTAGACCGGCTGCGCTTGGTTACACAGCGGGCACAAACATCGGTGCCGGCGATGCGATGAAAATCAGATATGTTTCAGAATCATTTAGTGGGTTCACACTTGGTGGTTCTTATACACCATCTAATACTGCCAACAACCTTATGCCGGCGGTTGGTGGTACTGCAGGTACTGAAACCCAAACATATGATATTGGTCTGAAGTACAAAACCAAAATGGGCGCCTCCAGCGTTGGAGTTGACGTCGGATATTGGGAAACTCATGGTGCTGCTGCTAATTCGCTTAAATCATTACGCTTCGGCGGAGAGTTGGTAATCGGTGATATTAAAATCGGCGGTGCTTACAAGGATACGTCCGATCTTGATTCGGCGAGTTCGCTTTCTGGTGATCCAACCAACGAATCCGAGGCTTATGAAGTTGGCATCCAATATACTGCAGGTGACGTGAAAATTGGGTTGGCTTACATTAACGAAGTTAGACCAATGACCGCCACTGCTGGTGATGATGAAGAAACTTTCTATGCTCTCGGTGCCAGCTACAAAATTGGCAATGGTGTTGATTTGCTTGGTACGCTTATTCGCGTCGATTGGGATGATGAAGGTACCGCACTTGCTAACAACAATGACGGCTGGGCTCTTGTTGGTGGTATCAAAGTATCCTTCTAATCTAGAAAGATATTTTAATAAGAAATTTGGGGAGCGGCTTACCGCTCCCCTTTTTCGTGATCTATATCTGTTTTTAAAGATGTTTTTCCTTTTGAATGAAACTCCCTGATAAAATTTGATGGGGCTACCAAATAGGGGAGGTTTTGACCTTGGCCGTTAAGTCGGGTTTTGGACTCTTATGAGAGTTATGCAAAACAAAACCCCATCGAAAATCGGTGGGGTTAATCAGGAAAATAAGGAGTATTATTATTACAACCAGTTTATCCTCTTGGTCAGGAGGGGAACTACTGTGGTTCAAGTGAAACAGAAACAACCTCACCACTCTTTAGGGGGGGGTGCCTTTCTCTCTGGATACTTATTGCATTTATAGATTATGGAACCTACCCATTACTTTTTAGGGGGTGGTCATTATTTATCCCCTAAGCCGCCTAAGAGTTACCCTAAAGTTATCCTAATATCTTCTTTAGATCACCGGCAATCACAAATCTACTCCGTCACTGTAAACACCGAATGACCGGCAAGACTATCCCACAAATTTTCTATCGCCGAACACGCTGACTGTGCCAATTCCAACTCTTCCTCAGACAACGTGTCCAAGTCTCGTTGATAAAATTTGACTAGGTCATTTTCCAAGACCATCGAAAATGACAGCAACCGTTCCAACGACAGGCCAACTCGATCCGCAAATATTTCCAATCCAGAAACTTGAGCGAATAATTCTTTTTCGATTTTTGACATCGCTTCGATTGCTATTTCGTTCTTTGCTCCTTCGCCGACTTGCAGGATCATAACAGATGAATAGAAAGCACGATCAAACCGTAGCGAAAAATTCTCGACTACATCAATGGTCTGTCGAACGGCTAAATCAGAACCCTGATAACTCTTTGTTGGCGTTGCCTCCTCCAAAGATATTGCCGTCGCCATATCGCCTCGCCGCACCGCATCCAGGATAGCAATGGAGCGTTCTTTTGGCGGAAGGTCTGCCGATAATTTATCTAATCGCTTTTTCTGATTACCCATAATCTATCCTTTCGCCAGTTCCAACGCCTGTAATCGCGCTTCAAGTTCATTCGTTTCCAAGGTTTTGCGATAGACCTCCACGATAGCGGAAAGACCACGCGCTTCGTCCGGCGTAATATCACCCTCAGCGACGGCTTCTAGTATTCCGGCCATCACCTGACTAGCACTTTCAGCACCTTTCATCTCAGGCAAATCAACCAGTACAGGCCTGTCTTTTCTCGGAGGACAAATACGCTCAAGACATAGCCTCATGGCGGTCATATCACCCCCTAGAGCAGCGTCTACGGCCTTCTGAGTTAGTTGGTCTACTTGGCCGTCTAGAAGCGTTTCTACGGCCATTGTGGCCTTGTGTCGCGCTCCTTTAGGTTTACCGCCAAGTGCATTACCAGCGGCGAAGGTGCCGTCCGATTTTCGTCCGTTATTTTTCCGTGATTTTGTCATTTTACCTCAATCTCCTTTTGATGTTCCCAGCGCAGCATTCGCACTGTCGCGACGTATTTCCTGCCATCGCTTCCAGCAGTTATTGTCATATTTGCCGCTGTAATGAATGAGTGCTCCGTCAGTCGAATAAATCCAATGAACGTCATAGACCTCGATATATTCGCCACACGCGGCACAATGGTTTTGGGCGTCTGGTAAATCGGGCGGATACCCCAAATAACCGAGAATTGGTGTTATCATGGGAACTATGCACAAGAGCCGTC
>CAJWAR010000002.1 GCA_913020445.1 uncultured Rhodospirillaceae bacterium
GACAGCCATTTGCAATTGGCGGAGCGGGAATGAATCTTAGCAGTGACTTTGAATGTCGTCAGGATCATGTCGTCCGCTTTCATATTGGCCTGTTCCGGCACCGGTTTCCAAGTCGGCAGCGGTGGCACGCCCTTGGCCTCCATGATTTCGGAATAGATCTCCATATAGCCGGACTTGTTTACCTTATCGGGTTTAAAACCAGAGTAAACAACTTCGCCGATTTTTTGACCAACATAGGATTTGTAGGATTTCTTGGTCTTGGTATAGCCTTTTTTTAGCGCATCTTCCTCGCTGACGAGATGTGCTTTCTTCCAATTCCAATAAACCCCAGTGGCAGGATCCAAGACTATACCTGCCTTGTCGAATTTCGACCGCGCCACTGGTTTCATATAGGAATAATATTTAGGTTTGGCGTTGGGATCGTGCCAGACGCCGTTGGCTTTCATAAATTCGAAACCGCCGGCTTCTTTTACGCCAGGTGTGTTGTTGCACGCCTGCCGGACAAAATCTTCTTTCGACTTAACGCCCATCGGGAAACCGATTCGCTTGGCCAGATCGACGCACACGTCGCCGAAATCTCTGGCTTCACCCAGCGGTTTGACGACCGGTTGCCGGATGGCGTATTCGCCGATCTGTTTAGGCGACACCATATCCTCGGTATCCCACCTTTCCAAATAGGTTGCATCGGGCAGGATAAGATCAGCCAAGGCTGCTGATTCGTCATAAAACGGATTAACGCAGACCGTGTAAGGAATCAGTTTTTCGTCTTTCAGGATATCAATATTCTCCTGCACCTCGCCATTAGCGTAAACCGGGGTATAGCAATACCAGAGATAAATATCCGGTCGGCCAGCCTTACCATCCTTGATCATTTTGAGCACGTTGTGGCTCATATGATGCGTCGGCAGCGCAGCTGCTCCTTTGAAGCCATCGACAATCTTGAGTTTTTTGGTTTTGATTTTCGGTTTAGCGCCTTTCTGGTATTTCCATTTAGCGCCGACTGCTTTGCACCTTCCACCCGGGTTGTCGACGTTGCCGGTGATTGAGGCCAGCATCTGACAGGCCCGTTCGCAATCATTACCGTTGTAGTTGGCAACGGCGCCCCGGTAACTGATCAAGGCTGCCGGTTTAGTGGTGGCAAATTCACGGGCAATTTTACGAATCTTGTCAGCATTGACACCGCTGATTTTTTCCGCCCATTCCGGCGTATATTGTGCCAGATGAGCTTTAAGCGCCGCGACTTTTTCCGCCACTGTGGCGCCCGGGCCTTTTGTAACCTTACAGAATTTCAGGAATGCTTCGCCTTCTCCTTGGTATAAGCCCTCAGTCATGACAACATTGCTCATCGCCAGGACGACTGCGAGATCGGTGCCCGGTTTGATCGGCACCCATTCGTTTGATTTGGCCGCCGTGTTCGATAACCGGACATCAAACGTCACCATGCGCACGCCGCGGTCAGCCATCGCCCACAACAAGCGGTGGGCGGACGGTACATGGTTGGTGTGGGCTTCTAGAACATTACTGCCGAAATTCAAGACGTAACGCGTGTTATCGAAGTCCCAATTGTCGTAATGGGATCCCCAGGTCAATTCCTGGGCAGTCCATTTACCACCTTCGCAAATACTGGTGTGGTTACCGACCGTGCCAGTACCGTAATTATTCAAGAATATCTTGATAAATTTACTGGAGCTCGATTTCATCCGCCCATAGTGAAAGGCAAATTTCTCCGGATGACCATCATCGCGGATTTTTTTGAGCCGCCCGGCCAGTTCGCTGAGAGCCTGGTCCCAGCTAATCCGTTTCCACTTTCCTTCGCCCCTTTTACCGACTCGCTTCATCGGATAAAGAATGCGATCAGGATCATAGATCTGGTTAACCCCAGCTTGTCCCTTCGGGCACATTGTGCCTTCGGTGCGAATGGAATTCGGTTGTGGTTCCATCTTAACCAACCGGCCATCCTCTACATAACCAATCGCGGGACAACGTGTCACACATTGCCAGCAAGCTGTTGGAACAGGTTTTCTTTTGGCTCCGGTTTTAGGCGAAAAGTCCATGCCGCCCCGGATTTTGGGAGTGTTTGCCGCTTGCAACGCCGGTACGCCGGCAACTGAAGCTGAGGCGGCAACGGCACCAAGTTTTAAAAAATTTCTACGGTTTACCATGACATTCTCCTCAAATTCCAACCGGACCGGTGATTTGGCCAGCGATTACGACGACATAGCGCAACATGAACCCACCGGTAAGTATTGCTGCAGGTACAATAATCTCGATGCCACGCGGTATCGCAAATGCCTTGTGATAAAGCAGCTTGGGAACAACGTAGTAGAGTTCGATAAGCGCGGGGACAAGTAACCCAACCAAAACTACCCAAATGAAGAACATTGAAGCTAAACTTCCGCCCGGCAGCACGACCGATACGGCTTGCTTAACATCACCTACGGTCAAATGAGCAAACATAAGAAACAGGAATAATATCAACAGTTCGAAGCCAATCAGCATCACGTCGGATGCCGCAAAGATGTATCCACTTTGATGATATTGCTCGGCTGCTTCATCATTACTTTGTTTTCCCGGGAACAGGGCTCGAGCCAATAAAACTGCGGCAATACCGGTGGAAAGCGACGACACCACGAATAGCATTGCCAGGATTGGCGAATTCCAGAATGGCCGTGACGGCATCGCGCCCAAAAGAACACCGGTGTAAACGGCAACACCAATGCCAAAAGGTATAATCACCCACGATAAAAAGATGCGGAGAGAATAACGTTGTTCATTGGTTATACCTGGCGCATTGTGAATAAATGTGTAGGCGTAGACGACGCTGAGCCCAATGAAAAATGTCAGTAACCAGGTGCCGATCGACATCGGCGACAGGTTGATAACCAAGTAGAGGTTAATCCACCGGAACCAATGGCCGGCTTCAAAGGATCCGAGCTCAAAAATCAATAACAGACTTCCGACCATTACCGGTATTGGCGCGATAAAAGCGCCATAGCGCGCAATCTCAACATGCATGCCACGTGCGACACTACCGCCACGGAGAAATAGCGATGCCGACGCAGTTAATGCGCCCGCTCCCATGCCAGCTAGAAACAGATACCAGATAACCGGCAAACCCCAATTTAATCCTTCAGTCATGGCTATCTCCTCTCCGCTTGTTCGCGGTGCGTGGTAACGTTGATGTATTGCCCATTTGTGGCATCAGTTTCATCAGCATGGTCCGCAGCGATGTAATAAACATTGGGTTTTGTGCCCTGGCCTTTCCGAAGAACCGTCACCGGATTGCTGGCAATAAGCCTAGAAATTTCGCTATTCGGGTCATTGATGTCACCAAAGATCCGAGCTCTGCCTTCGCAAGTATTGACGCAAGCCGGGACAACGCCTTGGCTTACCCGGTGCAGGCAAAAATCACATTTGTCGGCAGAACCGGTTTTATGATTGATAAACCGGGCATCATAGGGGCACGCCTGGAGGCAATATTTACAGCCGATGCAAACATCAGAATCGGTGACAACGATGCCATCCTCCTTACGTTTATACGTGGCGCCGGTTGGGCAGACGCTGACACAAAGCGGCTCCGAACAGTGATTGCAAAGTCGCGGCAGAAAATTGCGGGAAACGTCTGGGTAGGTGCCTTTCTCCACATATTCGACCCAGGAGCGCGTGGCCCCAAGGGGTACATCGAATTCAGCCTTACAGGCGACGCTGCAGGCCTGACACCCGGAACATCGTCTGGTGTCGATGAGCATCCCGTATTGAATTTTGGATTTTGCCGTCACTGCGTCGGCGGTATTTGACAATGCGACGGCGCCAGCAGTTAAAGTTGCGGCGCCAGCGGCGCCAAAAAAATCTCTCCGGCTGAGTGCTGATTTGCCCTCGTCACCGTTTTTCATTTTGACTTCAGCATCCATCTCAGCCTCACTAACTACTAGGTTTTTCTGCAGATGTGCTGATTCTAACCAAAGTTGCGGAACATTGCCTTGATCTGGACTGGGATTTTAGAATTTAGGATATTTTAGAATATCTAACAGGATTGCACTGATCGACGTGCTCTAAACAAACTCTGGGTCAAGTTCACCTATTAACCGGTCGATATCTTTGATTTCCAAAAAATGGTCGGTCAATTCTGCAATGCCTTCGTTCTTGAAGGCACGGAAGACTTTGGTCACCGATTCTGGATGAATACCGGCCATGGCGGCAAGGTCATCGCGTCGGAGAGGCAGTTCGATTTTTAGTTTTTCTTTGGACGATTGCTCTCTAAATAAAATAATTGCATGTGCTAACCGGGCCCGGGCCGACATAAATGGCTCCATAAATTCTTCTTCGGCATTGCCCAGATCAATCGCCGCCTGTTTTAAAAATTGCAGGCCCAGGTCTGGATTATTTTGAAGTAATGGCATCAAAGTCTCCCGGCTAATAAAACAAATAACACTTGGCTTAATAACCACCGCAGTACCACGGTGACAGTCATCGGCAAGAAATGGGCGATAGCCGAGTGTGGTGCCAGGCTGACCAAGGCGTCTCAGTAATATATAGTCGCCATCTTTGCCGGATTTCCGGACCGTAACCAGTCCGCTATTGATACAATATATGCCTTTGCATACATCGCCTTCATTAAATAGAATTTCATTCGGTTTGAATTCCCTGCAACTTTTGCCGCTATTCAGTAACTGAAGGTCTTTATTGGTCAGGGTTTCCCAATGGCTACCCTCCCAGCAAGTGCAGGACTGGCAAACTTTCTGATCGTTCGTTTGTGGACTCATGCCGAGCCCTCCTATTACCAGCAGGCCAAGTTTTTTTTATTCTTGGACTATGCAAATAGACGGACAAAAGTCATCAAATTCGTGAAATTATACTACTAACAAGCCCAACGAACTTTGATGTTGATCAATAATTTAGGCACTTTCTCATAAACATTCTTAAGGGAGGGAGGCTGGCTGGCAGCCTCCCCTAATTAATTTAAAATTTCAGCGGCAAGGCACGGACCACATGGTCTAACGCTTTCACCTTTTCAGCAATTTCATCAGTAATCGGCTGATCAGTTTCAATCAGGGAAATCGCGTCACCACCTTCTTCATTGCGGCCGAGATTAAACGTCGCAATGTTAATCTTGTTCTCGCCCAACAACGTTCCCAAGGCGCCAATAAGACCAGGCTTATCTTCATTGGTGATGAACAACATATGCGGGCCCAGCTCAGCATCAATGGCGATGCCTTTAATCTCGACGATGCGTGGTTTATCACCGGCAAACAACGTTCCCGACAATGTACGAGTTTGCGACTCGGTTGTCAGCGTCAACGTAATCAACGTCTGAAACTCATCCAAGGTATCGCAGGTCACTTCTGAGATTTCGATATTGCGCTCTTTAGCGATCGTCGGCGCTGAAACCATATTGACTGATTCCAACAGCGGCGATAGCAGGCCTTGGAGCACAACAGCGGTTAACGGCTTCGTGTTGAGTTCGGATGCTTGACCGCAATACTCGATCTGAACTTTTTTAATTGCTGTTGCAGTAGCTTGCCCGGCAAAGCTGCCAAGCTGCTCGGCAAGCTTGAGATAAGGCGCCAATTTTGGTGCATCTTCGGCACTGACCGACGGCATATTGATCGCGTTGACAACCGTACCATCCAGCAAATAGTCAGATAGTTGCTCAGCGACCTGGATCGCGACATTCACTTGCGCTTCATCGGTCGCGGCCCCTAAATGCGGCGTCGCTATGACCTGCTCCATACCAAAGAGAACATTTTCCTTGGCGGGCTCTTCTTCGAAAACGTCCATGGCGGCGCCGGCGACCTTGCCGTTTTCGATCGCCGTTTTAAGATCGGCCTCAACAATCAAACCGCCCCGGGCACAGTTGATGATGCGGACACCATCTTTCATTTTGGCAAACGCATCCGCGTTGACGATATTGCGCGTTGCATCGGTTAAGGGTGTGTGCAGGCTGATAAAATCGGCCCGCGGGAACAATTCATCAAGTTCGACTTTCTCAACGCCCAAATCACCGGCGCGTTCTTCCGACAAATAAGGATCGTACGCGATGACCTTCATCTTCAGACCAAGTGCCCGCTCGGCAACAATCGCTCCGATATTCCCGCAGCCAATGATACCCAGCGTTTTTGCCGTGAGCTCAACCCCCATGAAACGGGATTTTTCCCACTTGCCGTCATGGGTGGAGGCACTGGCTTGCGGGATATCGCGGGCGAGAGCAAACATCATGGCGATAGCGTGCTCAGCCGTCGTGATCGAGTTGCCGAACGGCGTATTCATCACAACGATACCTTTAGCCGACGCTGCATTGATATCAATATTGTCGACGCCAATCCCAGCCCGGCCAATCACTTTCATATTGGTCGCGGCTTCGAGGATATCTGCATTGGGTTTGGTGGATGAGCGAACGGCCAAGCCGTCATACTCGCCAATGCAGGCTTTTAACTCCTCCGGGTCCATCCCGGTGATAACGTCGACGTCGATGCCGCGTTCTTTGAAAATCTCTTCAGCGCGCGGGCTCATTTTATCGGAAATTAGAACCTTAGGCATGGTTCACTCCTAACTTTATATCTATGAAATTAAATTTAAGCGTATTCAGATGCGACTTCGGCCAACGCCCAGTCGATCCATGGCGTCAGCGCTTCGAGGTCCGTGGCCTCGACCGTCGCACCCGCCCAAATACGCAATCCCGAAGGCGCATCCCGATAGGCATCGATATCGTAAGCGATGCCTTCTTCATCGAGGATGGCGCCGACGCGTTTCGCGGCTGCAGCTTGATCATCGTCGCTTAAGGCTTTGAACCACTCGGCGGTGATCACCAAACATACCGAGGTGCAAGATTGGGTTTCCGGCACATCGGCCAGAAAGGCCACGTCGTCGGTATTCTCTACCCAGCGCGCCAGCTCAGCAAGATTACCTTCAGAACGCTGGATTAAAGATTTGAGGCCGCCGATGCTGTCGGCCCAATTGAGACCGTCCAGCGCATCTTCAACGCAAATCATTGAAGGCGTGTTGATGGTTGCCCCTTTGAAAACGCCTTCGTTCAATTTGCCGCCGGACGTCAGGCGAAAAATTTTTGGCATCGGCCAGGGTGGCGTGTAGCTTTCAAGCCGCTCAACGGCGCGTGGGCTCAATATAAGCATACCGTGCTGGGCTTCGCCGCCCATCACTTTCTGCCAGGAATAAGTTGTCGCATCGAGCTTATCCCAGGCGAGATCCATGGCGAACACAGCAGAGGTCGCATCGCAAAATGTCAGGCCTTCGCGGTCGTCTGGAATCCAGTCACCATTGGGTACTCGCACACCGGACGTCGTGCCGTTCCAGGTGAAGACCACGTCACGGCTGAAATCAACTTCAGCTAGATCGGGCAATTGACCATAGCCGGCTTTCAGTTCCCGCACATCGTCGAGCTTCAACTGATTGGTGACATCACCAACCCAGCCTTTACCAAAGCTTTCCCATTGCAGCATATCGACCCCGCGCGCACCCAGCATCGACCACAGGGCCATTTCAACGGCGCCGGTATCAGAAGCGGCAACGATGCCAATACGGTAATCTTCAGGGATACCGAGGATATCGCGGGTCTTATCGAGAACTTCCTGGATTCTGGCTTTGCCGGGCTTGGAGCGGTGTGAGCGTCCAACCAAGGCGTCATTGAGGACCGCTGGCGACCAGCCAGGACGTTTAGCACAGGGTCCGGAAGAGAAATTGGGATTTGCCGGACGGATGTCCGGTTTCGCTAAGTTTGTCATCTGTTTTACTCCTATCCTTACAGATAGGTCGCAATCCGTTGGGGGATTGTGGCCCGCCGCCGCTTATATAGAGGTCGGCGCGCGCCGTCAAATGAAAGATTTTTTATTTGTATTAGACGCGGGTATTGTATTGGCGACGGAAAATGTTTGAGAATAGCCTGCATATGTTGAACGCGAGAGCAATTATCAGTGCTGTAAAGGTGCGTTATCGTGTCGGTTTCCTCGTGATAATGTTTGTCGCCGCGGTGGCGGGCATATTGTTTATCGAGCCGTTGCCGCAATCCATCGCCTATCACGGGTTTGTCGATACGCGAGCGTGGCTTGGCATTGCCAATTTTGGTAACGTTGCGTCGAACGTGTTATTTGCCGTTGCTGGTGCCTATGGGCTTTACTTCGTGTTTGGGCCCCAAGGTCGACACATATTCACAAATTCCGCAGATCGCTGGCCGTACGCCTTTTTCTTCCTTGGCGCCGCGCTCGTCAGTCTAGGTTCAGCCTATTACCACCTGGCACCCGACAACGCCCGGCTGTTCTGGGACCGGTTGCCAATGACAATAGCGTTCATGGCTCTTTTTTCAGTTTTCATTGCTGACCGGATTGATCAACGTATTGGTGTCCAATTGCTGCTGCCGATCCTGGTCGTCGCCGGAATCTTCAGTGTATTATATTGGGATTGGAGCGAAACTGTTGGCCGGGGCGACCTTCGGTTTTACTTGTTGGTTCAGTTCTACCCGGTCGTCGCGCTACCGGTCATCTGCTGGCTGTTCCCCAAAGGGCGTTACACCAGCGGCCGTTCTCTCGTTTGGCTAATCGCCTGGTACGCTCTCGCCAAGGTATTCGAGATCTTTGATGCCGAGGTGTTTTCCATCCTTGGCAATACTGCCAGCGGCCACAGCCTCAAACACTTGGCTGCATCCGTCGCCATATTTGTGGTCATAAATATGCTGGCGGCTTCGCGTCGAAGTCATTCAAAGGCAGATTTCAACTTCACCAGCCAGTAAATAGCACCTTGACCGATATCAAGGTGTTGATCCCGGCATCTGGCTATCAATAATGACACGTTTTGAATTGGATATTGGAACTTCGGTGGTGGGCGCGGGCAAGCCCCGCGAAACTCGACCATCGTGGTCAAAAGGGGGCCGATATGACAACGAAACCAAAACTCAAACTAACTCATTTTGCATTGTTCACCCGCGACATTGAGCGGATGGAAGACTTCTACACAAAAGTAATGGGGTTCACCGTGACTGACCGGGGGCCGTTTCCCAATCCCGAAGTTAAAGTCAACATGGTTTTCATGTCGAGCGACCCTAAGGAACATCACGAGTTTGTCCTGCTAACCGGTCATCCGGAGAAAGACCTCGAATTTAAACCCAACCATCATATGTCATTTCTCGCCGAAAACCTGGATGAACTTCGTATGGTTTACGACCGGGCGATCGAAGACGGCATGGAACAACCGCGCTTCATTTCTCACGGCAATGCCTGGTCACTGTATTTTAAGGATCCCGAGGACAACACCATCGAGACTTACGTTCACACACCTTGGCATGTTCCGCAACCGCACGGTAACCAGATGGATTTCTCGCTATCAAATGACGAGATCATGCGCGAGACCGAGAAATACTGCCGGGCTGATCCGGGATTCATGACCGCCGAGAACCGCGAAGCTGCGATGGCCGAGTTAATGGCCGCTGATAGCTGACACCACTACTTTATCAAGCCTGAAGGAATAGGCAGATGGATTTCCAAACATTCGGCTTGCCGGAAGAATTGATCCTGATGCGGCAGACCTGCCGCGAATTCGTCGACGCGGTGGTCCACCCGTTCGTGCGCGCTAATCCGGAGCGTGAATGGCTGTTCGATCCCGATCAGCGGTTTCCCCAGGAAATGCTGGTCGAGGCCGACAAGTTAGGTCTGCGCACCATCGGCGTGCCGGAAAAATTCGGTGGCGTTCAACTCGACCCGGAGTTCGAGGCCCAAACCCTCGCCATTATCGCCGAGGAGCTCGGCCGCGGTGATTCTGGTTTTGCCGACAAGCTGGCGCAGAACTGGAAAGTGGCGCGGCTCCTGCATCTAACTGCGCCCGAGCACCTGCAAGCGGCCTGGTTCCCACGCCTCGTCGAAGACCCCTCTTTCCTGCTCGCCCACGCCCTCACCGAACCGCGCGGCGCATCGGACCGCTGGCTACCCTATAATGCGCCCAGCGCCAACATGGATACCAAAGCAGTCCTTGAGAACGGCCACTGGGTGATCAACGGCCGCAAGCATTTTATCAGCAATGGATACGATGCCAGTTTGTTTGTCGTCTATGCCAACACCAATCCAAAAGTGGGTATCCGTGATGGCTCGAGCAGCTTTCTGGTACCGCGTGAGACGCCCGGCCTGACGATCGCGCGCTGCAACGAGACCATGGGCGGGCGCTACATGAACAACGGCGAGATCGTTTTTGATGATTGCCGGGTGCCAGAGGATCATCTCCTGATTAAAGACACCGCGCTCCAGCGCAAGACCGGCGCCTATTCCAACCCCGGCAAAATCATCCAGGCGGCAAAAAACCTTGGCGTCGGCGTCGGTGCGTTTGAGGATACTGCAGCCTACGTTCAGGATTACGTGCAGGGTGGACAACCGCTCATCAAGCACCAGGCGGTAGCAGTACGTCTCGCCGACATGGCGATCAAAGTGGAGGCGGTGCGCAGCTTCGTGCGACAGACGGCACAGGCCCTGGATGCAAATATTGCCGAAGCCAGCCGGATGTGCACGATGCTCAAAGTCCATGCATCAGAGGTAATCCTGGAAGTCTGCCAGCAAGCGATGGAACTGCATGGCGGTGCGGGTACCATGCTGGAAATGGGTATCGAGAAGCATTTCCGGGATGCTGCGATGTTCCCCCATATGGACGGTACAGTGGATATCTCCAGCTTTCAGATTATTAAGTCCATGTTCCCCGACAGTGCGGGCACTTACGCTGGACCGGAAACCGGTCGCGAAACCTAATCGGACTCGATATAATGTCCGGTATCAGCAAATTTCATGCGTTGACGACCCGGCTCCGCTGCCGTTAGTGGCGCGCACACAGTCATGGTTTCCTGGCAACGTCCAACCAGCTGATGATAAATGCTGGTTGCGTTTATCTTGTTGGCCAAATCCTTTTCACCAAGTTCACGGATAACTCGCGCCGGTATCCCCGCAACCAGTGATCTGGGCGGCACCTTATCGCCGGCTTTAACAAACGCATTAGCCGCAACGATGGCGCTTTCGCCGATCTCAGCTCCGTCCAGGACGGTGGCATTCATACCGATTAAAACATTCCTTCGCACCACACAGGCATGAACCACTGCGCCGTGACCGATATGAGCATCTTCTTCGAGAACAGTGTCCTCTTCACTACAGCAGCCGTGGACGGTGCAACTATCCTGAATATTCACGCCCGGGCCAATAACGAGGCGGCCAAAATCACCGCGTAAAGATGCATTGGGGCCGATATAACAATTAGGCCCGACAATAACATCGCCGATCAGCACCGCAGTCGGATGGACAAAAGCCGTCGGATCGACCACCGGCACGATGCCGTTGAGGGCATAAACCATTAGCTCCGGCAGCCTTGAATTTGCGGATTTAGATGTTTGGTCGCCACTCATAGGATTACCTTTTCGATTGGATAAATTCAGTTGATTGGTAATATCCTGATGCAGCACTTGTTTCAATAACGATGATTATTTCACCACCTCTATTTTCCCTTCGGCGGCATCAGCGGTATGAAAATATTACAGCCCGTAATACCACGGCGCAAAAAAGCTAAAGGTTAGCCACAAAACTATTATTAGCGGGGTACCGCCGCGGGCAAAATCAGCAAAGGTATAATGGCCGGGCCCCATGACGAGCAGGCTGGTTTGATAGCCAATTGGAGTCGCGATAGCGCAATTGGCGGCAAAGACGACGGCCACTGCAAAAGCCTCCACAGGCAGTCCCAGTTCATGCGCAATACCGACGGCAATTGGTGTAAACAAAACAGCTGCCGCTTTAGCGCTGATTATATTGGAAAGTCCAGCTATCAGCAGGAAGAAGGCAGAGAGCACAACCGCCGGCGCAGCACCCTGCAATAATCCGATCAGGTTTTGTGCCAAATATTGCGCGCCGCCGGTTACCTGCATCGCCAGCCCCATCGCCAGCGCCGCCGGTATCATCGTAAAGATTTTTGAATCTAGAGCACGCACTGCCATGCGGATCGAGAGAACTCCTGTCGCCACCATGGCAACCGCCCCCAGCATCGAGGCTGCTACGACCGGTAAAACTCCAGTCGCTGCCAGCAAAATCACCAGGGCAAAAATACCGGTCGCGCGCTTGGCATGGTCAAGCGCTGGCAGTTCTTCCGCCGACCATTCAAGCAACACAACGTCGTCACTTTTGCGCAACCCGCTAATATCTTCAGGCTGCCCTTGCACCAGCAACACATCCCCTTCTTCCAGCCGGATATCGGTAATCCGTGTCCGCATCATGCGGGCGCGGCGCTGCATGCCCAGCACAACACAATGGGTTTTATGGCGAAAGCCGATCATGTTGAGATTAAGTCCCGCCATGCGCGACGCCGGTGCCACCATAACCTCGGCCAGCACCCGGTCACCTTCCTGCCAGCGTCCCTCGGCATCTTCTTTGCCGTCCTGCAGTTCGGGTATCAGCAGGCCTGGATCATGGGCAACTGCGTCCGCCAAAGAATTTCGCGTCGCTGCGACAACCAAAACATCACCGGCCTGTAACACAACGTCTTCAAAGGGCGGCAAAAACGCCTCATCTTCGCGCTGAACAGAGCGTAAGGTCATGTCAGGGTAAGGACCAAATATGCCGCCTTCTGATTGCAGGCCAACGAGCTCGGAATTTTCCGCCAGTTTGATCTGGGCCAGAAAGTGGCGGCCATCTATTTCCATAAATTGATTGGCCAACGACGCCCGATCCGGCAGCAGCCGCGGCACCAGGAACAAGACAAAGATCAGTCCGACCCCGGCGAGAACGATACCCGGTACGGTGAACTGAAAAAAGTCGAACGGTTTTTCGCCGAGCTCATCAAGCGCGCCTGACACCAATAGATTGGTGCCGGAACCAATGATTGTCGTCATGCCGCCTAACACCGCGGCAAAACTCAACGGCATCATGACTTTCGACGACGAGGTGCCAAACTTTGTGGCAACCGCTTCCATGATCGGAATAAAAATAACGACGACAGGAATATTATTTAAGAATCCACTGATTACCAGCACGACCACGAGCGTGATAAATATTGTCAGCCAGCCCTGTCCACCGCCAGCTGCCAAGACAATTCGCGCACCGCGGTCCAAAACCCCTGCCCGCACCATACCTTGCCCGATGACGAGTAAGGCCAAAACAGTCATCAAAGCCGGATTGGCAAATCCTGCAATCAAGCGATCGGACGAAAGGAGATTGTGGCTACTATTATCGAGTACTGGGAAAAAATTAAAAAACAGCATAAACGCGCCAAGAACCGCCAGTGATGTGACCTCGACGGCAACACGCTCCACCGCATAAAGCGCCAGCGCCCCTAATATAAGCGCAAAGGTCACCCACATCTCAAAATTGGGCGGATCAATAGCAGCTGTCGCGTGCATTCAAGTTCCCTCTATTCTTGTTTATTGTCTCTAATGTTACGGGAGTTAGCGGGAACGTCAATGCTGGGTTATTTCGGTGACAGTTTACTTTATTCTAAAGTGCGTCTTCGATGGCTTTGCCGAGGTCCTGGGTATTCGCCGTGCCGCCCATATCCGGCGTCATGCAGGAGCCATCCGCAAGCACCGTTTCAATCGCTGAGACGATATTCGCTGCGGCCTGGTTTTCACCGAAGTGCTCGAGCATCATCGCCCCGGACCAAATTTGACCGATCGGGTTAGCGATGCCTTGGCCGGCGATATCGGGTGCAGAGCCATGCACGGGCTCGAACATCGAAGGGAATTCCCGCTCTGGATTAATATTGCCGGACGGCGCAATACCGATGGTGCCGGTCACCGCCGGTCCCAGGTCAGATAAAATATCACCGAACAAGTTCGATCCGACAACGACGTCAAACCAATCCGGGTTGCGGACAAAATGCGCGGTTAGAATATCGATGTGGAATTTATCAACTTCGATATCCGGGTAGCTCTGCTGCATGTCGGCGACGCGTTCGTCCCAGTACGGCATGGTGTGAATGATGCCGTTGGATTTGGTCGCCGAGGTCAGATGTTTTTTGGGCCGTGTCGCTGCCAGATCAAAGGCATATTTTAGAATGCGATCCACGCCGCGTCGGGTGAAAACAGTCTGTTGGGTAACCATTTCATCATCGGTGCCGCCGTAGAGCCTGCCGCCGATCTCGGAATATTCGCCTTCAACGTTCTCGCGAACGACATAAAAATCAATATCACCAGGCTTACGGTCCGCCAAAGGGCTCGGCACACCGTCGAATAAGCGCACCGGACGAAGATTGACATATTGGTGGTATTCGCGCCGGTATGGGATCAGCAGCCCCCACAGCGAAACGTGATCCGGCACACCCGGAAAGCCAACCGCGCCGAGATAAATCGCATCATGCTCCCGGGTTTGGTCAATGCCGTCATCCGGCATCATTTGGCCGGTTTCTTTATAGGTCTCGCAAGACCAATCAAACATATCCCATTGAAATTTGATGTCGTGTTTGCGGCCGATTGCATCCAGCACCCGGATGCCTTCAGGTACGACTTCTTTACCAATTCCGTCGCCCGGAATTGTTGCTATCTTATAAGAGCTCATGAGGCGGGGTATTCCCTAATTCAGTTGTTTTTCCATATACAGCATTTGCGCCAATGGATTATCGTAGTATTGGCCGATTTCGACAAACCCAAATTTGCGGTACATATCGATTGCGGGTTTGAGGCGCTGCTCGGTATCGAGGCGCATTTTCGCGTAGCCGGCTTTTTCAGCTGCCGTAATAATGTCCTCAGTCAGCCGGCGGCCAGCACCCTGGCCTCTAAATTCATCCCGCAGGTAAAGCCGCTTTAATTCGCAAACGCCATCATCTTCAAGGGGGCGCATGGCGACGATGCCAGCAAGCTTTTCTTCAACCTCGCCATTGGCCCAGGCGAGCAGGATTTGTCCTTCAGGTTCAGCGTATTTTCCCGGCAAACTTGCCAGTTCTTCATCGAAGTCCTGAAATCACAAATCGACCTGCAGCCATTCTTGGTACTCAATGAACATCTGCCGTACGGTATCGATATCTTCCGGTACGCGGGCGGGACGAATATCAATGCTCATTTTTGACCTCCGTTCATAACACCTTGGAACGTTTCCGCATCCACATTACCACCAGAATTGACCAAGCCAACTTTTTTTCCTTGGCGGAGGTCTTGTTGTTTTAGCAACGCCGCCAAGGGCGCGGCTGCGGCTCCTTCTGTCAAATTGTGGGTATCGACGTAATAATAACGCATTGCGGCCTTAATTTCATCTTCTGTTACCTTCACAACATCGTCAGCACCATCCAAGATAATCGCCAGCGCGTTTTCATCGGGTATCCGGCAGGCAATACCATCCGCCATGGTGTCGGCTGTATTGGTCGAAACCACCTTTTTCTGCGCAAAGGACAGTGCATAACAGGCGGCATTTTCAGCCACGACGCCAATAATCTTAGTCTTAAGGCCAAGCATGTCCCGGGCCGAAATCATACCGCACATACCGGAACCCATGCCAATCGGCACATAGACGACGTCTAAATCACTGCAAGCGGTAAAAAATTCCAAGGCGTAGGTGCCAACCCCTTGCAGCAACCACGGATGAAACGGGCCGATCATGTGGAGATTTTGCTCTCCACCCAGGACTTCAGCATATTCACGGGCTTCCTGAAAATCCTCGCCATGCTCGATCAGTTCCGCACCGAGCGCCCGCATGGCATCGTTTTTTTCCGGATTATTGCCAAAGGGCACAAGAATGGTTGCGGTAATGCCGTATCTGGCGGCAGCAAAGGCGAGACTTTGACCATGATTGCCCCGAGTTGCCGAGATGATGCCTCTCACCTCCGGCTGCTCCCGGCTTAAACGATCCATATAGTTCAGCCCGCCCCGGACCTTGAACGC
Source organism: uncultured Rhodospirillaceae bacterium (assembly GCA_913020445.1). Lineage (GTDB taxonomy): Bacteria > Pseudomonadota > Alphaproteobacteria > Rhodospirillales > UBA2165 > TMED23. Next base: position 15,830 of record CAJWAR010000002.1, read on the forward strand.
ACCGATCGGCGTGTGGTTTTCATGCTTCACCCAAACTTCACAGCCGCAGCGCTCAGACAGCAACGGCCACGAAATCTCGGGCGTCGGCTTCAGATGCCGGTAGACGATTTCCTGCGCTGCTTTCAGCTCATCGAGTGTTACTTTTTCCATATACCTAAGTGCCCTGTTCTTAAGAACAAGGTCAATGGCAATATTGTCAGGTGACAATTATCGGAAATCTAAAACTCGTTTACCGTATGAGCATGATTAAGCGGACCATGGCCCTGACCAAACCCGGGCGCAGTGCGGATCGCTTCCTGGACATAGTTGCGCGCGCGCGCAACAGCTTCGCGGAGATTTAGTCCTTGAGCAATACCGGTGGCAATCGCTGAGGCCAGCGTGCAGCCGGTGCCATGGGTGTGCGTTGTATCGATGCGCGGGCTGCGGTAGATGTCTGTCACGTTGCCGTGCTCCATCAGCAAATCCATCACCTCAGCGCCTTCCCGGTGGCCACCTTTGAGCAATACAGCCTGCGGCCCCATCGCCGACAACGCCTGAGCCAACTCCTCCGCATCTTCTTCACCAACGGATTTCATCCCCGACAAAGCCTCTGCCTCGGGGAGATTTGGCGTCAATATAGTCGCGCGCGGTATCATCAGGGATTTGAGCGCTGCCATCGCTTCATCAGCGAGCAATGAAGCGCCGCCCTTAGCCACCATAACCGGATCAACAACTACTGGAATCTCAGGTGCTTCCTTGGCCAGCGTGCTGCACACCGCTTCAATGATATCCGGGCTATGCAGCATACCGATTTTAATGCAGTCGGCACCGATATCGCTCAGCACGACTTGCATTTGTTCGGCGACAAAGGCCGCCGGCGCATCATGGATACCAAAAACCCCTTGAGTGTTTTGGGCGGTGAGCGCGGTAATCGCCGTCATGGCGAAACCATCTAAGGCAGTAACGGTTTTAATATCAGCCTGAATACCGGCGCCGCCACCGGAATCTGATCCCGCGACGATAAGAACGCGACCTTTCAACTTTCTCTCCCCGATCTCAAATTGTTTTTAAGAAGCCGCTGCCCGTTCGATCTCGCTGGCAATGTCATCGACAATGTGACTGATGAGCGCTGCATCTTCACCTTCGGCCATCACGCGAACCAGCGGCTCTGTGCCGGACTCACGGATGAGAATACGCCCGGCATTCTGCAACTTAGCTTCACCCGCCGCAATCGCCTGTTTGACGCTATCAGTTTCCCATTCGGCCTTGGCGCTAACCTTGACATTCTTAAGCAGTTGCGGCAATGGTTCGAACTTGCGGCATACTTCACTGGCGGGCCGCTCTGATGAGCGAATGACAGCCAGCACCTGAAGCGCCGCGATCAACCCATCACCCGTTGTGCTGTAATCAGAAAGCACAATATGACCGGATTGTTCACCACCCAAATTAAAGCCATTGGCGCGCATGTGTTCAACAACGTAACGGTCGCCAACCTTTGTCCGTACCAAGGAAAGTTTCAATTCTTCTAAAAAGCGTTCAAAACCGAGATTGGACATTACCGTCGCGACAACGCCGCCACCGGTTAGCCGCCCATCCCGTTCCCAATATTCGGCAACAGCGGCCATGATCTGATCACCATCAACCATCTTGCCGCGCTCATCCGATACCAAGACTCGGTCAGCGTCGCCATCCAAGGCAATGCCGATATCAGCATTATGAGCCGCCACTTGCGACTGCATAAACTCGGTCGAAGTGGAACCACAGCCGGAATTAATGTTGTAGCCGTCCGGGTCAACACCGACCGGTATCACTTCAGCGCCAAGCTCCCACAATACTGTCGGTGCGACCTTGTAAGCCGCGCCATTGGCGCAATCGACTACTATCTTGAGGCCATCAAGCGTCAAACCGCGCGGGAAAGTGCGTTTAACAAACTCGATATAGCGGCCTTGAGCATCATCCAGACGGAGCGCCCGGCCAAGTTCTCCCGGTGCGGCCAAATCGCCGTTCATATCGCCATCAATGCGGTTTTCAATCTCAAGCTCGACCTCGTCCGAAAGCTTATAGCCATCAGGCCCAAAAAGTTTGATGCCGTTATCCTGAAATGGGTTATGCGAGGCTGAAATCATGACACCGAGATCTGCGCGCAGGCTGCGAGTGAGCATGGCAACAGCCGGTGTCGGCATCGGTCCGACCAAGATTGGGTCCATCCCGGCAGAGACAAATCCGGCCGTCAACGCCGGCTCAATCATATAGCCAGACAGCCGGGTATCCTTGCCAATCACCACACGGTGACGGTAATCGCCACGGGTGAAATGCAGCCCGGCAGCCATGCCCACTTTAAGGGCAGTTTCGGCCGTCATCGGCTCCAAATTTGCGGTGCCTCGGATGCCGTCAGTTCCAAAGAGTTTGCGTATCATTTATCTTTATCAATCGGAGAATTAAAGCCATCACGCTGAGACACTTCTAATATAGTCTCTAGCGAGCGTCACCTAACTTTTTATTGCAGTATTTTACGCCCCTTCAACACGAAGCGCAGCAAGGGCGTCGCGGGTTTCAGCCACATCATGGACGCGGACGATTTCAGCGCCGTTAAGAACAGATTTCACGGCAACGGCAAGTGATTCGGGCAGCCGATCTTTTGGTGATTTATGCTTACCGAACTTGCGCGACAAGCCAACCAGGATCGGGCAGCCGTGTTCTTGCAGTTGATCGAGATTGTTGATGAGTTCAAGATTGTGATCTCGCGTCTTACCAAAACCAAATCCCGGATCAATGGCGATACGCGCTTTATCGATGCCAGCGGCAACACAAGCCGCGACGCGCGCGCCCAAATAGTTGCTGACCTCACCGACGACGTCCTCATAAGCTGGGTTGTCCATCATCGTGGCGGGTTCACCTTTCATATGCATCAGCACGATGGCGGCATCACTTTTCGCCGCAACAGCCAGGGAGCCCTCGCCTGTCAAAGCCGAAACGTCGTTAAGAATAGACGCCCCGGCGTCGAGCGCGCTGACCATGACATTAGCGTGACGGGTATCGATCGATATTACCGCACCGGTCTTGGCGAGGCCTTCAATAACGGGCAGTACGCGATCAGCTTCTTCTGGTGATCTGACAGGTGACGCACCGGGACGCGTTGACTCGCCGCCGATATCGAGAATATCCGCGCCATCATCCAGCAACTTTTTTCCATGATCAACGGCAGAAGCAGCATCAAAAAACTCGCCCCCGTCAGTAAAACTGTCAGGGGTGACATTAACAATGCCCATAATGAGTGGACGATCTAGCGATAAATTGGCGAAGCTGCGCATTGATCCGCTTACCGGGGGAAGTTTAGCCTTCAGGTTGCGGCTCAGGCGTGAAATCGCCACCGCCGGTGTCTTTATCCTGATCTTTTTTCGCCGCCGCACCGCTTGAAGGTACAGAAGTTTTAGCCTGTCCCTCTGAATGGTCGTCATCAAGGTCGGGCCGGAATATCGGCTCGCCTTTCAGCAGCGCATCAACTTCCTTACCGCTCAGCGTTTCGTATTCCAGCAAGGCCTGTGCAAGCTGCTCAAGGTCATCACCTTTCTCGGTTAATACTTTGCGGGCAACTTCTTCGGCTTCTTCGATTAAGCGGCGCACTTCTTCATCGATTAATTTCGCCGTCGCGTCCGATACATTTTTATGCCGCGCCACGGAATGGCCGAGGAAAATCTCTTCATCATTATCGGTGTAGCGCAAAGGTCCAAGCTTATCGCTAAAGCCATATTCCGTTACCATCCGGCGCGCCATCTCGGTCGCCTGCTGAATATCATTGCCGGCACCGGTCGTGATATTTTCTTCACCAAAAGTGATTTCTTCAGCCAGCCGGCCACCGAACATCACCGCCAGTTTGGATTTAAGCTCAAGCTTGGAATAGCTGTATTTATCGCGTTCCGGCAGCGACATGGTGACACCCAAGGCACGGCCACGTGGGATGATCGTTACTTTATGGAGCGGATCATGTTTTGGCACATTTATACCGACAATGGCATGGCCCGCTTCATGATAAGCCGTCAGGGCTTTTTCTTCATCGGTCATTACCATGGAGCGGCGTTCGGCCCCCATCATAACTTTATCTTTCGATGCTTCAAAGTTAGCCATGGTGACCATGCGGCCACCGGTGCGGGCAGCCAGCAACGCAGCCTCGTTGACTAAATTGGCGAGATCAGCGCCGGAAAAACCGGGTGTGCCACGGGCAATAACCTTGGCATCGACATCAGGTGCAACCGGCACTTTGCGCATATGAACTTTGAGAATTTTTTCCCGGCCAACAATATCCGGGTTCGGTACGACAACTTGACGGTCAAAACGACCAGGACGCAGCAGCGCCGGATCAAGCACATCGGGACGGTTGGTTGCGGCCAATAGGATCACGCCTTCATTGGTCTCGAAGCCATCCATCTCGACCAGCATCTGGTTGAGGGTTTGCTCACGCTCATCATTACCACCACCAAGACCCGCACCACGATGGCGGCCGACGGCATCAAGCTCATCGATAAAGATAATGCAGGGAGCGTTCTTTTTGCCCTGTTCAAACATATCGCGAACCCGGCTGGCGCCAACACCGACAAACATTTCAACAAAGTCAGAACCGGAAATGGTAAAGAACGGCACATTCGCTTCACCAGCAATCGCGCGCGCCAACAAAGTTTTACCGGTGCCCGGAGGGCCAACCAGCAAGCAGCCTTTCGGAATTTTACCGCCGAGGCGTTGGAACTTGGCTGGATCTTTGAGAAAATCGACAATTTCCTCAAGTTCCTGCTTGGCTTCATCAATACCGGCAACATCTTCAAAAGTCACACGACCCGTTTTTTCGGTCAGTAGTTTCGCCTTTGATTTGCCAAAGCCCATGGCTTTGCCGCCACCGCCTTGCATTTGCCGCATGAAGAAAATCCACACACCGATCAGCAACAGCATCGGGAACCAGGAGATCAGAATACCGAATATCGATAGTTCATCTTCCATCGGGACGGCTTTTATATGAACGCCTTTTTTGCTCAGATTAGGGATCAGCGACGGGTCATCCGGCAGATAGGTACGGAACTCACGACCGTCACCATAATGGCCGGTTACTTTCTTGCCTTGAATGGTAACATCTCGCACATCGCCACTATCAACGGCGCCGATGAAATCGGAAAATGCCAAGGATTGTTGCTGGCCTTTATTAGGTGAGCCTTGGAACATGTTAAACAGCGTAAAGATCAGCAACGCTATGATGACCCAAAGGGCCATATTTTTTCGGAAATTCAACTTATTTCCCTTCCTTAATGAAACCGCCGCACGGTGATTTGTAAAAATGACACTCTAAATATAAGAGATAGTGCAAAATTCTCTAATCTCAAGAGGTCTAAGAGAGTTCCCTACACGAATTATCGCCCTATTTCCAGGTTATTTGGAAAGATTCTTAATCGGCGAAATATTAAGGAACTCAGCCCTAACAATACGCAACCTGTTAATTTCTCTACCTTCTCGCCGAAAATTAAGATGTGGAACCTCAAAAACACCCTGTAGGTCAAACAATGCCGGCAACGTTAGACGTACCGGGTAAGGCAGGGAAATATCTTTAAGTTCCGGGCTTTTTTGCAATATTTCGGCCCAGCCTTTTTTACCCAGCGGAGCCAATAAAACGTCGTTTCCCCGGGTGCCACTGATTTCGATATCAAACAGATTATCCCAAACCAAGTTGGCACCCGAGCCGATTTGTTGGCTCGAAATCCCCCGCATTTCACGGCAGATCATAATTTCGTTACTTTTTCCGGTAAAACGGCAGCCGCCGAGGGTGAAGCCCGGGAACTCACTTTTTTTGAGGTTCATTACGGCCCGCAACAATCGATCACGGCGCGGCGGATAGGTCTTGCCGCCAAAAACTTTCGTCAGCCGCACGAGAATACGCTCGATAATCGGCTCCGGCATTTGCCTGAAAACGTCACCCTGCACGACCGCGTAGCCTTCCGGAAAAATCTGTACAACTTGGTCAACAAATACCGAGACAATTTCGCCGGTAGAATTGCGGAGGTCCGAAAAGTGATCAACCAATGTACCAAAGCGACTGGCATCAAGACCTCTTTGCTCCAATGCATTGACGAGTTTTCGCATCTTGGTTCGCCGGTAGGCAGGATTTTGGTTCGAAGGGTCTTCCAGCCAGTTCTGATCCGAGGCGATAAGAGTTTCCCGCAAGCGATTTTTCGAGACCGCCAAAAGGGGCCGCAAAAGCTTGATCCCGCTCACTTCAGTTTCAGCAGCCATGCAGGCGAGGCCATCTACACCGCTGCCCCGTTCGGCCCGCAGCAAAAAGGTTTCGACCTGATCTTCAAGATGGTGCGCCGTCATGAGAGCGCTGACATTGTTGGTTTGGCACCAATCCGTCATTAATTGGTAACGTGCCTCGCGCGCTGCCGCCTGAATGCCTGATGCCGGTTTATCGCCCTGCCAGTGCAGAACATGATGTTCAATACCGCAGGCGGCTAACCAGCCGGCCACCGTTTGAGTTTCTGCGGCGGCCTCCGAGCGCAAGCCATGATCCACCGTTAAGGCAACCATTTGGCAGCCCTGGGATTTCGCCCATTGGTCAGCCAGCAGACACAAGGCCATGCTATCCGCGCCGCCGGAGACGGCGACGGCAAACTGATCGTTTTTAGAAATTAAGTCAGCAATAGGCGCAAGAAGATTGGCAAATTCTTGCGCAGAAATCGCGTTATTTAGACGCGGGCTATTTACAACCTGTGCGTCCAATTTCCCGCTTGAGCTGCTTTTTAATGTTTGCTGAAGCATCCGGATAATCCTGGGCGAGCTTGCTGAAAGTTGCACAAGCGTCCGACTGTTTCTTCAAATTTGCCAGCGACATGCCGAGCATTAATAATGTATCTGGCGCTTTTGGGCCTTTAGGTGCTTGTTGAAAACCCCGCAAAAAAGCTTCAGCGGCATCCCGGTAATTGGTCCGCACATAATGGGTCTTACCGAGCCAATAGCGGGCGTTAGGCGTTAGCTTGTCTTGGGGATGTTTTTCAATAAATTCCCGCAGCGCCAATTCCGCGTTATCGTAATCCGCTTTGCGCAATATGGAAAAGGCGAATTTGTACTGAGAATTTGGCGTACCTTCAGGCAGAATGGATTTTTTTACCGGAGCCGGTTGTTGCTGCGGCAACGCGGCTTGCGTCGTCTGCCCCTGCTGCAAAGTTTTTGCATCTCTTTGCACCGAGCTTAGATCGGTTTCACTGATTTTACCGAGTGTACTGGGCTTGCCGGAAGTCACCACCGGGCCACCCGTTGTCGGACCGATTTGCTGAACCCCTGCTGCCCGCGGTACAGCAGAAACTGTTGGCGGACCGAGCGGCCGCTGAAGTTGCCCACCTGCCCCAGCTTGGCCGGGCCGAACAGCCCCGCTTTCGAGACGCGTCAGACGGAAATCAATGTCAACGACCAGCTTATCGAGCCGCGCCTTCATTTGATCCATATTGTGGTTCATACTTTCGATGGTATTGGTGGTATTTTGTAGTTCGCCTTCAAGCTGGGCCAATCGCTCTTCCAGGCGAATAATATAGGCTTTGCTGCTGGCCGGCGTTGCGGCCGGCTGAGGAGTGCCAGGCTTGGCACCTGATGAAACAGATTTTGGTGGCGTGCCACCCTTATAGACTTGGCGGTTGAGCGTTTGAATATCGCGTTCCAAACGGTTCAGCTTGGCGACCAATCCTTCGAGGCTTTTATCTTGTGCCTGCACATCTGAGGCGCCAGCGGTAAACACGGCAATCATAATTGCCGCTGTTACGAGTCTGAAGTTTGGAATAATTCTTGTCATATTTGTTAACGCTCTTCGTTAATGTCTGCTTATTCAAAAATGGTGATAATTTTTAATAGGCGATTATAGCGCATATTGGCTAGTAAAATTGGCTAAATAATGGCGAGATTTAGATCGCCCGTAGTAATTGGCCTAAACGGCAAGACGCCCGCCGCCCCGAATAACCCGGGATGGCAGGCGTCTTGAAACGCTTCGATCAGTATTGGTTAGCTACCAGCGCCCGATACAGTGGTTACACCACGACGGTTCTGTGACCATGACGATTCATCATGGCCCAAAGCAACGGGGCGTTCTTTACCGTAAGAAATCGTTTTAACGCGATTTGGGCTGATACCTAAAGCAACCAAAAAGTCTTTCGCTGAATTGGCGCGGCGTTCGCCGAGCGCTAAGTTGTATTCACGTGTGCCGCGTTCATCGGCATGACCTTCGATGGTAACTTTGACGCTGCCATATTTTTTAAGCCAGGCAGCCTGTTTTTCCAAAGTGGCGCGCGCAGCGGAGCTAAGATTGGATTTGTCGAGGGCATAGAAAACACGATCGCCAACGTTAACAACCAAATCTTGTGATGAACCAGGCGTAATCGAGAAACCTTTGGGTGGGCCTTTTCTCTTGCCTTTTTTCTTCGCTACCTGTTTGCCATCGCCGGAGCCTTTGCCCGATTCCGTTGACGTAGACTCACAAGCCGCAACAAGGAAAAGCGCTGCAATCACAACTGCTAAATTTCTAAATTTCATTTTTTTGGTACCCCTGATCGGAACATTTGTTAAAAAAACCGCAAACCGCGACCTTTCGCGTCCTGCACTAAGTCACTGTTTAGCACAATCGTCACAAATTACGACACAAAAATGCATCAAATGACTGAAAAATCATTGACTTATAGACTATAAGCAACCGCAACTATGGAATCAAGGGGGACCATGCAGGATCAGATGCATCCATTGGTGTTACCATTTCACGCTCATTGTGCCCCGTTAGATCAATCGAAAAGAGTTTAGATACTTTACCACCTTTTTTACTAATAGGTGTTTCCCTAAAATACATGATGACGCGGCCATTCGGCGCCCAAGTTGGTGATTCGACCAAAAAACCTTCGGCTAACAGGCGTTCCCCTTTGCCATCGATATCCATCACGCCAATAAAAAACTTGCCGCCGGTTATTTTGGTAAAGGCGATGAGATCTCCACGCGGCGACCATACTGGCGTCGCATAACGGCCACGCCCAAAACTAATTCGTTTGGCCCGCCCGCCATTGGCACCCATGACATAAAGCTGCTGAGTACCGCTGCGGTCCGAGTTAAAGACGACCCGTTTGCCATCCGGTGAATAATGCGGCGAGGTATCAATAGCCGAATGCTTGGTCAGGCGCTTCACGGCGCGAGTGCGTAAATCCATCGTATAGATTTCAGTATTACCGTCCTTCGCCATGCTCATGATGACCTTATTGCCATCCGGCGAAAAGCGCGGCGCAAACGTCATGCCCGGAAAATCACCGAGTAATTCCTGACGCCCCGAATCAATATTAAAGATGTAAACCCTCGGCACATTGCCATGATAGGACATATAGGTAATTTCCTGGCGGCTCGGCGAGAAGCGCGGCGTTAGGACAAGCGCGCTGCCATCGGTTAAAAAGTGATGATTCTCGCCGTCCTGATCCATAATGGCGAGGCGCTTGATACGCCGGTCGCCACGTCCGGTTTCAGCAATATAGACAACGCGGGTATCGAAATAGCCATCTTCGCCGGTCACCCGTTTATATATTGAGTCGGCAATAATATGCGCAATGCGACGCCAGTTCTCAGCGACTGTCGAATAGACACGTCCCACCATCTGCTGCTCGGCAAAGACGTCCCATAGGCGAAATTGAACTTTTAATTTATTGCCGCCTTCAAGTTGCACCATACCTTGCGACAAAGCTTGCGCTTTTAAGACCCGCCAATTGCCGAATTTAGGCACAGTATCAAGCGAGCGCTCAACATCGATAAAAGCTTTGGAATCGATCGCCGCAAAAAGCCCGGAGCGCACCAGATCAGCCTTAATTACATTAGCTATATTACGGCCGATGTTTTGCTCCTTGGCGGAGGCGCCCAATAAATCTGTCACCGCCAACGGGATCGGCTTAACTACACCACGTGTGATATCGACCCGCAATTCGGCGTGTGCTGGCAGGGTTGCCATCAGCAGTAACAGCGCTGCAAAAAGAATACGCCCGATATGATGATTTATTTTGATCATAACCCCGCCCGGATTTTTGCCCAGTATAGCTTGGGTCTTTGATTTATACGAAATCATTCTATTTATCTACCTAACATTTCTCTGGGATTAAATGTAAGAGTCATAATCTTCCAATTCTCATAACTTTTCACGGGCAAACTCCAGGGTTGGCATTCCTCATCTAGCACTGCCCTTAAAGCACTCTCCCCCGAGACGGTTCCAAACTCATTTAGTTTTAAAGTACCCCAATTGTTAACATTTGCATGTTGAACAATTCCTCCGCGACTGAGTGACACTTTAATCTCTACATTTATGTTGTGAGCATTTTTTGCACCAGCCGGAACAATCCAACATGGTTTTACAGCGTTGCGAACAATATTGATCATCGCATGTTTTTCGCTCATCGATATCTTTCTATCCGGATTGAATTCGGTCGGCTTGCGCGTCAAAGACTTGGAAAGCCGCGCCATCAAATCCTCTTCGGCTTTGGTCTTTTTCTTCGCTTTCTCTTTTTTCTTCGGCGTTGGTTTTTCCAAGGTTTTTTCTAAGTTTTTCAAAACCATGGCAAAGCGATCCGGCGGCTTTGGTTTGCGGCGCGGTTTCGCCTTCACCAAGCTTGGTGACGCTTTAGGCTTGGGCTTCGCTTTGGGTTTAGGCTCAGGCTTCGGTTTTGCCTCAACTTTGGGTTTGGGCTTCGGCTTGGCTTTCGGCTTAGGCTCTGGTGGTGGCGGCACAACGGCAACCTCCGGCTCTTTGGCAGGAGGCGGCGGAGCTGGCGGTGGTGGTGGCGCTTTTTTTACTTTTGGTGCCGGCGGCGGCTTCGGTGGTTTCTTTTCTACCTTCTTCTCTGGTTTTTTGGGTGGCTCAGGCGCGGATGGTAAATTCGTCAGCGCTGCGATCGGCACAATTTCGACAACCATCGGAATATCTTGCAGCACCGGTGGCTTGCGGATTACCGGCAGCCCATAAACGCCGAGCACCATCACAACAGCATGCAAAATTGTCGAAAGCAAAACACTTGAGCGCATCTAAATTATTTCTTCCCAGTTTTATTTTTTGGCTTTTTTTGAAGTTTTTTACCGGAAGTTTTTTTAGCGCCGGAATGTGGCATTTCCGTGATCAAGGCGACTTTATTGAAACCGGCGGCATTGAGTGTCCCCATTACCTCCATCACGCGGCCATATTCGATTGCTTTGTCGCCGCGGACAAAAATGCGGACATCGGGATTGGCACCGGTGATGGCGATAAGTCTTGGCGCCAGTACGGATAATTCAATTTCTTTATCCTGCAGAAATATCTGACCGCTGGCGCTGACCGTGACAGCGAGCGGCTCAACTTGATCCTGAATAAGGCCGGCTTGGGTTTTCGGCAGATCAACCTGCACGCCAACAGTCAGCAACGGCGCCGTCACCATAAAGACAACAAGCAGCACCAACATGACATCGACCATTGGTGTGACGTTAATTTCGGACATCGGTCGCGTATGTTCACGCCGCCGCCGACCGCCCCGGCCACCACTGCTGCCTCTGACAATCGCCGCCGCCATGGCTATTCGCGCCCTTCCATCTGACGGGACACAATGGCGGAAAATTCATTGGCAAAATCATCCAGCCGGGCCGCATAGCGATCCATATCTTTGGAAATTTTATTGTAAGCGATCACTGCCGGGATCGCGGCAACGAGGCCAAGTGCGGTGGCAAACAATGCTTCGGCGATACCAGGGGCGACAATTGCAAGACTGGTATTTTTAGTAATCGAGATCGCCTGAAAACTGTTCATGATCCCCCAGACCGTGCCAAACAAACCAACAAACGGTGCCGTTGAGCCGGTCGACGCCAAAATCGTCATCTGCCGTTCAACTCGTTCGATCTCCCGGTTAACCGTCACATCCATCACCCGGTGAATGCGTTCCATCAGGCTTGAGCCATTGTCGCGGCCAGAGCCGGCTTCGTTTGAGCGCCGCCACTCCCGCATCGCCGCAGCAAAGACCGCCGACATCGGATCACGCGGCTGCGCCCCGATCCGGTCATAAAGCGCATCGAGTGAACCGCCTGACCAAAAGCTATCTTCAAACTCAGCCGCTGCCGTGTTTAGTTTTCTTAAGCGCAGTGTTTTCTCAATGATGATCGCCCAACACCAGACCGAGGCCACAAACAGAAATATCATCACCGCTTTAACGATAATGTCAGCCTTCAGAAATAAGGCCCACACCGAGAAGTCAGTTACTGCGACCGCCCCCGCCAATTGCGCGGCTTCTACCGCATTGCCTTCCATCTTTAATCCTCACTTTTCGAAATTATTAAATCGGCCATCGCTGTGCGGACCCCCTCCGGGATGCGGGCAGCGCCGCCGTCAAAATTCATGCAGGCGAGTTTTACCTCCATAATCACTAAGGCTTCGTTAGCTCTTGTCACGGATTGCCGCATTTGAATGCTGGCCCCGCGCACCGCTAATATTTCGGTTTCAACCTCGAGCAAATCATCAAGCTGCGCCGGCTTCAGATATTCTGCATTGCACGTTCGAACCACAAAGCCGACGCCGTATTTTTCCTTGGTATCCTGATGTTCTGACCCAATCTCACGCAAAAACTCGGTGCGGGCGCGCTCGGCATAATTCAAATAATTGGCGTAATAGACGACGCCACCGGAATCGGTATCTTCATAATAAACCCGGATTGGCAGCCGGTGCTTACCATCCAATATCGACGACGCTGAAGGATCGATCTTATTCATCTTCGCTCTCGTCCTGGGCCAGCAATTCCAGCTGTTTGAGATTCTTCGGCGCGGCAATACCGAGATGACGATAGGCACCCGCTGCCAAAACCCGCCCTCGCGGTGTGCGCATCAGTAAACCCTGCTGGATCATGTAGGGTTCAATCACCTCTTCAATGGTGTCCCGCTCCTCGGAGAGTGCTGCCGACAAGGTCTCTGCGCCAACCGGGCCGCCGCCATAATTGTCGGCGATACATTTAAGATACCGCCGGTCCATTGCATCCAGCCCCATCACGTCAACATCCAGGCGGTTAAGCGCGGCATCGGCGATCTTGGCGTCAACGGTGGTATTGCCTTCAACGGTGGCGAAATCTCTTACCCGTCTGAGCAGCCGGCCCGCTACCCGAGGCGTACCTCGTGAGCGCTTGGCGATTTCCGCCGCGCCGTCATCGGTGAGATCAAAATCCAGGATGCGTGCGTTGCGGCTGATGATGCCTTGCAATTCGTCGACGTCATAAAAAGATAAGCGTAGCGGGATACCAAAGCGATCGCGGAGCGGCGTCGTGATCAGGCCGGACCGGGTCGTCGCCCCTACCAATGTAAAGGGTTGCAGATCGATGCGCACCGAACGCGCCGCCGGGCCTTCGCCGATCACCAGATCAAGCTGGAAGTCTTCGACGGCGGGATAAAGAATTTCTTCAACTGCCGGGCTGAGGCGATGAATTTCATCAATGAATAAGACGTCCCGGGCTTCAAGATTGGTGAGGATGGCGGCAAGATCACCTGCTTTTGCGATCACCGGCCCGGAGGTCGCCCGGAAACCTACCCCCAATTCACGGGACACAATTTGTGCGAGCGTCGTTTTACCAAGTCCCGGAGGGCCAAACAGCAACACATGGTCCATCGCTTCACTGCGACCCCGCGCGGCTTCAACAAAAACCCGAAGATTGTCACAGACCGAGCGCTGGCCGACAAATTCATCGAGAGTTTGCGGGCGCGTTTGGGTATCGCCAGCATCATCCATATTCGTATCCGGATTAATTAAGCGCTCTTCATCCATGGGCACTTAACTCCGACAAGCCGTCTTTGATCAAAACTTCAACCGAAGCATCAGTGCCCAATTTAGCCGCGGCCTGATGCACCACCCGGAAGGCATCCGAGCGGCCATAGCCGAGATTAACGAGTGCTGAAACAGCATCATTGGCAAATGGATTGCCACCTTCCGCTACCGCCACCTCACCTTCCAGGGTTGCTGTCGTTGATCCGAGCGCGATACCGCCGACTTTATCTTTAAGCTCGCTTAAAATCCGGGTCGCCAATTTGGGCCCAACGCCGGGTGCTTGGGTCACGGCTGCTTTGTCCTGCGCGGCAATCGCCTGGACTAGATGATCGGGCGACAAGACAGATAGAATAGCAAGGCAAACCTTGGCGCCGACGCCTTGAACCGTTGTCAGCAATTTAAACCAGGCGCGCTCAGCCTCATCGGCAAAGCCATAAAGATGAATATGATCTTCCCGCACATGCGTTTCGATCATCACCGAAACCGTGCCGGTTGCGGCTGTCAGCATGTTGAGGGTGCGATTGGAGCAAAAAACCGCATAGCCTACTCCGTTCACATCAATGATGACGTAATCCTCGCCGGTGGAATCAACCAGACCTGTCAGCTTGGCAATCACTTGCCGGCCTCCATTAATTCAGCTTGATAAGCAGCCGAGCCCCGGTGATGGGCATGACAAATCGCGATTGCCAAGGCATCAGCCGAATCCGCGGACTGAAAATCACAGCCTGGCAACAGGGTGTTGATCATCATTTGAACTTGTTCCTTCGCCGCATGCCCCGACCCGACGAGTGATTTCTTGACGAGATTCGGTGAATACTCCGCCACCGGTAGACCAAATTTTGATGGCACAAATAAGGCAATGCCACGCGCTTGCCCCAATTTCAGGGTTGAAGCTGCATTGACGTTGACGAAAGTCTCCTCGACGGCAACTTCTGCAGGGTGAAAATCTTCGAGAATTTGGACCAGACCATCGTGCAATTGGACAAGGCGTTCGGCGAGACTGAGCGATGCATCACTTTTAACGACGCCGTCGCCAACATAAGCCAAACGGTTGCCGTCAGACTCAATGATGCCCCAACCCGTATTACGCAATCCTGGATCGATGCCGAGTAACCTCATAATCCCCAACATTCCCTATAATTCTAGTATCCCAGGATAATAAACACTTGTTAATTAAGCCCTAAATATTAGGCGCTCAATTTGGCCATCACCTCTTCTGACATTTCAAAGTTAGCCGATACGCGCTGGACGTCGTCATTGTCTTCCAACGCTTCGAAAAGACGCATAATTGTTTCGGCTTCTTTGTCACTGACCTCAACCGTATTTTGCGGCCGCCAATCGAGCTGTGCCGATTCCGGATCACCGAGTGCCTCCGCCAAGGCTTCGCTGACCGTGTGAAAATCATCCGGCTGGCAAAAGATATTATGACCGGACTCATTGCTTTCGACATCTTCGGCGCCGGCCTCGAGAGCGGCTTCAAATACGTCATCTAGTGAGCCGGTTTCAGCCGCGTAATGGATTGCGCCCATGCGATCAAACATAAAGCTCACCGCACCTGTTTCCGCCAAATTGCCGCCATTTTTTGAGAACGCCGTCCGCACGTCGGATGCTGTACGATTGCGGTTGTCGGTCAAGGCCTCGACAATGACCGCGATGCCGCCCGGGCCATAGCCCTCATAGCGCACCTCATCATAAACTTCGCTCTCATCGCCTCCGGCGACTTTTTTAATCGCTCGTTCAATATTGTCTTTCGGCATATTCGCTGCCCGGCACGCTATAATCGCTGAGCGCAACCTTGGATTAGCGTCCGGATCAGGCAGGCCTGATTTCGCTGCGACAGTAACCTCGCGGATGAGCTTGGCAAAAATCTTGGCACGCTTTTTATCCTGCGCGCCTTTACGATGCATAATATTTGAAAACTGGGAATGACCGGCCATGTGTCGTTTCTTTTATATTAGTTGATCAGAAGGCTTTCATTACCACACTTATTTCAACTGCGCACCCCTAACTATAGTGACTTTTCAACATCAATTTGGCGAGTAGTTAGAGAGCTTTTTCAACGATCAATAGTTTTCTCACGAGATTGAGAGAAAAAGGTGAGTTTAAGTAGCGCTCAGTTGATTGGAATGTGATCGATCTAAGTTCCAACTAAAAGGCACCCCAAGCTATCTCAGGAGATATTTTAAAATGTCAGCTTCTCAACCCCACAATAGAATTAGTTCAATTGCAGTTGCCATGGCGGTTTTAGCCTTTGGATTCGCAATCCCATCTCACGCTCAAGCCGATACGAATTCGGCGCTTTACCAGCAGGGCATGGATATTACTGGTGAGCTCGCTTTACTTCACGAAGCCAACGGCTCACATGCCGAAAAAGTGCGTAATGCCCCAGCAATCACTAATCGCCTGCCACGCCACGTTTTCCAGAAAGCTCGAGAAGTACTGGTTAAAGTTCAAGTCTCTCGCAAGCTCAATGGATTGCCGCTGACTAAAACGCCACCAATTCCGGCCAAGCAGATTACCGCCGCCGATATTACGCCGGTACTTGCGCTTATTCTCAAAGACGTTCGCGATCTCAGGCCTAAATTTGCCGTATCCAAACAATCGCCAAAAACCACGGCAGTTGATGGTAAATCATCTAATGATGTGTACGTTCTGCTGGAAAAAGCCAACCATGCGATTGACGGTTTGGACATTCCTCACATCAATCCCAATGAGGTATTGCAAATTGCCGAAACCATTGTCGCTGATTTGGAAGCAATTCGCGCCAAACGTGGATTGACGGATAAAATTGCCTACAGTTCGGGCGCTAAGAAAAAACCGAAAGCGGTTTACCAACATGCATTCGAATTGATGAAAGCCTTAAAAAATGTAACCGAGAGTAATGCTGCCTACAAGATTGACGGCGGAATTGCGTTGACCGCGCAAAAAGCCAAGGGCCGTGTTGCGGGCAACCAAGTAATTGAAAATCTGAACAATGTGATGGCTGATGTTGCCGCCATGAAAGTGAAGGTCGGTGTGAATAAACCAACGGTTTGGGCTGCCCTGAAATCCGGCAACAAACCTGGCAATGTTTTCGATGCTGTCGATACGGCAATCAAACTCGCCAATTCATTGAAGTAACTAAATATGACCAGAACCTAAGATATTGGGCGTGTTTGGGATTTCTGAGCACGCCCAATATTGTTGAAGACGGTAAGAATAACCCATTTCAAAAACCAAAAAATAAATATGTGTAAATGACAGGAAATCTAAAATGAAAAAATTCAGGATATTTGGCGTCGGTGGTAAGGTGCTCACATTGGCAATTCTGCCTATCCTGCTTATGGCGGGTTTGAGCGTATTTAACGTCAACAATACGTTTTCACTTTTCACCGACACATTAAAAACACGCAGCGCCGCAGATCTTCAGCGCGACGTCATCAGTAAAGTAAATGACGATATCAAAAACGAGATGGTCACCTTAATTAATGCTGTGAACAAGTTCGTTAAGTCGCATCAAAACAGTATTATGAATGAAGATGCCGATTTGGTTGAAGACACTCTGGACGCTCGCGACGCTCTCGGCAAAGTGGTTAAACCTTTCCTCGCCAAAGTCACGGCCCTGACCAAGACTTTAGACCAATCAGGTCTGCTTAAAGTGAATGAAGATGCCGCAAAAGATTCGGCAGAATTCAAATTGGCGCAGGTCAACAAGCGGCGTATCTCGATTATTTCGCGTAGTTCATCTCAAATCCCTGGTTTGTTTGACCTGCTGGTGAAAGAAAACAGCACATCGATCAAAAATATCGAAAAAGAAGAGTTTTCCGACGCTGCCCAAAACTTTTTCTTTCAGGAAAAGACCAAAATCGACGCCTTAAGCAAAAGCCTCAACCGCATTCGCAGCAACCTGAATGGCCTCGCTTCAGATGTAAACAAAATCCAGGCAGAATCCAGGGCCACTCAAGACACCGCCGCTGTCGCAGCGCTTGAAACTTCCGGTCAGCAAACATTCTTGCTGCTTGGCGTTATATCTTTGTTATTGATTGCGGGTGCTGCCTTTATCGCCATTGCCAATCTTGCCCGCCCGCTCTCACGCCTTGGAGATTCAATGGGTCAACTGGCAAATGGCGATCTGGATATGCTAATTCCCGCTTTAGGCCGTAGCGACGAAGTCGGCGAAATGGCTGCCGCCGTTCAAGTCTTCAAAGAAAATGCAGAAGCGACGCTACAGCTTGAAGCAGAAGCTGATAAACAACGTAAAAAAGCGGATAAGCAGGCACGCCTCCAACGTGAAAGTGAAGAAGCACAGGCAACCAAGGAACGTGAGCGCGACGCGGCAGAACGTCAACGGCTCGCTGATGATGCCGAAGCAGAACGTCTGCGTGAGCAGGAAGCGCAATTGGTTGAACAACGCCGCCAAGCTCAGGAATTGGAAGATCGCGAACAACTTCAGAAAGAAGCCGAGGAAGAACGCCGTCAAATGCTCTTTGAAATGGCGGATGAATTTCAACAAGCCGTCGGCTCGGTTGTTTCCATTGTCGGCAATGCTTCGGTTGAAATGAAAAACTCTGCTTCCGCGATGTCGGAGACGGCGGAAAAAACGTCCAGCCAAACCGCAGAAGTCGCTTCAACGGCAGAGCAGGCCTCCGCCAACGTGCAAACTGTTGCGTCGGCAGCCGAACAACTAAGTGCCTCAATCACCGAAATCAGCCAACAAGTGACACAAAGCTCACAAATTGCCTCTGATGCGGTTTCAAAAGCACAATCGACCAATGAAGTTATCCAGGGTTTGGCGGACTCGGCCAATAAGATCGGCGAAGTGGTTGGCATCATTACTGATATCGCCGAGCAAACAAATCTGTTGGCTTTGAACGCAACCATTGAAGCAGCACGGGCCGGCAATGCTGGTAAAGGTTTTGCTGTCGTCGCCTCCGAAGTTAAGAATCTCGCCAATCAAACGGCCTCCGCAACGGAAGAAATCAGCTCGCAAATTGATGGTATTCAACTTGCCACCAAAGAAGCGGTTGAAGCAATTGGCGGCATCGGCACGACGATCAACGAAGTCGAAAAAATCTCGACGGTTATTTCAGCGGCAGTCGAGGAACAAGGTGCGGCGACCCAGGAAATTGCCCGCAATGTTCAGCAGGCAGCTACTGGTACCGAAGAAGTAACGTCGACAATTACCCAAGTGACCCGCTCAGCCCACGAAACCGGCCAAGTATCGGGACAGGTATTGAGCGCTGCAGATGAGTTATCTACCCAATCCGGTGTGCTGCAGGGTCAGGTTGATCACTTCCTGGCCCAGATCAGAACGGGGTAAATGCAATTAAGGGGACATATAATTAAGGGGACACGATACTTAATTAAGAAAGTTATGAATTGATGTTAATTAAGTATCGTGTCCCCTTAATTAACTGGCTGTACACTTGACAATGTAATACAGTTACTTTACTTATGTAAAATGTATGTTTTACATTAAGGAGCTACGCCATGATTACCGCGAAACTTTCAAGCAAATATCAGGCTGTCGTGCCCCTCGCTGTTCGGCAATTATTAGAAATCGAGCCGGGTGATGAAATCGCTTATGAAATTGAGGGTGATGCCGTCTCTTTACGCAAACTTGGCCGCAAAAATCCTCAAGCCTATCAGTTAGATGATTTGGTTGGCGCGATTACGCCCGATAATTTACCCGAAGATAATTTTGACGATAGCCCTCAAGGATCTGAGTTGCTGTAATGGCGGTGCCGGATCAAGGGGATCTCGTTTGGGTGGATTTCAATCCGCAAGCGGGTCATGAACAGTCAGGACGCCGCCCTGCTCTCGTGCTTTCACCAAAAGCCTATCACGAAAAAACCAATTACGCCGTTGTCTGCCCAATCACCTCGACCGTCAAGGGCTACCCGTTCGAAACCACTTTGCCGACTGGCTTGGTAATTTCAGGCGCGGTGCTCGCTGATCAAGTTAAAAGTATCGACCGCAATGTCCGTAATCTGGAAATCGCCGACCGGGCGCCACCTGACATACTCAGCGATGTCTTGAGCAAAATTTCTGCGCTGTTGGATTTAAGTTAATCAGACATTTGGCAGTTGCTCCGCTAGCCTCCCACCTACCCGGATCGGCTCGAAGCGGGAGGCGAGGCCGGTTTCATCATCAGTTTCGAGATACACACCGCACACCGTCGCTTCGCCTTCGGCAGGAGATAACCTCTCGCCCGGCATAACTTTCTTAAAGCGGCCAATGGCCGCATCCGGCTTCATACCGATCACCGAATCATAGTCACCGCACATGCCAATATCTGTTTGATAAGCCGTGCCACCGGGCAGGATTTGCGTGTCCGCGGTTGGAACATGCGTATGCGTGCCGACGACCATTGAGACCCGGCCATTGAGATATTGCCCGACCGCCATTTTTTCAGAAGTTGCCTCGGCATGGATATCAACCACCGCGCAATCGACCGCATTACCTAATTTAATTTTCGCCAGCTCATTATCAATAGAGACGAACGGATCGTCGAGACTATCCATGAAGAGGCGGCCCATAATCTGGCCAACGAAGACTTTGGCGCCATTGCGGGCTTCAAACACCCCTGCCCCGTTGCCGGGTGTCAGTTCGGGATAATTGATCGGACGCAACAAACGCGGCTCTTCATCGATATAGGTGATGATTTCTTTCTGATCCCAGGCATGATTGCCGGTCGTAATAACGTCAACACCGAGCTCGAAGAACCGGCGGCAGATTTTTTCCGTGATGCCAAAGCCATGGGCGGCGTTTTCGCCATTGACGATAATGAAATCAGGGGCGAGCCTGTCAACCAGCATCGGCAGATGCTGTGCCAGGCCGGTCCGACCCGACTTTCCCAAAACATCACCTAAGTAAATCAGCCTCATATATTGCTACCGATCCGCATTATATTGCGTTGCCCCGTTTTCGGTTATCACCCAATCAAGACGCTGATCAAAGCTTTCATTGGGGATCGAGTCAACTTCCTGCCCGCTATAGGCTATGCCGATCGCCGTGATATCGCGCTCACCACGAAATTCCGACAGCGTCATGTCATAATAACCGCCGCCATAGCCGAGCCGATTTCCTTGGCTGTCGAAAGCTAAAAGTGGCACCAGAAGAATGTCGGGCTGGCCAGAGGCTTTGTCTGTTCTCGGTTCAGAAATGCCCAAATCTGATGGTATTAATTCATCACCGGGCTGCCATTGCCGAAACAATAATGCAGTATCCCGCGCAATAACCACCGGCAACAGGCAAATGCAGCCATTATCATGCAGCACCTTCAACAGCGGTTTTACATCGACCTCATTGGTGATCGGCCAATAGCCGGCGACTTTGTCACCTGTCTGAACCTCAAAATTCGCCAAGAATTGCTCGACCATCTTCGTGCCAAAGCCCAGCCCCATTGTTTTGGCCAGATCACGACGGCGCAGCCGCGCCTGTTCTCTTATCTTTTCTTTATCCAAATCATTATCCCGGGGCGGGTGCTTTCAAGTGGAATTGGTGACGCCGCGTGGGTCGTTACGCGTCTAATCTTCCTAGGCCGGTAGGTCTAGGTGGGCGCCGTATACCGTACCCAGGGGTACGACAGGGACAGCTCCCGAGTAGTATGTATTGGCCCTGGAGATTTACCACACTTCACGGGCCCCGCAGCGTCAATCTATATTTAGGATGCTTCGAGCTTGTCGGCAATACTTTCGATGCGCGTCGCCATTTTTTCAAGATCGCCGGCGCCGAGCGCAGATTGAGCCGGCGCGCGTTTTTCATTTCTGAGCGAATCAAGCTCGGTATACACTTCGGAAAGCTCATCAGCGACCAATAGGCTAGTCATCACCAGCAAGCGGGCATCGCCGACTTGCCCTACTGCTGCCACCAATTCATCAACCCTCCGGTCAACATATTGGGAAAGCCTCGTTAAATGCGCTTCCTGGCCATCATCGCAGGCAATGTCGTATTTTCGGCCGTTAATGGTAACAGTGACTTGGGCCATATTAGCTTTCCAAAATTTCTTTCATGTGGCCAATCGCGCCGTCGAGCCGGGTCGAAATTATTTGATTCTTTTCTTTGAGCTCGGAGATTTCAGCTTTAGCCGCTGATAGCTCTTTATTTAGCTTGCTATTCCCGGCTCCGGAACCATTGGTCGATTTAGCTTTCGAATCGATAGCCTTGTCCAACCGATCAAGCGCTGCATCAAGTTTAGATTTCGCCACCTGAATAGAAGAAGTGCTTTGTGTAGAAGGTTTTGCCAAGATTTCTTAAACTCCCCAATTAGGTTCAGACATTACGCCTTTGGCTGTGATTCCGTCAACCGTGCGATTGCCAAAATTATTAGATACCTGCGATGAATTTTGAGGGCTTGACGAGAGCGGTGTAACTTAGGATTGTGCGCCGCAAGTTGATGGCTTTTTTCTAACGGAGGAACGAATGGCCCTACGGGTAGCAATTAATGGATTTGGCAGAATTGGCCGATTGGTCTATCGCGCAATTTTGGAAGCCAATAATGATGGCATAGAAGTCGTCTGTATAAATGATTTGGGTCCGACCGAATCCAATGCGCATCTTTTGAAATTTGATTCGACCCACGGCATCTTGCCGCAGGACGTCAAAGTCGATGGCGATACGATGGATGCCGGCCAAGGCCCGGTCCGCGTCACTGCTGAGCGTGATCCAGCGAATTTGCCTTGGCAAGAGTTGGATGTTGATGTCGCTCTTGAATGTACCGGCTTTTTCGCCAGTAAAGAAAAAGCCTCGGCTCATCTGGACGCCGGCGCCAAGCGCGTCATCGTTTCAGCCCCGGCATCAGGAGCAGATATTACGGTGGTTTACGGCGTTAATTCAGATCAGATCAGCGCTGATCATACGGTGATCTCGAACGCCTCTTGCACAACCAACTGTCTCGCTCCGGTTGCGCATGTTCTTCATAACGCCGTCGGTATTGAGCGTGGCTTCATGACAACCATTCACTCCTTCACTGGCGATCAGCGCACGGTCGATACATTGCACAGCGATCTTCATCGCGCCAGAACGGCATCGGGTTCGATGATCCCGACCTCGACCGGTGCGGCCAAAGCTGTTGGCCTGGTCTTGCCGGAATTGAACGGCAAACTGGACGGCACCTCGGTTCGCGTCCCGACTGCAAACGTTTCATTGATCGATTTCACCTTTACGCCCGGACGCGAGACCAGCGTTGAGGAAATCAACGGCGCGGTCGAAGCAGCTGCCGCTGATGGTCCCCTAAAAGGCATCCTCGGCACCAATGATCTGCCGCTGGTATCGATCGATTTCAATCACAATGCTCATAGCTCGGTCTTTGATTTGTCGGAAACCCAGGTGATCGAAGGCAATTTCGTGCGCGTGCTCAGCTGGTACGACAATGAATGGGGCTTCTCGAACCGGATGGTCGACACCACCTTGGCTGTCGGCGCCACAATTTAGAATTTTAAAGCGATGGCGGGAAGCAGCGAAATCGACCTCGCACTTACCGCCGCCGCTGAATTCTTACGGCAAAAAGCCGATCCTGAAAAAGCGTTTGAACGTAAACGCTACCTCAAAAGTCCCTATGACATGCTGGGCTGTACGGTGCCAACCATTCGCACCGCCGCCAAAAAGGTCAAACGCGCCTGTCCGGAGCCGCCACTCGATGAGTTAATCCAGGCCCTCAACGACTATTATTCAAAAAATTGCCATGAAGACCGGTTGCTGGCGAACTTTGCGGCCACTCACTATGTCGAAATGTTCGATGACAGCCACGTCTCAGGAATGTTTAAAGATTGGCTCCTGGACAGCCATAATTGGGATTTTGTCGATGGCATTTGCACCTGGGTTGTCGGCAGGATCGCCCTGACCTATCCGGACGCCTACCAAGAGATTGAAAGCTGGACGGTGCATGAGTGGATGTGGCTCCGCCGCGCCTCGGTGTTATGTCACCTGCCGGCTATTGGAGCTGGGACGTTGCGGGTCGATCAGCTTAAGCGGTCGATTGACCTATTGATCGAAGAAAAAGAGTTTTTTATCCGCAAGGTTATCGGCTGGGTTTTGCGGGAATTGTCCAAGCACGATCCGATTCTCGCCGAACTTATTATTGATGAATTTAGAGACCGCGCGTCGGGTTTAACGCTGCGGGAAGCAACTAAGTATTTATAAACTTCCTTTGTCATTCTGGCGAAAGCCAGAATCCAGTATCCACCTCAGCCTGGACCCTGGATCAAGTCCAGGGTGACAGCGTATTTTTTATTTCCTAAGCATTCGGATCATAAAATTCGAGGCCGGGGATTTTGTCCTCATCTTCGAGACGGCCGCGCAGCTCAATGGTGTTGCGGTCGGGATCGCGAATAAAGACCGAGACATGACCGTCACCACCAAAAGTTACCGGGCCTTGAGAAATGGCGATATCGTTCTCATCCAGCGTTTTCATAGCTTCGATGATCGATTCGACACGCAACGCAATATGGGTGATGCCGGTGTGCTTTTCGGGCACATCCATCAAGATGTTCTTGCCATCGTTAAGATCAACGCCATTGACCACCAGATTAATCTCGACGCCATTGCCATTCTTAATCACGATGACCGCGTCGAAATCCACTTCGAGATGAATTTTGAAACCAAGTGCTTCGTAAAACTTAAGCGCCCGGTCCCGATCCGTGATGCGAACGCCCGCGTGGTCAAATTGTTCGATGTTGATCATTAGATTTCCGTTTTCTGTTCCCAATTGGAATTAGATTTAGGCGAAAAGAATAGAAACGCAAATCTTATTGTTGTGAGCCTTATTCAAAATGGGAATGCAGCAAGGCTGAAATATTTCGGGAAATGCTGGAAATGGTATAAGCCAGCGCTTCGCGATAGACATCGCCTTCGGTGATGGGGTGACCATGCAAAGCGGCCAATCGATCCTGAGAGTCAGTCAATACGGCAATTTTTTGTGAATAGGTCATCTGTTTTCTCCTTAAGATTTACTAATCTAATAACCAAGAGTTTCCGCTATTTATGTCAATAAAACAAACGACTTTATCTTTAGCGATAGTTTAGTTATACTAAACTCATGTCAGCGCCTTACAGCTTTCCACCCTTGAATGGCCTGCGCGCCTTTGAAGCCGCCGCCAGGCATATGAGCTTTCAAAATGCCGCTGAGGAACTGCACGTTACGCCCGGCGCCATCAGCCAGCAGATCAAGAAACTGGAAGATATTCTCCAAGCCCCCTTGTTTCACCGCGACAGCCGCGCCGTCACTTTGACCGAAGCGGGCCGGTTGCTTCAGCCGGGCCTCAGTAGCGGTTTCGAAAGCCTTGATGACGCCGTTCAACAGCTCAAACAAGCCGCCGAACATCAGCACATTACGATCAGCGTCACCCCCTCTTTTGCCGCCAAATGGCTGGTGCCGCGACTGGAAAAATGGACTACCCGATATCCGGATGTCGACATTAGAATTTCGGCCAGTCTTGGCCTGGCTAATTTCGGCCCGGATGGGGTTGATCTTGGGGTGCGCTTTGGCAGCGGCAATTACGACGGCCTCGCCTCTTCGCTATTGCTGAAGGAGTCCTTTGTTGTCGTCTGCAGCCCGATTTTCATTGATGGCAGCAAATCGATCGCCGCGCCGGAAGATCTGCGCAACCATACGCTGATCCATGTGGCGGCATCCGGCACCACGCCCGGTACCGACTGGCAGGAATGGCTGAAGACTGCGGGCATCGAAGACATTGATGCGTCGCGCGGCTTGGTATTCGATGATACTGCCGTCGCGATCTTAGCGGCGATTGGCGGCCAAGGGGTGTTATTGTCCCGTCGCGCCCTGGTTGAGGACGATATTGCCGCCGGCCGCCTCGCCCTGCCCTTCGATTTGGATTTGCCGCTCGAGTTCGCATGGCATATTGTCGCGCCGGAAGACAAATTGAAACGTCCCGAAGTCAGTGCTTTTAGCGACTGGCTGTTATCAGAAGCTCAAATTGAAGAGACCGAATAATGCCGAAAGAAAAACAAGAAGAAACATGCCGCCTCTATCTCATTACACCGCCGAAATTTGATCCGGCTGTATTTAAAGACGAATTGGCGGCAGCCCTGGATGGCGGCGATGTCGCCTGCGTGCAATTGCGCCTTAAAGATGCCAGCAGAGACGCTATCTTAAAGGCCGCTGAAATTCTGATCCCGATCGCGCAAGACCGTGATGTCGCCTTTTTAATGAACGATGATCCGGAGCTCGCCAAAGCAAGCGGTTGTGACGGCGTGCATATCGGCCAAGAGGATGCCTCCTACGAAGACGCCCGGAACTTGCTCGGTGATGAGGCGATTGTCGGCGTGACCTGTCACGACTCCCGCCATCTCGCCATGGAGGCTGCCGAAAAGGGGGCTGACTATGTGGCGTTTGGGGCTTTTTTCCCGACCAATACGAAAGACGCCAAAGCCCGTCCTGAGCCGGAAATACTCCAAGCCTGGTCGATGATGACCAATGTGCAGTCGGTCGCCATCGGCGGCATCACCCAGGATAATTGCGGGGTTTTGGTCGAGGCTGGCGCTAATTTCCTTGCTGTCGTCGCCGCCATTTGGGACTACACCGCCGGTCCCGCTGCGGCTGTCAAAGCGTTCAATGAAGCGATTGCGGCAGCGAGCCAGTAGACCGATTTAACTCCCCCATTGCCATTGTTATTGCCCGGTGCTTCGCAACCTGATAGGTTCCGCGCCTTCAACGTGAAAAACTCTAAAAACGACGGTTTAAGTCATGAAAATCAACGGAAATGCCATTCGCCCCGGCAATGTTATCGAACATCAGGATCGCTTGTGGCGGGCGGTCAAAATTCAGCACACCCAGCCCGGCAAGGGCGGCGCCTATCTGCAGGTCGAATTGAAAGATTTGCGCAGTGGCACCAAGCTCAATGAACGTTTTCGCTCGTCTGAAACGGTTGAACAGGTGCGGCTGGAGCAAAAGCCGTTTCAATACCTCTATGCCGAAGGCGACATGCATACCTTTATGGACACCGAAACCTATGACCAGATTTCGCTCAACGCCGAGCTGATTGGTGAAGAGCGAGTGATCTATCTGCAGGATGGCATGGAAGTCATGATCGAGAGTTTTGAGGGTGAGGCAATCGGTTTGGAATTGCCGAAACAAGTGACTTTGGCAGTCGTCGAAGCCGATGCTGTCGTTAAAGGCCAGACCGCAGCCTCCAGCGCCAAGCCAGCGCTCTTGGAAAACGGTATTCGCACCACGGTGCCGCCGCACATTGAAACCGGCAACCGGGTCGTCGTCAGCACTGAAGACGGCGCCTATGTCGAGCGGGCCAAAGACTAAATGGCAGCTCTTCAATCAGCCAACATTACGGTCATGATCAAGGCGGCCCGCAAGGCCTCCCGCAAGCTGAAACGCGATTACGGTGAAGTTGATCAGTTGCAGGTCTCCAGCAAAGGACCGGCTGATTTTGTCACCGCAGCCGACGTTCGCACCGAAGAAATGCTGCGTGATGAACTTGCTTATGCCCGCCCCGATTACGGTTTCTTGCTGGAAGAAGGTGGCGAGATTACCGGCGAAGATGCGAGCCGCCGCTGGATCATTGATCCGATCGACGGCACGACAAATTTTATCCACGGCATCCCCCATTTCGCCATGTCGATTGCGCTGGAAGAAAACGGCGAGATAACCGCCGGGGTTATTTATGAGCCGATCAACGAGCAGATGTTCTGGGCCGAAAAAGGCCAGGGCGCCTTTCTCAATGACCGGCGTATGCGGGTCTCTGGCCGAGCGCAGATGGACCAATCTATTTTTGCCACCGGCATTCCGTTTATGGGCCGGGGCGAACCCGGCGACCACGAGGCGTTCTTAAAACAAATGGGAGCGGTGATGGCAGTCTCTGCCGGCATTCGCCGCTTTGGCAGTGCAGCACTTGACTTAGCCTATGTCGCCGCCGGACGGTTTGACGGCTTTTGGGAAACCGGTCTTAAGCCTTGGGATATTGCAGCGGGCATTATTATGGTGCGGGAAGCCGGCGGCATGGTTACGGAGCTCGATGGCCGCGACCGTATGCTTGAAAGCGGCTCAATTCTGGCGGTTAATCCAAATTTACATCAAGAACTCGGCCAAATAATTAGAATGGCAGGAAAAAAGTAGTCAATTCTTCACCATTTTGGCCATACTTTCGACACAAGATTTGATTACAGACTAACGCCCAAATGCTGCGGTATCGCCTGTTGTATCTCCGCCGCCGCTTGGGTATGTTGAAGCAACTAGGGAGTTGCTTCGAAGAAACTGCGTCAAATACGCTGTCGAGGTAAATATGCGCAAATTTGTATGAAGGGGGAAACTCATCATGTCGCGCCAGAAATTAACGGCTAGCCGTATCACCATTGTGATCCTTGCCGCGGTTGCAATATTTGGCCTCATTAGCCCGGCTCAGGCTCAGCTGCGGCCATGGGACGCCACCAACCAAGTGATGGTTGATTTGAGTGTCCTTGGTGACAATGGCGTCGGCCCAGCGCCTGCCGGCGGTTCAGTTATGCTGCCAAGCCTAACCGGCGATTTGCTTGACCCACCGGCGCGAACACCCAGGTCCCGCTTGCTGGTCAAACGCCCCCCCGTAACCGGCGCTCGAGCAGTTGAAGATCTACCGAAAGTCACGCTGAAGCGCCCGGGTAAAGCTGCCAAAAAACGCCGCATCGTCCGCCGCAAATCGAAGAAGCCCCGTTCCCGTGCACCAAAAGTAGCTGCCTTAAAAGCACCGCCGCCAAAACCAAGTGTTAAAGCTACAAAACCGGCAAAAAAATTGGCGCCAGCGCCGAAAGCCCAGCCTAAACCACCGGTTGTTGCTAAAGCCGCACCGCCGCCACCGCCAAAAGTCAAAGCACCTGCACCAGTTGAGAAAAAGCAGCCGGCACCGCAGCCGAAACAAACCGAAACCGCGTCTCGACCGGGCCCAGCACCCGCAGCTGGCATTAGTCAGCTGATTTTTACCCAAGGCGCGACCAAGCTCAATCCGGCGGCACAAAAGTCTCTAGATGCTTTGGCGGCGAAACTTAATGCCCAACCGCAATCCCGGATGCAACTATTGGCCTATGCCGGCGAAGGTAATCTTTCGGCAAGTAAAGCGCGGCGGCTGTCGCTTTCGAGGGCTTTGTCAGTGCGCTCATATTTGATTAAAAAAGGCGTACGCAGCACCCGCATTGATGTGCGGGCACTTGGCAATAAAGTCCCTTCGGGCGTGCCCAACCGCGTCGATCTTAAGATTGTCGGGAAATAGTTAGTTAGGAGTGATTTACCCTGCAGGCCTCTCATCAAATCCAATTTAGACTATTAAACGGGGCTCAGCTATGACATCACCCCAACGTTTTGTCATCCGCATGGTATTGTTCGTGCTGGCCGTGGCTTTGGTCTGCTTTTTCCTATTCCTGCCGCTGCAAAAAGCCTTCGCCGCGAATGTCGGTCTTAATGGCTTGATTGTCAGCGTGCTGGTATTGGGGATCCTCTATAATTTTCGGCAAGTCCTGATGCTCTATCCTGAAGTTGCCTGGATCGAACGCTATCGCAAATCTTCTGACGCAGTTACTTCAATCAAGCCGCCCAAATTATTGTCCCCAATGGCAACCATGCTGGGCGAACGAAAGGACAGCCTCAGCCTGTCGACATTGTCGATGCGCTCATTATTGGATGGTATTGCCTCACGCCTCGACGAATCGCGGGATCTATCACGCTACACAATCGGCCTGCTGATATTCTTAGGTTTGCTCGGCACATTCTGGGGATTGCTCGAAACAGTTGGCTCTATCAAAGGCGTAATTGACAATCTCTCGATCAACGGCGGTGATTTTACCGCGGTGTTCAGTAATTTGAAATCCGGACTGGCCGCCCCGCTATCCGGCATGGGCACGGCCTTTTCTTCATCTTTGTTTGGCTTGGCGGGCTCCTTGGTGTTGGGTTTTCTTGATTTACAGGCCAGCCAATCGCAAAATCGCTTTTACAATGATCTGGAAGAATGGTTGTCGAGCCTAACCCGGTTGTCATCCGGCGCGTTGACCGGCGATGGCGATCATTCGGTGCCGGCTTATGTGCAGGCGCTGCTGGAACAAACTGCGGAAAGCCTCGAAAATTTACAACGGACCCTCGCCCGTGGCGCCGAAAGCAATATTCAAAGCAATAACAATCTAACGCGCCTGACCGAAAGTCTGTCGACACTCGGCGATCAAATGCGGGCCGAGCAAAATCTGCTGATTAAGCTTACCGAAAGCCAGTCCGATCTGCGCGCGACCTTGGAGCGACTGGCAACTGCGAATGTGGGTGGCGGTATGGATGAGGCAACCCAAACCCATGTCCGCAACATTGACGTCTATATGGCGCGCTTGCTTGAAGAATTGGCTGCTGGTCGCGATGACGTCGTCCACCAGCTACGTAGTGAGATTAAACTTCTCGCCCGCACCATAGCGGCCGCCCAAGAAACCAACAGATAGGATAATCGGCGATGGCCGCGCTTTCCCGCCGCAACCAACACCGCACCGATATTTGGCCGGGCTTTGTCGACGCGCTGGCGACGTTATTGATGGTCATCATCTTTCTGTTGATGATTTTTGTTATTGCTCAATTTTTCTTGAGTGAAGCCCTTACCGGACGTGATCAGGCGCTCGACCGGCTACGCAGCCAAGTAACCGAGCTTGCTGATCTGCTGAATTTGGAGCGCAAAGCCAATGAAACATTGCGCGGCAATATCGCCCAATTGTCAGATGAGTTATCCGCTTCCGTCACGCTACGAGATGATCAGAAACAGCAAATTCAAGCCCTGATGCTGCGTGCGGAAACAGCAGAAAACCAAGCAAATAGACTTAAGAGCGAGCTCGCCTCGGCGATGAAAAGTGTTGCCGACGATCAGCAAAAAATCAAACAGCAACTCAGCCAGCTTGCTGCCCTCTCTGATGACATCGAAAAATTGAAAGCGCTACGCGAAGAGCTGGAGGCCAAAGTTAAAACCCAACTGACCGCGTTAGCGTCAAAGGATGAAGCCATCATCACCGAGAAAAAACTTTCGGAAACGGCGCGCGCCGAGGTTGCTCTGTTGAATAAGCAATTGCGCGTGATACGCCAGCAGATTGCGCAAATCGCCGCAACCTTGGATGCCTCAGAGGCGTTGGCTAAAAAACAACGTGTCCGGATCGCCAATCTCGGCAAGCGGCTCAATGCCGCACTCGCCAGCAAAGTTCAGGAACTGTCCCGTTATCGTTCGGAATTTTTTGGCAAGTTGCGCGAAGTGTTGGGTAATCAAAAAGGTATTCGTATTGTGGGTGATCGCTTCGTTTTCCAATCAGAGGTACTTTTTACCACTGGCTCCGCTGATCTTGGCGGAGAGGGCAAAACTCAAATCACTCAGCTGGCCGGAACTTTGAAGGAAATCATCAAAAAAATTCCGCCCAAAATTGAGTGGGTTCTGAGGGTCGACGGCCACACTGACCGCGTCCCAATTCAGACATCACGGTTCCCATCAAATTGGGAACTATCGACAGCACGCGCCATATCGGTAGTAAAATTTCTGGTTGGTCAGGGCATATCGCCAACCAATCTTGCGGCCACGGGATTTGGCGAATTTCAGCCGATCGATCCCCGTGACGATGAAATTGCCAATCGCCGTAACCGCCGGATTGAGCTGAAGCTCACTCAACGGTAAAGCCACATTGGGATAAAAATGGGCGATGATCGACAGCGAACAAGTTCCATTTTACATGTTTCTTCACATCCCCAAAACAGCTGGTACGACGCTACGCAGCATTGTTGATCAGAATCTTGGTGCTGAAAACGTTCTCACTTATTACAATCAGAACTCACGGCAACTCCTGGACAATTTGGATGCCCACCTCAAGTTCAAGCCGAATTATCGGGCCATCATTGGCCATTTTAAATTTGGCCTCCATCAACTCATAGATCGGCCTTCAACCTATATAACTTTTCTTCGCCATCCAGTAGCGCGGACAATTTCACAGTATA
The DNA here is from genome assembly GCA_913020445.1 of uncultured Rhodospirillaceae bacterium. GTDB lineage: Bacteria > Pseudomonadota > Alphaproteobacteria > Rhodospirillales > UBA2165 > TMED23. The sequence continues at coordinate 47,533 of CAJWAR010000002.1, forward strand.
AAGAACACTACGTAAATCATCGCTACCATTTGGAGGATGCCGACGGCAATATTCTCAGCTTAGCCGGCAGTGTTAAGAATAATCCAAGTCTGTACGCAAACTATCAAACCGGCTTTCTAATCGGTGATGAGGTTTCCGATCTAAGCGATGTTGCAAACGCGGAACTTGCCCTAAAAAACTTGGATTCATGTTTCGCTGTCGTTGGCTTGGTCGAGTATTTTGACCAGTCATTGGCCCTAATGAGCAATCTACTCAAATGGCAAGTTGATGAAATTCAACAGCTCAACGTCAAAGATATTGAAGTTGAAGTTACGCCCGACCTGATCGAAGAGATCGAAGCCATCAATAGCAGTGATTTAATTATCTACGAAGCGATAAAATCGAAACTGCTGGAAGAGTTCGAAATTACGCCTTAAGTGCGCAGGAAAATTAGAAAGTTTAACGCTTGTTTGTTGGACTTGGGCTGGTTATTAGCTTACTTCCCCTATCCGCCGAGGAATGCACACGTTTTATGTTCATCATTTTTATTATTGTTTTCATTAACCTCGTCGGCTTCGGCATCGTCATACCACTGCTGCCGTTTTATGGTGAGCATTTTGGCGCGTCGCCGGATGAAGTCACCTGGTTAATGGCAATCTACTCGTTTACTCAGTTTATTACCGCACCGATCTGGGGGCGCTATAGCGACCGCTTTGGCCGCCGTCCCATTTTGCTGATTAGTTTAGCCGGCACCGTGGCTGCTTATGTGTGGCTGGCTCTCGCTGAGGATTTGCAGACACTCTATTGGGCACGGGCACTTGCCGGCGCGACTGCCGGCAGCATCTCCGCAGCGTTTGCCTATATGGCAGACATCACAACAGATGAGAATCGCGCGAAAGGTATGGGATTGCTGGGCGCTGCATTCGGGCTTGGCTTCATCGCCGGCCCGGCAATTGGCGGCTTGCTGGCGGGCAGTGATCCGGCAACGACGAATTATCAAATGCCATCTTATGTCGCCGCAGGTTTTTCGGGCGCGGCATTACTGGCCGCGCTTTTTATCTTAAAAGAATCGCTATCCGATGAACTAAAAGCCAAAATTGCCGGCCGGACTTCAGGTGAAAGGTGGACGCTTTTTGTCTATACGATGAAGCTGCCGACCGTTCGTCTGACGATTATATTGACCTTTGTATCAATTTTCGCCTTCGCCGGTCTGGAAGCGACTTTTGCCATGTGGTCCGAGCGAGAGTTCGGCTGGGGGGTTGAGCAAAACGGTTATATTTTTGCCTTCATCGGAATCATTAGCGCCGTTATTCAAGGTACTTTAATCGCCCCGCTATCGCGTCGCTTGGGTGAGATCGGCATGGTCAGACAGGGCTTCCTGGCGCTCGGTATCGGCCTGGCAGCCCTGCCCTTCGCTGAAAACCTGCCGCTGCTGTTGTTTACCTTGGTTATCATCGCCTACGGCTTCAGCATATCGTCACCGGCACTAAATAGTTTGCTGTCACTAAACATACCTGCTGAACAGCAAGGAGGCATTTTGGGGATCGGCAGATCCGCTTCGACATTGGCGCGGGCACTAGGCCCGGCAGGTGCGGGCTATCTGTTTGCCCTGATCGGCCGAGATTGGCCCTTTTACGTTGGCGCATTGCTTATGTTTGTCGTGTTGATAATGGCTTTGAAATTTGAGACGGCACCAAAACAAGCCGAATAAAAAGGCGTGAGTATTATAGAAAAAATGTATTTCCGGACTTGCGCTTTGAAGACAGTTTCGCTATATAGTGCGCCACATTCCGTGGAGCTTTGGAAATGAAAAAAGAAATTCACCCAGAATATCATGAGATCACTGTCGCGATGACAGATGGCACCACCTTTACGACGCGTTCGACCTGGGGCGCTGAAGGTGACACCATGAAACTTGATATTGATCCTAAATCCCACCCCGCGTGGACCGGCGAGCATCGTCTGGTTGATAGCGGCGGCCAAGTTGCTAAATTTAACAAGCGCTTTCAGGGTATTGGGCTTAAAAACTAGATATCAATCAATTAATTTTGATTGCTTGCCTTAAGCGTCACCAGGTTTTGGTGGCGTTTTTTGGTATTTACACCTTTTTGGCTTAAATACGAGTGTGGCTTTAGTACTTTTTCAATTTTAGCGTGATAACCACTTCATTGATTCAATAAATTGTTAATGGAATCACTGTTAGAACTACCACTGTGTTTGAATTAAAAAGCCAAAGTGTCTATTTTACAGGCGCTACGCAAGAAAATGAGTATGATTCAGATAGTACAATCGAACAAAAGTGATACCATCAGTCAGGAAAGAATCCTGGGAGCTAAACGTGTCAGAACGAACACATAGTTACGAAATATATGTCCACCAGAAAGGTCGATGGGAACTTCATGCGCGACACGCCTTGAACAAGCGTGACGCCGCGCTTGAAGAAGCAAAATCTCTGAAAAATATTCCGTCTATTCAAGAAGTTAAAGTCGTCCATGACGTGTTCGATACCAATCGAGGAAAAAGCAACGAAAGTGTCATTTATCGCTCCAATGAAAGCAGTTCGGCAGCTTCCTCACCAGCAAATGACGATCGCAATATTAGGCGCCACGACGATGACGACGGCGAGTATGACGATATTGATGATGAACCGCAGCCCGTCAGTTTAGGCGCCGCGGCGAGCCCTCGGAGAAAGCCAATTCAGCGAACCACGCGCAAAGTTAAAACGGGTGTTTTTACCAAACTGCTTTTACTGGCCCTTGCCAGTTTTATCATCGCCGGCATGATAACTTGGGTTATCGCTTTGGCGATTGAAGAATTACCCGAACTTAAAGGCTGGATCGGTCGCTCCAACTATGACGACATTCTATTTCTGATTTTTATTATCGGATTTTTACTCAGTATTTCAACTTCGGCTTTTGCCTTTTTGACAAAAGAAGAGCTTGCTGGCGAAGTCCATGTCAAAGAGATGGAGGACAGCGAACAAAGAAAGTGGGCTCGAGCGATGGCGCCGCCCAAATTAACCCCCAAACAAAGGCGCGCCTTGGAACGAGCTAACGCCAGACGACTTGAAGAAGCGAATGCCGAATTTTTTGATGGCGACGAGAATGAAGGAGGGGCTGATAACCTCGACGATGTCCTGGCCGCCTCAGAAGGGGGCGAGGCTCCTCCAGAAGATGTCAAACTAACCATCGGGGCCGAAAAACAAAAAGTAAATGTCATGACCTTTCTCAGCAAAGGTTTGGAATCCGTCATGGCAACTCGGCCAAAATTGGATTCATTTAATAAGTTTGGCGTTAATTTGTATTTGGCAGGTGCCTGTGAAACTGTCGGCATTGAGGAGAATTTGAATGACGACGAAATCCGCCAAATTCTGATCGACAGCGTTGGTGTTTTAGGCACCAAGCCGGAACAGGCCATTATGTTTGCCGAAAAGTATGACGAATACCTGATGAACCCAAAATATCTCGGCATGATCGAAAATGGCCGCTCCGCGATGAACGCTCAGGTCAACGGTGATCCTGACGCCGCCCAAAAACTTGATAAAGCCATGGATTAGTGGAACAGCAAGAAAGTCGAAGATGAAACTTCTGTCGGTACTATTGCTGTGATGTTTACCGACATTGTCGGTTCAACTGATATGACGCAGACGCACGGTGATGCGGCGGCCCAGGAAGTTGTCAGAACTCACAATCGCATTGTCCGCAATGCCCTGACGACGTATCAGGGGCGTGAGGTAAAACATACCGGTGACGGTATTATGGCGTCTTTTAATAACACCGCCAACGGCGTCTCAGCGGCCATCTATATTCAGCAAAAAACGGCTGAAAATAACTCTTCAAACCCCGACGTACTGCTGGGTATTAAAATTGGTATTAATGCCGGCGAACCGATTGTTGAAGACGATGATTTATTTGGCACTACCGTGCAGTTATCTGCCCGCATTGTCGACAAAGCGGGCGACAAAGAAATCTTTGTATCTGAAATTGTTAAAGGTATTTGCCTTGGTAAAGACTTCAATTTTGAGTCTCGCGGCGCCCGTGAAATGAAGGGCTTCAAGGATCCGATTACACTTTACGAAGTTTTGTGGCAGTAGACGTGTAAAAGTCCAGCCATTCTATCTGGCAATGCCCATTCATATAAAACAAAAAAATTGGGGCGCCGTTTGCGGCTGCCCCAACTAATGCATTCCCTGTTAAACTCGCCCGTTTAAAAATGCACGGGAAATGTACCTAAGACCTGTTCATCAGGTCAAGAGGTCAATCTCATTTATTACAAAAAAAATATATTGCTTTTTCAAAAAAAATTTTATCAGAATTCTAGTGTTGGTCTTTAAAGCACTGCTTCTTTGACAAACTAAGCAAGGCTAAATATTCTGCTGGCTTGATTATCACCGAATTGGAACAGACCAATGATTGTTCTCAAAGACCTTTGCTATATTCGATTGGGTACTGAAGATTTAGCGGGTGCCGAGCAATTTACGACTAATATTGTCGGCCTTCAGGCAATCCGGAAATCTGCTGACCGTCTTTATCTCCGCAGCAATTACCGGGATCATACATTGTGCTACTTCAAAGGTGATCCGTCTGATCACATGGTTGGCATTGAACTGAAAGACTGGCTTGGCCTTGAAGCAGCTATGTCATCTCTTGAAGCGGCGGGATATCCCTGTACCCGGGGAACTAAGGACGAAATTGAAGATCGCTCGGTTGAAGATTTCTGCTGGTTTAAAGACCCGACTGGAAATCGCATTGAACTCGTCATCCGTCCACACGACGCCAACCGCCGCTACTTTCCATCGCGCGATGCCGGCGTGGTCGGCCTTGGACATATTGGCTTGAATTCTACTGACCCGGCGCGGGACGAAGCGTTTTGGACGACCTACTTCAATATTAGAGTGAGCGATTGGATCGGCGAATGCCCGCTTTTGAGAATGAAAGATGTACATCATCAGATCGCCCTTTTCCCGACCACCAAGCCGGGCGTTCAACATATCAATCATCAAGTTGAAGATATCGATGATGTTATGCGGTCGTGGTATTTCCTCCAGGAGCAGCAAATCAAAATAGTTTTCGGCCCGGGACGCCATGCAACTTCGGGCGGCTACTTTCTTTATTATGATGGCCATGATGGCATGGTGTTTGAGTATTCGAATTCTGATCGATTTATCATTGAAGATGATGAAAATTATCGTCCCCGGCAATTCCCGATGTCGGCGGAATCTTTTTGCGTCTGGGGGAGTAAACCCGATATCCCCGAATTTCAGGCCTGATCAGCGCCAACAAAAAAAGCCGCTCCTAATTTGGAGCGGCTAGAGTTTAACAGGGAGGTGTCATAGTCTTCATTTGAAAGAAGGGAACCTATGACAGCTTGCAGAATATCCCGGGCGCATTAAAACTTCGTTAACACTTTTATGTTCGGCGGATTAGCGAGCAAGTCCCACAAAGTTGGCGTCAAAAAGTCGAGTTATTTCTTAAACACGTCTTCCGCACCGGCCCGGGCTTTTTGCTTTAATTCGATTTCCACTTCAACACGCTTAATTTCGGCCTGAAGTTCTTCAATATATTCGCCAAGCGCTTCAATCGACATAACCTCGAGGTCTTTAATCTCCGGCTTTTTTACAATTGGTTCCAGATCATCTGTATCCATAGCGCGCTCCCGAAATATATATATCGACCCAAAATTTCACAATCAGCGCCTATTTTCTCCATCATAAACAGGTGATGACAACCTTTTTTAACGCCAACTCCGCATTTTAATACAAATAAAGTGCTCCGCATGGTTTGACGCGGCTTTATGTCAGGCTTATATTCCCGGTCATGTGAAAAGCCCTGCTGGCTTAAGCAACCCCCGAAACTTTGAATATAGGGAAATGGAAGATGGCTCAGCCACTTATGCCGAAGGCAACCGCCGTTTGGCTCGTTGATAACACGGCACTTACTTTTGATCAGATCGCTGATTTTTGCGGTTTGCATAACCTTGAAGTTCAAGCAATTGCCGATGGTGAAGTCGCACCTGGGATGCAGGGGCTGGACCCGACTGCCAACGGCCAATTGAACCGCGACGAAATTGTCCGCTGCGAAGCCGATGTATCGGCGCGGATGGAAATGGCCAAGCCATCGGTGCCGATGCCGAAAGTGCGGCAAAAAGGCGCCCGCTATACGCCAATTTCCAAACGCCAAGATCGCCCGGATGCGATCTCGTGGTTGCTGCGCAGCTATCCTGAACTCAGCGACGCCCAGATTAGTCGCCTCATTGGCACGACCAAGCCAACTATTAATGCGATACGCGACAAAACTCACCGCAATTCGGCCAACATTAAACCGCAAAGTCCGGTTTATCTTGGTCTTTGTGTGGCCGCTGATTTAGAGAAAATGATTGCCATTGCGCGGGCTCGGGCAGGTACCACCCACACGCCAACGCAGCCTTTGCCGCCAATAGCCGCGAGCGAGCCACAGGAAGAACCCGCTATTCTCCCGTCTCAACCACAAGAACCTGCGGTTACTGAGCCGACGGCAGAAGACGTATTCGGTACTGCCAAAGCACCTAAACCAGAAGAAGAGCAAGTTAGCAGCTCGGATGTCTTTGGACCTGCGGCGGCGCCATCTGAAGATAGCGCAACGGAAGCTGCGCCTGCCGAAGATAGCTCAACAGAATCTGAGCCAGCAAAAGAAACTGCGCCAGTGGAAGATAGCTCTACAGAAGACGAGCCTGTGAAAGAAGCTGCGCCAGTGGAAGACAAGCCCACAGAAGACGAGCCTGTGAAAGAAACTGCGCCAGTGGAAGACAAGCCCACAGAAGACGAGCCTGTGAAAGAAGCTGCGGCAGTGGAAGATAGCTCTACAGAAGACAAGCCGGCTGAGGGTAGTTCAGCAGGCGTACCTGAATAGCTCGCGACATTAGCCGCGCTTAATCAAATTTATTGGCTAGGTGTGTTTTGGTTTCGGCGCTATTTAAAGCGCGTGCATACTTGCTAGTTCGTCTTTTATTCGAAGCTTTTGCCGTTTTAGATCGGCGACGAGCGTATCGTCGGGATGGGGGCGTTTGTTCTCAACATCAATTTCGTGTTCAAGGTCGACATGCTTGGTTTTAAGCATTGATACTCGATCTTGCTCGTTCATAGATAAATCTCCATCTAATTCAAAGCGCCAATATCCAAGATGCTAATCCTATCAGATATGAAAATCCAGAAAAAAACTGTAACAGTTTGTTCTAGAACCATTCAAAAAACAGCGGTTCTCTGCGGGAAAAATTAATTTAGAACTGTAAAATCAAATGCTTAGACCTTGAGAGCTTGCGCAATTACCCAGATTAATTTTCTCCCGTTTTCAGACAAATCTCCTGATACTGCTTCGAGATAATTAACCGTACTCGTCTCAGCTATTTGAACGCAGCCTGCTAAATCTAGCGCATTAATTGTTGGCGGTTGGGAAAACTCACGTTGGCCGGACTGGTAGAGAATCCCCTGTTCTATTTTTTCACCATCAAGTTCACAACTCTTAATCGCCTGACGTAACTCATCAGATAGTTCGCCAAAATTAATTGACTGGTTCTGTTTCATTTCTTGCCTGATCTGGCGAAGCCGTTGCACCACACCAGTTTGCCAAGGCTCGATGACAGCCATAATTTCCACCAACTCGGCTTTCTCAAGTATTTCGGCCCGTTCAACAGCCACCCAGCAGCAATAGAGTACGATATTAACATCGGCGCCAAATTGATCTTGCAGTTTCAAACAGGCGTCTGCCACGCCTTCCCGGCCATAAAAATCTAGCGAGAAATTCCAAAATGGATTGTCTTCCATCACGTGATTTGATTCGCTCATTTGGTTTCCATTAATTGCCTAAAGATATGCCGAGCCCGCGCGCCGTCTGCACCAATGTATCTGTAATATCGACTTCACGGGTGCGCGATGTTACTTCTTCCAACGGCAGATCAACAACTTGGCGATGTTGCCAGGCGACCATGCGACCATTTTCACCGCTGGCTAAAAGATCTACTGCGCGCACGCCAAAGGCCGAGGCAATAATCCGGTCGTGACTGTTTGGTATACCGCCGCGCTGAACATGGCCCAATATCGTCACCCGGGTTTCGGTGCCGGTCGCCACATTAATCTGTTCGCCCAATTGATGGCCGATGCCGCCATAGCGCTTCTGGCCGTCGCTGTGCTCGGCCATCACCGCTTCACCATCCGCTGGACGCGCCGCCTCCGAGCAAACGATCAACGCGTGATCCCGTCCCTGCTCGTGCAATGCTTTTATTTTATTGGCAATCGGCTCCAGGCGATACGGAATTTCCGGAATCAAAATGACGTCGGCACCGCCGCCAATGCCGGCATTGAGCGCGATGTGCCCGGCATCCCGGCCCATCACTTCCAAGATCATCACCCGCTCATGACTTGCGGCCGTCGGCTGCAAGCGATCCAGCGCCTCAACGGCAGTACTCACGGCAGTTGAAAAACCGACAGCAAATTCAGTAAGCGGCACATCATTGTCGATGGTTTTAGGGACGCCGATGAAGTTAATACCGCCCAGTTTGGTCAGGCGATTAAGGATATCGAGGCTGCCATCACCGCCGATTCCAATCAAACCATCGAGTTCCAATTCCTTAAAACCAGCAGCAAATTCCTTCGCGCGGTTTTTTCTGGTGCCGTCCGGCATCGGAAAATCAAATGGATCACCTTTGTTCGTCGTGCCTAAGATGGTGCCGCCCATGCGTAAAACATTGCCGGTGAAAAGTTTGAGCGTGAGCTCTTCATATCGCGGTGGGCTGTCCATCAGCCCTCGGGTACCATCGTGGATACCAAGGACACGCCAGCCATAACCCTGAATAGCACGATGCGTCACCGCTCGGATAACCGCATTTAAACCGGCACAATCGCCCCCGCTCGTCAACACGCCGATGGTTTTTCCAGGGGTGTTTCCGGGGGTGTTTCCGGGGGTGTTTTTTGTCGAACTATTTTTGACCACACTAATATTCCAGGTTAAATAAAATCAATCATCCAATTTTGTGAATTTTTTGGTATTATAGTATTAGGGCTAATTAAATCGAAACCACTTATGACTGACAACCTTGAAACCGTAAATCGAATTAAAAAGCTAAAAGATCAGCATCGTAAACTTGATGCCGAGATTGAACTGCTTGCAAGTAAGCCGGACTTCGACCAAATCAAGCTGCAGCGGCTCAAGAAAGAGAAATTGGCGTTAAAAGACCAGATCAGCAAAATCGAAGCCGGCGAGGTGCCGGATATAATCGCTTAAGCTGGCTGGCTCGATCTTGCTTTTTCACTCGCCGCCAGAAGCAATTGGTCAGGCTGACCATTCGCGACAATTTCCAGCATCCCCCAAACTGCCGTGATCGGATATTCTTCTTCTGCCATAACAAAAGGTATTTTACGCATCAGCTCGTTCATCGCCTCTGCCTTGGTTGTTACAGCTTCTTCCTGGTAGAGATTCAATATCACCCCAAACTCGCCGTGATCCAACGCCCCGACGACATCGACTTCATCCAGGCAACTTCTGATAACGCCTGCGGTATGGACAAGATAGCCATCGCGCAAACCGGCGCCGTCGCGCTGCCAAAGATCATCAAGCCCCAGAATTTTGACAAACAATAAAAAACTTGGCTCTTTGGTCCTGGTAACATGCTCGGCGGCATGGCTTAGGTACTGGTCGAAAGCATGGCGGCTAACCACCGGAAGCAGGTCGTGCGAATCCAGCGCCGCCATCAGATGGGCTTCATGTTTTTTTGAGACTTCAGCTTGCCATCTAATAGTATCCATCTCATGCATGATAAGCGTCATCGCTTCATGAACACGCGGCGTGATCTCTTCAATCGGAATCCCCATGACAAAAGCGGTATCTTTAATTTGACGGGGCGTGCGTTTAGGCGGCGCCGGCTGTCCTTGTGCGAACGCAGACCGTTTGTAGAAACCGCCATAGGGATTGCTTTGAGGATTTCCTTCACCATGCGTATCTAATTGGCGAACGCGCGCATATTCCTGAATTCCACCGATATCAGCCATCATCCCATCCTCTCGGAAACTAATCAAAACTAGCATTTTCCGCGATTCAGGTAAATTTTAAGCGGAAAATTCAAGATTTTGGTCATCATCGAAGAAAACGCCGGCAATTTTCGGAAACTGATTGCCGCATTTGCTTGCAGCAGGTTATTTGCCTCTTATAATGCCGCCCTTCCCGCCTTAATTGGCTGAAAATAGGAGTTTATCGATGGCCGAGTCTGATCCAATTGTTGGTATAATTATGGGTAGCCAGTCTGACTGGGCAACGATGAAGCATACCACGCTGACCCTGGAAAAACTTGGTATAGCGTATGAAGCAAAAATCATTTCGGCCCACCGCACGCCGGATCGACTGACCAAATACGCCGAATCGGCCCGCGATCGAGGCTTGCAGGTGTTGATTGCCGGCGCCGGCATGGCAGCGGCTCTGCCGGGCGCTGCGGCGGCGCTAACGCCACTCCCGGTCTTAGGCGTACCGATGGACGGCAAGGTTATGGGCGGGCTCGACGCGTTGCTTGCGATGGCGCAGATGCCGGGTGGTATCCCGGTCGGCACACTGGCAGTCGGTAAAGCCGGTGCTGTTAATGCGGCCGTACTTGCCGCCAGCATAATCGCGCTCAGTAATGAAGATGTTGCTGCTTCACTTGATAAATTCAGGGCCGATCAAACCGCCGGCGTCGCCGAAGAACCTAAAGACTAATTAAAGTCTGAACGCCGGGCGCTGTATTCGACTTAATGGCGCAGTTAGGCGCTTTAAACGCTTTTTGATTTTGTTTTGAATATTGGGGATTTTCAGGACGCCGGCGATTCGGCGATCGAGGAAATCATGCGTCTCAAGGAATTCTTCCGAATTGTCAGACAGCCAGTAAAGAATTGTCGAGCCGTAAACGCCGGCAAGCAATGCGCGCTTACTATAATAGCTAAAATCGGTCGAGGTATCACCGATGGCGTGCCAAATCGTATCCACTGTCCGCGACGTGATTTGCATGCCAGTAAAATGATTGCCGGGAAGTGCGAGGAAGGCCAGAAGCCGCCGCACAGCTTCCCGGTGGGGGGTTAACAGTTCCAGACGCACTCGGATTCCCATGGCGATACGCTCCCGCATCGACATTTTTTCCAGATCAAGCTTGGCCAATTCAGCCTGCATTTGGCGATCCATGTAGTCGCCAAAATGTTTGGCGGCTTCTCTAAGTCCACCTGGGAACAACAATTGGGCGTCCGGTGATTTGCCACCGAGGTCTTCATAGCCGGCGAGAAGAGCTTTCTCACTCCAGCCATCGAAGAGCACATGGGGCAGCATGGCCAATAGAAGGTGGTCGCGTTCTTCAGTATTTTTCGATCGAGACACTAACCTTCCTCCACGATTCTTAAATCTGGTTCAGCGCCATCCTCCAGCCCGTGCCCCCGGCGCATCAGTTCGATATTTCGATTGATATCTTCGGCGTAGCCGAACAGGGTAAAATCGCTCATTCGCACCGGATAAAGCATACCGTCGAGATGATCACATTCATGCTGCACGGCACGGGCATGGAATCCGCTGGCGATACGTTCCTCGCGATTTCCCTCAAGTGTGTCCCAGGAATATTTAATATGAGAATAGCGCTCGACCGCACCCATTAAATCAGGCACCGACAAACAAGCCTCCCAATCTAAATTGGTTTCGTCGCTCAACGGCTCAATTACTGGATTAATCATGACCGTCAATTCTGCTGGTGTGTCTTCCTCGTCTTCACCATTGCGGCTTTCGGGCACAAAGAAAATTACGACCCGCTTCGATACATGAACCTGCGGCGCAGCCAAGCCGATACCGGCAGCATCTTGCAGAGTGTCCAACATATCCCCGATCAATTGGGCAATTTCCGGATCGGTGGGATCAGCCACAGTTTCCGCGATTTGGTTCAGCACGGGATGACCCATGCGAGCGATTTTTAAGATAGCCATGGAGGGAATATGACCTAAAAAACCCACCAATCCAACGATTTAGCAAAAAAAAACTTCATTTTTACCAAAAAAACACCATTTGAAGGTTAGAACCCCTTCCCAAGCCATAACTGGCGTGTTAGAAGGCCCGACCTTAATGACTATTTGCTACAGGAGTAAGCAAACCCGTGCACGTAACAGTCCGTGATAATAACGTTGATCAGGCCCTTAAGGCGCTGAAAAAGAAAATGCAGCGCGAAGGTGTTTTCCGGGAAATGAAACTACGCCGTTCTTATGAAAAACCATCTGAACGTAAAGCCCGCGAAAAAGCAGAAGCCATCCGACGCGCTCGGAAGTTAGAACGCAAGCGTCTCGAACGCGAAGGCTTCTAGAACTTCCCTCTCAATAAAATGTTTGCTAATGATTAAAGTCCGGTTCAACTCTGGACCTTTTGTTGCGCCGATTTCTTAAATGGGCAAACATGATCTATGGACTTGAGTATCATCATTGCGACAAGTAATCGTGCTCAATATTTGGCCAAAGCCTTAGATGCGCTTTCCCAACTAAACACCTCATTTCATGACATTGAAATTCTAGTTGCCGATAATGGCTCAACTGACGCCACGTCAACAATTTGCGAAATGTACGGAAATATATTCCCTCACTTCCGGCATTTATTTGACCCAAGACCGGGCCAACTTGTCGGCTGGCACACAGCCTTGCACGAAGCCAAGTCAGATATACTGGCATTTATTGACGATGATGTTCGCCCCACACCCGGATGGGCCAACGCCGTTAGTGAGATATTCAAAGACCCGGACATTGGCATTGCAACGGGTAGAATAATTCCCGAATTCGAGCGAAAACCACCCGCCTGGCAAAGCGATATGGTGCTGGAAAATGAGTGGGGCGTTTGGTCAGCGTTATGGGGAATGCTCGATTTTGGCGATAAAATTAAGTCAATTCCCGCAGACTTTGTCTGGGGCAGTAATTTTCTCATCCGCCGAAATGCGATGATTGATGCCGGTGGATTTCACCCTGGCGGCATGCCGAAACATCTTTTCCATTTCACTGGTGACGGCGATGTGGGCGTCGGACGCATTGTCGAACAATTTGGCTATAAAGTGCTATATCATCCGGGAGCTGTGGTTGCTCACGAACTACCTGCCGCCAGAAACTCCAGTCCTAGCGAAATCCGCCGCTGGATATTCGGTGAAGGGTTGGTGACGTCCTATGTATTGATGCGTCGTTTGGCCGCCGCACATCCCGATTTTTTGCCAGAGGAACTAATCGCTTTGGTCGATGAAACCATTAATCCCGACGAAATTGCCAATATTGGCCGTGGATATTTAAAATCCGACAGCAAAATACCGAGTGAACTTCAACAACTCTTCAACACGTGTGGAGCTGAAGGCTTTAATCTTCACCAAGAGCATTTCAAAAATGATGGGCAATTCCGAGAGTGGGTTTTGCGGCCCAATTATCTCGATATTGATGCCTGCTACACGCATCCGGATTTAGTACCGGCTAAAAGATAAAAAAAACGGCCCTCACTCTGAGGACCGTTTTCCTGTAAAAATTCTAACTGACTTAGCCGAGCGCTTGAACAATGCTTTCGGTCATCGCCTTAGCGTCAGAAAACAGCATCATGGTATTGTCCCGGAAGAACAACTCGTTATCCACGCCAGCATAACCAGAGGCCATTGAGCGTTTGATAAACAGCACGGTTTGGGCATGTTCAACTTCAAGAATTGGCATGCCGTAAATCGCACTCGTCGGATCGGTTTTAGCCGCTGGATTGGTCACATCATTGGCGCCAATGACAAAGGCCACATCCGCTGTCGAGAACTCTGTATTGATCTCTTCCAGTTCGAACACTTCGTCATAGGGGACGTTGGCTTCAGCCAGCAGCACGTTCATGTGGCCCGGCATACGACCGGCAACCGGATGGATCGCATAGGCGACGTCAACGCCCTCTGCCTTCAACAGGTCACACATTTCACGCAACGCATGCTGTGCCTGCGCCACCGCCATACCATAACCCGGTACAATGATGACTTTGCTGGCGTTCTTCATAATGAAAGCCGCATCGTCGCCGCTGCCGGATTTAACCGATTTATCGCCGCCGCCAGCACCGGCCGCGGGTCCTGCAACCTCACCGCCAAAGCCACCGAGCAGCACATTAAAGATCGACCGGTTCATGCCTTTACACATAATGTAGCTGAGGATGGCGCCAGAGGAGCCGACAAGAGCACCTGTCACGATCAAGGCCGTGTTGCTGAGGGTAAAGCCGATACCGCAAGCTGCCCAACCTGAATAAGAGTTCAGCATGGATACAACGACCGGCATATCAGCGCCGCCAATCGGCACGATGATCAGGAAGCCGAGCACAGTCGATATCGCGACCACCGCCCAGAAGGCATTGGGGTCATTGGTTTGGACCAGCCACACGACAGCTGCGACCAAGGCGATGCCGAGGATGGCATTTAGCATATGCTGGCCTTTAAACACCAGTGGCGAGCCACTGAGGAGGCCCTGGAGCTTGCCAAAGGCGATCAGGGAGCCAGAGAAGGTAATGGCGCCAATCGCTGTACCGAGCGACATCTCAATCAGGCTGGCGGCCTGAATATTGCCAAACACGCCGATGCCATAGGCCTCCGGTGCGAAGAACGCAGCTGCCGCAACAAACACGGCTGCTAAGCCGACCAATGAATGGAAAGCCGCCACCAATTGCGGCAAGGCTGTCATCTTGATTTTAAGCGCTACCACGGTGCCGATAAGACCACCGACAACGATGCCGGCGAGGATCAACTCAAAGCTCATGATCGATGGATCAGCCAGAGTTGTGCCAATTGCGATCACCATACCGGCAATACCGAGGGCATTACCTTTGCGGGCGCTTTCCGGCGAACTAAGACCACGCAGTGCCAAAATAAAGCACACCGCCGCGATCAGATAGGCGAAGCCTGTAAATGTCTCGCTCATTATTGAGCCTCCACTTTCTTAGGCTTCTTCTTAAACATCGCCAACATTCGATTGGTGACGATAAAGCCACCAAAAATATTAACCGATGCCAGCGCAACGGCAATGAAACCCATGATTTTGGAGAACCCCATATCCGCCGGACCAGCAGCGATGAGCGCGCCAACGATGATCACCGAAGAGACTGCATTCGTTACACTCATAAGCGGCGAATGCAGCGCCGGTGTGACACTCCAAACGACATAAAAACCGATGAACACGGCCAAAACAAAAACCGTAAACATGAAAATAAAGGGATCGCCTGATGAGGCGGCCTCTGTTGCTTTTGCAGCCAATTTATCTGTACCCATGATTAGCTTCCTTCACCGGTTAGACGCGGATGAACAACTTTACCATCCTTACAAACCAATGTTCCTTGAATGATTTCATCTTCCCAGTCGATGTTGAGAGACTTGGTCTCTGGATCAACCAGAGGCGTAATAAAGTTGACGAGATTTTTGGCAAAAAGCTGGCTGGCGTCTTCCGCAATACGGCTTGGCACATTGGCATGACCAATAATGCTGACGCCATCTTTTTTGACGGTCTCGCCAAGCTCAGACAACGGGCAGTTACCACCAGCCTCGACCGTGAGATCAACAATCACCGCGCCATCGGGCATGCTGGCAACCATTTCTTCGGTTACCAAAACAGGTGCCGGGCGTCCTGGAATGAGCGCTGTCGTAATAACCACATCTTGTTTTTTGATGTGTTCAGCGACGACTTCTTTCTGCTTTTCGAAATACTCAGGCGGCATTTCCTTGGCGTACCCGCCTTCGGTCTGCGCATCCTTTTCCATTTCAGGATCAACTTCGAGGAATTTTCCACCGAGGCTTTCAACTTGCTCTTTGGTCGCGGGGCGCACGTCGGTTGCGGTTACCACAGCACCCATGCGTTTAGCGGTCGCGATCGCCTGTAAGCCAGCAACGCCAACGCCCATGATAAAGACTTTGGCTGGCGGGATTGTGCCCGCTGCCGTCATCATCATTGGATAGGCCCGGCCCAACTCGCTCGCCGCATCAAGTACGGCCTTATAGCCGGCCAAATTACTTTGCGACGACAGAATATCCATTGACTGAGCGCGCGTGATACGCGGCAACAATTCCATGGCAAAAGCCGTAACACCGGTGGCGGCCAATTTCTCCATCGCCTCGGTATTGCCAAGCGCTGACAAACTGGCGATCAGGATATTGCTGCTCGAATACTGCGACAAATCATCTCCAGCCTCGTCGACAGGACCACGAACTTTGAGAACAATGTCACTGCCTTGAATGGCTGATCCAGCATCGGCAACAATTTCTGCGCCAGCTTCTTTCAAAGCCGCGTCACTAAAAGACGCACCTTCGCCGGCACCGGCTTCAATAGCGAAATCAAATCCCAACGCCGAAAGTTTCTTGATGGAATCGGGTGAGGCTGCCACGCGCAACTCATCTGAGAGCCGCTCCTTGGGCACTGCAATTTTCATACTTTTCCCTCTCATAAACGGAATGGAAATAGGTCGAACTGTAGACGAACTACCTGATCAGTTTTTTGACCGGGCAGTCGCCCGAAAATCTGACGCTAAAAAGACCATTTTAAGCCATTTTGCAAGCTTCAATATGATTTACATCAATATCAGGCTTAAAAATTTGAGGCCTTAGATTATACCAAGCCAAAAACACCATTTTCATCATTTAATAAGTACCTGATAGCGAGATATTTTTAGACAATTGGTTGCTTGAAATACGCTCATAGCAAAGAATTAATGCTGCCTAGATAGGTCGTTCCAAATTTACACCGGCAAAAGCCGCCGCTTGATTTTTGGCGACTTGCTGTTCATCGAAATCATCAATCAGTTCGTGGAAAATTTGGTGCCAGTTGATTTCTGCTTTGAGATGAGTGAAAACCGAGCCCAGGCCAATAGCGGCGCGATCCATCAAGACGAATTCTGGCGGCGGCGCAACGCCTCCCAGTTTATGCAAATCCTCCCGCACTTTATGGGCAATGCCCCGGCCATAAGTGCCATCTTTTTCTTGAATGCGTCGCACGCGGTCCTCGAGCAACGGCGCATAGACGAACTCGGCCCACATATTCAGCACGTCAATAATTTCCAGGGTGAGATTTTCGAAGCCCCAGGATTCATAGGCGTGCACCGCGAGTTCCGGTTTGTTGTCTCTCAGCGCGGTATATAGATCGATTACGCCACGCACAAAAGACGGTTCAAACACGCGGATACAGCCGAAATCCAACAAATTGATCGAACCATCTTCCCGCACCGAGTAATTGCCCAGATGCGGATCACCATGGATCACGCCATAATTATAAAGCGGCACATACCACGCCCGGAACATATTGAGCGCGACGCGATTACGATCTTCAACGTCCGGATGAGTTTCGATGTAGGGCAATAAGGGTGTGCCGTGAAGCCAGATCATACTGATCAGACGCTCGCTGCATAAATCATTAACGACTTCCGGCACATGCACCTGTTTTTCACTGCTGAGCATTGCCTGATAAAGCCGCATCTGTTTAGCCTCACGGACATAATCCAGTTCTTCGTGCAAGCGGGCAGACAGTTCGCCATGAATGGCGGTCGGATCTATCGCTTTGTCGTAGCGCCGATAGATATTGAACACCAATTTCAATTGGCGCAAATCAGCATCAACGACCGCCTGCATGTCAGGATATTGCAGTTTGCAGGCAATTTCCCGGCCGTCCAGATCAATTGCCTTATGAACTTGGCCTAACGAGGCTGCCGCTGCCGCTTCCTGGCCGAATTCAGAAAAATTCGTTTGCCAGTCAGGGCCAAGCTCTCCCGCCATTCGCCGTTTGACAAAACGCCAGCCCATCGACGGCGCATTAGCTTGAAGCTCGGCCAGTTGATCAGCGTATTCTTGCGGCAAAGCGTTGGGGATGGTTGAAAGAATTTGCGCAACTTTCATGAGCGGCCCCTTAAGCCCGCCCAAGGCAGCCGTTAAATCTGCGGCATGCTCCAGCCGATTGATAGGTAGGCCAAGATAGCGCTCACCGGCCAGCCGCGCCGCCAAGCCACCAACCGTCCTGCCGACTTTGGCATAGCGGAGTGCCCGGCCAGTTAAGCTGTTATCATCGGCCATATCTAATCCTAAAAGCATTGCTCCAGCTCATCGACAAAGCCCGAAACCACACCCAGCCCGCGCTGCCAAAATGCCGGGTCGCTGGCATCCAAGCCGAAAGGCGCCAGCAATTCTTTGTGGCGCAAGGTGCCACCCGCTTTGAGCATATCGAGATATTTATCTCGGAAACCGGGATGCCCTTGCTGGAACACGTCATAGAGCGAGTTCACCAGACAATCGCCAAACGCATAAGCATAGACATAGAAAGGCGAGTGAATGAAATGCGGAATATAGGCCCAGAAGTGACGATACTCTTCATCAAATCGAAACGCCAGGCCCAGGCTTTCAGTTTGAATATCCAGCCATATCTCACCCAGACGCTCGGCGCCGAGTTCACCACCCCGGCGCTCGTCATGGACGCGTTCTTCAAAATGATAAAAGGCGATTTGGCGGACCACCGTATTCAGCATATCCTCGACCTTAGATGCCAGCAAAATGCGGCGCTGTTTCTCATCTTCGGCGGCATCTAGCATGCCTCTAAAAGTCAGCATCTCGCCAAAGACCGATGCCGTCTCGGCCAATGTTAAGGGCGTGTCTGATAAAAAGTGGCCATGCGGGGCGGCCAGAATTTGATGCACACCATGCCCCAACTCATGAGCGAGGGTCATCACGTCACGGGTTTTACCGTGATAGTTCATTAGAATGTAAGGATGCGCCGACGGCACGGTCGGATGAGAAAACGCGCCCGAGTCTTTACCTTCCCGCGGGTCTGCGTCGATCCAGGATTTATCGAAAAAATGTTCCGCGAGTTCTGCCAGCTGTGGCTCGAAAGCATTATATGACGTCAGCACTTTGTCCTTAGCCTCCGCCCACGAAATTTTGGCTTCGTCTGCTTCCGGCAGCGGTGCATTGCGATCCCAGTAATCCATCACCTCGGCGCCCATCCATTTGGCTTTCAGTTTGTAATAACGATGAGCAAGATTTTCGTAATTATCTTTGACCGCGGTCGCCAAGGCATCAACAACTTCGTCCTCGACCTGATTGGAAAGGTTGCGATTGGAGACCGGACGCGGCAATTTACGCCAGCCATCTTCAATTTCTTTGTCTTTGGCGAGCGTATTAGTAATCAAGGAGAACAGTTTAATGTTTTCGTCGAGCCCTTTGCCGAACGATTTGGCAGCCTTCTTGCGCACGCCGCCATCCGGATCAGACATCCGGCTCATAATTTCACTGCTCGATAATTTTTTTCCATCAACATCGAATCGCAGGCCCGCCATCGTTTCATCGAACAAGCGGGACCAGGACGAACGACCGGTTACTGATTTTTCATGCAGCAGTTTTTCAAGATTGTCTTCCAGCTGGTACGGCTTATAGATGCGAATGGCATCAATCCATGGCGCATATTTCTTAGCACTGGAATCCTTCATTTGCGAGACCAGCATTTTTTCTTCAATACGATTGATTTCTAATTCAAAAAATATTGTTTCTGAAGATATCTCGGTCGCCCGTTCGTTCATGTTCTGATAAAAGGCAGCGACTTCTGAATTTTCGGCATCGGCAGCGAACAAAAGTTGAGCATATGACATGACGCGAGATATGACTTCGCTTAGGTCTTCATATTCCTTGATCGCCTGGCCTAATCCCGCACCGTCAAGATTACCGAGTTTTCCCTGATGTTTCTTGGCAAATGACTTCGCTTTCTTAGCGGCAAAATCCATATCTTGTTTGATCTTTGGGTCATCCGGCCCCGTGTAAAGATCTTTTAAATCCCAACTCGGAATCTCTACCGTTATTTTCTGCCCGGAACCGGCCATAAAAAAAAGTCCTTATCAATATTCGTTTTCACCATAAAACATGCTACATGATTCCAGTGAATAACAGCGTATAATGTCGGATATAGTTCAAAAGATCGGTAGCTTCAAATCCGTAATGTTTAATAGGGGGTATTAATAGAATGAAATCCTGGCCAAGTCTGATCGCGATGTTTTTTGAGCAGGCCGAAACATTGGGAGAAAAGCCATTTCTATGGGCCAAGAAAGACGGCGCCTACCAGTCAACGAGTTGGCGCGAATCGGCTGAGATCGTCTCAGCACTCGCCCGTGGTCTTAAGGCGCTAGGCATCAATGAGGGCGACCGGGTCATGTTGTGCTCGGAAAACCGGCCTGAATGGCCACTTGCTCATCTGGCAATTATGGCCGCCGGCGGCATCACCGTGCCGGCCTACACAACGAATACGGTCAATGATCATTCTCATATTTTATCCAATAGCGGCGCCAAAGGTGCCATTGTCTCTACCAAAGAGCTAGGCCACCGGCTGGTGCCGGCGGCGACGCAAACCGGTGGGGTCAATTTTGTTATTTCAATTGAAGATTTGGGATTAAGCCAATCACCGGGCCCGGATATCCATAGCTGGTCGTCAATTGTCGAAAAGAACAAAGCCGAGCCAGATAGCATCGCCGACTATGTAGCCAATATTTCGCGTGAAGATACGGCAGTCATCATCTACACGTCAGGTACCGGCGGTGCGCCAAAGGGCGTTATGCTGCCCCATCGGGCCATCATGCATAATTGCCGGGGCGCCTATGATGCGATCCAGGAATACGGACTGGAAGATGAAGTTTTTCTTTCTTTCCTGCCGTTATCGCATTCTTACGAATACACGGCCGGGCTATTTTTCCCCATTTTCATCGGCGCGCAGATCTATTTTGCTGAAGGCATCGAGCATCTCGGAAAAAACATGGCCGAGGCTCGCCCGACGATCATGACCGCCGTCCCGCGGCTTTATGAAATGATGCATGGCCGCATCGCCAAAGGCGTCAAGGCGGCCGGCGGTCTCAAAGAGAAACTATTCACCAAAGCCGTCGAGCTCGGCACCAAGAAATATGAAAATCCCGGCAGTTTAAATTTAAGTGAAAAAATCACCGACGCCATCGTCGATAAACTGGTGCGCGATAAGGTGCGCGGTAATTTCGGTGGCCGGCTTAAAGTATTGGTTTCCGGTGGCGCTCCCCTAAACACCGATATCGGCATTTTCTTTACCGCCCTTGGCCTTAATCTTCTGCAGGGTTATGGCCAAACTGAAGCCGCTCCGGTCATCAGCGTCAACCGGCCAAATCTGGTTAAGATGGAAACTGTCGGCTCACCGCTTTTCGAAACCGAAGTTAAAATTGCCTCGGATGGCGAAATTTTGGTGCGCGGCGATCTGCTGATGCAAGGCTACTGGCAGAACGAAGAAGCCACCAATGAAGTGATTAAGAATGGCTGGCTTCATACCGGTGACGTTGGCCATATGGATAACAACAATTACATCCAAATCACGGATCGCAAGAAGGACATTATCGTCAATTCCGGCGGCGACAATTTATCGCCCCAGCGCGTTGAAGGCTTTTTAACGCTGGAACCGGAAATTTCGCAAGCGATGGTCTATGGCGATAAGCGTCCACATCTTGTCGCTTTGATCGTACCCGATGGCGAATTTGCCAAAGAATGGGCGAAGGAGACCGGTAACTCAGCTGATCTCGCTGATATCATCGGTAATGATGATTTTCGCAAGCATATAAGTGAAGCAATTGACCGCGTAAACGAGCATCTTTCGGTAATTGAGCGCGTGCGCCGGTTCATGTTGATCGATGAAGAGTTTAGCGTCGACAACGAAATGATGACACCGACGCTCAAAGTTCGCCGCCATGTGATCAATGGTAAATATGGCGATCAGCTGGCCGCACTTTACGGCGGTTAACTGCTACAACTTCAAGACGAAAGCCAGCAAGAAGGGCAGCGTGGCGAAGGCAAAAAGCGTCGAAGTGACGACAAGTCCAGCGACCTCTTCAGGGTTGTTTTTGTAGCGCATGGCGAGCATGTAGTTGAACACTGCAGCTGGCATGGCGCATTGCAGGACGAAAACGCCTCTGATCACACCTTCCAAACCAAATAAGTGGCTGACCCCAAGACCAACGCCCAAGCCCATCGCGAAACGAACCAAACTGAGCGCGATGTTACGGGGGAAACTGGTTACTTTGAGTTTTGCCAAGGACACACCCAGCATTATTAGCATCATTGGAATGGCAAATTGGCCAAAGATATGGGCGGTGTCGGCGATCCAATCTGGCAATTGATATTTTGTAACCATCACCAAAAGCGCTGCTAAAACGGCATAGATCAGCGGATTCATTAGTAATTCTCGTGGTGAGAAGGAGCCGGAAGCAATACCCAGACCAACCGTAAATTGGGTCAAACTTACAATTGTGTAGACAATGATCGCAAATGCGAGCCCTTCGTCACCAAATGCTAAAAAACTCAACGGCAACCCGACATTGCCCGTGTTAGGTATCATTATCGTTGCCAAATAGGTTCGCAAGTCAAGGCGTGCAATTTTTAATACCACTACACTAATCAGCCAAAATGAAACCAACGCAACGACAACGATCATTGCCAAATCGGCAAAGGCCTGGGGATCTGTGTTCAATTTGGTCAATGTCGAGAACACCAGCAAAGGCGTGCCCAAATTAAACACCAAGGAGGTCACAAATTCGGCATCAAAGGGTTTGTCCAGCCGCGCCCAAACAAAGCCAAAGGCAGCGCCAAAAAAGACCGGTGCGATAATTGAAAATAGCTGAGTAATCATGGGGGCGTTGTGCAGTAGGATTTAGAGCCCGTCAAGGTGGGCACCTAATGGAAACTAATCCAGCCACACGATACGAAGAACATTGGTAGCACCGGGTGTGCCAAACGGCACGCCAGCGGTAATAATGAGACGCTGGCCTGGGGTAGCGAATTCTTCTTTCGCTGCAACTTCGATCGCACTATTAACCACATCGGCAAATTCGGTAAAATGCGATGTTTCTACTGGATGAACACCCCAGGTCAACACCAGCCGACGGGCCGTTCTTATATCAGGCGTCAGTCCTAAAATAGGCACACTCGGGCGTTCCCGCGCGGCCCGCAATGTCGTCGAGCCCGTTGTCGTAAAGGTCACAATCGCCGCCGCATCCAACGTTTGGGCAACTTGTTTTGCCGCCGCAGTAATGGCATCTGCATCCGTACCCCAGGTCTGCCGTCGTTCCCGCACATTTGATAATTTATAATGATCATCTTGCTCGGCACTACGGATAATCCGATCCATAATTGACACTGCTTCAACCGGGAAATCCCCAGCTGCTGTTTCAGCCGACAGCATAACCGCATCAGCGCCATCAAATACCGCCGTCGCGACATCCGATGCTTCAGCCCTCGTCGGCGTCGGTGAGGTAATCATGCTTTCTAACATTTGTGTCGCGACGATTACCGGCTTGCCCTCGGAGCGCGCGCGGCGAATAATTTTTTTCTGCAATCCAGGCACATCTTCGGGCGGTGCTTCCACGCCAAGATCACCGCGGGCAACCATAATGGCATCAGACAGCTCAAGGATCTGCTTCAAGTGTTCAATGGCCAGGGGTTTTTCCATTTTAACCAAGACGCCGGCGCGTCCAGTAATCAGACGACGCGCTTCAGCAACATCATCCGGTCGCTGGACAAAGGAAAGCGCGATCCAATCGACACCAATATCGAGGGCAAACTGTAAATCATGCCGATCCTTTTCGGTCAACGCTGACATCGGTAAAATCGCACCCGGAATATTAATTCCCTTGTGATTGGAAAGCATGCCGCCAACCAGTACTTTGGTGTCGACTGAATCACCGTTATTCTGCTCTACCACCAGCTTTAACTTGCCGTCATCAAGCAAGAGCTCAATACCCGGCTCTAATGTGGGATAAATCTCCGGATTTGATATGGCCACGCGGTTTTCATCGCCATCCGTATCCTGGTCCGAATCAAGTGTAAATTTAGCGTCATTTACGAGCTCAATTTTCTCCGTCACAAAATTGCCGACGCGGATTTTAGGACCCTGAAGATCGGCAATAATACCAATCGGCCGATCATATTCGGCTTCGATTTTGCGAATGGTGTCGTAGCGCTCTTTATGTTCCTCATGTGTGCCGTGGCTGAAGTTCAACCGAAAGACATCCGCACCAGCTTCAAATAATCTGGCGATTACTTCCGGAGATGTACTGGAGGGACCTAAAGTAGATATAATTTTTGCCGCACGTTCTCGTTTCATATAAACCAGCATAGGTGTTTTTCTATATATGTCACTTTAAAAAAAATCAGCTATACCACTCTCTTGAACTGGCCTTTTGGATTGCTACAGTGACAGGCCAGTTATCTTTCGGCTATGATTAGAAAAAGGAAATAACGGATACTTTCACGATTATGTTTGGCATTTTTTCCAAATCAAAAAAGCCCGCTGCGAAGAAAAAGAAGAAGTCGGGTTCCAAGAAAAAGAAGAAAACGGTAGCGCCGGCTGAACCCGTCACCGATTCTGGCGTCGAGACCCAACCGGAGACTGAATTACTTGACGGTGCGGTTGCCGCTGCTTCCACCATCAGTTCTGCTCAAGAAAAACTCGATCAGGCGAAAGAAAATTTAGCGGCAGGAAATTTTAAATCGAAGTCTTCACCTGCAGACAGGGCAGCTCTCATTGAGCAAGCTCTGGCTGTTCATAAAGTTCAGTCGAAACTGGTGGATGATTTGGGCGAGGATACTAAACAGCGCCTTCGCACCATTGCGAAGGAGAAAATTTTTAAAATTCAGCCTAAAAACTAAATGGTCTATTTCACTGCCGCTTTGACCAAAAATAGTTGAATTTATTACCGTATTTCGCTGTTAATACTTCTTCTAACCTATTGTTTCTATTGAATTAATTAATCATTGCGCAATTAATCTGAAATAAAGCCTTTATCCAAGATGATTCAGACCTTATCTAAAGGTAAGTGATCAGTAGTCAGCTGACTATTCGATCTGAGGTAGAAATTTTAAAATGTTAACTTTTAGTCGGAACGCAACATGACAGATTTTTCTGATGATGCAGCCTTAAAAAAGGAACTTGCTGGATTATTTCATTACATACAGCGTGTGCGCGTAGAAATTGCTGCCATTCATTATCCAGCGGATGACGAACATCGTTTTGAAAAAATGAGCGATCAATTAGATGCGATCGTCGAAACAACAAAAGCGGCCACCGACCAGATCATGGTGGCGGTCGAAGCAAATGAAGAACTGCTTAATGATTTGCGTTCGAGCGTAGCCGATGAAGATGCTTTGGCTAAAATCGATAAAATATCTGCTTCCAACTCCAGCTTGTTTGAAGCCTGCTCTTTTCAGGATTTAACCGGTCAAAGAATAACTAAAGTTGTGAAGTCGCTCACCTATGTTGAAGACCGTGTTGAATCCCTGATCGAAGCCTGGGGTAAACAGGAACTGGAAAAAATTGTTGTCAAAGGTGAGGATAAAACTGAAGACGAGAAATTGATCCATGGACCACAGCGTCAGGATGAAGCGATCAGCCAGTCCGAAATCGACGCCCTTTTCGACTAATCTTTTAATTAATCAGCGAGTGAGTTCCCGCATGCCGTGATCCAGCCCATCAAGCGTGAGCGGATACATGCGATCTCCCATCAAGCGTTTGATCTCGCGAATTGTCGGCGTAACATGCCAATAATCTTCCGGCACCGGATTGAGCCAGATGGAGCGGCTATAAATATCCAAAATACGGTTAAGCCAAACCGCACCTGGCTCTTCATTCCAATGCTCGACACTGCCGCCCGGATAAGAGATTTCGTAGGGGCTCATCGTCGCATCGCCAACAAATATCAATTTGTAGTCGGCGGGATAGGTATGCAGCACATCCCAGGTCATAATCGAGTCGACATGACGGCGGTCATTATTTTTCCACACCCGCTCATACAAGCAGTTATGAAAATAATAATATTCGAGATGCTTAAATTCGCTGCGGACTGCCGAGAACAACTCCTCGCAGGTTTTAATGTGGTAATCCATTGAGCCGCCGATATCAAACAGGATCAGGACTTTGACGGCGTTGTGACGTTCCGGCACCATTTTAACATCCAGCAACCCGGCGTTTTTGGCGGTCGAATGAATAGTGTCCGGTAAATCCAATTCGGTTGCAGCGCCATCACGGGCAAAGCGGCGCAAGCGGCGGAGCGCCACTTTGATGTTGCGCGTGCCGATCTCAACCTGATCATCCAAGTTTTTAAACTGCCGTTTATCCCAGACTTTAACTGCCCGGCCATGACGGCCTTTGTCCTGACCGATCCGCACCCCTTCCGGGTTGTAGCCCATGGCGCCAAAAGGTGACGTACCACCGGTGCCGATCCATTTACTGCCGCCTTCGTGGCGCTTTTCTTGTTCTTCCAGACGTTTGCGCAGTTCTTCCATAAGTTTTTCAAAACCGCCCATGGCTTCGATCTCGGCCATTTCTTCCGGCGTCATGACGCGCTCAGCCAAGGAACGCAGCCACTCTTCAGGAATTTCGGCAACAAGGTCTTCTTCCGCCGTGAACTCCAGCCCTTCGAAACATTTGCCGAAAACTTGATCAAATTTATCTAGATTGCGTTCATCCTTCACCAAGCACGAGCGGGCGAGATAATAAAAATCATCAACCTTGTATTCGGCAACGCCTTTTTCCACCGCCTCGAGCAGCGTCAAATATTCCCGCAGCGATACCGGAACCTTGGCGTCTCTTAGAGTTAGAAAAAAATCAGTGAACATGACGATACCCTGTCAATTGGCTAGCGTTCTTCGGTCTAACGCTCTTCCTGGCGGTTGATGAAAGCGAGTTTCTCAAACAAATGAACATCTTGCTCATTTTTCAAAAGCGCGCCATAAAGCGGCGGGATAATATCCTTGCCTTCCTTCATCCTGAGCGCTTCCGGCGGAATATCCTCGACCATCAACAACTTGATCCAATCGAGCAATTCTGACGTCGTCGGCTTTTTCTTGAGACCCGGCACATCACGCATGTCATAAAAAGCGTTCAGCGCCTCTCGCACGAGGTTCTTTTGAATATCCGGAAAATGTACATCGATAATTTCCTTCATGATCTCCTGGTCCGGGAAGGCGATATAATGAAAAAAGCAGCGGCGCAGAAAGGCATCCGGCAATTCTTTTTCGTTATTGGAGGTAATGATCACAATCGGGCGCTGTTCAGCTTTAATTGTCTCACCGGTTTCATAGACGTGGAATTCCATGCGATCCAATTCAAGCAGGAGATCGTTGGGAAATTCAATATCGGCTTTGTCGATTTCATCGATCAACAATATCGGCAGATCATCGGAGCTAAAGGCATCCCACAATTTACCGCGCTTTATATAATTGGAGATTTCATGGACTTTCTCGTCGCCCAATTGAGAATCCCGCAAGCGCGACACCGCATCATACTCATAGAGCCCTTGCTGCGCTTTGGTGGTTGATTTGATGTGCCATTCGATCAGTGGCCGGCCGAGCGCCTCGGCGATCTCGTGAGCGAGCACAGTCTTACCCGTGCCGGGCTCACCTTTAACCAATAAGGGGCGTTCCAAGGCAATGGCGCCATTGACCGCTACCATTAGATCTTCGGTCGCGACATAATTATCGGTACCTGAAAACTTCATATCTTAATATCCTTTGAATTATCTACGCCGAAGCGCTAATCGCTTCTTCGATTGCATTAATGGCCGCCTCAGCATTGCCGCCATCGGGACCGCCAGCCTGGGCCATATCGGGGCGGCCACCGCCGCCTTTACCGCCGACCGCCTCGGAGCCGGCGCGCACCAGATCGACAGCGCTTAAACTTTCAGCCAGATCATCCGTCACACCTACCACCAGAGACGCTTTACCGTCATTAACACTGATCAAGGCAACGACACCCGAGCCGACTTGTCCCTTAAGATCATCGGCCAGGCTTTTGAGATCTTTAGCCGGCACACCATCCAGGGTCTTGCCGGCAAATTTAATGCCATTGATATCTTTTATATCTGAGGCGCTTCCTTCGCCGCCGCCGGTCGCCAGTTGACGTCGCAGCTCGGTGATTTCTTTTTCCAGTTTGCGGCGCTCATCAAGCAAGCTTTCGATGCGGCCCGGCACATCCGCTGGAGACACTTTTAAGACCGCCGCCGCATCGCTTAACGCCTTGGCTTCATCCGCTATATAGCTTTCAGCCGCCGCACCAGTGACCGCTTCGATGCGCCTGACACCTGCCGCAACGGCACTTTCGGAGACAATCCGAACCAAACCGATATCGCCCGTGCGGCGCGCATGAGTACCGCCGCAAAGCTCGGTCGAATAGGCTTCATTACCGCCCGACGTCCCCATCGCGACAACACGCACTTCGTCGCCATATTTCTCACCGAACAAGGCCGTGGCGCCGGCTTCAATCGCTTCATCCGGGGTCATCAGGCGGGTTGACACTTCGCTGTTATCCCTGACCTGGATATTGACCTGATCTTCAACGATAGAAAGCTCTTCCGCCGTCATGGCTTTGGGATGAGAGATATCAAAACGCAACCGCTCGCCAGCTACCAAAGAGCCTTTCTGGGCGACGTGATCACCGAGCTCGTTGCGCAAAGCCGCATGCAGCAAATGGGTTGCCGAGTGATGCGCCCGGAGCGCCGAACGGCGCGTGTGATCAACCTCCAGGAGAACGTCATCACCGACTTTGAGACCGCCACCCGAAAGCGTGCCGAGGTGAACATGAAGATCACCGAGTTTCTTTTGAGTTTCGGTAATGCTTACGCTGGCGCCGCCCTCAATGGAAATCACGCCGGTGTCGCCTTCCTGACCACCGGACTCACCATAAAACGGGGTTTGGTTAAGGATAAGAGCAATCTCCGCGCCATCGGTTGCTTCGTCAACGACTTCCCCGTCTACGACCAGTGCAGTGATCTGGCCCTCCGCACTTTCAACCTCATAGCCCAAAAAATCAGTGGCGCCGGTTTGTTCGCGAATATCGAACCAGACTTGTTCGGTCGCCGCATCACCCGAGCCCGACCAGGCCGCCCTGGCATCGGCACGCTGTTTTTCCATCGCCGTATTGAAGCCGTCAAGATTAACACTAAAGCCCTGGCCGCGGAGCGCATCCTGGGTCAGATCAAGCGGGAAGCCGTAAGTATCATAAAGTTTAAACGCGACCTCGCCCGGCAACTCGCCACCAGCCGGTAACTTTTCAGTTTCTTCTGCTAACAATCCAAGACCGCGATCAAGCGTGCGCTTGAAGCGATTTTCTTCGAGTTCCAGAGTTTCCGTGATCAGGGCCTGTGCGCGGGTCAGTTCCGGGAAGGCCTGACCCATTTGCTGCACCAAGGTCGGCACCAGCTTGAACAACAGCGGGTCCTGGCAGCCCATCAGATGTGCGTGCCGCATTGCACGCCGCATGATGCGCCGGAGCACATAGCCGCGGCCTTCGTTCGACGGCAACACACCATCGGTGATGAGAAAACTGGTGGCCCTGAGATGATCAGCAATGACCCGGTGGGATACATTGTGATCGCCCTCTGCCGGGGTGCCAGACATTTCAGCCGAGGCATTGATCAGCGCCTGGAACAAATCCGTTTCGTAATTATCATGGGTGCCCTGCAGCACGGCGGAAATGCGCTCCAGCCCCATGCCCGTATCAATGCTGGGTTTGGGCAGATCAACACGCTCATCCGGTGTGACTTGCTCAAACTGCATAAAGACCAGGTTCCAAATCTCGATAAACCGGTCACCATCCTCGTCGGGTGAGCCGGGTGGTCCACCTGGAATATGTTCACCGTGATCAAAGAAAATCTCGGAACACGGACCACAGGGACCGGTCTCCCCCATTGACCAAAAATTATCACTGGTCGGAATACGAATTATCTTATCATCGGATAATCCGGCAATTTTTTGCCAGAGATCAAACGCCTGATCATCTTCGGCAAAAACCGTAACCAGCAGCTTATCAGCCGGCAGACCGTATTCTTTGGTAATCAAATTCCAGGCGAGTTCGATAGCTTCATCTTTGAAATAATCGCCAAAGGAAAAATTACCCAGCATCTCAAAGAAGGTGTGGTGGCGGGCGGTGTAGCCGACATTTTCCAGATCATTGTGTTTGCCGCCGGCGCGGACGCATTTTTGTGACGTCACGGCGCGGCTGTAGTCACGTGTTTCCTGACCGGTAAAGGTGTTTTTAAACTGCACCATACCGGCATTGGTAAACATCAAGGTTGGATCATTCTGCGGCACCAAGGACGAAGAAGAAACTACTTCATGACCATGCCTGGCGAAAAAATCCAAAAACAGCGTGCGAATATCGTTTGTCGACTGCATTGGGAAAAACCGTACCTTAATCTATGAGCGAACTTAGCTTTTGTTCCGCGCTTTTACCTCGCAAATCGGGGCATGTCCAGGAATCGCATGGGTTTTCGGTCACGGATTCCGAATACAAAAACGGCCTTTGAGGAGAACTCAAAGACCGTCTTCGCAAAGTTTATGTGATTGTTAGGAAATAACTATTCACCGGCCTGCAGATCAGTATTCTCTGCGGTGCCTTCTATTTCTTCATCTTCCGCGTCATCATCGGCATCTGAATCCGGGGGCGTGATCATATCATCCGCCAGCAAGCCGGCATTTGCGCGAATTTTAAGCTCAATATCCTCAGCCATTTCAGGATTCTCTTTGAGGAAAGTTTTGACATTTTCCCGGCCCTGACCAATCCGCTGGCTGTCATACGAGAACCACGAACCTGATTTCTCGACGATTTCCGCTTTGACACCGAGATCGATCAACTCACCCATCTTGGAAATGCCTTCGCCATACATGATATCGAATTCGACGGTCTTAAACGGCGGCGCCACTTTATTTTTGACGACCTTGACCCGGGTGTGGTTACCGACAACGTCTTCTTTGTCCTTGATGGCGCCGATACGGCGGATATCGAGCCTTACGGAAGAATAAAATTTGAGCGCATTACCGCCACTGGTGGTTTCAGGGCTGCCAAACATAACACCGATTTTCATGCGGATTTGGTTGATGAAAATAATCATAGTGTTTGATTTGGCCACCGACGACGTCAGTTTACGCAACGCCTGGCTCATCAGACGGGCCTGCAGGCCAACATGATGATCACCCATCTCGCCTTCAAGTTCAGCCCGCGGCACCAGGGCCGCGACACTATCGATGACCAAGACGTCGATGGCACCGGAGCGCACCAGCGTGTCGGCGATTTCCAAGGCCTGCTCACCGGCATCCGGCTGTGAAATCAGCAGTTCCTCAACATTGACGCCAAGCTTTTTGGCATAGCCCGGATCAAGTGCGTGTTCCGCATCAATGAAAGCACAAGTGCCGCCGGTTTTTTGCGCTTCGGCCACGACATGCAGAGAAAGCGTCGTTTTACCGGAACTCTCAGGCCCGTAAATTTCAATCACCCGGCCTTGTGGCAAGCCGCCGATGCCGAGCGCAATATCCAGACCGAGCGAGCCGGAGGATATCGCTTCAATATCGAGCGCATCCTGCTGGCCAAGTTTCATGATGGAGCCTTTGCCGAAATTGCGTTCAATCTGGCTTAAGGCAGCATCGAGTGCTTTTTCCTTATCGATGTCTTTTTTCTCCACGAGACGAAGTGCTGGTTCTGACATTGAGTCCCCCTCCTTATTCCATAGCGTGTTGTTGAGTGCAACTAGTGGAATTTGTACTCTTTTTGTTCTTTTACGCAAGTGTTTTTTATAACTTATTGATAATAATTAGTTATTTAAGTTATGTTCCAAATACGTTCACACAAAATTGAGGCCAAATTCGCGATTATGAGAACCGATCAAACAGCACTAAAATGCTTGATCTGATTCCCGTTCGGGAGGGTTATGGCGGGGCCAGAGGGGTTTTTTCTTCACAAAGTATAAAGAATAGGGATTGTCACTTGTAACATCTGAAATCATCAGGCCAATTTCAGTCGCATCTATCATAAAATGCGGACCTAAATGCTATTTGCTAAAATGTCTGCTTTACCCTGGTGGTCTCAATTGATCGACGCAACACTTTATCTTAATTGGCAAGATGGAGTGTTTGGTTATGATTCTCAGCATGAACATTAGCGGAGACTGCGAATCCGCAGCGAGAATTAACACACGATAGTGAAAACTAATGTATTTTTTTCCATTGAATTCACACGATTTAATCTTACATTTAGATGAATTCGATTGAGGCTATAACATGGCTAAATTTGTGTTTAGATGTCTAGTCCTTATTCTTTCGCTAATGCTCACAACAATGGCGAATAACAACCAAAAAGCATACGCGCAAGAATCTCTGGTTTTCTCCAAACCCGGACCGCTCGATTATCATGCTCAAATTTCTGAAAACATTCTAAAAGAGGCCTATGCCCGTATCGGAATTAAGGTGACCACGATGGAATTTCCTGGCGAGAGGGCGTTACGCGAGTCTAATTCAGGCAGGGTAGATGGCGAAGTTAATCGTATTCGAGGGATCGCAAAGAAGTATCAAAGTTTGCGGATCGTTCCTGTTGCCATTAACGCTCTTAAAGGCTCGGTTTTCACGAAAAATTCTAAAATCAAGCCGACAAGTTGGAAAGACCTGAGGGCATTTAGGATCGGCCTGCGTCAAGGAGCTAAATATGCCGAATATGGAACAACAGGGATGAATGTCATCGCAGCGGCGACAAATAAAATGGTTTTTCGCATGTTGGACAGAAATCGGATTGATGTGGCTATCAGCACTGCTTTAGAAGGCTCTAATACGATCCGGATTTTGGGGTTAAAAGGAATTTCCATGGTAGAACAACCTCTGGTCACACTAGAATTGTTTCACTTTCTTCACGAGAAGCACGAAGCCCTAATAGCGCGAATTACGAAAGCTCTAGAGGCCATGGCACGAGAAGGACGTATCCAAAATATCAGGAATAAAACCTTCGAAGAACGACCTAATAATTGAGCGCTTTCTAATTTGATGTCCGCTTTGGGTCAGAAGCTGCCGAAATTTGCTGTAGGTGTTTTCGACCGCTTTCGGAGGTAGAGCGGACGTCAAATTAATCCCGTCTGATGTCGGCCATTAGCCATAATCGGACGTTAGTCTGAGATAAAGTGTAGATTAAGGCGCATGACAGATAAGTATATGCGCTTCAACATCTATAAGAAGAGGGAGCAATTCATTTTTAGCCTAAAAAGGGTTCATATAAACCGAATGAGCGTCGGCCGCCCAAACGCCCCAGTTAGCAATAATCGCTTTGTTCGAGTTGCTCAAAGCGATCGCCACACGCTGGTCTCCGGCGCCGAGCGCAATTAGTTTATTTTTGAGGCCCGCGACGCATCTTGCCTGTTTTTGATAGATGAGAACCTCATCGTCGCATATAAGTGCGACTCGATCGGGCGCGTTCGCCGACACGTCAGCGAGTAGGCGCAATAACGTTGGAAAGTCGGGTCGCTCTCGGCCCGGCAAAGACGAAGCGGCAGGCGTGCCGATTGATATAGAGTCCGCATGAATTTTCCCGGTCGGCCAGTATGAAAATAGGACGCATTTAATTTAAGCTATCGATACATCGGACGCGAGGGTTACGAACTCTAAAAAACAATAATTGCACATAAAAAAATTGATTGCTCATTAAGCAAGTAAACGATAACCTCTCCATGGCGTATTGAAAAGATATTTTATAGCAAAATTTGGGGTGTTTCAGAGTATTGGTCACCTTAATTTTACGCTGAAAAAGTTTACCTTATAATGGAAAGAATTGGCTCCGATGGATTTTGAATTTAACGAAGAGCATTCGCTTTTTCGCGAGCAGTTGCGGCGATTTTTGTCTGAACAGGTCGGTTTTGGTGAAACGCGAAACCTGTTGGACGGGAACGCAGTCATTTCCGAATTAACCTGGGATGGGCTGGTTGAAATGGGCATAACCGCTATTTCCATCCCGGAAGAGTACGGCGGACTTGGACTGGACCCTCTTTTCATGTGTGTCGCGGCAGAGGAACTCGGCCGCGTCTGCGCCTCGGTACCCTTTTCATCCTCGATTTACGGCGCCGCGGAAGTAATTAATCTATTCGGAACCGATGCACAAAAACAGGCATATTTACCACAATTGGCGGTCGGAAAGACCATAGGAACCTGGGCCTTTTCTGAAAATTCATTGCCAGACTCGCCGGAGAACATCAAATGCCGTCACGGTTCGGCAGGTTTAGTTGGAGTGAAGTTGCCGGTCTTTGATGGTGTACTCGCGGACATCGCAATTATCCTTTCAGCCGATGAAACTGATAATGAAAAAGTTGCCTTGCTAATCGTCGATTTGAAACAAGATGCGGTCAACATTAAACCGCTAAACAGTGTCGATAATAGCAGGCCGATCAGCCAAATTGAGTTTTCAAATGCTGCCTATGAAATACTTGGTGGTCCGGCGACAATTGACGGCTGGGCAAAATATCAGGACCTACTCAATCGCGCCGCAGTATATACAGCGTTTGAGCAAATTGGCGGCGCCGACAGCGCCCTGGAAATGGCGCGCGATTATGCCCTGGAAAGAAAAACTTTCGGGCGGCAAATCGGCTCATACCAGGCCATCAAACATAAGCTTGCCGACGCTTATGTAAAAATCGCCTTGGCTAAAGTAAATGCCCTTTACGCCGCCAAAATGATAGAGGCCGAAAGTGATGAAGTGGCGATCAGCGCTGCGGCGACACGGATCGCCGCCAGCGATGCCTATAGCTATACAGCAAAAGAAAATATTCAGACCCACGGCGGCATGGGCATGACCTGGGAGGCTGATCCGCATCTGCATTATCGGCGGGCGAAAGTTCTCGAGCTTTCACTTGGTGCTCATAGCTGGAACAGCAAACTCGTTTCAGAGTTGATCCGTCAGCCAGCACCTAATAGACGAGAGAAAAAAATCTCCCATTTCGACAATCCGGAACACGCAGAATTTAGGCGCAACGCGCAAGCATGGTTAAACGAAAACCTGCCTGCCTTCGAGAAAAAGCATCCGGGCGACTCGTTGTCCTACGAGCAGACGCTTGAACGCTCAAAAGCCTGGCAGCTGCTTAAATTTGAAGCAGGCTATGCCGGAATTTTTGTGCCCAAAGAATATGGCGGTGGTGGACTTTCTTTTGTCGAGGAAATCATTTTTCGCCAAGAACAAGGTAAACTCGACGTTCCACTAGATTTCTTTTTTATTGGTAATGCTCTTACCGTTCCCGTTTTATTGATGTATGCCGCAGAAGAAATAAAAGCAAAGCTCATTCCGGAAATTCTCAGTGGCCGAGATGTTTGGTGCCAACTGTTCTCAGAACCGGGCGCTGGGTCGGATCTCGCGGGTATCAGAACAAAATCCACGAAGTCGGGTGAAAATTGGATTGTGAACGGCCAAAAGATATGGAACTCGTTAGCACATATTGCCGATCGGGCCATTCTGGTTACGCGCTCGAATCCCGATGTACCCAAACACAAAGGACTGACGTTTTTCCATTGCAGTATGAAATCCGAAGGCGTCGATGCGCGACCCATCATTCAGATGAGCGGTGAACCAGACTTTGGTGAAGTGTTTCTCGATGACGTCGTTGTCCCGGATTCCTATCGCCTTGGTGAAGAAGGCGACGGCTGGAAAGTGGCAATGTCGACACTGATGTACGAAAGATTTGATACTGGTGAAATTCCAGGTCCTAGCTTGGATAAGTTTGTAGACCTTGTTAAGGAATTAGAAGTGAGCGGACGCCCGGCCATCGAAAATGATTTGATAAAATCCCAGCTCGCAAATTGGTATGTACAATCAAAAGGCATCGAATACACTCGTTTGAGCGCTCTTTCGGCTTTATCGCGCGGCGAACAACCAGGGCCGGAAATGTCGATTGGGAAGTTGGTAAGCGCTTCTAAAATGCAAAATGTGGCCGCTCTGGCGATGTCACTACAGGATGGTGCAGGGCTTGTTCGCGATCCGGATATTTCACTTCAGGCAGCCGTTTTTCAAGAATCATGGCTTTTTTCACCTGGCTTTAGAATTGCCGGCGGCACTGATGAGATTCTCAGGAATATCATCGCCGAGCGTGTGCTCGGATTTCCGCAAGAGGACCGGCCAGACAAGGACGTGCCGTTTTCCGAGCTGAAAAATTAAATCTGATCGACGCTGCGACAAGTCCGAGCTAATTCAAGTTCATGCCGAGCGCGCGGGGCAGCCATAAAGATATAATCGGGAACCAAATAAGGATATTTATGCGCACGATATCGGCATAAAAAAACGGGAAGATTCCAGAAAAAATTGTCTTTAGTGGTATGTTATCGGCAACACCGAAAATCACAAAGACATTCATACCTATGGGAGGCGTGATCAAGCCCACTTCCATGACCATGACTAAAATAACACCCCACCAGTAGGCATCATAGCCCATGCCGATAATAAGCGGGAAAACAAACGGCAAGGTGATGAGCATGGCGGCGATGGAGTCAAAAATACTGCCAAGAATGAGGTACACGATGACGACGGCGTAGACCACAATAATCGGGGACAAATCCATGGCTTGGATATTTTCAACTAAATATACCGGCATTTTTGAGGCTGATATAAAGAAAGAAAATATCGAGGCGCCGGTAACCATGACATAGAGCATAGATGAAGCAGCTGCCGTTTCCTTTAAAACTTGACCAAGTGTTTCCCAATTTAATTTTCCTCGGCCGACCGTAAACAGGAACGACAGGCCTGCACCCAGTGCAGCCGCTTCAACGACGGTAAAGACGCCGCCATAGATACCGCCAATGACCGCGCCCAGCAAGAACATGACTCCCCAGCTTTTCTTGAGGACGATTAGGCGCTCGGCCCAATCAACTTTCTCTCCTGCCGGACCAATTTCAGGATTTCGTATCACCTGAATCCAGATCGCAAGGAGATGCCCAAACAAAGCCAATAGTGCCGGAATTAGAGCCGTGATGAAAAGTGTGATGACAAATTTTTCGGTTATAAAGGCGTAGATCACCATTATGACCGAGGGTGGGATGAGCATGCCAAGCGTGCCGCCGGCGGCAACACTGCCACTGGCCAGCTTTGGCGAATAACCTCGGGACAGCATTTCAGGTAGGGCCACCCGCCCCATCGTTGCTGCGGTTGCAATTGAGGAGCCACAGACAGCGCCAAATCCGGCACAGCCACCAATCGTCGCCAGCGCTAACCCGCCCCGACGATGGCCAATAAAGGCGTAGGCCAGGCGGTAAATATCAGCTGACAAACCACTGACGCCGGCAAAACTGCCCATCAGCAAGAAAAGCGGCACCACGGCCAAATCAGGACTTGAGATGACACCTGATAATTCGGTCGAAAACAGTGAGACCGCAGGTTTCCAATTTACTTGCAAAATACCGTAACCCACGGCACCAGCAGCAGCCATGGCGACACCAATCGGCACATGTAAAATGATCAGAGCGAACATCCCAATGATGCCTAAGACAGATACGAGAACAGGATCCATCAATTTTCCGTTTCTTGTTTTTTTTCGGATAATTGCGAAATCAGCATAAGGAGTTGGACGGGAATACAGATCAGCAGCAGCACGGTTGTCACTGTCCACCACGGCGCTACCGGCCAAGCCAGGACCCAAGTTGTCTCTTTGGATTCAAAAAATTCAGCCGAGAGTACTATAAATTGCCACCCGACAACGACAAAGAATAGGAATGTCATAAAGGATCCAAAGGTGTCGAGGATTTGAGCAGCTTTAGGACCCAGCCAAGAACCCAGGAAGGTTATTGTTATATGTGTTTTCTCATTTAAACCGGTTGGAAAGAAAGAGGCGAGTACGACGGCATAAAGAAGATTAAGCACTTCATTCAAGCCGTCAATTGGAGATGAGAACAACCAGCGCAACAGCACGTCTATGATTATCACAAGCGTCACGGCAATGAGGCCGATCAAACCAACAACAGCGATAGAACGGCTAAACGCCGTACTACGCTGTTGCAGGAATTCTAGTTTATTAGTCATTAACGCGATTTACTTACCGGCTCTAATTTCAGCCAAAATCGCTTTGGCATCGGCGAGCATCTTAGCACCGTTTGGCGTTTTTTTCTTCCAACCGTCCCGAACACTTTGGCGAATGGCGGCAAGTTTAGCGACATCCGCACCGCTGGGATCAATCACCGTATGTTTAGGATCTTTTTCGGCAATTTTGCGAATCATGGTGTTAATCTTGAGATGAAGTCCGCCGAATTTCCTCGCCAAGGATTCTTGGCCGTATTTCATAAAAGCTTTTTTGGCAGCCCCCGGTAATCCATCGAAATTCTTTTTGTCCATAACCAGGACGAGATAATTAGCGCCGAGAACAGCTTCATAATGATAGTGGGTAACATCGAAAAGGCGGAAGGCCTTGGTGGCAAACCATTCAAATGACGCGCCATCCAAAACACCCCGGCTTAAGTTTTCGGCTGCAGCAGGTGCCGGCATACCAATAGGGACGGCACCTAATGCCTTGATTGTGGCGCTATGTACTGGTCCGCCGGCGCGAATTTTCAGTCCCTTAATATCGCCTAAAGACTTGATTGGTTTTACTGTATGAATCAAATATTGAGAGACGCCACCGAACATCAGCGGTTGCATTTTTTCGAAACCTTTGAGCTTGCCACGCTCATACATCCGCCAAATTGTCGTCGAAGCCTCGACGGCATCTTTAAAAAGCCCGGGCAGTTCAAACATTCCACGGTCGGCAAACCGGCCGGGTGTGTAAGCGGGGATAGCCATGGTAATGTCAAAGACACCGTCAGCCACCATCTTGAGTTGCTGACGCGGGTTCCGGCCAAGAGAACCGCCAGGAAAAGAATCAATCTTTACAGTTCCTGCGGAAGCTTTGGAAACCTGATCCATATAGGGTTTGAATACCTTTGGAAAGGCGGGGTCCTTTCCAGGCGGAAAGAAATTAAATTTAAGGTTTTTTTGCGCCTGAACTGGTTGATTTGAAAGCGCCACCATCAGAACGGCAGCAGCGCCAAGAAACAGTTTAAGATTTTTCATTGGTCTCCCTTTCGAATAAAAGTTGGTAGTGGATTGCAAATTAACATGCATGGTAGTTTCGTTTACTTCCCATGAATGATGGTTTGTTAATTTCGTCATTAATCAAATCCTTAATGCAAATAGGCGAGGCAGCCGGTATCTTCCAATACCTGCTCCAAGGCTGAATTGTCCGCCACCGCTGCGTAGCGTTCTCTTAAAACACCAAGTGAGCGGGCATGATATTTCTGTGGCGACTGGACATATTCGTCGCCGTTTAGCTGGACTGAAAAATTCTCCTCCTCATTCTCCAATGCAGCGGCATTAGCCGTCGTCCAGGGCAGGAAGTAAGTTCCGGCGTTGCGGAGCAGCGGCTGCAATGTTGGCTGCAGGCTCGACCAGTCTTCAAACGGGCCGTCATTGCGGGGATCAGTCATCCGGTACGCCCATTTCAACACATTCGGCGACCGGGCACGGATTATCGCCGCTGTCGTCGGATCAAGCGCCATTTGATAAACTTGCGGGCCCAAGCCAAAATCAGCAAAGTCCGGCCGGCCACCGAAAAGATATTCCCGATTTTCGAGATGCGGTTCGAGAATTTCGAGCAGTTGGTCGAAATAACGTGAAATTAACGGTGCGGTGTCGGAGGTCGACCCGACAAAGGCGCCGCGTCCACTCATCCGGCCGCGGATTTTCTCCGCCAATCCATCAACCGTGCCGCGATCGGCGTTTGGAAGCGCCTCGCGAGCCAAGATATGAGCGGTTGTTACTTGGTCCATTTCCATATACCAGCGGTGATGAAACAGCAGCTTGTTGGCCCATTCGTCACCATACTCCTCGATCAAAGCAGATAAAAACACCAACGTCGATTCTTCCGGATGGATCGTTGGATCGGGGAAAGTTGACTCGAGTTTTTCAATGATCGGCGTCGAGTCTTGGATGGCCTCGTCCTCCGGGGTGATGACCAGGGGAATAATCGGCAAGCGGGCTAACTTTTGAAATTCCTCCTCATACTGCAACCGTGGCAGCCATTGATGAGGAATATTCTTATAGCGGAAATAAGAACGGATTTTAACCGAATAGGGCGACATTTCACCACCAAATATTCTGTACTCATCACTCACCATTCCCCTCCCTTCAACATCGTAATATTCCTTAAATCGAAGCTTGCGCTTGTTGTTGAATCTTTTTGAACTCGTCCTTGCCGATATTAGCGGCGCGTTGAACGGCCGGTCGGGCGCCAACGCGCTTAAACCACGCGCGCAGATGTTCAAATTCTGTTAAGTCGATGTCATAGGCTTTGTAGCCTCTGATCCAGGGCCAAGACGCCATATCGGCGATAGAATAATCACCGGCGAGATAATCCCGGTTGGCTAAATGCTCATTCATGACGCCAAATTGACGAATAACCTCGTCGGTGAATCGCTCAATGTCGTAGTCGATCTTATCTTCTTTGTAGTTTTTAAAATGTGCGGCTTGTCCACCTGTGGGTCCGAGCGCGCCGACTTGCCAGTAAAGCCATTGCTCAACTTCCGAGCGGGCTCGCCGTTCAGCGGGGTAAAACATGCCGGACTTGTCGCCAAGATATTGCAAAATTGCGCCGGATTCAAAAATGGCGATCGGCTTGCCATTGGGGCCTTCCGGATCAATCATCGCCGGCATCCGGCCGTTAGGTGAGATTTTCAAAAAATCGGGTTGATGCTGCTCCCCTTTGGACAGATCAACCCATTTAATATCGTAGGGCAGATCACACTCCTCCAGCATAAGAGTGATCTTCCAGCCGTTCGGTGTGGGCCAAAAATAAAGTTCAACAGGAGCCATATTCTAATTCGCCAGACTGTTGCCAAGGTTAATAGGCGTCGTAAATATTAATTGCTTATATTACAACAAATTATTTATTAAGCAATTTTAAAATGACTAATTTACTGAGCAATCAGTTTGGGAAGCCAGCTAATAACACTGATTTCAATTCACCATAAACCATCTGCTTGCTTAACAAAACTCGCTTTTTCGGTGTTGGTTTGAGAAAATCCCCAAATTGCGTTTGTATTAATAAATTGCATATTAAGTACTAATCCGCGATATTATGAGGTGTTTTGTTGTCTCAGATTGTTTGAATTCACTGGTATACAGTTTTCGTAAAAAATCCGAATAATGATCAAGATTAATAAGAATCCGTCTGCAAACATTGGCGGTGTTCAATCCGTCGAGGTTGGCACGCGTGTGCTGCTCGCCGTAAAAAGCGGTGGCGGGCCAATGGGACTAAAATCGGTTGCCAGTATTGCTGATCTGCCACCGGCCAATACCCGACGCTATCTCGTCAGCTTGATCCGGTCAGGCTTGGTTGAACAAGATGCGGCGACCGGAAAGTATAGCCTGGGTCCCATTGCTTTACAAATCGGGTTGTCTGCCATCATGGACTTAAAACTGGTCCGCACTGCTGTACCCATTATGGCTAATTTGCGAGATCAGGTAGGTGAAACAGTTGTTCTGACGGTTTGGGGTGAACATGGGCCGACCATTGTCCATTGGGAGGAATCCGAAGTGCCATTTATCGTCAATGCACGGATAGGATCGGTCTTCCCTGTTCTTTTTACGGCAACAGGACACGTCTATTTAACCTGGCTGCCGCGACAACAAACCAAGGAATTGGTGAAAAAAGAAATAGGCCAACGGAACAAAAACGACCCGATTGATATTGCTGCCATAATCAAAACAACGAAGAAAAATGGTGTCGGTCGTTATATTATCGAAGATATGCGGTCGCTTAGCTCTCTCGCCGCGCCGATCTTTGATCATGAGAAACAACTTGTTGGCGTTATTACGACCTACGGCTCCACGGGCAAATACGACAACTCCCCCACCGGCCCGAATGCCAAAGCCCAACTAAAAGCGGCGGACGAAATTTCATTTAAAATGGAATACATCAAATCCTGAAATTTAATTTGCCGGTTAGTTACTCCTCGCTATCCCAGCCGTCCGGAT
Source organism: uncultured Rhodospirillaceae bacterium (assembly GCA_913020445.1). GTDB lineage: Bacteria > Pseudomonadota > Alphaproteobacteria > Rhodospirillales > UBA2165 > TMED23. The sequence continues at coordinate 89,315 of CAJWAR010000002.1, forward strand.
AGTGTTCGACAACGGGCACATTCAATTTATCGAAATCAATACCGCTTTGCTCGACGATCTTGTCGAGTAGTGCTTCGCGGGTCTTAGCCTCGCGGATCGCCGCCGCGGTATTTTTGTATTCTTCTTTAAATTTACTGCGGCTGCCAAAGGGACAGACCATCATGCAGATCTTGCAGCCAAACAATTTAAACAGATAGGGTTCGCATTTGGGTGTATTGATCCGCCACCTGGGGATGCCATGAAAGTCGTATTTTTCCGGCGATATGGCCTCACCGGGGCAGAACCGCGTGCATATCTGGCAGGATTGGCAAACTTGATCGACACCGTGATCTTTGGGGCCATCAATTTTCAACGGCATTTCGGTAGCCACGGCCCCAAGTCGTAAGGTCGAACCGTGCTCCTTGGAAATTATCGAGCCGAGCTTGCCCAGTTCACCCAGGCCGGCTAAATAACCCGCCACCGGCAACAAAACTTCGCCACCGTTCATCATCGCACTGCCGGCATAGCCCCAGGAGGCGAAGTGGTAATTCAGCTGGACTGCGATATTATCCAGCTCAAATTTAACTTGAGCTAATTCCAAAGTTGCGTGATGGCCGATTTCAAGTTTTGAATCGTAAATAAACTCCTTGCCGAAAACAACTATCCTTTTGAAATCGCGAAGCGGAAATTGGCTGAACGTCGCCGCCGGGTGATAGTCGGCAATTCCAACCACATCGGCGCCAAGTTTCAAGGCCATTTCTTTGATCGTATTGGTTATTTCGGTGGGGTCATCAATCTCGGTGCGATCGGGATTAACAGGCACTTCGCGTTGTTTTCTAAGCAGGTCTTTACTTAAATACAGGTAACGCCTCACGGTCAGCGGCTGACGGGTGTAAAAGGGACTATCGGCCGCCTCAATTTCATCCTCGCGGGCTCGCCCGGGAATCCGCTCAATCTTAGCTAAATCCACCTGTACCATTTTTTAGTCCTTTCACTGTTCGGTGTGGTTAATCGGCAATCTCGGCCCGACCGTTATTGAGCACCATCACGTCGCGCTCGACGGACTTGGCCCGCACGGAAATTACTGAACCATCGCGCCACATTTCGAAGCGAATTGTTTCGCCCGGAAAAACGGGTGCCGAGAAACGCACTTGCAGCGCCTTGAGCTTAGTCGGGTCATAGTCGCAGAATTGCTTAATTACCGCCTGACCGGCCATGCCGAAGGTGCATAAGCCGTGCAATATGGGGCGCTCAAACTTGGCGTTGGCAGCGAATTCCGGATCGACATGCAGCGGATTGTAATCACCGCTCAGCCGATAAATCATCGCCGCTTGAGGCAGCGTAGGTAAATCCCATGTTTCATCCGGCTCGGTTTCGGGCACCTTATGTACGGGGGGCGCCGGCACCGGTCCCGGTTCGCCACCGAACCCGCCATTGCCGCGCAGAAAGATATTGTCGATCAACGTCGCCAATAAGGTGTCGTCAGCTTCATTCACGATTTCCTTTTGACGATATATGATGGCGCCCTTGTCGGCACCCTTATCCAGGATATCGAGGATTTTGGTGCGGCACAGGGTGGTGCCTTCGGCCAATAAAGGATTGTGGATGGTTAGGTACTCTTCACCATGCACCAACATGGTGAAATTGATGCTGCTGAGTTCTGGAACCTCATTAAGGGGCACCGTATCGAATCCCAGGATCACTGGCATGGTTGGCAGGGCCTGAAGGTTTTTTTCATAAACAAATTTAAGCTGATCCTCGTCCATGGGATCGGTGCCCAGCCCGAGCCCAAGCGCGTACAGAATGGTATCGTTTTTGGTATAGGTCCGGCGAATATCAGGAAACTGATAGTTCATAATGGTTTGATAATCGAGTGACATTGTTTGTCTCCCCCAATAAATTTATCCGGCTCATTCAATCGATCGCCCTGCCAAGGCCGCCTGATACAGTGCGATGATTCACAAGCGCCGTAACTGGATAATATCATAATTGCTTATTTTACAATAAATTATTTATTAGGCAATTTTTAAATTGACTATTCGATAGAAAAACGGCACTCAAATGATAATAATGACATTAACGTTGCGACAAAAGGATTCGAGCGACTGCTAAGCGAATTGTCAAAAAACTCAAAATATTAAGATTCTTGATAATTCTTATTTTGTTAATTTGGTTATTTAGTAGGAGTTATAAATGACGCCCTATCCTCATCTATTTGAACCGCTTGATCTCGGATTCACACAAATCAGAAATCGCGTGTTGATGGGCTCCATGCACACCGGCTTGGAAGAATTGCCCGAGGGCATGGGCAGGCTAGCTGCATTTTACGCCGAACGAGCGCGTGGCGGCGTCGGATTAATGGTCACAGGCGGAATCGCCCCTAATGCGGTGGGCGCCAAATTGGCCCGGGACGCCGTCCTGGCTGACAACGACCAAGTGGCCCAGCACCGCTTGGTGACCGAATCCGTACATGATAACGGCAGCAAAATTCTGATGCAGATTCTTCACACGGGACGCTATTCTTTTCAGCCCGAATGCGTAGCGCCCTCGCCGATCAAGTCGCCAATCACGCCCCATATGCCCAGCGAAATGAGCGTTGCGGACATCGAATCCACCATTGAGGATTTCGCGGTCTGTGCGTCTCTGGCTCGCGACTCCGGATATGATGGCGTTGAAATCATGGGCTCCGAAGGCTACCTATTGAACGAATTTACCGTCGAGCATACCAATCAACGCCGGGACGATTGGGGGGGAAGCTACGAGAATCGTATTCGTTTTCCACTCGAAATTCTGCGACGCATCAGGCAACGAGTGGGTGACGATTTTATCCTGATGTACCGTCAATCCATGCTTGATCTGGTCGAGGACGGCAGCACCTGGGACGAAGTGGTGCAACTGGCCAAGGCCGTAGAGGCGACCGGCGTCAATATTCTTAACACCGGTATCGGCTGGCATGAAGCCCGCATTCCGACCATCGCACAGATGGTGCCGCGCGCCGCCTGGACCTGGGTCACGGCCAAGATCCGCGAACACGTGGATATTCCGGTGGTGACGACCAACCGGATCAACACACCAGCGATGGCGGAAGAGATCTTGACCCGAGGCGACGCCGACATGATTTCGATGGCGCGGCCGCTGTTGGCGGACAGCCATTTCGTGGCCAAAGCCGCCGAAGGCATCAACACCTGCATCGCCTGCAATCAGGCTTGCTTGGATTTCATCTTTACCGGTCAGGTCTGCTCCTGCCTGGTCAACCCCAGAGCTTGCCACGAGACCGAACTACAATACCAAGCCGTAGATAGTGCCCGGCAGATAGCCGTGGTCGGCTCCGGTCCGGCAGGTCTCAGCTGCGCCACGGTCGCGGCGGGACGCGGCCACCAGGTGGCCCTCTATGATGCCGCACCGGCGATTGGCGGCCAGCTCAACCTGGCCCGTCAGGTGCCGGGAAAGGATGAGTTCAATGAAACAATCCGCTACTTTAATCAACAAATCGAACGCACTGGCCTCGAATTGAAACTAAACCATCGCGTGACCGCGCAAGAACTTGTCGACGGCGATTACGATCACATCATTTTGGCCACAGGTGTCACCCCCCGAGCTCTCGAATTCGAAGGCATTGACCATCCAAAGGTGGCCAGCTACGTCGATATTCTCGAAGGTCGTGTGACGGCCGGCCCGTCGGTGGCTATTATTGGTGCCGGCGGGATCGGTTTTGACGTTGCTGAATTTTTGCTCCACGAAACCCCAGAGGAGATGGAGATCGGGGAGTTCATGGCCTATTGGGGAGTCGATATAGAAGTCGATCGCCCCGGGGGGCTTGAAGATGAAGACAAGTCACGACGACCGGCGCGCGAAGTCTATTTGCTGCAGCGCAAGGCCACCAAGCACGGCACCACGCTCGGCAAGACCACTGGCTGGATACATCGTTCGATGCTACAGCGCGCTGACGTCAGCATGTTGGCCGATGTCACATACGAGCGGATCGACGATGACGGCCTGCACATTACGGTTAGTGGCGATCCCCGGACCTTGGAAGTGGATACGGTTGTCATCTGTGCGGGCCAGGAACCGTTGCGTGAGCTTCAGGAAGATTTGCTGGCGGCAGGGAAAAGTGTCGATCTGATTGGTGGTGCTGACGTGGCTGCCGAACTCGACGCTCGCCGCGCCATCGATCAGGGGGCCCGCTTGGCGGCGGCGCTATAGTTAGTATCAGGTGAAGAATTTTGCGGAAAAGAGGAAATGCCGAAATGCCTGATCGTTCTCCTATCGCGGCGGACCGGGCCGGTCGAAAAGGAATACCCACCCTAATCCATGCGCTCGGCGATGCTGTCCAGCACTGTCCCGAGCAAACAGCGATGGTTTGTGATGGCACGCAGGCCAGCTATCAGGAGTTTGGCCAGGCTGTGGCGCGGATTGCAGCCAAAGTTGAGTCCCTCGGCTTGGGCAAGGGCGATCGCGTCGGCATCGCTGTGGGCCAATCGGTCGAGCTGCTGCAGCTGATTTATGGCGTCATGGCGTCCGGCGCCCAGGCCACCATGTTTAACCCGATGTACACGGCGCGCGAATATGAGCCATTGCTGGAAATATCGCAACCTAAGCTCATATTTTGTGACGCGGTGTCGAACGGCGCTATAAAAAGCGCTTCCAAGGAGCGTCAGATCACGTTGCTGGACCTGAGCACCGGGCCGGAGATCTGGCTTGAGCCAGGTACGCCAGATTTTCCACCCAATTTGCCACAGCCCGAAGATATGGCAATGCTGCTGTTCACAGGCGGCACAACCGGGCGACCCAAAGCCGTGCCCCATACTCATGGCGCGATCCGAGCTTCGGTCGAGATTTCTGATGGACGGTGGCACACCAATCTCGACCAGGAAGTATTTCTGACCATCCCGCCTTTGTTTCATATTGCCGGCTTGATGATGGGCTGCTTTTGGCCGGTCTATTGCCGTTCCAAGGTCGTGTTGCTACCGCGTTTTCACCCCGAGCTGGTATTTGATGCGATCATCCAGCATGCCCCGACGATATTCGCGGCCGGCATACCGACTGTCTATACTGCTCTCCTTCACCACGCGGAATTCGACAATCAGGATTTTTCCGGTCTGCGTTTCACCACGGGCGGTGGCGCGCCACTGCCGGCTGCGATGCTCCGGGAATGGGAAGAGCGCACCGGCGTCATCGTACTCGAGGGTTACGGTATGTCTGAAGGAGTGCCGTTCTGCGACAACCCTCTGAAAGGCGTCCGCAAGCCGGGATCAGTTGGCCTGCCAGTCGCCGGTACTGAGGTCGAGATCGTCGATGTGGAGACTGGTCAGAAGGTTATGCCAGTCGGCGAAACAGGGGAAATTCGGGTCAAAGGTGCTCAGGTCGCTACCGGATATATAAACGATCCCGAGGCCACCACCACAGCATTTCGGGACGGTTGGCTCTATACCGGTGATATCGCTTACCAGGACGAGGACGGGTATTATTTTATCGTCGACCGGGTGAAGGATATGGCCATCGTTTCCGGTTACAACGTCTATCCCCGGGAAATTGATGAATTGCTGGCGGCCCATCCGGCCATCTCGGAAGCCGCTGCAGTTGGTGTGCCGGACGATTACCGCGGGGAAATTGTCCGCGCCTATGTGGTAGTCAAAGAGGATCAAGAATTGACGGCGGAGCAATTATTGGATTACTGCCGGGAAAACCTGGTCCACTACAAGGTGCCGGGCGAGGTCGTAATCACAACCGATCTTCCCAAAACACCGGTCGGCAAGATCGACAAGAAACAGTTGCGGATAAAATAGGATTCGGAGAATTTGCTAAAAAAATAGCAGGAGAACCACTGAAGATAAGAGCTCAATGGATGAACTGTAGTTGAGCCGAAAGGAATTTTCGATGCTGGAATTATATCATAATGACATGTCAACCTGCGCCCAGAAGGTACGCTTGACGTTGGCTGAGAAAGGTCTGGAGTGGAAAAGTCATCACCTGAATTTGAGGGCCGGCGAAACGCGTACGGACTCGTACAAAAAACTTAACCCAAAAGGTGTGGTGCCGACATTGATCGATGACGGCACCGTCATTATCGAATCCACGGTTATAATCGAATACCTGGACGACGCCTATCCCGAGCCGCCGGTCAAACCAGGCAATTTAAAATCGCGGGCGCAAATGCGGCTTTGGACCAAACAGTTGGATGAAGGTCTGCACACCGACATCGGAACCATCAGTGGTGCCGTTGCTTTTCGGTACCAGACTATTGAGGGGCGCACACCGGAGGAACTGGCGGCCCATATGGCCAAGATTCCTGATCCGGTGCGCCGGGAACGTTCGACTGACACTAACACCCATGGTATTGAATCAAAATTCTTCGCTCCAGCAATTAGGAATTATGATAAACTTTTGAGCCAACTGGAAACGGCCCTGACGGAAGGACCTTGGCTGGCCGGCGATACGTATTCCTTGGCTGATATTGCCTATACGCCATACCTGACTCGGTTCGAACATCTCATGTTTATGGGAATGCTGGACGAGCGTCCGCGACTAGCCGACTGGTACAAGCGAATTAAAGCCCGGCCCAACTATCAAATCGCCATAGGCGATTGGCTCAACAAGAAATACCTGCCTTTGATGGCCGGGAAAGGCGCCGAAGCCTGGCCTCGAGTCAAGGAAATTCTAGCAGCCGGTTAAAATGCCAATAAGTGGATTTTTTAAGCCTAATACTTTTAAGGCCTGCTTCGGGTCAGGGACAGACATTCAAGGCATCATCAGATTACGTCTGCTTTACGACCGAAAGCGGACTCCATCTTTCGGCTGCGTTTAGGTCAGCTTTTAGCCACAAGTGGACATTGGCGAGATTGCCAATTTGAGATTAATGAAGAACGCGCTCACTTGGCATCAAAAAAGTTACAGTAGTACCGTGATCTTTAGCACTTTCGATGCTCAGGGTGCCTCCATGCGCTTCAACAAGACCTTTGGTGATTGGTAAGCCGAGGCCCGTTCCTTCACTTTCGACAGCTTCATCAAGCTTCACCTGACCAAATTTTTCCAATGCCTTTTCAAGGTCCTCGTCATTCATGCCGATGCCATTGTCGGCAACAGATACCGCAATGGAATCGTCATCATTTTGAATCAGGTCGACAGAAATAGAGCCACCTTCTTTGGTGAATTTGACCGCGTTGGACAATAGATTGACAAATATTTGTTTTAGCCGTCTTTCATCTCCGCGAACCACGGGATGCAGGCCATTTAATTGCAATTTAATTTCAATGCCGCCTTGTTCGGCACGAATTTTAACCAAACGAAGAGCCGCCTCTATTGCCGGCTCGACATCGACGTCGCTCTCATTTAACGACAATTTTCCAGCTTCAATCGCAGATACATCCAGGACTTCATTAATGAGATCGAGCAAATGTTCTCCTGATTCCAAAATATGTCTGATGTATTCCTGGTACTTCGGATTGCCAAGGGGGCCGAATAGTTCTTCCTGGATAGTACCGGAAAAACCGATGATGGCGTTCAAAGGAGTGCGTAATTCATGGCTCATGTTGGCCATGAGTTCACTTTTGGCACGGTTTGCCTTTTCAGCCTCTTCCTTTGACAATTGAAGTTCTTGGGTCCTTTCCTTAACCCGTTCCTCCAATTCATCGTGTTCTAATTGTGATTTTTGCTCTGCCCGCTTGCGTTCGGAGATATCTTGTGCGGTCCCCGTCATACCAAGAAGGTTTCCCTGCTTGTCTCGGACCACAATGGCATTGAAATTCAAAGGAATCATGGATCCGTCTTTCGCCCGATAGACGGTTTCATAATTGAAGTTTAATCCTTTTCGTCTCAATGCAGTGAAATATTGCAAATCTCTATCCGCCCGTTCTGGAGTCTTAAAATAGGTGTGGGATTTACCGATCATTTCCTCCGGCTCGTAACCCAAGATCGATTTAGCGGCGGTTCGGTTGACGAAAGTGTAAACGCCATCGGCATCCAACGCCCAAATCATGTCTTGGGTGGTTTCTACTAGATTTCGATATTGAGTTTCGCTTTCGCGTAACGCTTCTTCACCTTCGCGCAGTTTAAGAACTAAATGCCGGAGCCGCGCATTCCAAACAACCACCAGACATCCAACTCCAAACAGAGCCAGAAGCGCATATAGCGCTCTTTTCAGCCAAGGCGTGAGAGGGTTGGGATTACGTTCAAAAATGAACCCTTCAAGGGAATAACCGGAGCCGGCCATTCCTAACTTTACATAAGTATCGGCGATATGTTTCCAGCGCCCGGGATTCATGTGACCCAATTCAACAAGCTTGGGCAATATGATTTTCTCCATCGCCCGAGCCTCGAATAGGAGTTGATCCATAGTTTTTTTCGGCGCGTATTCTGCGATGATTAATTCCGCTATCTCCGTGGGGTGCTTCAAAGCATACTCCCAGCCCTGCAAGCTGGCGTTTATGACGGCTTTAACCCGCTCGGGATGTCGCTCCACTTCGGTCTTGGAAGCAAACAAGGTATCGCCGTAAAAATCTATACCATAACTCCGTGGCGAGATAACGGACGCAGCGATCCCTCTTGCCTCTAAAATATGGGGTTCGTTGGTACTGTAAGCGTTAAATGCATCGGTTTTTCCAGCAATCAGGTCATCCACATTGAAAGTCGTCGGTAACTGCTTGATTCTATCTAGGGAAATTCCTTCGTTGAGAAATACTGCCTTAAATTCGGCACTGCCGGTTCCCGGCAACATCATAATCCTTCGACCGATAAGGTCATGTGGGTTAGTGATACCAGACTCCCGCAAGGTAAGAAAAACACTCGCTGAGTGCTGGAAGATGGCGGCAAGCGCGACCAGCGGCATTCCTTGGAGCCGGCTTAGCATCAAAGACGAGTCCCCGACCCCGTACTGGGCGCGATTATTCGACACCATTTCGTAGGGATTGCGGCCAGAACCACCCTCGGCCAACGTTACGGCCAATCCAGCTTTTCGGTAGTACCCCATTTTTAAGGCCGCATAATAGCCAGCAAATTGAAATTGGTGCTTCCATTTCAATTGCAAGGTTATCGGTATTGGGGCAGATTCTTGACTGTGTGAGACGCTGGGCAGCCCTAACGCTGTGGCCACGACGATCATGACCACAAAGCCAGAAAACAGGCTACGAGCAAGGTGGGGCAGTGTCACTCTAATTTCCCCCAGCATAACGGTTTATGTCACTTCATATTTGGTGCTTCCGTCACGATCATTCAAGGTTTTAATCAGAAATTCTTCATATAACTCACAACAAATGGGTGGAAGGTGAGAAGTTTGCCCAAGAATAGAAATTGTCCGCTTTGGGTCATAAGCCGACATTCTCAACCTGAGCCAATAGTGTCCGCTTTACGCTCATTAGCGGACATATAATTTTAGCAAAAAAATATATACTTTCTGTAATAAGTTTTGACCTATTCTGATACTTGAATGTGATATTCGCCAGCTCCTCGCATTTTCGGGCGTTGCAGTTCAAGTCCCCTCGTTTTCGCCCCATTTTTTCAGCTTTTTGGCATGTCTCAATACATTCCAGAGACCGCTAGAATTTGCTATAGTCGTCAAGGATAGAATGAACACCTAGGATATACGGGTAAACGTGTCGTTATGTTCGTTCTCGGCGTTGGAATTGGATTGGATCAAGGTCGTTCCGCCCTGGCCGTTGTTGAAGCGCAGGGTGACACCAATAATCTGCGCCATTTGGAGCATGCACCCCTCGGTCTAGAATCTGCTGATACAGTCAAACGCATTCTGCTGCTCACGGCCTCGCTGCCGCGCTGCTCTCTGGTGATTGATGAAGCCGGGCCGGGCCGGTCAATCATAGATCAATTGCGCGCCGAGGATCGCTACCCGATAGACGTCTCGATCACCGGCGCCGGGCGGGTGAGTTTCGATCATGGTTGCTACATGGTGCCGTTGGCAGAACTCGCCAACGGCCTTCAAACCGGCTTGAAAGACGGGCATTTCAAAATTGATCAGGCGCTGCCGGAGGCGCACTCCCTTGAAATGGCTTTTACCGAATTTGGCCGTGTAGTAAATCAGCGCGGGCGGGAGGACGGCGCAGTTAAGGGCGGACAGTGGGATAGTGTTCTCGCCATTGCGCTGGCCGTATGGTGGCTCGATTTCACCGACACCAAAGACTACAAGCTCCATTCCACCCGATGAACCGGCTGGACGCCGCGGGCGTTATCGTTCAGATATCCTCGTTCGCCCCATTTTTCGAACTATTTATTTTTTTAAGTGCTTATTGAAAGGCAAGCTAGTACTTTCATGTGGCCGAATTTTCTGCTGGTTTTGTTAGTATGTATATGTCTGCTTCACCACCAAAAGCAGACATCCAAATTATCGATGAAAAGGGTAGGCTTCTAACCAATTCCAGACGTTATTGGGCCTGCATTTGTTCAAATCGTGGGGCAAATTGTCGGCGTTCGGCAGGAAAGTTGAAATACAGAAAAAATCATTAGTATCAAAAGAGTATCAGGGAGAAACATCTCATGAAAATATTCAATGTGTTTTCTTGCTTGTTTATCGTTGCTTTCTTTTTTGTCTTACCTGCAGAAGCCGAGGAGGTAATGACATTGGATACGGCCTACGGCGGTAAATTAGATATTATTTTTCTCAAACCCGATAATCCGAAAGCGGCGGTTATTCTTTTTCCCGGCGGTCGAGGATACCTAAAACTGGATAATGACCGTTTCATGCGGAAACAGAAGAAGAGATTTCTGGTCGGCAACCGCGCAGGATTTATGGAAAAAGGATTGATGGTCGCCGTGGTTAACGCGCCAGAAGGTATCAAAGATCTTCGTCGAACCTATCGGATGTCTGATAAGCATAGCCAGGATATTCAAGCTGTAATCAAATTCTTGAAAACTAAAGCCAAAGTGTCAATTTGGCTGGTCGGACACAGCCGTGGGACATTTTCTGCCGCCAATGGTGCTATACGGTTAGGAGATCAAGTAAATGGGTTGGTTCTGACTTCTACAATTACGAAAAGCCGTGAAAAATATGCCATATATAAGACGCATCCGAACGCCGTTTTGGATATGAGCATCGGCAACGTCAAAGTTCCCACACTGGTACTAGCCAACAAACCAGATAGCTGTTTCAGTTCACCCGCATCGAATGCCCATAAAGTGGTAAAAGCACTAGCCGGTTCACCGGCCGCTGCAGTCAAAATGTATGGTGATAAGGATCCAGGAGACGCCACCTGCAAAAGTGGTAGCCCACATCATTTCGCCAATTTTCATGATGAGGTTGAAGCTGCCATCGTAGCGTTCATCGAAGCACAGACTAAATGACTGCTAAGGGTCATAAGCTGACGTTTTCCTGTTGAACCAAAAAGCGCCTGCTATCCGGGGGCAAAGCAGACATCAATTTTATTGCTCAATATGGTCCGCTGTTAGCCATAAACGAACATCGTTGCTATAGCGCGGTTAAATTGAGTTCAATTGCGATTGTCTGAGCTGTTGTTATTTTCAAGAAAGTGTCGCCGAAAATTAACTCGGCATTCCGCCATATTGAAATTTCGTTTGAAGTCGCAAGGCATTGTCGGAAGTATGCGGACGACAAGAAACCGCGGACCAGGCGCGTCAGCTAAAAACGCCTGTGCTGCCGGTATCTCGTCCGGTTCGAATATGGTCATCGTGGAAATTATTCCAGCACCTTGAGCGATTGTCTCCAAATTAGTGGCACCGGCAGTATGTCCGGTTTGGTTTCCGGTTTCACGGTGCATGGAATTGTCCTGGCAAACGATCGTCATGTTTTGAGGTTGCGCGGTTGCGACGGTTACGAGAGAGCCGATCCCCATGAGCATTTCACCATCGCCGTTGATGACGGCAACGTCCCGATCAGGTGCTGAAAGAGCCAGGCCAAGCCCCATCGGTACGGCAGCACCCATTGTGCCGGCCATGGTATAGAGATTGGGGCCGTTCCCGGTCAAGGCGGCGGCATCGCACGACGCGCCGGCAAGGCCCGAGACGAACAACCAATCTTCAGGCTTAGGAAACAGCTGAGGCAGAATATCGCGGCGGTCAATATTCGCCTTTGGCGCTTTTACCATGACTAAAATCCTTTCGCGCCTAAGAATTTCTGGCTGAGAACGATCGCAGCTGGTTTTTGTCCTTTACCCGATGCGTCAACCGCTGCGAGCGTTGCTTTTTCTAACTCATCGCGCCTTTCCACTTTAAAATTTAGAACGCCCATTGTCTCAAGAATGCTATCCACCGCTTCACCCATCGGATATTGCCAAGGGTTCTGCTCGCCGTAGTCACCACGCATCGTGATCATCATTAATATTGGAAAATTTGCGCCTTTTGCGAGCGACAGATAATTCGGGCAGTTTCCGACTCCGCTTGATTGCATGCAAAGAATAGCTCGCTTACCCACCAGGTCAGCCCCGGCGCAAATCGCAACGCCCTCTTCTTCACTGGTCAGTAACAAGGTGCGCGTGTCATTGTGTTCCATAGCCAGGGCAATCAAAAAATCATTGCCGTGATCAGGCACATGCGTAAATAGACCGATTCCTGCGTCTCGCAGAATATCGAACATTACCGCCGACCATTCGGCATTAGGGTGATCTGGATTCATTGTTCTTGATTTTCCCTTCAGCTATGGGTCATAGCAAAACCAAAACAATTGCTAAAGCTATCTTCATAAATATTATTTGTCAGGAAAATAACGATTGCAAATGGCCGGGCCATTGACAGCCATCCGCTTTCAAACTTCGATCAAGATATAGACTCGATCTCGTCAAGCATCATCAAGGGCGATTGTGTCGATATAAACACATTTCTTCTGGCGGAGGTGCGGAGCCAAGGAATTCGCGGTCAATATATCGCCGGTTATTGGTTCCATCCAGGCAAAGTGGAAACCTTCGATATGCATTGCTGGCTAGCATTCGCGGCAGCTTGGATTGACTAGGTCCCCACTTTCAATGGCGACGTTAAGGCGCGGAGAGTGGCCAAAATGCTAAGGGCTGTAATACGACCGGTGCGGGGATTTTCTTTACTCGGAATATTTTCAATAGTCATCTCCAACCGAGCGCTGTCGGACTCGACGATGATCCGATGGGTGTTCCGGGTTATACCGGGATCGGCCCAGATTTCGATTTCGGTCTTGTCGGGGCCGATACCAGCCAGGCTTAAAGCCGCCGCCACATTGACGTTGGCGGGAAAGCCCTTCACTCCGTCCCGGGCCGGGCCGGTGTAAAGTTTTAAGGGCTCAGTGAGCCCGTCCAGATCGATATCCTTGCCATCCAGAAACGGTGCGCCTTTCAGCCCACCGGGCGGTTTCCGCGTCACCATCCGAACAGAATGAACTTGCCCTTCCGCCGCCGCCCGGACAGCGTCGAGACCGAGCAGGGCACCCGTCGGCACAATAATTTTTGCACCCGTCTCCCTAGCTTTTTCGGTTAAGTGAGGACGGTCCATGAGAGCGCCGACGCTGGCCGGCACAAAGATACGTCCCGCGTCAACTGCGGGGACGGCAATTTCGTCGAACACAGCCGCCGGCGCGCATTCCACCACCACATCGGCCACAGATGCGAGCTCCCCTAGGCTGACAATTTCGGGCCGTGTTTTAAGTTCTGCGAGGTCGGGCCGATCCTTATCCGGATCGCGTACGGCGACAGCGGCCAGTGAAAGCCCCTCGAGGCCATCGTCAAGATGCCGGACAAGCGCGCCGCCGATGGCGCCCAAACCGCCGATGCCCACTTTCAAAGGCTTGCCAGTATTTGATGACATGGGACTGAAACTACCATCTGGCATCCCGGAGCGAAATCATAATTACCGAATGAAGTATGGCGACCGCCGAATCGCTCATAGGTTTATTTTGCAGCCTCGAACCGCCAGCCCATTTGCCAGCGGCGCCACAACTGGTAAGCACCGAAGCCAAGCACGATCGTCGCCAGCATCGGCCGGGTGATGCCGCTCATCATGAAAAGCGGAATGGAAACGGCGAAACACGCCACCGGCAGGTAGAACAAGGTCCAGGTCTTCTTCTTTTCCCGATGCCCCTGAAACATCGGAAACAGCGCTGAGAACACCGCGATAATCAGGAAGAACAGCGACCATGGCCGGGTGATGAACGGGCTGAGATCAGGAGTAATCGCCAAGGCCCGGGCCAGGTTGAGCTCTGCTATGTTACCGAGCACGACCCCTAAGATCATCGGCGCCAGGGGAAAGCCGAAATGCCGCATGACAAAACCAAGAATACCGAACCACAGCAGTGTCCATAGGTCGAAGGTGACGTTTTGCAGCGCAAACACGCCGATGCCGCAAAAGCCGAGAATGATGGTCGCCAGCATATACATGGGAATCTTGGTAACCCGGACGAAGATCTTCAGCATGAACGATTGCAGGCCCAGCATAAAGAAGGTGGCGATGAAAAACGAGACGAAGATGGAATTCGCCAATATTGGCTCATCGGTGATAAACGACGGGCTGGGGACAACGTCGTGAATCAACAGCGCACCCAACATGATCGCTGCGGTCACATCACCAGGAATTCCCAAGGCCATCAGGATGATCAGGGCACCGCCTTCAACCGCATTGTTGGAGCTTTCGGGCGCGATGATCCCATCGGCGATGCCCGTGCCGAATTTCTCTGGATGCTTCGACGCCTTCTTGGCCTGGTCATAGGCAAGAATATTGGCGATGGAGCCACCGGCGCCGGGCAGGATTCCGGTGAACACGCCAATCAGCGATGACCGGATGACGATGCTCCAGCGTTTCAAAATCTCGGCGATGGCGCGGCGATGTTCGATTTTTACTCGAACGGTGCCCGTTTGAGTCAGTGACTTTTTCGCCATTTCCGGATCGCGAACGTCGTTCAACAATTGGCTGAAGGCGAACAGGCCGATCAAAACGGCGATGAAGTCAAAACCACTTAACAACGCGTCAGAACCAAAGTCAAAACGCGCCATGCCGGCGGCCTCGTCCTCACCGACGGTCCTCAGCAGCAATCCCAGAGCGCCGGCAATCAGCCCCTTGATCATGTTTTTGCCCGACAGGCTGGCGGTGATAGTAAGCGCGAACATCACCAGCATAAAATAATCCCACGGATTGAACTCCAGCCCAATGCGGGCAAGTTGTGGCGCCAGGGTCATGAGCAGGACGGCGCTGATGATGCCGCCGCAAAACGACGACCACACGCCGATGCCGAGCGCCAGACCCGGTTCGCCTTTTCGGGCCATCGGAAAACCGTCGAAGGTGGTCGCCACTGATGACGGCGTGCCGGGAATGCCGGTTAATATCCCCGCCATTAGCCCGCCCGACAGGCCACCGACGAGGACACTGACCATGGTCGCCAGACCCAAATGCGCCGGCATATTGAAGGTGAACGGTAGGGTCAGCACCACCGCCATGGCGATGGTGAAGCCGGGAATAGCGCCCGCGATCAGGCCACCAGCAACGCCCACCAGCATCAATATAATGGCTTCGGTGGTGGCCAGCACTTCAATGGCGCCCAAGATATGTTCCATAATCCCGTCCGCCCTTTAAAAATAACCCAAGAACATGCCCGGCGGCAGCAGCACGCCAAGGCCAAAGGTAAACACGCTCCACATAAATCCGATGGCAATCACGGCGATGGCGCCGTGAATCATCGGCTTTTTACCGTCCCAACCGCCGAGAACGCCCATCAACACAAAAACGAATACGATGCCGTCGATCAGCATGCCCAGTACAGGTAAAAGCGCCAGATAAGCAAAAAACAGCCCGAAACACCAAAGCGGGTTGCGCCAGTAACTAATCCAACTCCGGATTCCCGGATCGCGATCTGATTTTCCAGCCGTGGCGACTTCCTTAACTCCTCGAATCGATTGGACAAGGTAAATCAGCGACAAAAATGACATGACGCCGATAATTACCCTCGGCCAGGTCGAAGGCTTGAGGACGCCGTAATCGGGCGTACGGATTTCAAAGCTGGACCAGAAAAAAACGCCGCAAAACAACAGCAACACAATGGCTATAACGGCGTCACGGTTAAGACGCTCCATGTCAGTTCCCTTGGAAATGAAAACGGCCCGGACTCAATATGACGGCCCGGGCCGAATTCAATCAGATTTAATACGTGCTCTTATTTTTTCTTCCACAAGCCAATTTCAATGGCGATCTTTTCATGTTCCGAGAACATTTTATCGGCCCACTTACGGTAGCCATCGGGTCCAACATAGTTGACACCGGTACCCTTGGCATCCATCTGCTTCAAGAAGCTGGGATCAGCGGCGGCCTTTTTGAAGACGCCGGCCCAATAGTCAACCACGCCCCTTGGCGTGCCCTTCGGCGCAACGATGCCGCGATCGAGGGCATAGATCATGTCGACGCCCAGTTCTTTCAGGGTCGGCATGTTCGGCAAATGTTTGGACCGCTTCGCCGAGGCGATAGCAAAACCTTTAAGATCGCCGTTTTCGAGATATTTGCGGCCCGACGCAACATTAAGCCCGCCCATTTGAATGGCGCCTGACAGGATAGCCGTCATGCGCTCGCGAGTGCCGTCATAAGGAACGAACTTGAACTTCATACCGGTCTTGGCTTGCAGGACCAGCCAATAGAACTGGCTGGTGGAGCCGAAGGTGGCGCCAACCTTGACGGTGCCCGGCGCAGCCAGTACCGCTTTTTTGAAATCGGCGAAGTTATTCCACGGAACACTTTTCGCGGCACCGACAATATCGGGGGTCGAGGTCAACAACGCGACGGTTTCGAAGTTATTGTAATGGAACGGGATACGGCCGTTAAGATAGCTGGTGACGGCGCTCTGGTGGATGGCGAACAGAGTGCATCCGTCGGGTTTGGCCTTGGCCGCTTCCTTGGCGCCCTTGTTGCCGCCCTGGCCGGGGATGGTGACCATCTTGATCTTGGATGGAATGTCCATTTGCTTGACGATCTTTTCGAAGATGGCAAAGATCACTTGGGTGCCACCGCCGGCTTTCCACGGTACGATCAGCTTGGCGTTGGAACATTTCGGCGCCGTCGCTGCATGGGTTGCACTTGGTGTGAAAGCCGCGACAGCCGCGACAGTGAAAATACCGGCGGTAAGGCCGCGTATAAATATACTCTTCATTTATTCCTCCCTAAAAATAAACAGTTTTAATTTCAAGGGAGAAACGGAAAACCCCACCGGGGGTAGATTTTTTTAAACAAATCCTTTCCCCCTCCCTTGAGTTCGGAAACGAGATTACCCCAATACATCAAATGTGCCTAGCTCCCATTTACAAATTCGTTATGATCGCGAAGATTTTATTATTAAGGATAATCATGAGAAAATTTGAATTGCCCGGCAGCTTAACCGAAATTATGGAATGGTATTCGACTCCATTGCCGAAGTAACCTCCGACAGGGATGATGGCATTATAAGATCGCTAAAAAAATTGAACCTTTTGATCAGTGAACTATTTAGATTTAGCTTGATTTAAATCCCCGCCATCGAGGCTGGGAATTCAAAAGTCACCGCACCTTTGGAACAATGCAGGCGGCAAGCACCGCAATGCCAGCATTCATCTGGATAGCGCATAATAGCGACATCACCTTCCATATGAATGACATCGATAGGGCAAAAAAGGTCACACAGACCACATCCGGTACATTTAGTTTGGCTGATGACTGCAGGCATGGCACTAATCTCCTGTCGGTCTAACTAAATTGGATACTCAAGCGGCTCGAATCGGGTTTGAGCCTGGCCATCGGCGCCTTTGCTAATACCAATAAGACCGCAATAATTATCGTCATCGGTCTCAAGGTAGTCGGCGCGGTAATGATAAGGCGCAAAGCGCGATTCTTTCCGCACGAGGGCGGCATGGGCCATTATTTTGGCAACTTGGTGAATGTTTGATGATTCGTGGCACCTCATAAGCTCGTGCAGGTTGGTAGCGCGGAGATTGTTACGTTCGCCATCAATGCCATCCAATTTTTCAAGCGCAGCATTCAAACTGAGTTCAGTTTTTATCGGACCAAAATGATCGGATGTAATTATCCGAACAACATTTTCAAACTCGCTGTAATGGAGGCCGCTGTTGCGGCCGAGCGGTTTAAAAACGCGCTCCCGTTCATCTCTAACAGCGGTCATATCAACTGGATGGTGTTTGGTAACGGTTCCAGCGTAGGCCGCAGCAGCTTTACCGGCGGCAAATCCGCCCGCGGTGCACATATGGAGACAGCCCATTTGGTCGGCGGCATCACCGGCAGCGTAAATACCAGGCACATTGGAGGCGCAATTTTCATCGATCTTGATGCCGGCGCCACAGAGTTCAGAGGGCCGCGCCTGCATTGGTTCGGAAACCGTCATTTCAATCATCGCGCCGTCTTTAAGATAGCCCTTGGCGGCGAGGTAGTCAGGTAACGTGTCCTTGTCGGTGCCGAGGGTCTTAAAGAGATGATCCAGATCCTCGGTGCTCAAATGGCGCGCGTCCATATAGATCGGGCCACGGCCTTCCTTGATTTCCTGCAAGGCTCCCCAAACCATAACGTTGCGCGGCGCTTTATCTCCCATGGGATGATAGTTTTTGGTAAATGATTCACCGAGTGAATTGACCAATTTGCAGCCCATGCCAAAAAAGGCGTTGAAGCCCGGCGTGCTGAAACCCTTGGTAACGATCGTCATGCGGACATATTCCATATTGGCAAGTTCCACTCCGGCGTCATAGGCTGCGCGGTGAAGATCGCCGGTATTGGCCGGGCAGTACCAAAGATTGAACGGATTACCATTTTGGGTGCGGAACATCCGGTTGGTGTTGCCGGTTGAGATGATGATTGTCTTGGCATGGATCAGGTAGAAATCGCCGGTGCGAATATCGAAACCGGTAAATCCCGCCAATTCGCCATCGTGCAGGAATATATTCGTAACCTGGACTCGATTGAGCACCCGGCAACCACGTCTATTTACCTCGCGGGCCATCCGGGGTTTGAGTTTCTTGCCATCGAAATTAATCCAATAGGGGCCAGGTTGTCCCATTGACTGGGTGCGAAAAAAATCCTGGCTGTTGGGATAGCGTGGATCGCGAAGCGATATACCCAAGCTTTCGATCCGTTCAATCGCCGCCGGCAGTTCGTCGCAATAGACTTTCTCGTGGATTTTGAGATTTGACGCACCCTTGGCAACGCGGGCGACATAGCCAAGATAAGCCTCGCGGCTGTCCCAATCCTCGCCGTTTTCCATGTAGGCCATGAAGTGGTCAATGCCGCCGGCAATGGCGCCGCTCCGAACAATATTGGCTTTTTCGACGACCAAAACATCGCAGTCACTTTCGGCTGCTGCCATGGCGCAGTTCAATCCTGCGGTACCGCCGCCGATAACCGCGACATCGGTTTTGATTTCAATAATTTCCGGAGTAATCATGTAGCCTCCCTAGACTTTGCCTTCTAGAATTTGGCCAGCGGATTCTTTTATTATGAAGTTTTTCTTATTCCCGATGGAATAGTGAATCCCATAATCCAGCAAACGATGCCTTGATCTTCATCAAGGAACGCTTCTTTGCATAAGCTAAGATTTCTAAGGAATTTATTGGGGATCAGCGTGGCAGAGAGTTTTCAAGAGAATGGATCTCGAATTGATACTCATGCTGGCCTATGAAGGCGGTTAAAATTAAGGATCAGGACCATGGACATCATCCAGCCGGAGAGCGCTGAAAAAACAGCAGAAAGCGTCGAGCCTGCCATCGATCAGTGGGTGCCATCCTCCTGCGCCCTTTGTTACGGCTCCTGCTCTGTATTGGCTCATCGGGTGGATGACGTGATTGTCAAGATCGAAGGCAATCCCGATAGCGTCGTCGGCAAAGGCCGGCTATGCGGCAAGGGGGTGAGCGGGATCATGTCGCATTACGACCCCAATCGTCTCACCCAGCCGCTTCGCCGCACCAATCCGGAAAAAGGTATCGGCGTCGATCCTAAATGGAAAAAAATCTCCTGGGATGAGGCGCTTGATGAAATTACCGAAGTGCTCAAGAAACTTCGCGACGACGATCCCCGCAAACTGGTGGTGCAGCGGACCACAACGTTAACCGCGAGCCGTATACCTTTTACCGCTTTTGCTGCTGGCTTTGGCACGCCCAATCATTCGACCGCTGGAGGTGGGCTACATTGCGGCAACGGTGCTCATTTAATCAGTGGAGTCATGCACGCTTCATGGGGCATCTTGCCAGACTTCCAATATTGTAATTACGCCATGTTCTTCGGTGCTTCCAAAGGTCATAGCGCCGGTCATGCCTCAACCTCAAATATGGGTATGGCTGCCGATGCGCGGGATCGCGGCATGAAGCTTGTGGTAGTTGACCCAATGTGTAATTTCGCCTCAGCCAAGGCGACTGAATGGGTGCCGCTCAAAGTTGGCACCGATGGTGCGTTAGCTCTATCAATGTGCAATGTCTTGGCGAATGAGCTTGAGATGTTGGATATTCCTTATCTCAAGGCCAAGACGAACGGGCCGTATCTGATCGGCCCTGATCAACAATACGTTCGCGATCCTGACAGCGAAACACCCTTGGTTTGGGATGAGGACGCTGGCCAAGCGCGGCCATTTGGTGACGTTGATCCCGAGCATATGGCGCTAATTGGCAAATTCGAAGTGGACGGTGTGGTCTGTCATCCATCCTTCCACCTGCTTAAAGAGCACCTCAAGAAATTTACACCCGAATGGGCTGAGGAAATCACTACCGTACCGGCCGCCAATATTCGCCGTCTTACCGGAGAGTTCGCCGCTGAAGCAAGGATCGGCAGCACGATTGTTATCGATGGCGTCACGGTACCTTACCGGCCGGTTGCCGCCATTGCCTTTCGCGGCGCCCAGGGACATATCAATTCAGTTTATAACTTCCTGGCTGTCGATCTGCTGAACCAACTGGTCGGCGCGGCCGATGTGGTCGGCTCTTGCCTCGGCTTCAATCCGACATGTCACGGCAATCCCGGCAACGGTAAGCCCTGGTATCAGCCTGAGCCCGATAAAGATGGATTGATGATTACCGGCATGTGGATGGGCTACCACTATCCCTACCCGGTCGGTGAACCCCGCCAGCCAACGAATGTCGGGCTCCAGGATTTGTTTGTCATGGGCATGACCTCACCGTTCCTGGATTCTACTGATCGTGAGAAGTTATGGGATCAATTTGATCTGCCGTATCGCCCGGAAGTCCTCTTCAATTGTGGCGCCAATTTGTTAATGAGTATCGCCAATAAAGATGTCGTGGCGGAATCTCTCAAAAAATACAAATTTTTCGTCAGTTTTGATTTGTTGATGACGGAAACGTCAGAGTTCGCCGACATCGTCCTGCCCGATTGCGACTACCTGCAATCGCAGGATTCACGCTCGAACTTCCCGTTTATTTTCAGCCTGCCTGCCGGCATGGGTGAATGGTGCTGGCCGATCCGGCAACCCGTCGTCGGACCTTATGGCGAACAGCGCCGCGCCGCCGACGTGTTGCTTGAATTAGCTGACCGGGTTGGCTTTCGCGGCGACCTCAACGCCGCCTATAACGCGTCTTATAATCTTGAGCCGCCCTTCCGGCTGGAAGGTGATAAATCCTATTCGTATGAAGAAATTTGCGATGCCGATCTGAAGAATAATTTTGGCCCGGAGATGGGCTACGATTGGTTCAAGGAGCACGGCTTATATAAATGGCCAAAAAAACCCGAGGAGGTTTATTGGCGCGCTTTTGTTGATGTGCGGGTACCGATCTATTGGGAATGGATGCCCCGAACCGGAGAGGCAATCGCCGCCATTGCCGAGCCACGCGGCATGAAAATCCCGCGTCAGCATTATTCACCGCTAGCCGATTGGATTCCTTGCGCCTCGCATGAGCATCATGATGATGGTTTTGATTTCTCGGCTTTTTACTACCGCGATATCGTGCACACGAATAGTTATACGATGGAAAATGCATGGCTCGATGAAGCCGCTCAGCTTGATCCGTTTTCCTATACGATCGCTCTCAACACTGTGGCCGGTGAAAAATTGGAGCTGGTGAATGGTGATGCCATTCGCGTTTCCACCGAGGCCGGACGTTCAGTTGAGGGACGGGTCCGCCTGACCGAAGCAATACATCCGGAAGGACTTGGCATCGCGGCCCTGGCGGGTCACTGGGGTGATGGCATGCCGATCGCAAAGGGCAAAGGCGTGTTTTTTAACGAGTTACTGGAACTCGATTATGAACATTGCAATCCGGTCAATCTAAATCTTGACCTGTGCGTCCGGGTGAAAATTGAAAAAATTGGAAAATGATCTAATAAATGCAATAATCAAAGTCTTTGATAAGGGGCATTTCTTAATCATAGTCTCAGAGAATTATTCTAAATTTCTACGCTAAATTATCAATAAACTTACACAATGTTAATCCCAAGGGAGAGTTAAAATGAAAAAAAGACTATTTATTGCCTCAATCGCCGCCGCGGGGCTGCTGTCGGTAACGGCTTCGGCGCAAACCGTCGGCGTCGGTACGACTAAAGGCGGCTTTACCAACCAAGCCGGGCAATCACTTTCGAAAGTGGTTTCCCAAAAAACAGATATACAGATGCGGTCTCAACCGTTTGGCGGCTCCAGCGTTTACGTACCCGCCGTCAACGCAGGTAAGTTGGAGTTTGGCCTAGTGAACGAATTGGAATCGCTTTATGCCGTCACCGGTACTGGGATTTATCCCGGCCGCAAACATCCTAACCTCCGGGTTGTTTCAGCTACCATTCCGTTCCGTGTTGCGATCTTTGTTAAGAAAGATTCTCCGATTAAATCGATCAAAGATATCAAAGGTAAACGCGTGCCAAGCGGCTGGTCGTCACAACGTATTATTCAGCCGCTGATGGACGGTCAACTTGCCAATGGCGGCCTGAGTTATGACGATGTAATCAAAGTGCCAACGCCAAGCGTCGTTAAAGGTGCCAATGATTTTGCCGCCGGTAAAACCGATATTTTCTTCTTCGTTTTCGGTGCTGGTAAAGTACGTGAGGTGAACGCCAAAGTTGGTGGTCTGAGAGTATTGAACTTTGATCCTTCACCAGCAGCAGTCGCGGCAGCGAAAAAATTTGTGCCGCCGGCATTTGCCAAACCTGAAAAACCATCAAAGCGGAACGTTGGCGTATCCGGCCCAGTACATGTCATGACCTATTGGCATACTTTGGCAGCCGGTAAGCATGTTTCTGATGCGGCGGTCTATAAAGTGGCTAAAACCATGCATGATCACCGGGGCGCATTGGTCAAAGCCTTCCCGGGCTGGGGTGGTTTCAAATCCGACAAAATGGCGATTAAATTCAAAGGACTAACCTATCACCCTGGTGCCATAAAGTTCTATAAAGAAAAAGGCATGTGGCCACCAAAATAATTCGTAAGTTGGTGTAAATTCAGTGAATAATAAAATTTCAACTGACGCATCAACCCGAGAAAATACGGCGGCGAGCAGCTTTATAGCTGTTCTCGCCGTTATTTTGACGGTTGCTGCCATCGCCTGGGCCGCCGATTTATTTCGTATGGTCGGCCTGCTGCTCTATACCGAGCAGTTCCTGAGCGGTATTTTGGCTATCGCCATACCTCTGGTATTCCTATCGATCCGCTTCCGCAAAAATAAAACAGGCGAAACCGCCGCGCGGCCAATCCCGTGGTATGATTTTGTCTTTTCCGGTGTCGGTTTTATCGCTGCCGTCTATATGGCCATCCGCTATCCGCAATTGGCCGAGCTGGTGTCAGACGCCCCATTGGAGGGGTTAATCCCAGGCATCATAATTGTCGTCCTGCTCATCGAAGGACTCCGACGTACGGTTGGTCATGCCTTGACTATACTCGTTGTGTTGTTTGTTTTGATGGGGCTGTTTGGCCACTTATTACCGGGCAAATTGGCCGGCAAGGAAATGCTGTGGCAGGATTTGTTCTACTACCTCGCCTGGGATCCCACGAGTATCCTGGGTGTGCCGATGGTAATCGTCACATCGATCGTCATGGCTTTTGTGTTTTTCGGCCAAGTGCTCACCAAATCCGGCGGCTCAACTTTTTTCACCGAGATTTCAATGGTGTTGGTGGGCCGCTACCGGGGCGGCCAAGCCAAGATTGCCGTTACCGCCTCAGGCTTTTTCGGCTCGATTTCCGGCAGCGTAGTATCAAACGTTGTAACCACCGGTGTTATTACCATCCCGTTGATGCGGAGCGCCGGCTATCGCGGCGTTCAAGCCGGCGCGATCGAAGCGGTTGCCTCAACCGGCGGGCAATTGATGCCACCGATCATGGGAGCGGCAGCGTTCCTGATGGCGGAGTTCCTCGAAATTCCTTACAAGGAAGTTGTCATTGCTGCGCTTATTCCGGCAGTTCTTTACTACGTCGCGTTGTTCATCCTGGCTGATCTCGAAGCCGCCCGGACCAATATTCAAGCCATGGCTAAGGAAGATATTCCGAAATTCATGGATATACTTAAGACCGGCTGGTATTTTCCGCTGCCATTCATTGTCCTCATCGTCGCGTTGTTTGTGTTCAACTATTCACCGGAAATGTCGGCCTTAATCTCCGTCCTGGTGATTATCGCCAGCAGTATGATTTTCGGCTATAAGGGCAAACGCCTGACTTTCCTTGATTTGTTGGATGCAGTGCGCCAAACCGGTCATGCGGTGCTTGATATCATCATGATTGCGGCGGCAGCGGGTATTGTTATCGGCACGCTCAACGTCACGGGTATCGGTTTCGGCATGTCGTTGATGATGGTCGAACTAGGCGGCGACAATCTCTTCTTGCTGCTATTGATCTCAGCCTTTGTCTGTATTTTGCTCGGTATGGGCATGCCCACGGTGGCCGTTTATCTGATGCTCGCAACCCTAGTCGCACCGGCATTAATCGAAGTTGGTATTAATCCGATGGCAGCACATTTGTTCATCCTCTATTTCGGTATGATGTCAATGATCACGCCGCCTGTCGCGATTGCTGCTTTTGCCGCAGCTAGCCTGACCGGTAAAGATCCCATGGCGACCGGCTTTGCCGCCATGCGGTTTGGCTGGTTCGCCTATCTTGTGCCTTTCCTGTTTGTCGTTGTACCGGAGCTTTTGATGGAAGGCGACGCCGTATCGATCCTATTGATTACCGGCAAATCAATTCTCGGTATCTGGTTCATTTCAGTTGCCGTCATGGGGTATGCGATGGGCCATATAAATCCGCTGACACGGGTTCTGTTCGCCATTGCCGGTGCCGGAATGTTTATGCCGGATAAAATCCTGAATATCGGAATCCCATTGGCGTTGATAGGGGTTATTCTTGGTGGCGCGCTAATCGGAGTAGAGTGGATGCGTAACCGACAGGTGGGATTGTCACATTAAATAAGGGTTCAACATTTCCTCGATTGTCGAGCCGGTTTATCTCATCGCCGAGGAAACCCTCCGTATCGGTGGGTGGCAATACTTGAGGTTTTGCGCACAGCCTTGAGGCCAAATTTGCCAGAGCTTAATCCTGAACTAGGGTGGCCAGATTGCTGCTGATAATATTTTTAGCCTCGGCGACCATGCTGTCGATCAATTCCTGGCAGCTCGGTACATCATTGATCAGGCCGGCGACCATGCCGCAGCTCCAGGCGCCCGAATCCATTTCGCCGTCATTCATGACTTTGGGATAAACACCGGCGACCAAATCAGCAATATCGTCAATTTTTATATCGGGCCCTTTTTCGCGCTCGATTTCGATAACCCTTTCCACTGCCGAATTGATCAACACCCTCTCGGTATTGCGCAAAGGACGCATGACCAGCCGGGTATCCAGCTCGGAAGCCGCCAAGATGGCGTCTTTGACGTTTTGATGCACGGGGGCTTCTTTGGTCGCGATAAAACGGGTGCCCATATTGATGCCGTCGGCACCCAGCGCCAGGGCAGCAACCAGTTGCTTGGCATTACCAATGCCACCCGAGGCGACAAAAGGAATGGAGAGCTCTTCGGCGGCACGCGGCAGCAGAATCATATTGGGAATATCGTCCTCACCCGGATGGCCACCGCATTCAAAACCGTCAACACTGACCGCATCACAGCCAATTTTCTCCGCTTTTAGAGAATGCCGCACCGAGGTGCATTTGTGGATCACTTTGATACCGGCCTCTTTCAGTACCGGTAAATAAGGTTCGGGATTACGGCCGGCGGTTTCAACAATTTTAATCCCGCCTTTGACGATTTCCTCAATGTAGCCATCATAAGGCGGCTCTTCAAAGGTCGGCAGAAAGGTCAGGTTCACGCCGAACGGTTTGTCCGTCATATCATGGCAGCGGGCAATCTCCTGGCCGAGGTCAGCCGGTGTCGGTTGGGTCAAACCGGTGATAATGCCGAGGCCGCCGGCGTTGGAAACCGCTGCCGCAAGTTCCGCATAACCGACATGATGCATGCCACCCTGGATGATCGGGTATTTGATACCAAGTAATTCTGTAATTCGGGTTTTCATTTAGCTCTCCAATTGCAAGTAGGCGCAATTTAGAGCAAAAAAAGGGAGCGTGCCACCAGAACACGCTCCCCTTCGATTTAAAAAGTGTCGTTAAGTTTTAACGTTTGCAGTCTTTGTAGTTATAAGCACGTGAATCGCTGACAACCAATCCCCGTTGCTCAAGGGTCCACTTGCCATCCGCACCCTTTACGACTTCACGGGCATGGAAGTCCTGGATCGGATAATGGTTTTTCTCGTAGCGGAATTTGCCACGAACCGCAGCAAAGTCGGCTTTTTCAAAGGCTGCCCGCATTTTATCCATTTTGGAAACATCTCCACCCACCGCATCAACGCCGGATTTAATCAACATGATGGTTTCATAGGACTGCGCCGCAAAATGGTTCGGCATCACGCCATATTTCTTTTTAAATTCAGAGACAAATTTAACATTTGCTGCATTTTTAAAATCCGGCGACCACTGGGCGGTCTGAAAAGTGTTTAACACGTTCAAGCCAATTTTCTGGAAAATCGGCAAATTGCCCATATCGATCGAAAAGACGTGATAGAGCGGCGTCGTTTTATTAAGGCCAGCTTGGTTATATTGGGTAAAGAATTTCGGTCCCCAAGCGCCCGGATAAAAGGCGACAACGGCTTCCGGTTTGGCGGCTTTAATTTTAGCCAATTCCGCCGACCAGTCTTTGTGGCTCAACGGCACGAAGTCTTTGCCAACCACTTTACCTTTATAGCCGCGTTCGATACCGCCGACGACTTGTTTACCAGCCGCATAGTTGAGCGACAGGATATATAGGTTTTTTACGCCTTGCTTGTTCAAATAAGTGCCGGTGGCGTGAGCGTTTTGACTGTTTTCCCAAGAAACATTGAAAAAGTTCTTATGACATTTTTTACCGGAATAAATCGAGTGTCCGGCATTGGCACTAAAGAAAAACTTGCCAGCTTTAAGCACGACAGGAGCCGAAGCGCCCAAGACATGCGACCAGATATAGCCGGCCATGATGTCAACTTTGTCACTCTTTAAAAGCTTTTCAGTTTTTTGTTTACCGATTTTGGGATTGAGGCCGTCATCCTCAAACAGGACTTTGACATTTTGCCCGCCCATTTTATGGCCAATATGATCAAGTGCCAGTTCAACAGCCATTTTCATCTGTTTGCCGATAATCGCAGCTGGTGTCGTCAGCGTCGTGACAAATCCAATTTTGATGTCTTTAGCTTGAGCTGGTGCCATAACGGGCGATACCGCCGTCACAACAGCCGCAGCAGCGGTTAAACCTAGTATTTTCTTAAACATTAAACGCACTCCCTGCATTACATTTTGATTTAAAGGTATATTAGAATTTCGTATTCCGACAGGATGCTAGCAATAAATCCCCCTTTTTCCAAAGGGTAAATTTACCGAAACTGAATATAGGCGGGTTATTGTAACTCTGAGCTTTGCCCTCTAAAGTCACCGCTGCATTAATTAGGAGCCCTCAACATGCCTGACCAATCCTTTCGCACCATGCTGGCCAACCTTGAGCAGCAAGGCGAGCTTATTCATTTTACCAAGGAAGTTGATCCGCTCGTTGATATGGCGGCAGTGGAATGGAAAGCTTTCAATGAGTTGGGGCAGGCGAGCCTCTTTACCAATATTAAAGGCCATGAAGGCTGGCAGGCTTGCAGTCAAATTGTTGCCGACCGTAAAAAATGGGCGATTGGTCTAAATATTGAAGAAAATGTTTTACTCGATCAAATGGCGGCACGCATTCAAACGCCAATTGCAGCCGAAATGACAGATGGAGCTGCGCCGGTAAAGGAAGTCAAAAAAACCGGCGACGAGATCGATCTCTATGATTTCCCGACTTTAATGACCTCAGAAAAAGATGGCGGGCGCTATTTTGCCTCAGGCATTGCCGTGATCAAAGACCCCGATACCGGTATCCGCAATCTCTCCGTTCACCGTCAAATGGTCACCGGCAAGGATAAAACCGGCTTTATTATGATCCCGCGCCAGGCCCGTCAAATCTACGATAAATATTGCGCCCGTGGTGAAGCCATGCCGGTCGCCATGGTTTACGGTACTCATCCGGCAATCTTTTTCGCCTCCAGCTTTACGACAACTTTTGGCAATGACGAATTTGGTCTCGCCGGTGCCATCTTGGAGGAGCCGGTCCGGCTGGTGAAATGCGAAAGCATCGACCTTGAAGTACCTGCCGAAGCTGAGATTGTCATCGAAGGTGAAGTGCTGCCGGACCTTCTTGAACCCGAAGGGCCATACGGCGAGGTTACCGGCACCTATGCCGGCGGCATGGATTCAGAAGTTTTTCAGGTGAAGGCAATCACCCAACGCAAAGATCCCATCTTCTACGCGCTCCATTGCGGCTTCCCGGTGACGGATGCCCAGTCGACCATGGGCATCGGCGTTGAGGTCGCGACCAAGCATCATCTCAAAGACGTTGAAGGCGGCCTGGATTTGATGGATGTCCGCGCTGTTACTGAATCCGGTGATATGATGTTGATCCTCAAGATGCGGCCGCGCCATCCTGGTCAAACCAAGACAGCTTTGATGGCAGCATTGTCTGGCCCTTATCTCCATCCCAAACTCGCCATCGCCGTTGACGAAGACATTGATGCCAGCGATCTTCGCCAAATTGCCTGGTCGATGACAACCCGGGTCCATGCCGAACGTGATGTCGTGATGATCCCGGAAACGCGGGTGTTTGCGCTTGATAATATTTCACCGACGGCACCCGGCATGGGCAGCTTTGCCCGGGTCGGTACGAAATGGATGATCGACGCGACCATCCCGGCGCATTTGTCGGATGCCGAACGTTATAACTTCGAGCCGGCCATGCCCAAAAGTTTTAACGAAGTAAACTTAAAGGATTATCTGCCTTAACAGCTATCACCATGGCGACAGCAAAAAAACCACAGACCCGGGAACTCAAGAAAAAGCGTAATCCTCATGCTCGGGCGCTGCACGAAAATCCACTGTTCCGGCCCAAAGTTGAAAAAGACCCAACGCTTTATACGCGAAAGAAAAAGCATAAAAAATTGAATGAATAACCACCGGACCCTGCTATGAAAATTTGCATTGCCGGCGCCACCGGCGCTTTTGGAACTAAACATCTTGAAGCAATAGATGCAATCGATGAGATTGACGTGGTATCAGTCGTCGATGTTGAGCCCGATCGGCTAGCGACTGTGGCCAAAGCGCGCGGTATTGAGCATTGGTCATCCGATCTTGAGGAAAGTCTGGCCCGCTCGGAAATTGATGCGGTGATCCTCGCCACGCCGACCCAGATGCACGCCGCACAAGCGATCAAATGTCTTGAGGCTGGTAAGCATGTCCTGGTCGAGATACCGATGGCCGATACTTTGGCCGATGCGGAGCGGCTCGTCCAAACGCAACAAGCAACCGGCTTAGTGGCAATGGCAGGCCATGTGCGCCGGTTTAATCCGAGCCATCAATGGATTCACAATCGTATTGAAACTGGCGAGTTGACGCTCCAGCATTTGGACGTCCAGACGTTTTTTTTCCGGCGCAGTAATTTGAACGCTCTTGGCGAAGCACGCAGTTGGACCGATCATTTATTGTGGCATCACGCCTGCCACACGATCGATCTGTTTCAATACCAGACGGGAGCACCAGCCGCCGATATGCACGCCCTCCAAGGTCCGCCCCATCCGGAGCTCGGCATTGCCATGGATATGAGCATTGGCTTGAAAGCACCGACGGGAGCGCTCTGCAGTCTAACTTTATCGTTCAACAATGATGGACCCTTGGGCACCTTTTTCCGCTATGTCTGCGATAACGGCACCTACATCGCCAGCTATGATGACCTTGAAGACGGCAAAGGTGAGGCAATTGATTTGTCAGGTATCGCGGACTCACTGAATGGCGTCGAACTTGAAGACCGTGAATTTTTCGCTGCCATTCGCGATGGCCGCGAGCCCAATGGCAGTGTCAGCCAATGCCTGCCGGCAATGGTGACGCTCGACCGCTTGGAACGATGCTTGAATGAAGCAGCAGAGTAGCATTACCCCGCCAACACATCTTTCACTTTGACCGCAAGTTCTTGCAGACTAAACGGTTTGGGCAGGAAGTTGATTGATTGGTCTTCGCTGATCTCGCCGGGGATGGCGTCTTCAGCGTGTCCCGACATCAAGATTACTTTGATATCCGGTAATTCCTCCAAAATTAGCCGCACCAGGGTGTGGCCATCCATACCAGGCATCATAACGTCGGTTAAGATAAGATCGATCGGATCACCGTAGTCATTGATCACGTCAAGCGCATGCTCACCATCATTGGCTTCAAGCACGCGGTAGCCTTTATTACGCAGCGCCCGGGCGCCAAACAACCTTACCGCATCTTCATCCTCGACCAGCAAGACGGTACCAGCACCGGTCAAATCGGCGTCATCTATTATTTCATTGGCATATCCGTTACTGACGAAATCGGCTTCAGCCGCACTAAAGGCCGGCAGGTAGATCGAAAATGTCGTCCCTTCGCCCAACGCAGAATCAACAAATATATAGCCCTCGGATTGGCGGATGATGCCATAGACCGTGGAGAGTCCCAGACCCGTCCCCTCGCCGACGCCTTTGGTCGAAAAAAACGGCTCGAAGATGCGGCCGATATCCTCTTTGGCGATGCCTGATCCAGTATCAACGACATTGATCAATATATATTCACCGGCCGGCATCACTTCATGGCCACGTTGCACGGAGGTCTCGACTGTCACCCGTTCGGTCGTGATCGTAATGACGCCCCCACCCGGCATGGCATCTCGGGCGTTCACCGCCAAATTAATCACCACTTGATCAAATTGGCCGGGATCGGTGCGGATGAGATCAACATCTTTACCGTGATTGAGATCAAGCTCAATGTTTTCACCAATCAAACGTCGCAGCAGATTAGAAAGATCGTTCAACGCATCGGTGATGGCGAATACTTTTGGCTGCAGCGTTTGCCGCCTCGAAAACGCCAGAAGCTGCCGTACCAGATTACCCGCCCGATTAGCATTCTGCTTGATCTGCATGATATCGGCGAAAGACGGATCATCCGGTCCGTGTCGTCCCAATAAGAGATCGCAAAAGCCACCCATTGCGGTTAGCAGATTATTGAAGTCATGGGCGACGCCACCCGCCAGTTGACCAACTGCCTGCATTTTTTGCGCCTGGTTGAACTGTACTTCGAGATTTTTCTGCTCAGTCGTATCGATAACATGCATGACCAGGCCGGTGACATCACCCTCATCATCGGTAATACGGCTGACATATAGCGAGGCCGTCAATTCCCGTTCACCGCCCGCCGGCATGCGTACATCCAACAGCGTCGCGGGCATGATCCCCATCACGACTTTGGATAATTGTGCATCGGCATCGCTACGGTCTTCTTTGTTGATCCGGTCCGACAATGGCCGGCCGATCACGCCATCGCGGTGGAGGCCAAGCAACTTAAGAAACGCTCGATTGCAATCAATCACTTCGCCCTGGATATCGAGCATGACAATCCCCACCGGTGCATCTGAAAACAGCCAGGGTATACGGCGCAAAAGCGGCCCACCCGTGCCATCATCGACGATGGGCGTAAAAGGTTCTCGCAACACGATAGAACGGCTGTACTCAAACTCACCACCAGTTGATTCTTTCTGTGATTGGATGAGATAGGCGGGAAACTCCTGACCATCTAACGCCCGCAATAGGAGTCCGCCATGCATGCCACTTGCATCCGTTTCAATGGCGCCATTTTGCTCCGCATTGGGCGAGACAAAATCTGCAAAGCCCGGCAATTCACCGACCTTGGTATCACGCCGCACCCCAAGCCACTCTCTTATGGTTGAATTTAAATAGCGTAAATTACCTTCTTCATCGGCAGCAAAAAAACCAACCGGTAATTGATTTAATAGATCACCCAAAAACTGTTCTTCATGCAAACGCTCAATATCGTGGAAGCGTAGGTCGGTGACATCCTCAATGCGCCAAAGTGTCAGATCATCCAGCGTTTCAACCGGCTCAACAGCCAGTTTCCAAGAATGCGCAATTGAGTTTTCAGAATTAAATACCAGTTCACCAAGATCACGGCGCCGTTCTTTTGCATTGGCCAATATGCGCGCGAAAACTGCTTCGGAATTGGCGTCGAGCAATTTTTCAATGCCTTCAATGCTGGCCGAACCAATAAGTTTTTGCGGCTCTATTTTTTCATAGAGGCCGCGGAAAGCTTCATTGTCAAATATAATGCGTTGACGGCCATCGGTGAGATAAAGCGCCTCTTGCGAGGCCGACAGAGTTTCGAACAATGAATGATGCGCCCGGCGGCGTTCCGTCGCACGCCCCAATTTCCAAGCTGCAATGGCGACATAAATAACCGTCAATAAGGCAAAGACGAGACCTGTCATCTGCAGTGCTGGCGTTGAGGTCCCGGTCGAGCCTGGAATGAGCAAAGCAACACTGACAGCACCAAACACAACAGCTAAAATCGTGCTAAAGGTAGGCGAGCGCAAAACGGCTAAGCCAGCCGTAACCAGCTTCGCCGGCCAGCCGTCAAATATGCCATTTTTATTTTTCAAAATCCCTCATCACACCGATTATCCCAAACCAACTTAATAGGTATGTTATGACATTCATTGCGCGATTCGGGGCTGGTCTTCAACCACCTATTTTATCTAATTTAGGACCGGACCCGGACTTTCTTGATTTTCCTCATCTCCATTGTCAGGCGCGGATTGATTAGCTGGCTCGTCTGTCGGTTCCACCTTGGGCATGCGGCCTTTGAGGCGGAAGACATAGCCAATAACCTCGGCAACCGCATGATAATGTTCGGTTGGAATTTCTTCATCAATTTCAACGGATGCATAAAGCGCCCGGGCAAGCGGCGGGTTCTCAACAATTGGTATGTCGTTTTCTTCGGCGATCTCACGAATGCGCAAGGCGAGTGAATCAACACCTTTACCAACCAGTACCGGTGCCGGCATGGTATCCAAATCATATTGCAAGGCAATGGCATAATGGGTCGGATTGGTAATGATAACATCGGCCTTGCCGATCGCCTGCATCATGCGTTCACGCTGTCGTTCCATACGCAAGGCGGCCATACGTTGCTTGATTTTCGGATCTCCATCCTGCTGTTTACGTTCATCCTTGACTTCTTGTTTGGTCATTTTTAATTTTTCGATGTGATCCCATTTCTGATAAATAAAATCGAGCGCCGCGATTACCGTCATGATCATCACCGACACAACAAGGATAACCAGAGCAATATTCTTGATCCGGTCAAGGGTATGCACCATTTCGAAGGCTGGCAGCAATTCGACATCGTCCAGCATCGGTGCGACAACGATAAAGGCAACGGTTCCGACAATGCCCAATTTGACAATGCCTTTGCCAACTTCAACAAGCGCACGTGTACCAAACATTTTCTTGGCGCCTTTTAGGGGTGAGAACTTGTTTAGTTTGATGTCAAACTTATCCATTGAAACCGTCCAGCCAACTTGAGTAATCTGAACGACGACACCGATTACAAGATAAGCCAACATCAAGGGAACAAGCACAATTCCGATTTCCAAACCAACTTCTTTGAATAGGTTTTGAAAATTATTTGGTGTCAAAGGGAACGCATGCGCTTTCTCGATAAAATTAAGATTTACAGACGCAACATGGCGCATGATGCTGGGAATGACAGAGCCGAGAAACATGGTCGCTGCTAACAATACCGCCCAGCTTTGAATTTCCTGAGATTGCGCAACCTGACCTTTCTTGGTGGCATCGTTTAGCCGTTTGCCAGTCGGTTGCTCTGTCTTTTCTCCGTCCGAATCGTCGGCCACGGCGTTCTCCTTTCCCTATGAGCCGATAAATGGTTGCAGGCTATCTTGAACATGGCTCAAGAACACAACCATTATCCCGCCAACAGTCAAAGCCAGCACAATAATCGAAATGACGATTTGCAACGGCATGGCGACGAAAAAAATTGGGATTTGGGGCGCCAATCGCGTGAGCACCCCCAAGCCCATATAGTAAGCAAGCGAAACGACCAAAAACGGTGAGGCCAATTGCACGCCAAGCTTAAACGTATCGGCGATCTGTCGGGCAAATAGATGAACCATATCGCCGATATTGAACACGATTCCAGGCTGAAACAGATTATAACTTTCGACCATCGCCTCAATTAGCAAATGATGCATGTTGGTCACAAACAAAAGCAAATTGGCGATGGTCCCGAGAAAACCGGCGACTACCGCGCTTTGTTGCTCAACCACCGGATCATAGACCATTGTATTGGCCATGGCAGACACAAAGGCGATCACCACACCGGCAGTTTGAGTTGCCGTGAACATTGCCCGCACAACGAGCCCTAAAAACGCACCGGCGACGATTTCTCCGGCTACTAAGAAGCCTAACTCAATCGGTGTTTTTGGCAGCGCGGGCAGATGGCCGGCTAAAATTGGCGTTAGCAGAAAGGAAATTGCTAAAGCTAAAAACAGGCGGCTGCGGGCAAAGATTCGCGTGCTGCCCAGCCCGGGAATGAACATCAAGACTGTTCCCATTCGCGCGAAAATTAGAAAAAATACAAATATATTGAGTTTGAGAAATTCCTCGAGCATCACCTTAGCCCAACGCGATTATGCGGTCGTATAGAGATTGCGCAAATTCGATGATCGTCGTCATCATAAACGGCATAAAGACAATTACGGCGCCGAAAATGAAGATAATTTTTGGCACAAAGGTAAGCGTCATTTCCTGGATGGAGGTCAGTGTTTGGAAAATCGCGATCGCCAGACCAATCACTAGTCCAGCCGCCATTATCGGCCCGCCAGATTTCAAAATAACAATGAAAACTTCTCGGGAAATTTCAAGGACTGCAGATTGATCCATTTAGATGATCCGGAATTACATCGGCATGCGCATAATTTCGCGGTAAGCCTCCAAGACTTTATCGCGCACCGCCACAACGGTCCTTAGCGTGGCGTCAGCTTCGGCAACGGCGATAACGACTTGGTCAATATTGGCCTTACCTGCCGCCGCCGCGGCTGAAAGTTGCTCACTCATTTCGTTTTTTTCAATGGCGGTTTGGGCAAAGTTTTTGACCATCGTCGAAAAATTATCAGCGTCTGAGGGCCCGGTGACACCCAAGCCGCTTTCACCGCTCTCAGCGGCTCGGCCGACTGCCGATTTATAGGCGCTGATGGCATTCGCTAATTCTGTCGCCATGGGTTGTTCTCCTTTTTTTAATTTTATCCGTAAATATCTTACGGCACGCCCGCTTTTCTTAATTCAGCGGAGAATATTTATTGACCTACTGACGCAGCAGCTGGATGGATCTGTTTAACATTTGCCGGCTGGTGCGAATAACGGCCAGATTAGCGTCGTAGGAGCGTTGAGCTTCCCGCATATCCATCATCTCAACCAACTTATTGACGTTAGGTGCGAGTACATAGCCGTCCTGATCTGCCGCCGGATGGCTGGGATCGAACCGCTTGATAAAATCGCTGCGATCTTTACCGACTTTATCAACTTCGATTAATTTTAGTCCGAGTTGGCGATCAACGGCATTTTTAAAGGTTATGGTTTTACGCTGATAGGGACGTTGACCGGGTTCAGTCGGCAGTGAATCAGCGTTGGCAATATTTTGCGAAATCACACGCAAACGAGACCCTTGCGCCTTCATACCCGCAGCGGAAATTCGAAATGTAGACATTAAATCGTCAGCCATTTGTTCCTCTTATTCCTGGAAGTTATCGACCACGCACAACTGCTTTGATCATGGATAGATGTTTGCGATACAGCCCCACCATCATCGAATGCTGGATTGCAGTTTCATTTAGTTTGACCATCTGTTCTTCGAGCACGACGGAGTTGCCGTCCGGCGCTGTCTCGTAAGGCTTTTTCATGGCACTCGCCGCGGCGTCAACTTGCGATTGGCCGGCCCCGGCAATATGCATGGGATGGGTTACGCGGAGGGTTGTCGTATTGGGAGATGATTTTCGCGGTGCATGCTCGCGCAGCGTTCGCTGAAAATCGAATTCTTTGATGTCACGGGCGCGGTATTCAGGCGTGTCGGCATTGGCGATATTTTGCGCCACCACCTGTTGGCGCTGACTAATCCAATTGAGGCGCTCTTTGAGCATCCCGAACATCGGGAGATTGGTAATATCCATTTCACATCCACCAGTCTTGCGACCGTTTTCGGCGCGCGTTTTTTCACGGCTTTTTCGTACTGGGCAAATTATGCCTAGTGGGTTTTAAGAAATGGTAAAGGCCAACATAATTAGAAGGGTTAATTTATAGCTAATCAGAGCTTCAGCCCCAACCGCTCCCGGCCAATGCGTTCGGCGGCGGTGCGGCGTTTTTCGGCGAGATCGGCGCCGCGTTCTTTTTGCAACTCGACCCGATCGGGATCGGCGGTCTCAATCGAGCCAGAGTTAAACGGTGGATCGGGGTCGTATTCGATGCCGAGCTGAATGTTTTTGGCGACGTCTTCACTGATCAAGCGCGCAACCAAGGTAAGAGCGAAATCGATGCCAGCCGTCACACCGGCGCCGGTGATGATGTTAC
Source organism: uncultured Rhodospirillaceae bacterium (assembly GCA_913020445.1). Lineage (GTDB taxonomy): Bacteria > Pseudomonadota > Alphaproteobacteria > Rhodospirillales > UBA2165 > TMED23. The sequence continues at coordinate 126,177 of CAJWAR010000002.1, forward strand.
CATCTTCGACGACGCGCTCGCGGACCGGCTCTGCTCCCATGAGGGCGAGCTGATCAACAACGCTCCAATGGCTGGTGGCACGTTTGCCGATCAGCAGTCCGGCGGCGGCCAAAACCAGGGAGCCGGTGCAAACCGAGGTTATAAACTCAGCGCTTTCCCCCGCCCGCTTGACGAACGCAATCAGTTTCTCGTCATCCATTGCCTGGAGCTGGCCCGGTCCGCCCGGGATAAACAACACATCCGGCGCATCGTAGTCGTCGAAGGTTGCCGTCGGCGTGAGCACAAAGCCCGATATCGAGGTCACCGGCTCCAGCCGATGCCACAACAGATCAACCTCGATCGGTGGCGGGAAGCTTAAGACTTCATGCGGCCCGGTGAGATCCAATTGGGTTAAATTCGGAAACAGCACCATGCCGACACGAATTTTCCGCTCGTTATTTGAATTTTCTTGCATGTTTCCCTCCTTTTTACGCGGTAATAGCGCCGGAATCCTCGCCGAAGCACGTTATACCCTAAATACAAAGAAGGCATCCGCCAAACCGATTTGTGGCCATTTGTTTGGGAGACAGGGTATGTTTGTGCGCAAGCTATTCGGATTAATGCTTTTTCTTGGTTCACTGACGATGATCGCTTTGCCAGGCGCTGCGGGGAATCGCGGCATCGCGGTTCTTGGCCATCCCAATATCGCGCCGCCTGTCAGCCAACCACACTACACCTCTTCCCATGCTTTGGTGATCGGTATCGACAAATATACCAACGGTTGGCCCCGCCTCCAGAACGCCGTCAAAGATGCTGAATTGATCGCCGCCGAAATGGCCCGGCGTGGTTTTGACGTCATGCTGCGCAAAAACCCGAACGCCCAAGAACTTAAACAAATCTTCGAACGGTTCTACGCCAGCAAAGGCGCCGACCCTCGCGCGCGATTATTCGTCTGGTATGCTGGTCATGGCCATACGATGGATGGTGAGGGTTATCTCGTGCCGGCGGATGCGCCGCTGCCTGGCACCCGGCCGGTTGGTTTCAAGCTCAAGGCGCTTAACATGCGCAGATTTGGTGAGTATGTCCGGCTCGCCCAAGCCAAGCATAGCTACACGGTGTTCGATTCTTGCTTTGGCGGTGCGGTATTCAGCTCGACCCGCGGAATATCTGCGACGCCGCGTCGCCAACCGGCTCATCATTTTCTGACCGCTGGTACAGAAAATCAAAAAGTCGCCGACGATGGCGGTTTTCGGCGCTTGTTTCTCAGCACTTTACAAGGCCGCGAGCCCGCCGATGCCAATAAAGATAAATTTCTCACGACGGCCGAGCTTGGCGATTTTATGAGTGCGCGTTATGCCAAGATGACGCGCGGACGCCAGACACCCAGATCTGGCAGTCTGGAAACAGAGGAAGCGAGCAGGCGTGGTTTCGTTTTCCGTATCATTCCACCACCGGCGCGCCAGTTTGTCGCGCTCAAGCCGGTCGACATCTGGACCTATGACAAGGGCTCTTTCGAGCGGATCATATTCGATTGGCCTAAGCAAATTGCTTATCGGATCGACCGCAATAACGAGCAGACGCGTCTGATTTTCGACGCCCCGGCTGAACTGAAAATTCAGCCCTTGGCCGGTCAAAAGCTGCGGAATGTTGGGGATGCGCGCGTGCATCAGAATAGCAGCGAAACAATCCTCACCCTCAATATTCCCGCTGATCGCTACATCCACGACTTTGTCGACGGCAATCAAATCATCGTTGATGTGGTCGACCCGCCCAGCGTGGCCCGTGTTCAAATGGCGAGCTACCCCGTGCCCCAACAGCCGCGGCAAGTGGTGACGCGCTCCCTGCCCTCACCGCAACCCCAGCTATTGCCACAAATCTTGTCGGCGACCCTTAGTATTTTGCAACAAGCGCAGCCACGCCAGCGCGTTCAAAGAACCCGTATCATCCGCTACCGCAAGGTTCGCTGGCACAATCAACGCTCCCGCCGCTTTCACCAAAGACGCCGAAGGTAGTTAATTAACCATTCAATCTCGTTCGCTACCCGAACTACCGTAATCTTTTCAATGGCTTGATGGGAAATGGCGTGCTAAAACGCCGCCAACTCATAAAATATCAATAAAATACCATCAGGAGCCAACCAAACGTGCCGAAGTCAGAGCGCCAAATCCGTAAAATTCTTGTCGCCAATCGAAGTGAAATCGCCATTCGAATTATGCGGGCGGCGGCCGAACTCGGCATCTCGACAGTGGCGGTCTATTCCCGCGAGGACCGCTTCGCGCTGCATCGCTATAAAGCGGATGAAAGCTATCTGGTCGGTGAAGGCAAAGGCCCGATCGAAGCCTATCTCGATATTGAGGACATTATCCGCATTGCGTTAGAAGCCGATGTCGATGCCATTCATCCCGGCTACGGCTTTTTATCCGAGAATCCGGAATTCGCCGATGCGGTGGTGGCAGCCGGTATGATCTTTGTTGGACCAACCGGCGACACCATGCGCAGCCTCGGCAGTAAAGTGGCGGCACGCAAATTGGCGCTTGAAGCCGGCGTGCCGGTAATGCCGGCGACCGACCCGCTGCCGGAATTGCCCGAGGGCGAAGCCGAGATTAAAAAGCTCGCCAAGGAAATCGGTTATCCGGTGATGTGTAAAGCGACCTGGGGCGGTGGCGGCCGCGGCATGCGGGTGATTGAAAGTGCCGATGACCTTATCAGCCTCGTCGAACAGGCGAGCCGGGAAGCCGCCGCCGCTTTCGGCAACGGTGAAGTCTATCTTGAAAAACTGGTACGCAATGCCCGCCATGTCGAAGTTCAGGTCATGGGTGATCTCCACGGTAATATCGTGCATATGTTTGAGCGCGATTGTTCGGTACAACGCCGCCATCAAAAAGTTGTCGAGCGCGCACCGGCAGTTTTCCTTGATGATGAGGCGCGGGAGTTTCTCTGCCAGCAAGGCATTAAGATTGCCAAGACGGCCAATTATCAATGCGCTGGCACGGTGGAATTCTTGGAAGATGCCGATACCGGCGAAATTTATTTCATCGAAGTAAACCCGCGTATTCAAGTTGAGCACACGGTCACCGAAGGGGTTACCGGCATTGATCTGGTGCAAGCGCAAATCCTGATTGCCGGCGGTGGCAAAATTGGCGATCTCCAGGCCAGTGGCGTCCCGGCGCAAAAAGATATCCGCCTCTACGGTCATGCGATCCAATGCCGGGTGACGACGGAAGACCCGGAGAACAATTTCACCCCGGACTATGGCCGCCTTACGGCCTATCGCAGTGCTGCCGGTTTTGGTGTTCGCCTTGATGCGGGTACCGCCTTCACCGGTGCCTTGATCACGCGCTATTATGATTCTCTGTTGGTTAAGGTGACGAGCTGGGCCTCCGATGAAACCAGTGCCGCCAACCGCATGGACCGGGCGCTGCGCGAGTTTCGTATCCGGGGCGTCACCACCAATCTGCGCTTCCTCGAAAGCCTGATCAATCATCCAAAGTTTCTGGCCGCTGAATACACCACCAACTTTATTGATGAAACGCCAGAGCTGTTTGAGTTCCCGGAACGCCGCGACCGCGCCTCGCGCTTGTTGAACTTCGTCGGCAATGTCATCATCAATGGTAATCCGGAAGTCAAAGGTCATACGCTGCCGGCGCACGCCACCATTCCCCATGCGCAAAAATTCGGCAGTGCCGAGGTTCAGCCCGGCTCCAAACAAAAGCTCGATGAGTTGGGGCCGGATAAGTTTGCTCAGTGGATGCTCGATCAAGAGCGCGTGCTGATCACCGATACGACCATGCGGGACGCGCATCAATCATTGCTGGCGACGCGGGTACGCTCCAAAGACTTAATCGATATCGCGCCGACTTATGCGCATCTTTTGCCCGATATGTTTTCGATGGAGTGCTGGGGTGGCGCGACCTTCGATGTCGCCATGCGATTCTTAAACGAGTGCCCATGGGAGCGGCTGGCTGATCTCAGAGAAGCGATGCCGAACCTGCTGACGCAAATGTTGCTGCGCTCGGCTAATGGCGTCGGCTATGCCAATTATCCCGACAATGTGGTGCGCTTCTTTGTTAAGGAATGCGCCGATGGTGGGATGGATTTATTCCGTGTCTTTGATGCGCTTAATTGGGTCGAAAATATGCGGGTCGCCATCGATGCAGTGCGGGAAACCGACCGGCTGTGCGAGGCGGCAATTTGCTATACCGGTGATATTACTGACCCAAGCCGGACCAAATATGATCTCAAATACTATGTCGATCTAGCGCGCGAACTGAAAGACGCGGGCGCGCATATTCTCGGCATTAAGGATATGGCGGGGCTATGCAAGCCGGATGCCGCGCGCATATTGGTCAAAGCGCTTAAAGAAGAAACCGGTCTGCCAATCCATTTTCACACTCATGACACCAGCGGGATTTCTGCCGCCAGTGTTTTGGCTGCCGTTGAAGCGGGGGCCGATGCGGTCGACGCAGCGATTGATTCCATGAGTGGTCTGACCTCACAGCCGAATTTGGGCGCAATTGTCGAAGCGCTCAAGAGCACGCCCCGTGATACCGGGCTTGATACTGAGGCATTGCACTCCATTTCGACCTATTGGGAACATGTACGGACACTTTATTCGAGCTTCGAGGCAGATTTTCGCTCCGGCGCCTCGGATGTCTACGCCCACGAAATTCCAGGCGGCCAGTACACCAATCTCCGTCAGCAGGCGCGCTCGATGGGAATCGACCGGCGCTGGCCCGAAGTCGCCAAGACATACGCCAGGGTTAATGAGATGTTCGGCGATGTTATCAAAGTGACCCCCTCATCCAAAGTCGTCGGCGATCTGACCCTGTTGATGATCACCTCCGATATATCAGCGGAAGATGTATTGAACCCGGATAAAGAAATCGCCTTCCCGGAATCGGTTATCCATTTTTTTAAAGGTGAGATCGGCCAGCCCTATGGCGGCTTCCCGAAAGAGCTGCAGAAGAAAATCCTCAAAGACGAAGAACCGATTACCGTGCGTCCCGGCTCGATCATGGAAGACATAGATTTAGACTCGACGAAAATCGAGGTCGCGGAAACAGTTGGCCGGGAAATAACTGATCAGGAACTTGGCTCGTACTTGATGTATCCGCAAGTGTTCACCGACTACGCCGCTCACCTCGAAGAGTTCGGCGATGTCAGCAAAATCCCGACCGCCGCCTATTTCTATGGCATGGAAGCGGGTGAGGAAATCGCCATTGAAATGGAGCGCGGCAAGACCTTGATCGTGCGCTTTTTGGCCCTCGGTGATGCCGGTGAGGACGGCACGCGCACGGTATTTTTTGAGCTTAATGGCCAGCCACGCTCGTTGCGCATCAGTGATCACTCTCAAGAATCAACCCGGCCAACCAACCGCATTGCCGATGCGACTAATCCGACCCATGTCGGCGCACCGATGCCAGGTGTGATTTCCAGCGTCGTTGTCGAGGCCGGCCAGAAAGTCCTGCAAGGTGATACCTTGCTGTCGATCGAAGCGATGAAAATGGAAACGGCGGTTAATGCCGAGCGCGATGGCGTCATCGGCGAAGTCGTCACCACTGTCGGCATGCAAATCGGCGCTAAGGATTTGCTGGTGGTCTTCGAAGACTAACCTCAATTGTAATAAAGCGACCCGGGTCGACTTATTACAATGTTAACTATTTAATTTTGCGGGCGATTTCACGCAGGAGTTGGCGCATCCATTGGTGCAGCGGCCGGTCGTCATCACGTTGGTGCCATATCTGATAAAAACTTATGCCCCCTAGGGGCAAGGGCGAGGGGGCGGTTGAAAAATCTCGCATATAGGTTTTCTTCAAAACTGACGGCAATACGGCAATCAGGTCGGTTCCTTTCATCAATTCAGGCAAGCCGGCAAAACTCGGCAATTGCAAGGCAACCCGACGATGATGCCCCCGGCGGGCCAATAACTGATCAATCGGATTGCTCTCAACCAATGAAAATACAATGCGCGCATGGCGGCGGATGAGATATTCGTCCAATGTTTTTGGTGCGGTCGTGATGGTGCCGTCATAAAAACAGACGAATTCATCATCATAGAGTTTTTGCTGTTTGAATTCGCTACCTTCCGGCACCAGCGGCGTAATAACCAACTCGCATTGCTCGCTCCTAAGCAGTGTTGCAGCATCAACGCCGGAATAATTAATTCGAAGATCGAGTTCTGGTGTCTGTATTTCCACTGCCTGGTAAACATCGCGCAACAATAGCCCCCAATGAACATCATTGGCGGATATGACGAACTGGCCGGCCACAATTTCAGGATCAAAACTGCCCTGCTCAGATAAGGCGCGCATCGCCCGTAAAACATCACGCACATCCTCAACCATCGCCTCGGCGCCTCGGGTCGGTGTAATGCCGCGGCCCGCCCTGACAAAAAGCGGCTCACCGACAATTTCGCGCAATTTTTCCAAACCATGGCTAACAGCCGATTGAGTAACGTCCAGGCGTCCAGCCGCCTTAGTGACAGAACCTTCCTCATAAACCATGAGAAACAATCGAAGCAGCCGGCCGTCGATATCTAAATAATCAATTTTATTCATGAATACTATTAGTTTTCATTAGTTGTTCTAATTATTAGATAGACCATAATAAATCCAATTCATAGCAAAATTGACAATTGGAAAGGCAAAGCGATGTGCACTCCCTATACCGTTCATCCCGACCTCAAAGCTCATGACGCCAGGATGGAACGGCAAATAATTACGCTGAATGGCAATATTCACACGGCCTATGCCTATTCACCGTCCAACGCGACGATGATCGAAGGGCAAGATGGTGTCATTCTGGTCGATACCTTGCCGACCATTGAATTTGCCGAGCCGGTCGTTGAGGCTTTTAAAAAAATCACTGATAAACCGATTAAAGCCATCATTTATACCCATGTGCACCCGGATCATATCAGCGGCGTCCGCGCCTTTGTTGACGAAGCAGATGTTCAAGCCGGCAAAGTCGAAATCATCGCTCTTGATGACCTCGTTCCGTCTCTGGTACGTGACAGCGGCGTTCTGGCCCCAGTGCTGGCGCGGCGCGCGATGTATACTTTCGGCTTTCAACTGCCACGCAATGATGAAGGCAATGTCAGCTCCGGATTAGGCCCGGCCAACATCCCCGGCCGTCGCAGCTTTATTGCGCCGACTAAAATCTTCAGTGAGAAACTTGAAATCGAAATTTGTGGCGTGAAATTGGAGCTTATTCACGTGCCGAGCGAGACCGAAGACCAAGTCGTTGTCTGGCTGCCGGACGACAAAGTATTAATCTCGGCAGATGTCTTACAAGGCCAGACTTTTCCCAATTTATACGCGTTGCGCGGTACCTCATTTCGCGATCCGATGACCTGGGTAAACGGGATAGATCGCTTGCGCCGGATGGAACCGGAGACACTCATCCCCCATCATGGCCCACCGGTTGAAGGGGCAGGCGAAGTCGAAGATGTGTTAACCGCCTATCGCGACGCCATACAGTATCTGCACGATCAGACAGTTCGGCGCATGAACCAAGGCTATACGCCGGAAGAAATCATGGAAGAAGTGACCATGCCCGACCATCTCGCCAGTCACGACTGGCTCGGCGAATTTTACGGCAGTTACAAACATTCTGTGCCGTCAATTTACAGCGGGTATGTCGGCTGGTTTGATGGCGATCCAGTTAATCTTGATCCTAAGCCAAGAACCGAACGCGCCCAAAATTACGTCGGATTAATGGGTGGACGGGATCAGGTATTAGCCAAGGCTCAGGCAGCGATGGACGACGGCGATCACCAATGGGCTGCTGAGATTGCAAGTTGGATTATTAAGTCTGACACGTCGGACACGGAGGCGAGGCAGTTAAAAGCCGATGCGCTCCGCCAATGGGCCTACGCGCAGAAAAATATCAACTGGCGGAACTGGGCGTTAACGACGGCCCTTGAATTGGAAGATGCATTACAACCACCGAAAGGCATGCCTTTTGGCGGACCGGACTCAATTCGAAATTTTCCTGCCAAAGCGCTGCTGCGGCTTCTGACGGTTCGCTTGCGTGCCGAAAACTGTATGGATTTAGCGCGCACTGTCGCTTTCAATATTACAGATACGGATGAGACCTGCGCTTTGGAAATCCGCCGCGGCATTTGCCAGTTCCACCCGAATGAGCCTAAATTCCAGGATATAACTGTAAGCTTTGAACGCTCGTTTCTGACGCAAATTTTTCTTGGTCAGACCAGCTATAGCGACGGGATTGCTGATGGTTCGGTTAACATCGAAGGTGATCAGAAAGATTTCGAAGATTTCATCTCGCTGTTCGAACAACCGAGCATGGAGATGGCGATTACCGTTCGATAGATGTCGATCTTATTAAACACAACTTAAACCACATTTGCCAAACCACATGATGAGGAGAAATTAAATGGATATTGGACTAACTGGAAAAAATGTTGTTGTGACCGGGGCCGGTCGTAGCATTGGCCAGGAAATTGCCATTGGTTTTGCCGAAGTTGGCGCCAATGTAATTGGCGTGGATATTATTGATCTTGGCGAAACCGGCGAAAAAGTGACAGCAGCGGGTGGAGCCTGGTCAGCTCATAGCGCTGATTTGGAAGACCCGAGCTCAGTTGAAGCGGCGTGCAAAAATATAATGGCCGACAACAAATCAATCGATGCTTTGGTCAATAATGCAGCGCTTTATGGCGGCCTAAAAATGATGCCGATGGATAAAATTGATCTCGATGTGTGGGACAAAGTTATGAATATCAACGTTCGCGGCACCTATTTGGTGGTGCGAAATCTAATGCCTGCGTTGATTGAAGCCAAAGGTAAAATAGTCAATATCGCCTCCGGCTCTGCGCTCCGGGGCTCGCCCGGCCTCATGCATTACGTTGCATCAAAAGGCGCCGTTATTGGTATGACTCGCTCGATGGCCACCGAACTCGGCGGACATGGAGTGACCGTCAATGCAGTTGCTCCCGGCTTTGTCGCCAATGAAGCATCGCAAGGCCTTACTGATGATATGTATGACAAATATTTGGAAATGACGGTAATGGCCCAATCAATTAAAGAACCCACCGAACCTAAGGATATGGTTGGCACGATACTTTATTTGACGTCACCTTTGGCCAATTCGGTAACCGGACAAGTATGTCCGGTTGATAATGGATTGTGCAAAACCTAAAAAGTTAACCCGGGTTGACTTATTACAATGTTAACCTTTGCCAAAAAGAGAAAGACCCCGCTGTCTGAAACGGGGTCTCCCTTCCATCCCTGAAAAGAACCTGTTGGCTGGCAACAAGTCTTTCGGGCGCGGTGCGGCCTGCCAGGCTCGCAGTAATTCCTATAATCTAGCCAATTTATTTACAGCGTATTGTGGTGTCGTAACGAAACGGTCGTTTGGCCCAGGACGGCTGAACAAAAATGCCAATCTCACCCTTGAGCGCCTTGCCGCGTTTGCGAATTTTGAATGTCGCCTGTTGGGAGTTCGCCAATTTCATCCGGCGTTTGGAAACTAGCGCATTACCTTTGGTGCGGTGAATACTGATAGCAGCCAGACGTGGCCATTTCTTACCCAAATTGGTGACTTGAAAAGTTGGCGTGTCGCCATCACAGCGGGCCGTTACTTCAACATCAAGCTTTGCCTCATTGATCGAAGACACTCGATCCTCAGCAGCGGCACCGATTTGAGATTGCGATTTCAGGCTGGCGAAATGGATATTCGGATCAACTGCCTGACCGCCTTTGGCCATTTGACCGGAAAATTTGTCCTGCAGACACCGGGTGACGACAATGCGCTGCTCAATTTGTACAATATGGCGCGCCAGTTGTTCACCGCGAAGCCGAATATCACGCGATTTGACCAGCGCCGTGCCATCACGCTCCAGGATATCCTGCATTTTCGCACGATAATTTTCCCATTTTTGAATGTAGGGATGCCAGTTGCCGCCATATTTGCGATCAACATAATTGACGATTTTGACATGAGTGGTTTTCCACCAGATGACATTCGGCAGGGCCGGACAACTTGCCGCCCGCGCGTTTATATCCTCAGCCTGCAGCGCAGCCTCGGCAGTATGATGGGGAAGTAAAATTGTACCAGCGATAAAAGCCAGGCCAACAATTACGGGAAGTTTTGAAATCCCTCGGGACATGAGCATCACTTCACTCCTTACTCATTTCTTGAGTAAAAAAGGTTAAAAACAGCTCACGCCCAAATCGGCATGCGTTACGGTAAGATGATTTTCCCTCATTCCCGAAAACGCGGATGGATTCTGTCATTGTTTGCAGAATCTCGGATTAATTAAGAGGATTAGACGCTAAAAGGAGTTAAGGACGGGTTAATACGGCTTAACAAAAAGGAAAAATGCTCAGCTCGGAGCGGCAAGTTGGATGCGGCAATGAATTTGACCAAAGGGGGTCTCGAAATCATGCGCTTTCTGCCGGGAGAAATTGAAATTTGACCGGGCGTGAATAACGATAAGATCCGGGCACCACTCGGCAATCAGCTTAACGGCCGCATGGGCACGATCCGGCGTTGCCGTCGCCATAACCGCAGGGTTTTCGATGCCAATATCAGTGGCGACACTTTTGAGATGCTGGCGGGCCGGTGCGCACAAGGCGGTTTCCATTTCGTCAGAAAGAAAGCCTTCCGGCATCACACTGCCACTGCCCCAATTCCAATTGACAATCTGGCCAAAGGCCAATTCAGCACCCGCTTCTTCGGCCAGCCGATTTGCTTCTGCCATCGTTTCGCGCGCACCATCATCACCGTCGTCATGTTCAATAAGAGCAAGAATGCGATTTGGACTTTTGGCGCCCCGGCGCGGCCCCATATGCAGAACCGGGTCCGGTTTAACATCGATTTTTTTGGCCGGAACAGGCATCGCCGAAACCGGCACCTGATTGCTCCTGGGCACGTCGGCTGGTTCAGACCCGCACTCCTGGAAGATATGTTTGCTGCAATTGGCGCAAATATCTTGATCGACAAAAGAATAAACAGTCGAAAGAGCGGCGGTTTTAGACTCAAAAATATTATCTTCACCAATCGCGCCGATAAAGCCGGTGCGCTTTAATACGAGAGCGACCGCTTCTTTGATACCAACAAGGCAAAAGTGTCCGCCAACATTCCGGCGGCGGCGCGCTTCATTGGCAAGCGCCTCGGCGCCCTCCATATCAATGAAGTTAATGCCCGAGGTTACGACAACGAGATGTTTCTGCATCGGCTGGCCGCGTTCAAATTGCCGCAATTTGCCGACCACGTTAGATACAGCTCCAAAAAACAACGAGCCATCAATGCGGATAATTTTAACTTGCGGGCATTCTGCTAAATCCGGCGCCGCGCTAAAGCGGCGGCGTGGATCTGCTGTATCGGGGGCAAGCGTCGATACTTTAGGATGCGACGTACGGTTTAGATAAAAAATCAGCGACAAGATAACACCGGCGAAAATCGCGACTTCCAGACTTATAAACAAGACCGAAAAGAACGTCGCCAACATGACCGTGGTTTCAGATTTGCTCGATGTCAGAATTTGACGGATGTGCTGAACGTCGATCAACCCGGAAATAACCAAGAATAGAATTCCAGCAACGGTGGCTTTTGGCAGATATATCGCCAGCGGTGCGACAAACGGGGTCATGGCTAGGAGGATCACGCCACCGAGGGCGGCGGCCAAAGGTGTCCGCGCGCCGGAGCTAAAATTGAGAGCGCTTCGGTTGAAAGAGCCGGTAGCAACATAGCCTGAGAAAAAACCACCGAAGATGTTCGAAAGCCCTTGGCCAATGAATTCCTGACTGCCGTCAACTTGCTGACCGGTTTTAGCTGCAATTGAGCGGGCAATAGAGACCGCCTCGGTGAGCGCAAATAAGGCAACGGCAAAAGCAGTCGGCGCCAGTTCTTTAAACACATCAAGCGAAAAATCCGGGGCCGATAAGGGGGGTAATCCAGAAGCAATCGCGCCAATTGTCGCCACTTTAGCAATGCCAAATTGGTTGAGTACATATGCCAGAAACGTCGAAATCAGCATGGCAAAAATCATATATGGCGATTTTGGCCAATATTTGCGAAGCAGCAGGCCGCTAATGATGGTGGCCATACCGACGGCTGTTGCGGCGTTGGAAATTTGATCAAACTGGCGAAAAATTATGAGCGCTACATCGTAAAATGGCGAGCCGCGTGGAATTTCCAATCCTAAAAAATCCCTCGCCTGACTGGCCGCAATTAAAATGGCGGCACCGGCGGTAAAGCCAATCGCCACAGTATGCGAAATAAAATTAATCAGTGAGCCTAGGCGCATCAGCCCCATCGCCAGTTCAATGACGCCAACCATAAAGGTCAAAGTCAGGACCAGTGTTACGTAGCTCGCCGTTCCGGCGTCGGCCAAGATACCGATTGAGGAGAAAATAAGGATTGAAGCAGCAGTCGTCGGGCCTGAAACCAAATGCCAGGAGGAGCCGAATAGGGCCGCCACAATGGCTGGTATCATGCCGGCGTAAAGACCATATTCAGGCGGCATGCCGGCAATGGTCGCGAAGGCGACACCTTGCGGGATCATGATCATCGCACCGGTAAAGGCCGCTAATAAGTCAGCCTGAGCAGTTTCGCGGTTAACCGAGCGAAGCCAAAACAAAAATGGAAAGATACGGCTTTCGCCCCC
>CAJWAR010000003.1 GCA_913020445.1 uncultured Rhodospirillaceae bacterium
TTCGCCGCTTGCCATAATCTCAGCAATGGAAACATAGCGGCCTTCGCGGGCGGATTTAACACCGGCCCGGATCACGGCCAAGGAGCGCGACGCCCATTCACCACCGACTTCCGGTTCGGTGTCGTTGCGAATGCAATCACCAAATTCCGCCATTTGCTCGGCGATGGTATCGTTGGCTTCAAACTCCATTTTGACCGGTTCTTTTTCGCCGCGTTTAAGGTGATACATGCCGGTGTGCAGCGAAAAGAGCGCCGAAGCTTCCTTGCCATAAATATTCATGACGTAGTTCTCACCGGCTGAGGCATAACCTGCATTCAAGGTCGAGATTGCCCCGTTTTCGTGCTTCATCACCAGACCTGCGACATCCGGATTGTCACCCGGTAGGACGAGCTGCGACAACATGCCGGAAACCTCAACGATCGGTCCCATCAGCATTTCCAAAACGTCGACATAGTGCGGCCCGATTTGCAACATCACGCCGCCCGGCATGCCGTCGGCGGTGTAGCGCCAATGACCGGGCTCAAATGCGCCTAAGCGGTCGCGGCTGATATTGGCTTCGGCCTGGACGATTTGGCCGAAGCGACCGGCTTGAATTTCCTTCTGGACCCAGCGGAAATGGTTTTCGCGGCGGCGTTGGAAGCCGATCGAAAGTTTTACCTTGGCATCCCGGCAAATCTTGGCAATCTGCATGCCTTCGCCAACGGAATTGGCAATCGGTTTATCAAGAAAGACGTGCTTGCCGGCGTCCGCCGCCTGCTTTGTTGTCTCTAAATGAATGTTGTTGGGCGTGGTATTGATGATGGCGTCGATGTTGTCGTCTGCCAGGAGCTCTTCATAGCTTTCCGCATAGGCGCAATCGAACTTTGCGGCGAAGGCTTTGCGCTTGTCTTCAGAGCGCGTAAAACACGATGCAACTTCAATGCCCTTGGCGTTAGTGACGCCCTCGGCCAACACATCTGACCACCAGCCGAGGCCGAGTGAGGCGACGCGGATTGTATCTGAACTCATACTTAAATCTCCAGCTGTTCTTGTTTTTGTTTACTTTTATGTTCGGCCCAAAACGACCAGAAAACCGATGCCGCCGCCAAGCATAAGAAAAACAGGCTGAACGGATGGGTGAAGAAAACGGTGACGTCGTTTTTGGACGCAATCAGAGATACCCGGAGGTGTTCTTCCAATTGCCGGCCGAGCACCATCGCCAACAATAACGGTACGATCGGCATGTCGAGCCAGCGCATGGCGAGGCCAAGCAGACCAAAGCCAAACATCACATAGACGTCGAAGAAGTTATTGCGCAACGCATAACTGCCAATCACACACAATATGGCAATCGTCGGCATCAAGAGCGTTCTCGGGATGACCAGAACCTTGACCAAAAAACGCAGTCCTATCAGGGCAATGACAATGTTGAAAATATTCGCCCAGAAAAATGAGAATATGAGACCGTAGGCAAACTCGCCGTTTTCGATAAACAGCAGCGGGCCCGGTGCGAGCCCGTGAATAAGCAATGCACCGATCAAAATGGCCGTAACCGGATCACCTGGAATGCCGAGCGTCATCATCGGTATAAGCGCACCGCCCGTCACGGCGTTATTGGCGGATTCTGGAGCGGCAATGCCCTGAGGGGAGCCGCTGCCAAATTCTGCCGGATTTTTGCTGAGCTTTTTGGTGTAATCGTAGCTGATAAAGGCAGCAATCGGTCCACCCGCGCCCGGCAAAATGCCTAAGAACGAACCGATTGGCGCGCCGATTGAAACCGGCAACCGCATAAGCTTGAGGTCCGCTAGTTTCGGCAACACGCTTTTAATATTGGCGGCACCGTTGGTACCGGATTTTGATTTAATCATATCAGCAAAATTGTCGACCAATTGCGGTACGGCGAAAAGGCCGATCAGCGCGGTCAGGAAATGAATACCGGAGATTAAATTGACCTGACCAAAGGTGAAGCGATGGGTGCCCATCATCGGGTCCTGGCCGACCGTCACAATGGCGAGCCCAATTACGGCCGAAAGCAAACCTTTGACCAAAGATTTGGCGGCAAAGCTGCAGATGATAGTTAGGCCGAAAAAGACCAGACTGAACAGATCGGGTGATTGAAACTTGAGCGCGATCTCGGCCAATAGAGGTGCAATAAAAAAGAGGCACAAAAAGCTAAACAGGCCGCCCAGAAAACTGGCTGTTATGGCGATGCCCAACGCGCGGCCTGCTTCACCATTTCTGGCCAGGGGATGACCATCAATGGCCGTGGCCGAAGCGGATGGCGTGCCCGGTATATTGAGCAAAATGGCCGAAAAACTGCCGCCGGTCATACCGCTGACGTAAAGTCCCAGCAGCAGGGCGATGGAAATTTCCGGCTCCAATACGAAGGTGAGGGGCAAAACGATGATGATACCGGTCGATATCGTCAGCCCGGGGATCATGCCGACGACGAGGCCGATAAAACAGCCTGCGGCGACAGCTAAAATGGTCTCGAACTGGCTCGCCTGAGCGAAACCATCGATGATATCCGGGTTCATAGCATAACCCCCTGCAAGATGCCGGAGGGTAATAATATCTGGAAGCCTTCACGGAAAAGATAAAAGATGACCAGTGAAATCAAAATGGAGCCGGCGGCAATCAACAGCGGTCGACGCTCGCCATAGAGATACATCAACCCGGCGAAAAACGGAATGTTGGCGGCCAGGAAACCGAGGGTTGGCAACAATATGAAATAGGCGACTGACAATATCAGGCCATAGATCAGGCGTTTAGCCGGTACATCAAACGCCTTGGGTGCCTGTTGGCTGACCAGTGGTAACAGGCCTTGCGCCAGTAGCGCCAACGAAAGAACGGCCATACAGACGGTTACGACCCACGGGAAAAATGATGGTTGCGTCGTATTTTCAATCGCGCGCGTCGGCAGATTGGCTGTCAGATAAGCGTAGCCAGCACACAATAGCAGCAGAATAATCGCTGCGATCAAATTGCGGGTCCGCATGTTGCTCATCGAAAAACTCTTAGTTAGAAAATCAGATGTCCCGCCTCGACACGAGACGGGACATCCGGAAACGTTTTTATTTAAAGCCTATTTTTTGGCTTTGGATTGATACATGCCGGCCTTTTTCATAATGGCGACAATGTTGGCATTGGCTTTAGCAAGTTTGGCGCCAAATTCTTTTTGTCCCATCGGCTTCAAAGTCAGCTTTAACTTCTTCATGCGTCCGGCAAATGCTTTTGAATTAGCCGCTTTGATCATCGCCGCTTCAAGCTTGTTTTTGATCGCTGCCGGTGTGCCTTTGGCAACCGAAAGACCGCGGAACAAATCAAATTCCATATCAATGCCGAGTTCTTTAGCTGTCGGCACATTTGGTGATGCGGGATTTCGTTTGCCACTGGAGATAGCCAGGAATTTCATTTTGCCGGCTTTAACCAATTTTAATGGCACGAAGAAGATATCGACGGCTGCATCGGTTTCGCCGCTCAATATCATTTTCCGGCGGGCTGGCCCTTTGACCGGCAGCATGATGGGTTTGCAACCTGACAGTTGGGTTAAGGCAACACCGGCCATATGTGTGGCGCTACCGAAACCGGCAAACGCAACTTTCAGCGTGCCGGGCTTGGCTTTACATTCGTCCATAAATTCCTTGAGCGTGTTCCAGCGCGCAGATTTTTTAACCACGAACGGGATCGGCTGCTGGGCAACCTGACCGATGTGATCCAAGGCGGTGTAGTCAAAAGGCACGTTGCCGATATTGGTCGTCGTCAACACAGATGTTGAGTTCCAGGCCACCGTGTAGCCATCCGGCTTGGAGTTTTTAACATAGGTGTAGGTGATGGCGCCACCGCCACCGGGTTTGTTAACGGCAACAACCGGTTGGCCCAGTTCTTTGCTCATTGCCTTAGCAATCAGCCGGCCTTCGATATCAGCACCGCCACCGGCGCCAAATGGAATAATAAATTCGATCGCTTTTTCCGGCCATTCGGCTTTTGCTTGGCCGGCTGCCATGAGGGCAATTGCTGCCGTCCCCATGAATACGTATTTTAGACTTTTCATTTAATTTCTCCCTTATGTAAAACTTTTGATGTGAATATTTTGACTTAACTCCCCGTTGAAATAATTTTCAATTTTAACTTTGATAGCTTGCGCCGACGGCGTCAACTGCCGCTTGGGCGATATCCTGATCTTGTTGCCAATCACCGCCGCTGACACCGATGCCGCCAACGCATTCTCCTTCAAAGAAGATTGGAAAGCCACCCTCCATCGCCGTCCAGCGTTCGGTGCCGGCGGCCAAAGAAAGGCCAATTGCGTGCAGGGTATCGAGGTCCTGGCCTTGCGCCCCATGGGTCGTGGTCGGCCGTCGATTGGAAGATGCCGTAACCGCTTTGGTCGTTGACGAATGAACGGTGTGAAAGCGGCCGCCATCCATACGTTCGAGCAGCATCATGTGGCCGCCCGCATCAACTATTGCGACGGTGGCTGGTATGCCAATTTCTTCTGCTTTTTCAATGGCTGCCACCATCATATTTTTAGCACCGGCATTGGTCAGGCGCTTGGTTGCGGCAAATGGCATCTAGTTTTTCCCCTTGGTATTTGAAAATTTTGATGAGGATAGCCCGAAGAAAACCGCATTATCAAGTGAATTCTACATTATCATAATGCTTTTCATATTATGAAAAACATACTAGTCTATTTTCACTATCTCAAGTGTGAAATAGGGCGATAAAATGGACGATATTACCGCTACATCCGGACAAAAAAGTAGCCGGACCATCCAATCTGTATCACGTGCGCTGAACATTTTGGAGGTGCTGTCAAAAGCCGAAGGAGAGATGCCACTGGGCGAGATCGCGCGCGCGACCAAGCTTAACGTCTCAACCTGCCATCATATATTGTTGACCTTGATGACCCGAGGCTATGTCGCCCAGAACAATCGGGGCCGTGCTTATTATCTTGGCACAAAAATACTCGAGCTTTCTTCCAACCGGGCACGCCAGTTTAGTCTGGCCGAATTGGCAATGCCGGAATTGCGGCGCTTAAATGCCGTGACCGGCGAGAATGTGCATTTGGCGGTTATCCAAGGCAATGATCTGGTCGCCTTGGCTCAATTGGATTCACCCAAAGTCGTGCAGGTGAATATGGAGGCGATCAGTCTGACAAATGCCGCCCATGCGACGGCAATCGGCAAATCGATCCTCGCCTGGCTGCCGGAAAACGAGATTGAACGCATTATCGAGCAAAAGGGATTGCCGCAATTCACGCCGAGCACTCTCACCGAAGTTGATGAATTGACGGAAAGTCTCAGGCTGGTGCGGCGTTTCGGATTTGCCATTGATCGGGAAGAATTTTTGCCTGGCGTTATATGCATTGGTACCGCTCTTCGAGACTATTCCGGTACTGTATTGGGCTCAATAAGCTGCACCCTGCCGGCCTCCCGCGCTGACGATGACAATATCGAAAACGTCAAACAGGCAGTGCTCGATTGCGTTGCGGAACTGTCGGGTAAACTTGGCCGGCCCAAAGGAGATTCTTAGTGAAATTGGCTAAGTTTTACCCAAAATACCTAAGATAGGCGATATACCAGCGCAGAAACCCCAAAATATAGTGGTTTAGACTGTCATTAGCGTATTGTCCCAGTTCGTTATACCATATATAGTATTTCGTAATATCAAATGAAGACAGCCTCAACGGGGGTAGGCGATATGAAGTTGGGCGGCGATCTGCGTTCATTCAGGCGCGTAAGTATGGTGTTGATTGCACTTTTCTCGTTGAGTGCATGCGATCTCATTAAAAATAGTAATTTAATGGACAGCTTCAGGCGCGAGCCCAAACCGGCAGAAAGTATTACGATGTCGGAGCAAGGCTTCGGTAAATTGGCCAAAGGTGAATTCCTCGCTGCTCAGGCGTTATTTGATCAAGCGCTGCAGACTAATCCGCGAGATGTCTATGCGCTCTTCGGCAAAGGCATTGTGCTCCAGCATAGTGGTCAGCTTGTCCATGCCCGCCAAGTCTATGAAGCCATCATGGCGCTGCGTCCCGGACCGGAAACAAAACTTCTAGTGTTTAACGACCTTGCGCCGCAATCGGTTCGCGAACTCGCTGGGCTGAATTTGTCACTGCTGCAAAGCCAAGGAGTCTCGAACGCTTTTGGCCCGCCCGGCACTCCGAGCGGAGCGCGACCTGCCACACCACGGGTGCAAATTCCAGCAGCGGCAACGCGCGCGCCAGCTTTGCCTCGACGGGTAACTGCGGCCACGCCTGCGCCAATGACGCCCGGCACCTCGGTCGCGGATAGCAATGTGATTTCCCGCTTTGAGACCTTACAGAATTTACGCGATCAGGGATTGGTGACGCCTGCTGAATATGCCGCCCGGCGCAAACGTAATATTGGCGCCTTGACCAAACTAACATCGCCGCCACCGGCAGCTGGTCTTACCCGTTCGGTGCCAAGTGCAACGCAAATCTCTGGGCGTTTGAAAGCGATTGGCCGGGCGCTTGAACTGCGCGCCATCACGGTGCGCCAGCATGGCGCCGAGCGCACGATGATTATCGATGGCTTGATGCCGGCTAATCCAAAAATATCAGCTGCCCCCGCTCTGGCGCCCAAAGGTTTGATGGCGGCAGCCGAAGCCGTCCGCCGGGTCGAAATGCTGAAAGAACGTGGCCTCATATCCGATGCTGAATACTCGAAAGAGAAAGCCGCAATTGAGCGCATCTTGGCGCCGAAAAAGCCAGTGGTTTCAAAAGCTGCGAAGGCAGCTGCCGCCGCCAAGGCTGCTCCGAAGGGTGGGCCGCAGCCCGCTGTTCATTTGGCGTCGTTCCGCTCCAGGCAAGCCGCCACCCGGGCTTGGACTCAATTGCGCCGGGCGCACCGCTCATTGCTTGGCCGGCTGAAATCTGAAGTAACACGGGTTAATCTCGGCCGCCGCAAAGGGGTTTATTATCGCCTCATCGCTGGGCCGTTTAAAAGCACGGCCGCCGCCACGGCTGCCTGCCGCCGCCTCAAATCCCGCCGCCAATATTGCGATCCGGCGTTTATGAGCGGGGGCTGATCTCAGGCAAGCCCGCGTATGACGGTGGAGGATTGGGCTGTCACCCCACCTCAACAATTCCACCATCAACTAAATCAGCGACCTTCCCATCATCATAGCCCAACACATCCCGCAAGACCCAATCGGTATGCTCGCCCAGTTTCGGGGCGGCGTTTTTGGGCAACTCGGGTGCTTCGGAGAGATGGATCGGTGAGCGGGTGAAGGCGTATTCGCCGACTTCAGGATCATCAACCGGCATCAGCATGCCGCGGGCTTTGACTTGCGGATCGGCGAAAATGTCTTCGGCAGTATAAACCGGCCCGGTCGGCACACCGGTATCGTTGAGCCTATCAACCGCCTCATCGCGCGAAAATCCAGCCAGCCAGTCTTCGATGATCGGCTGCAGGAACTCGGCGTTGGCGGCGCGCTCGGTACCGCCTTTGCTGCGGTCGTCTTCGATCAAATCTTCCCGGCCCATGGCTTCACAAAGGCGGGCCCAAATCCGGTTGTCTGGCACATTAAGCGCGATATAGCCGTCTTTGGTTTTAAACGATCCACGTGGAAACAAGTTCTTTGGCACACCGCGCTCCGGTGATTGTCCGGCGGTTGAAAACAGCGTCACCATGGATTCGTTTAAGGACAGCATATTGTCGAACATGGCGGAATCGACCAATTGGCCCTGGCCAGTGCGCTCCCGCATAAACAGCGCCTGCATAATACCGAAGGCCGTTACCATGCCGGTATAAATATCCGCCATGCCGTAGATCGTCCAGGACGGCGGCTTATCGGCAAAACCGACCAAATTCATAATGCCGCTCATTGCTTCGGCGACAATATCGAAGGCCGGCCGGTCGGCGTAGGGACCCCGGTAGCCTTCAAGCTGACCGAAGCCCGAGATCAACGCCCAGATTAGTTTGGGATTGCTGTCTTTAAGCAGCTCGTAAGAAAGCCCGATTTTGTTCATCGAGCCCGGGCGCAAGTTCTCGACCACCACATCGGCGGTCTTGGCGAGGTCTTTAAAGATTGCCTGACCCTCGGGCTTGGAGAGATCGAGGGCGAGGCTTTTTTTATTGCGGTTATAGCCCATATAGCCGGCCGCTTTTTTAACCCCGTCTTTTTCAACGAAAGGCGGCATCGAGCGGCGGGGGTCGCCATATTTTGGCCGCTCGATCTTGATCACTTCGGCGCCAGCATCCGCCAATAGCATAGTGCAATAAGGGCCGGCCATATATTGTTCGAGACCGACGACGCGAATGCCGTCAAGCGGGCGAGGACTCACCGGTCGCCGATCCACTCAACCAAAGTGGCCGAACCCATGCCGACACCAACGCAGAGTGTGGCGAGACCGTAGAACGGTTTGTCTTTCGGCATGTCCGGTGCGCGCCGTTTCATCTCATGCATCAGTGTCACGAGAATGCGGGAACCTGAGCAGCCGGTCGGATGGCCAAGCGAAATCGCGCCGCCATTGACGTTGGTTATTGCCGGATCAAGGCCAAGCTGGCGCATACAGCCTAGCGCCTGAGATGCAAAGGCTTCGTTCAACTCAACCAGACCAATGTCGTCGATGGTGAGGTCAAAGCGCTTGAGTAATTTCTCGGTCGCTGGCACCGGGCCGTAAGCGAAATGGCTGGGGTCGGTACCGGCACTGGCTGAGCCCACCCAGCGCAAGAGCGGTTTGAGACCAAGCTCGTCCGCTTTGTCCTTGCTTGCCAGCAACAAAGCCGCCGCACCATCATTGATGCCGCTTGAGTTGCCCGCTGTTACTGAGCCGTCTTTTTTAAACGCCGGGCGCAACTTGGCGAGGCTTTCGGTATCGATGGCGAGCTCATACGAGCCGTTGGATTTTTCGTAGCGCGGATGCTCATCCGTATCAACAATGACGGGATCACCGCGGCGCTGGGGTACGGCGATCGGCAAAATCTCATCTTTGAATTTACCGTCATTAATGGCCGCGATGGCACGGGTATGGCTTTCCAAGGAATAAGCGTCCTGATCGTCGCGGCTGATCTGCATTTCTTCGGCGATGACCTCGGCACCTTCACCGAGGCTGACAATCGGATACATCTCATCCATTTTCGGATTGTTGAAACGCCAGCCAACTGTGGTATCCCACATTTTAGGGGCTGCGGTGGTTGGCAGCCGATCCGGCTTCATCATCGACCAAGGGGCGCGGCTCATGCATTCAACGCCGGAGCCAATCGCCAAATCGCCTTCACCGACCAGAATGGTCTTGGCGGCCAGATTGACGGCTTCCAAAGCTGATGAGCAGTTGCGATTAACCGTGGTGCCCGGCACTTCTTTGGGCAGGCCGGCGAGCAATACCGACATGCGGGCGACGTCGCGATTGTCCTCACCGCCTTGGTTGCCGCAGCCGGCATAAACTTCGGTTAACAGCGCCGGATCAATGCCGGTGCGCTCGATCAGTGCTTTGTAGGTTTCAGCGAGCAGATCATCGGGCCGGACGCTCGATAGCGCGCCACCCATTTTTCCAATTGGCGTGCGTACGCCATCAACGATTACGACTTCGGTCATGGTAAATTCCTCTTGGTGCCGGTTTGGTGTTTGTGTTTGGTATTTGTTGAGGACGTTATATAGCAGTTATTAGACTTCGTCGACGACTGCTTCCTCGATGCGTTTACCGGTGTAAGAGACAAATGTTCCGTCGTCATCAATGGTCGCCATATCGCAGAAAATTTCGAGCCGGTGGCCATCCGGGTCGAGCACATAAAAACTTTCGTTTTCGCCCCAGGAGCCCTCGCCGCGTGGATCGTGGGCGCTATGAACAACGGGGCCACGAATAATCTCTAAACCCATTTCCTTGACCCGCTCTTGCATTTCCAGCCAGGCGTCCCGGTCCTGACATTGCCAGGCGAGGTGGTGAAACAGCGTTGTGCCTTCGATATCATCTTGTTCGTTGCGGCGGCGGTATTTTTTGCCGGGCGTATGGGCGAGCACCATATCGTGGTGATTGTTCTGGATGCGCAGGAACGCAAGCTCAACCTGAATGGCTTCAACTTCACCGGCTTCATGACGTTCGGATAATTTGTAGCCAAACAATTGGCGGTAGAAGGCGATAGATTTTTCCATATCGGATACTTCCAGCGCCATATGATGAAACAGTTTGATCGGATTTTTCTTTTTGTTGTCTTGGGCCATGATGAAAACTCTAATTTGGACATTCGAATAATTCTAATCAGCGCATACTACTGATCCAAATAAATAAAGCCAGCCAAATTTTACATTAAATCCCACATTATGGGATTTAATAATTTAACCCGGGTTGACTTATTACACTATTTCAAGAGGTAAATGCGGCTCTGGGGGCAGTTCTACGCTTATGGCGACCCCGGCGCGGATTTCACCGCCTGCGAGCACGATCCCCATAATACCCGCTTTAACAATAAGCTTGCCGTCGGCATCTTTGTCGAGGGTCGCCTGCATCAGGCCGGCTTGAAAATCATCGAGTTGATAGCATGGATTGCGCAAACCCGTTATTTCAATGCAGGCCTCGCCGATTTTCAGTTGCGCACCTGTGGGCAGGCCTAAAAGATCGATACCTTCCGTGGTAATGTTCTCCCCGATTTGCCCCGGCAGAAGATCAAAGCCCTGAGGTCTTAGTTCTTCAAACAATTCGGTGTGGATCAGATGTACTTGTCTTAAATTAGGCACTGTCGGATCCTTTTTCATGCGGTGGCGATGCTTAACGGTCTTACCATTATGGGCATCACCCTCAACGCCCAAGCCTTCGATGAGACGAATGCTGTCCTGAACTGGTTTGGAAAACGTGTATTCGGCGGCGCGGCTGACAGCGATTACGTGACCTGACATTTGACGAAGTATCCTCTTACTTGGTCCCAAAGTGATAGATAACTGCTAAATCAGTAACCCATGGTAAGGCCGAGTGAAACCGGAATTGTCTTTGATGTATGGAGTTAAACGACGTCAACGCT
This sequence comes from uncultured Rhodospirillaceae bacterium, assembly GCA_913020445.1. GTDB lineage: Bacteria > Pseudomonadota > Alphaproteobacteria > Rhodospirillales > UBA2165 > TMED23. Next base: position 10,959 of record CAJWAR010000003.1, read on the forward strand.
ATTTGTAAGACAGTTTCAGCGTTGAAAGGCCAAATGGAAACAGCTACCGTACTTTGCTTTATTTAGCATCTAGGGAGAGATCGAAATGACTAAAATCGGCTTCATCGGCGTCGGCAATATGGGTGGCCCGATGGCCCTTAATTTGGCTACAGCCGGACACGACGTGTGCGCCTTCGATCTTGTTCAGGCCAGTTTGGATGCCGTCGTCGGTGATGGCGTTCGGGCAGCAGGATCCAACGCCGACGCAGTTAAAGGCGCGGATGTGGTCATCACGATGCTGCCGGCCGGCGGGCATGTTGATGCTGTTTACGCTAACGACGTATTGCCCAATGTTTCCTCTGAGGTTCTTTTGATGGATTGCTCAACCATCGATATGGCAACCTCAAAGGCCGTCCACGAGGCAGCGGCTGAAAAAGGCTGTCTGATGGTCGATGCCCCGGTTTCCGGTGGCGTCAAAAAAGCGGTAGATGGTTCCCTGACGATGATGGTCGGCGGCAGTGACGAAGCCTTTGCGGCCGCTAAACCTTACTTGGATGTAATGGGGGCAAATATTTTTAACTGCGGTGATGCCGGTGCCGGTCAGGCGGTGAAAATGTGCAACAACATGATGCTTGGTATTCAGATGGCGTCAACCGCCGAAGCGTTTGTCTTAGGAGAGAAGCTGGGCATCGATCCTGAGAAGATGTTTGAGGTCATTAATGTCTCATCCGGACAATGCTGGTCATTGAGCAGTTATTGCCCGGTTCCGGGCCTGGTCCCAAGCGCGCCGTCAAATAACAATTTCGAAGGCGGCTTTGGCACAACGCTGATGCTGAAAGACATGAATTTGGCCTTGGAAGCAGCGAAAGCTGTAAATGGATCGGCGAAAGTCGCCGAAATGGCGACCTCCATCTACCAGGATTATCTAGAGGAAGGCTCGGGCGGCAAGGACTTTTCCGGCATTATCGAGCTTATCCGGAAAGGTTGACTGGCATCACAACCGCCGGTGGTTTATTGTAATATTCCTCCAGGACGAAGGGCTTTTCGAACTGGGTGCGGCGCTTGACTGTCGTTTAGTTGTTTCAACCATCGCCAGAATTGGTTACCATGGTGATGAATTTAATCGTTTTTTTGAAAACGCAATTTAGTTGCGGAATAGATCAAAGATGTCGTTAAAAAATATGAAATTGAAATTTCTGGCTGGCGTAGGACAAAAACTGCGCGCTGAACATGCCCGCCGGCAGGGTCCACCACCGCAAAACAAAGGTGCCAAAACCGCCGAAGGTCAGCTTACCGGTATCGAATACAGAACCACCGGTTCGGCCACTGAAATTGAAGAATGGCTGGAAGCTAATGCGAAAGGTAAATGTATCGTTGGCATTGAAGAGATGGACGATCAACATCATGTGAAGACATTAAAAATATTATTTGAGCTGGAAGAAGACAAAGCCATTTTTCTGGCAGAATATTCTGGTAAAAAAACTTTTTAGTATTTTTAGCTAATTCTTGCCGGGCACAACACTCGAAGATTTATCCAACATTTTTAAATGTTTATTAGATTGCAAGTGATCGTTTGACGATTATTTGGCGAATTTATCTATTTTGTTCGGGCCCCAGATCTGTAATCGCTCTCGATTACACATCAACCCTTCTCAAAGGACTATAAATATTTGAAATAAAAAGCTTTCAATCGACGCCCGAATGCGTCACAAACGCACTTCGTTTTTTTTTGATAAGGTAAATACTATGTCTACAGGTACTGTTAAATGGTTCAACCCAACTAAAGGTTATGGTTTTATTGAGCCAGAAGACGGCGGCAAAGATGTTTTTGTTCACATCTCAGCTGTTGAACGCGCCGGCATGTCGACGCTACGTGAAGGTCAGAAAGTCGATTACGAAGTAGTCGAAGGCCAGAACGGAAAATCATCTGCTGAAAACTTAGTCGCTAACGACTAAGTTGTTATTTAAAGACCCGCAATTTTGGGTCTTTTAAAGCCACCGTCTGGGTGGCTTAGTTGACTTCAATCGGGACGCGGAGGATGCTCGTGAGACCACTTTCGTCGCTCCCGCAGTCAATTTCATTCTCACCTAACTTATTCTAGAGAAATTCTTTCATCAGCCTCTGGTACTCAGAGTCGCGGGTGACTTGTTTCATCAGATCGCTTGAGGCGACGTTCTCAATTTCTGATGGGGGCACGCCATCGCGTAAGGCTTTCAATGTTGCATAAATTGCCTGGACGCCAGCTGCAAACGGCTGATGGCTTTGCAAGCAAATGCGCACGCCTTTACTGGCAAGATAGGGGCGGTCGCCAATTTCGGTGCCGCGTGGGGCGATAAATATTGGCAACGATACGTTGGCGTTCAGCAGCTCAATTTGTTCCTGGGTACTGACGCCGGCAAAAAACAAAACATCAACGCCCGCCGCTTCGTAAGCCTTAGCACGCGCTATGGCATCTTCATTATCGGTAATAGCAAAAGCGCTGGTGCGCGCTGCTATCACCAGATCACCATCTTGGCGGCCCTCAAGGGCTGCTTTCATTTTATTGGCCCCTTCGTCAATCGAGAGCAATCTGGTGGAACCCACTGTACCGTGCGGCTGCGGTAAATCCGTATCCTCGATGGTAAGTGCGGCGACGCCGGCGGTTTCGAGCTCTTCCACGGTCCGCTTAACATTCAGCGCATTGCCGTAGCCATGATCGGCATCGACGAGCAGCGCCAGATCGCCAGCGCGGCAAATTCGATATGCTTGCCCGGCAAACTCTGAAAGCGTGAGCACAATGAGGTCAGGGGCGCCAAGCACCGTCATTGATGCAACAGAGCCGGCAAACATACCAACTTCGAAGCCCAAATCTTCGGCAATGCGCGCTGAGATCGGATCAAAAACCGATCCCGGATGCACACATTGATCGCTGCCAAGGAGGGCGCGAAATCTTTGCCGTCTTGCTGTCCAATTCATAGTACTATCGCCTGTCTGGGGGAGGGCCAAAGCGGCCGTCTGATGGATTGCTATTAATTGCCAATTTTAATATGTGCAGCTTAACTGAAAGTTTCAGGTGTTTCTATGGTGACTCGGATGTAATTATTGTGTTATTTATGATCTATTCTATTTTTAAGAGTAAGATTTTATTCAATGAAGTTAATGCCTCAAATTATCCTTCTATCCATTTTATTGGTTATCGGCAGTGCTGAAATCCATGCCCAAAAACCAGCACGTGACACCTTTGGCAAAGATCTCGGTACGGCGAGCTGGGGAGCCTTAAAATTATCACAAAGCCAATTGAGCTTCACCGGTGATGATTCTGTCATAGTGAGGCGTGAAGGCCGCAATCTGCCTAATCGATATCAGGAAAGGCTTTTTATTAAGAACTATGGCCGAATTAACTATGATGAGCTTTTTACCGGTCAATTCGGTAGCACCTTTATGCCGCAAGACTATCTCGTGGCTATGGCAAATCGCAGCACCAAGAAGCTGGGTGTTCAGATTTTCAAGAATGAGCTCAAGAAAACTGATTATGAAGAAGGTCATTTATTTTATGCAACCAAATCCAGCTCTTCTCATATCTGTTTTTCCTTCAATGCACATTTTGGCGAAACCAGTACGTACGGGTTTTTGGGCAACAAGCATTTGCGCGGCGGTGCTTGCTTAAGGATTAGCCATGCTGAGGCAAAAGGCTTGGAAAATCGCATGCTGGCGCTGCTCAACTCCATTAAACATGATGAGGGCGAATTAAATAAAATGCGTGGTGCGCGGCAGGAAAATAAAAATCGGCGCGAGCGAAAAAAAGAAGAAATTCAGCGCAACGTAGAGATTGAGATCGATCAACGCAAAATTGACTCTGTCCGCGATAAATTCAATGAGACCAAGCCGTCAATTTCAAACGATGCACCAAAGCGAGACTTAGCTTTCTGTTTTAAAAATCCTGGTAAATGCAAAAATTGATAAGTGAGTATTAAATATGTTTTTCAAATTCAGTGTAGGTATTTTTGTCGCAATTTTCATGATCGCTACTGCTCAACCAGGCCACGCCGAACCAATTAAAATAATCAGCTCCTGCAAGGCGATGTATCAAGAATACAAAGATTGGGATGAGTACCGGAAATCTTTTGCTTATACCTACCAAGGTGGGGAAGCCTCATGTGGCTTTGATTTAGACGATGATTCAGCGCTGCAGAAATGTGAAGAAACCCGCCGGGATAACAATTACCTGTCTTATTACAGCAAAACGCTTCTGCCGCCGTGCAAAATCTATGCGGAATCACCGTCCAAGAAGACCGGTGGCGTCATTTGGGATGAAGCTAGTTTTCAGGCTGCCAGTCAGAAATTTATGGCGGCGCGCGCAGCAAAACGAAAAGCCGGCGATCTCAAGACAATCCTCCAGGAACTGCCGCTCTTTATGTACCGTGAAAAACTCCGCCAATATGTGATCGACCATGAAGAAGATACTCATTGGGCGATTGCGTCAACGCCGCGTAAATGTCCCAGCCAAACCTATATTACCTGGCGAGGCCCTGATCTGGATGCTGCTAAAAAGCGGGCTTTAGGCAAATGCGATGCGTCCTTGGCAAAACGATATCCCGACTGGGCGAAATATTCGAACAACGAATGCACCTGCCAATTGGTCATGACAGATGGCAAATTAGTGGCGCCGAAGAAGAAAATACCGGGTCTGCTGACGACCGTTGTCACCATGCTCTTTGAACAGGGCGAACAATCTGTTGTTTTGCGGGGTATGCTCGAATTTGAGATTGGCAAGTTAAAGCCGCAATTGCTGCGCCTGCTTAACCCGGATGGCAATTTAATTTGCGGCGGAAAAATGAACCCAAGTTTAAACGATGACGGCACCTTTAGTGCGTCCTGCAAAGCTCTTGGCTTCAATGCTAAAGGGATTACCCAAATTATCACCAGTGGTAAAACCCATTCCTTCGGCAGCGGCAAAACCGATCAAGGTGGCCGGTTCATCTTTGTGACCAACCTTATGCCGGATGAGGCAGCGGAAAAATATCCGGATTATTTCGGCCAAAAATAACAGCGTCCAATAAATTATCTCCAGGTGTAGTCGCAAGTTGTTTCTCGTCGTATAAGTCTAGCTATCTGTTGGTAATTAAGGGCGAGATAGATGAGCAACAATTTGGAACTAGTGCAGCGGGTAAGCGAGCTGGAAGCCCATGCGGCGCATCAGGAAGGCATCATTCAGGATTTAAGTGACGGCATTGCCAAGCAATGGGAGAGCCTTGATGTGCTCACCCGCACGGTTGAGATGCTTAAAGATCAATTACTCAATCTTGAGGATGGCGTTCAAGCGATTTTGCCGGATAAACCGCCACCGCATTATTGACCCGGGAGAACTGCTCGGGCACATTCCCAGTTAAATTAAATTTAGATAGATTATGGAGTACAATATGGGGCGGCTTGACGGAAAAGTAGCGGTTATCACTGGGGCGACCAGCGGGATCGGTTTGCGCACAGCGGAAATGTTTGTCGCCGAAGGTGCCTCTGTCGTGCTGGCGGCCCGGCGCGAAGAAGAGGGCGCTGCCATTCAGCAACGGCTCGGCGAGAACACACTGTTTGTCAAAACGGATGTCATCCAGGAAGAGGATATCGCCAATCTTGTGCAGGCCTCGGTCGACCGGTTCGGCGCTATTGATGCTTTTTTCTGCAATGCCGGTGCCGGCGGCGTGCTGCAAAAAATTTCCGACATTGATGTTGAGGAGTTTGACCGCTCGGTTGATATTCTGCTCAAAAATGTTTTCTTTTGCTACAAGCATGTGACCAAGCAGATGCGCCAAAATGGCGGCGGCAGTATAGTCGCCAATGCCAGCGTCGCCGCGACTTTGGGCGGTTTTTCATCACATTTCTATAGCGCCATGAAAGCGGGCGTCGTCAGTCTTACCCGCAGTGTCGCCATCGAAGTTGCTGAAGCCAATATCCGGGTGAACACAGTATCGCCCGGCGGCATTGCCACCGGTATTTTTGGCAAAAGCCGGGGCATGAGCGATCAAGAGGCCGATGAAGTTGCGGCCCGGGTCGAAAAAGTGTTTGCTGGCCGCCAGCCAATCCCACGCGCTGGTACGCCTGATGATATTGCCAATGCGGTGCTGTTTTTATGCAGCGATGAAGCGAGCTTTATCACCGCCCAGGATATTATTATTGATGGCGGCGCGACATCGGGGCGCTGGGGCGAAACTTTGCAAAAAGCCAACGCCGATATTCGCCGCGCAATCTCGGGAGAAGACGATTAGCTAGCCGGCGGTGGCATGGCGTCGAAACAGTCGATCTCTTCATCTATCAACGTGCAGTTTAGGGCGTGGGAGAGGTAGAGATTAACTTGCGGTTTGACGAAGTTGGCATCATCAATCGAGCCGACTTTGACGCTTTTGACGCCGGGACGCATGGCGCCGCCGCCGAAAACCTGAGCGCCGCAATTGTCGCAGAATTCCTTGAACATTGCATTGCCGCTATCGGCAGTATGGTCGAAGCGCTTCGGGCTGCCTTGCAGCAGGGTGATTTGATCTTCTTGATAAAATAAGTTTGTCGCGTAAGCTGCCCCGGTCGCTTTGCGGCAATCATCGCAATGGCAATTGGCAATGCGAAACGGTTCACCTTCGATTTCGTAGCGAATTCCGCCACACAAACATCCACCGGTAATTTTCGCCATTTGGAACTCCTTAAACCATATGTATCGATCTGCTTAAATCGTGCTGCTAGTATAGAAACTTATGATGTCCCGACCTTCAATACTTAATATGGAAATCAGCTTTGAACCCTGAACGGCTTACTTTCTCCGCCTGGATTTATCTGAGCATTTGTGTGGTCGCGATTATCGACGCATTTATGCCGGAAGTCGTCCTGAAATTAGCGTCGGCTGTTCTGATAGTTCTCTATCTCGCGCTGCAAATTCGCTGGGTGCCCCTTAAGCAAGGCCTCGCTGGTCTGGTGTTAATTGGCATTGGCTCGCTCGCCGCCTGGCTGTCAGACGTGTGGCTGGAAACGCTGATAGATGGGTTGGCGCGATCACGTATTTTTCTGCTGCTGTTTTTTGCGGTTGCCTGGCTGCAATATCCGGTGGGCGAAAGCTCGACCCTCAAATCGGTTCGCGAAGCCATCCTCAATCAACCGCCCGGCAAGCGCTTCCTAGTACTATCCTTTGGCGTGCATATGCTGGGGGCGATATTGAATGTCGCCGCTGTCGGATTGTTGTCGCCAATTTTTAAAATCCAGTCTGATCCATTGCTGCTGCGGCGGCTGAGCCTGGCCGTCATGCATGGTTTTACCAGCGCCTCGGCGTGGTCGCCATTCTATATCGGCATGATCGTCGTGTTGGTGGCGATCCCCAGCCTGACCTGGCAGGACGTTGCTCTACAAGGAATGGCATTAGCGCCGATCATGATACTGGGTGGTTGGTTGTTTGATCGGCTGCGCTATCGGCAAAAACGATCTTTCAGCGACGCTACAGTTTCGCCAGCTAAGCCTGAGGTGAGAATTGGCAAAACAGTGTTATTGCTGGCGTCTTTAATTGCGCTGGTCTTTTTGGTCTTTAAATTTTCTGGCGTAAATATTGCGGTGGCGCTCGGTATGGTGTGCCCGCCTTATGCCTTAATTTGGTATATAACCCAAGGCGAACGCCAAGCCGATAAGGGGCAGCGCTTTGCATCGCTCTGTCATCGAGTCGTCTCAGGATTGCCGAGTTTGCGCAATGAAACGCTGATGTTTGTCGCTGCCAATGTTTTTGGCATTGGTATCGCCAGCGCAATCCCGGCAGAAAATTTAGCTGACCTGTTTGATTTATATGTTCCCATCATAGATTTGCGCATTGTCAGCCTCGCGGCACTTTTTCTCGGTTGTGGGTTTATTGGACTGCATCCGGTTGTGGTGGTTTTAACATTAGGGGCGATCCTAACACCGGAAATTATTGGCTTGCGCGATTGGGTCCTTGGAATGGTGTTTTTGGGCTGTTGGGGGCTCAGTACGATGGTGTCACCTTACTCCGGTACGACGCTCATAATGTCGAGATTTACCGGCATACCGTCCCACGTGATCGGCTGGCGATGGGCACCCTATTCAGTGCTTTTTAATGCCATATTGATGCTCGCTTTTATCATTGTTTTGCGTCACGCCACACTGTAGTCCACCTGTATTAGCCGCGCTCCTTTGCTTTCTAAATCTAGTTGAGTTAGAGTTAATGAGACGACGCGAATAAGCGTTGCATACGTTCAAAATGGGGAGATTATCTATGCATAAATTCATGAAATATTGTGCTGTGGTGAAGCTGTTTGGCTTGGCTGCGGGTGTTATTGCTTTGGTAGGGTTAACGGCGAATACTGCCTCTGCCCACCATCCGGCAGGTAAAGGCGGCCGGTTGGTTGTTGGTGTTCAGCAAGACATCACCGGCTTCGATCCGATTAAGGCGATTAGTTTCGCGAGCTCACGCTTGCAGGTTCTATCAGCAGTTTATGAGCGTCTGTTTGATGTCGATGGTAATGGTAAAATCCAGCCGCTCCAGGCGGTATCGGCAACGCCTAGTGATGATTTTAAAAAATGGCGGATCAAATTGCGCCAAGGCATGAAATTCTCCAATGGAGAAGAATTCACCTCCGAAGCGCTTACCGTTCATTGGGACCGCTTGATAAAAAGCCGGTGGAAAGGCCGCTATACGGGCCGCTTGATGGGTGTGCCGCTGATCAAAGTGGCTGCTATCGATAAATACACCGTCGATTTTATCTTTAAAAAACCGCATGCCGGTTTCTTGAACGTTTTGGCTGCACCGAACAATGCGTGGTGGGTATAGGCACCAGGTCACACCAAAAAGAACGGCAAAAAACCAAGCTACAACTCGACACCGATTGGTGCCGGACCCTATATGGTTAAGGAATGGAAAGATGGTGTCGGCGTCACCATGGTGCGCAATCCAAATTACTGGAACCCCAAAGCGCAGCACGTTGATGAAATTTTTTACATGGTCATATCTAATGAACCAGCTCGCTTCAAAGCATTGCAGGCCGGTACGGTGGATGTCATGTACATCACCCGTGGTTATTTTGGCGAGATTAAAAAAGACGCGAATTTGAAAGTTATCACCGGACCTCGCGGCAATGCGGGATTCTTGGTGTCTTTTAATAACTCAAAGCCACCGTTTAATGACCTTCGGGTTCGTAAAGCTCTGGCACATGCGATTGATCGCCGCGCGCTAACCCGTGTTGGCGGTTCCGAGCGGGAGCCATCAAACGATTGGTACGGTAAAGGACATCCGTGGGAGTGCAAAAACGTTAAGTGGCCGGAATACAATCCGGCAAAAGCTAAAGCGCTCTTGAAAGACTATGGCAAACCGATCAAAGCGGTTTTGAACCACTTCCCGGTTACCCATGTCGGGCGCTCTGCCGAAGCTGTTGCTGTAATGTGGCGGAAAGTAGGCGTTCAGGCGACGGCCAAAAAAGGCGGCCGGGGTCCGGCCTATTTACGGCCATTGCTGACCGGTAAGTTTGATCTCTTTACCTTTGTTGGCGGATTAACACCTGATCCTGCGCTTGTTGCTGCCTACTACCACTCCAAACACCCAAGCAACAAGATGTTCAAAATCAAGGATCCAAAAGTAGATGCCGCACTCATCAAGCTTGGCAACGCACGGGGTAAGGCCGCGCGTCATGCCGCCAGCTGTGAATATCAGCAATTGCTCGTTGATCAGCAGCGCTATATTGGCTGGGATGTGTTGAGCGAAAACGTCGCCTATCGCACGCATGTCAAAGGTGTCGTTAGGCCGTTCTCAACGGTTTACGATCCGCACAAATACGCAGTTAAATAAGACGCCTATTTTGAAGGAAGCCGGTCTCTTCGGGGACCGGCTTTTTGGAGTTTAGCCGCCGCTAATATAACAAACAATTGATGACTGATGCCATCGGTCGCGAGTAGATGCCGCCGGGGAAATCGGTTATCTTTTGGCGCGAAATAAAAACAACCTAAAATACTACTTCAGCCTCAGAACATGGGAGACTTAAACATGGAACGCAAAACTGCGGAAGATTTTGATCAAGAACTATTGGATTTATATGACGAATATTGCCATGGCATAATTGAGCGCCGGGAATTTCTTGTTAAAGCGGGTAAATTCGCCATCGGCGGCGTTACGGCGGCGACACTATTGGAAACCTTATCGCCAAATTATGCGTTGGCAAAACAAGTCGACGAAAACGATTCCCGGATCAAGGGGGCGATGATTGAATACAATTCACCCAATGGTCACGGCAAAGTAAAGGGCTATCTCGTGCGCCCAGCAGGTGGCGGCAAGCGCGGTGGCGTGGTTGTGGTGCATGAAAATCGTGGGCTCAATCCTTATATCGCCGATGTCGCCCGCCGGGTTGCGGTTGCCGGGTTTACCGCCTTGGCGCCGGATGGGCTGACGCCGCTTGGTGGTTATCCTGGAACCGACGAAGAAGGCAAGAAAATGCAACGCACGCTTAATAAAGGTAAGTTGTTGCAAGACTTTTTTGCCGCCTACGAGCACCTCAAGGCAGATGGTAATTCAAATGGCAAAGTTGGCGTCACTGGTTTCTGTTATGGCGGCGGCGTCGCCAATGCCATGGCGGTGAAATTTCCTGACCTTGCCGCGGCAGCACCCTATTATGGCCGCCAGCCAAAAGCCGCCGACGTGCCAAATATTAAAGCACCCTTATTGCTGCATTATGGCGCGCTGGATAAGCGGATCAACAAAGGCTGGCCCGCCTATGAGGCGGCCCTAAAAGCCAATAATAAGAAATATACGGCTCATATCTATGAAGGTGCCAATCACGGCTTCCATAACGATACGACACCGCGCTACAAAGAAGATGCGGCAAAACTTTCGTGGTCGCGCACCGTCGACTTTTTTAAGGCAAATCTTACTTAGATAAATTTTGACGAAAGTCGGAAGTAAATACGAACACTGATTAATGCCCGCTTAGTTATCCCTAAGCGGGCATCACATTATGAACTTGGTATTGACCTGACATGGTCATTTGTTTGAAACTCAATAAATCCAATGAAAACAAAACAAACAATTAGTCAACTAACAGAAGGCACGGAGGACAAAATGGTTTCTTTCTTATCTCGAGGGTTATTTATTGCGGCACTTGCAGGCGTCGTTGGTCTGAGTTGGCCAACGACCAGCTTGGCAGCTGAGACCAAATTAACATTGGTTTATCCTTTCCCGAGTTTTTTGGTTTACACAAAAAACTGTATTGCGCTGGCAAACAAAATAAATGCCCGTGGTAAAGGTGTGGTTCAAATTGAAGTTCTGCCGTTTAATTCGATTAAAATGTTCCAGCAAGCGCCGGCCGTAAGCAAAGGCCGAGTTGATCTTGTTTGCACACCGGCGGCATTTTATGCCAGGGCAATTCCCGAAAACGAAGCCATCTCAACCGCCAGCTCAACGCCGATGCAGGCGCGCGCTGCAGGTGGCTATGATATTATTGACGGGCTTCACCAAAAGCACTTCAATTTAAAATATCTTGGCTGGACTTCCGGCGGTGGCAAGTTTCGTATCTATATGAAAAATGCGCCGAAGTTTAACGCCCAAGGACTACCCGATTTTTCCGGTGTAAAAATGCGGGATAACCCGATTTATGGTGCTTTCTTGCGAGCTCTCAAAGCATCAACCCACAATATTCCCTCGACTGCCGCCTATGGCGCTTTAGAAAAAGGCGTGATCGACGCAAGCCCCTGGGCGACCAACGGCCTCAAAGGTTTGAAATGGGATAAATTTCTGCGCCATGCCGTTGAACCGGATTTCTACCAAACGGATATTGGCTGGGCGATGAATTTGGCAAAATGGAACGGGTTGAGCGCTAAGGCAAAAAGCCTTCTTAATTCAACTATGATTGAACAGGAAAAAATAAATACCGCTCAATTGTCTGCCTTGGGCGTCAAAGAAAAAGCCACATTGAAGAAAGAGGGTATGAAGTTCTATTCTGTGCCAAATGGCAAAACCTATTTGAAAATGGCGGTGGATTCCGCTTATGCCCGGGTGATGGGGCGGCTTAAGAAATCCGGTCGCGATTCATCACATATGGCTAAGCTGCGTGCGGCTTATCAACAATAAAGTAGAGTAAAGAAGTCAAAGCCAGCGGCGGCCCAGAAAAAGCTTGATAATAAGTCTGGGCTGCCGCTTCCGGCTATTCTAATGATGCAATCGCTTAAAATAATTGCCCGAATTTGGGAACGTCTGCTGTGGTTGATGATGGCAGCGGCGTCCGTCTATGTCGGACTTATCATGGTCGCCATCATCTACATCACGACTTTCCGGTTTTTCGGCGCAACCTATAATCTCTATACCACGACCTTCATCGAATATGGCTTCGTCTATGTCATGTTCTTAGGCTCACCCTGGCTGGTGCGTAATCGCGGTCATGTTTTTATTGAAATGCTCACCGCTGCGGTATCGCCGCGTATTCGCGATTATCTATCTCGTTTAATCTGTTTGATAGCAACAATCGTGTGTTTCATCTGGGCGTGGTATACGTGGCAACTTTTTATCGAACGCTGGGATGACATCATGGCCTTCGATGAGTTGCGCGCTCAGCTTGATATTCGGCTTTGGGTCACCACCATCGCATTTCCCTTTGGCTTTTTCATGATGGGTGTGGAATTCCTGCGCTTTGTGTTTGTTGCGGAAACCATGCATATGGGGCTCGCCGGGGTTGCCAGTGACCGGGTCGAACTGGAAGAGACCAAACGCTCCCTCGAAGGCGATTTTTAATGGAGTGGTATTGGATACTCATCGCCCTTTTGGGCTCAACACTGGCGCTGATGTTCATTGGCTTTCCCGTCGGCATTGCTTTTATTCTCGTTAACACCGTCGCGGCGTTTATGCTTTTTGGCCGATTTGGCAGTATCGACGCCAATATGGAAGCCGGCATATTTCAGCTCACCGATAACGCTTTCGCCAATATGTCAATTTTCGCCATTGTGCCCATTCCGATGTTTTTACTTATGGGAGAGCTGTTTTTTCATACCGGGCTCGCCAATCGAATGTTCAATGCCGTCGAGAACTTGATGGGCAGCACCCCGGCACGGCTATCTTACGTTACCGTCGCGGGCGGGACCGCCTTTGCGACACTTTCCGGTTCGTCGATGGGCTCGACCGCGTTGCTGGGTACTTTGATGGTGCCGGAAATGACTAAGCGGGGGTACAAAAAAAGCATGTCGATTGGTCCAATATTAGGGACCGGCGGGCTGGCGATGCTGATCCCACCCTCGGCTTTGGCCGTCTTGCTGGGTACCCTCGCCGAGATCGACATCGGCAGATTGCTGATCGGCGGCATCGTGCCGGGGTTAATATTAGCGACCATGTATGCAATTTATATTTTTCTGCGGGCGACTTACGATCCGTCGGTAGCCCCCGTTTATGAGGTCGAATATATTCCGTGGTCAGCGCGTTTTTGGCTGTTTTTGACTGACGTGGTGCCGATGATTTCAATTATCGTCATGGTTATTTTGTTGATCATGTTCGGTGTGGCGACGCCGTCGGAATCGGCAGCCTATGGTTCGCTTGGTGTGATTGTGCTCTCAATTTTATACTTGTGGGTGGTGCCGTTATTGACTGGTGACCGCGATCAAGCTCGCAATTTCTGGCCAAAATTTGCCGATTCACTGTGGAAATCAATGTGGGGGGCCGCCCGGGTGACCATCATCGCCCTGATGATCCTTTTCGGCTCTAGTCTGTTTTCGAATGTGCTAGCAGCATCCGGCGCCAGTGTCGCCCTTATCGAATGGGTTACGAGTTTTGATGTTTCCGGCTTCGTCATGCTGCTGATTATGTTTGGTATACTTTTATTGCTTGGCATGTTTATGGATCAGTTGGCAATGATGCTGCTGACCGTGCCGATATTTTTCCCGATTATAAATGGTTTCGAATTTGGCATGCCAGCTAACCAACAGGTTATTTGGTTTGCCGTGATTATGCTGCTGGCCATGGAGATCAGCTTCACCACGCCGCCCTTTGGCTTGCTGCTATTTGTTATGCAAGGCGTCGCCCCGCCGGGAACCAAATTCAGCGAGATTTGTCTGGCTGCCATTCCGTTTATGGCCTGCGCCATGTTCCTGGTCGCCTTAATCATCTTTTATCCGCCTATCGTGACGTGGCTGCCATTCCTTGGTCCTTAGCTGATGGCGGTTATACCATCTCAAAATAGTACGTTTGATATCACTGTGCCGGTGGCGATTGTCGGTGGTGGTGCGGCTGGAATGGTCGCTGCCCTTTCTGTCGCCGATACCGGGATCACCCCCTTGATCTTGGAGCGTGATGCGATCCCCAGCGGCAGCACTGGACTGTCTTCGGGGATGGTGCCGGCCTGTGGCTCCAAAATTCAAGCGGCTGAGGGCATCGAAGACAACGTTAAAATTCTATCCCAAGATATAAGTCAGAAAGCCCACGGTGAGGTTGATATGGCGATGGTTGAAGCGGTGTGTGCCGTCTCCGGTCCGGCGATTGACTGGCTGGTCGATAGCCATGCCATAGAACTGACCTTGGTCAGCGGGTTCTTATATCCCGGTCACAGCCGATTACGCATGCATGCACCGCCGTCACGGCAAGGGGTTGATCTTATCGGCGGGCTAACCGTCGCCGCTGAACGCGCCGGAGTTGATGTTATGACCGAAGCTCGGGTGGTTGATCTCTATATCAGTGAGCAGGGCGACATTGAGGGTATTGGTATCGAGCGGCCCGACGGCGCCCAAGAGACTATCGGCTGTCAGGCGTTGATCCTGGCCTGCAACGGTTATGGCGGTAATCCTGATCTGGTTGCGCGCTATATCCCGGAGATGGCGACGGCGAATTATTTCGGTCATTCGGGTAATCAGGGCGATGCGATTTTATGGGGCGCTGAGTTGGGTGCTGCCACCAGCTATCTCGGATCGTACCAAGGTCACGGCTCGGTCGCCCATCCCCACGGCATTCTGATCACTTGGGCGCTGATGACGGAAGGCGGTATTTTGGTCAATGCAGCGGGGCAACGCTTTACCAACGAGCATGAAGGTTATTCCGAGCAGGCGCGCCGCGTGCTGGCTGAACAAGACAGCTTGGCGTGGGACATTTATGACCAGCGCCTGCATGAGCTTGGCCTCCAGTTTGAAGATTATGTTCAAGCCGAAAAAATGGGCGCCGTGAAAACAGCAGCGAATATTGAAGAGCTAGCTAAAGTGCTCGGCCTACCGGAAGTAGCCTTAGCGCAGACTTTGGCGGACTGCCGGCGATATACCAAAGATCCTTCGAGTGACCCTTTAGGCCGGGATTTTTCAACCAAGCCGCCACTCGAGCCACCTTTTTTTGGTATTAAAGTCACCGGTTCGTTGTTCCATACTCAGGGAGGTTTGACCGTGGACACAGAAGCGCGGGTTTTACGCCAAGACGGTTCAGCGTTCGGCAATTTATTTGCTGCCGGAGGTGCTGCAGCAGGTCTTTCGGGGCCAGCGGATTGGGGATATTTGTCCGGTAATGGCCTGTTAACGGCAGTTGCCCTTGGCCGGATCGCCGGTTTGGCGGCAGCTAAGTTAATTCAAGCTTGAGATTATTTCTTCGCAGGTCGTGATATCGGCGACGCTCCGAAGCGCTTCGATGGAAACTTCATGAACCGCCGGGTCAAACGCCGCGCAACCGTCCGACAAAACAGTGCATTGATAGCCATGTACATGGGCATCGCGGACAGTTGAGGCGACGCCGCCATTGGTGACAATGCCGCCAAAGACTAAATCGGTGATACCCGCCTGCTCAAGCATCCAATCCATCCGGCTCATATGGAACGCAGAATAGGCGATCTTTTCGATCGCTAAATCAGCAGGCGCAAGTTCGTCTATTAGCCCATGCCCGAAACTGCCGGGCACAAAATCACCTTTTGCCAAAAACGGGCGGAGCTTTTTTAAATGTTCAGCGATAAACGGCTCACCATCTTTGCCGGGCACCAAGGTAAAATGAGTGGAGACGATCCAGCCGCCGGCTTTACGCATCGCGTCGGCGACGGGTTTCAGTTTAGCCGGCAGAGCGGCGATATGCTCTGATGTCGCGCCACCCCGCGCGTAGGCACCTTTCGGGTGCAAAAAATCATTTTGCATATCGACGAGAACGAGGGCGGTGTTGTTCATGCTCAAGCTTCTTTCCTCGAGATCACCAGATTGCCGAAGCGGTCGACCAATCCTTCAAGGTCAGGATCAATGAAGATGGTTGTATCGGGCTGTTCCAGCAAGGCCGGGCCAGGCACGATGGCGCCCTCCGGCACGTCCAGCCTCGCGTAAACATCGGCTTCCCACCATTTGCCATCTATCCAAACTTGCCTGGTATCGGTTTTGGCGTCTTCAAGTGAACTGTCACCGGAAGGCCCTAAGATTGATAAATCGAATTTTGGCCGGCGGCCAATCACGGTTACCCGTAAATTAAGCACCCGCATGGCAATGCCTTCAAGCAAACGGCCGAAAGAACTGCGATAGGCGTCTTCAAAGGAGCCTTGGATAATGTCGCGGTCGATGCCAGCTTTGATACTTTCGAAATCAAGTGGCAGGCGCACAGCGACTGTATGAGTTTGGCCAACATAAAGCATATCCAGCTCAAACAAATGCTCAATGCCTTCGAAGGTGACGCCGGCCTCAGCCAATCGCTGCTCGCCATCTTCGGCGGTTTCAACCATTTCCCGGGTCAGCATGTCGAGATCGAGATCGTCGAGCATGCTGTTTAACGTATGCACCCGGTCGAAACGCATATCAGCGATGACGCAACCAAGCGCAGAAGTGACACCCGGGAAGCGCGGCACCAGCGCTTTCGAGAGCCCAACGTCTTTAATTAATGCACCCGTATGCAAGGCGCCACCACCGCCAAACGGCATGGCGACAAATTTTTCAGGATTATGCCCGCGCTCGACCGAAACCAGCCGGATCGCGCCGGCCATCTTGGCATTGGCGACACGGATGATCGCCTCGGCAGCTGCCATAACATCAATGTTGAGCGGTTCGGCGACATGGGTTTGAATGGCGGCTTTTGAAGCTTCGACATTGAGCCGTTCGAGCTTGCCACCAATCGGTTTATCGGCATTGATCCGCCCGAGGACGACATTGGCATCGGTGGCGGTGGGCCGGTCATTACCAAGGCCGTAACACACCGGGCCCGGATCAGAACCGGCACTTTCGGGGCCGATCTGCAACAGACCGCCGCGGTCGACCCAGGCGATTGAGCCGCCACCGGCGCCAATGGTGGTAATCTCAATCATCGGTGTCCGCACAACCATACCGAAATCAACCGCGGTTTGGGCGGCCAGGGCACTTTCACCGTCGGCGACCAGCGAAACATCAAAGCTGGTGCCGCCCATGTCGCAAGTGATCAAATTGGGAAAGCCGGCACTGGCGCCGATATGAGCACCGGCGATCACACCGGCGGCGGGGCCGGAAAGGGCCGTGCGTACCGGGAAGTGACGCGCGGTATCAACCGACATGACACCGCCGTTGGATTGTACGATTAGAATTTCCCCGCCAAATCCACCCTCGCGCAAGCCGCCTTCGAGACGCTCTAGATAGTCGCCGATATTGGGTTGGAGATAGGCATTGAGCGTCGCTGTCGAACAGCGCTCAAACTCTCTGATCTCCGGCAGAATTTCCGACGATGAAGTTATATGCTCATTGGGCCAAAGCTCTTTAACGACCTTTGTCGCCGCACCTTCATTGGCATCATTGGCATAGCTGTTCATGAAAAAGATGCAGACAGATTGGGCACCTCGCTCCAGCAGTGTCGTTGTCGCTTTTTTAACTTCCGTCAAATCAACTTCGGTGTGCAAGGTGCCGTCTGCCAGCACGCGCTCATCAACTTCAACCCGCAAATCACGTGACACAACAGGTTCAAACATACCCCAAAGACCCCAGGTTTCCGGCCGGTCGCGTCGACGCATTTCGATAACATCACGGAAACCCTTGGTCGTGATGATGCCGGTCTTGGCTCCTTTGCGTTCTAATAGCGCATTGGTGCCGACCGTGGTGCCGTGAATGATGAGGGAAACCTCACCGAGATTGTCACGGCGTTGAGCGATACCTTCTCGGATGCCTTGCGATTGGTCGTCCCGTGTCGAGGGCACTTTGGCGACATCGCAGGAGCCATCCACTTCGTTTAAGAAAAATACATCGGTGAAAGTGCCGCCGACATCTATGCCCACGACTGTTCTATTATCAGCCATGATCAGCGATCTCCCCGCATCCGCGAGGTTTCTTTTTCGTTCAGAACACCTTCGTCGGAGACGGAACATTTGTAATCGTTAGCGGCGGCCTCGGCGGTGACGTAGCCAAGCCGCACATCTTCGGCAACTTGTTTGGGGTCGCGTTCGAGTGCGTCGCCATAACCCCCGCCACCGGGCGTTTTGAGGCGGACCCGCTGGCCTTGATCAAGATGAATGCCAACCATCTTGGAAACCATTGGCGGGGAGGCATCATCGCCATTTTCATCCGGGAAATAAAATTCGTTAAGTGCGCCGGCATCACCGCCGATGACACCAGCGGGAGCATATTTACCGCGTTCGCCAAACAGAAAGGCATCGGCTTTTTCCTCGAGTAGCTCGATCTCATAAATCGCACCGAGGCCACCGCGGTTTCTGCCCGGCCCGCCGCTATCGGGCCGTAGCGCCCATTGGGTAAAGCGGACAGGGTAGGCGGCTTCCAGAATTTCCAAGGGGGGAATGGTCGCCGTCGAGATCGGCGCATTGCCGTGATTGAGGCCATCGCCATTTGGGTGGCCGCCGTGGCCACCGCCAAAGAATGAGAACATCACCCAGCGCGCGCCGTTCTTACGGTAGCCCGCCATCGAAAGCGCGTTGATGGTGCCATAGGCGCAGCCGTTGGTCATGTCGGGGGCGAGTTCGGAGATCACCTGGAACATGACATCGATGACGCGCAAAATGGTTTCGGTATAGCCGCCAACCGGTTTGGGACGCATGACACTAAGCAGGCTGTCGTCCGGGATCACAAAGTCAATGGGCTCCAGCACGCCCGCATTGGCCGGCACATCACGGAAAATATGTTTGAGGGCGACGTAGCAGGAAGCGATACAGGTCGAGCGCGAGATGTTGACCGGCCCAGCGCAGGCACTGGAGGTGCGGGAAAAATCCAATGTCATACGGTCACCGGCGATGACTATGTCCAAACCGATTTTTAGCGGCTCATCAATAATGCCGTCATTGTCGAGCCAGTCTTCAGCCGAGTAGGTGCCGTCTGCCAGATCGCTGATATAGCTTGCCATTAATTTGGCCGCGCTGGCTTTTAATTGATCGAGCGCGCCGGTTACCCGGTCCTCACCATATTCTTCCAGCAAATCTCCCAGACGTTGCTCACCGAGTTCCAGCGCGCTGACTTGGCCATTGAGATCGCCGTAGAGACTGCCGGGCAGGCGCGAGTTTGACTGTAGGATGGCGACAATATCTTCGTTAAGCACACCTTCGCGGTAGAGATAAACCGGCGGGATCAGCATACCCTCTTGATAGCATTCGGTGGCGACGGGATTGTAATTGCCGGGCACATTGCCGCCGACGTCATGCCAATGGCCAACCGAAGCCAAGTAGCAGTACAATTTGCCGTCCCGGAAAAATGGCCGCACCAGTTTGAAGTCTGACAAATGGGTGCCGCCCTCATAAGGGTCATTGAAGATAAAGACATCACCCGGCAACAGTTTAATGTTTTCAGCGCTGACTTTATCGATCACGGCCTTGACGGCGAATGACATGGCGCCGACAAAAACCGGCAGGCCGGATTTGCCTTGGATGAGAGTCTCACCGGTTTCAGCATGGTAGAGACCATGACTGGCGTCATGGGCTTCGGCGATGATCGGGTTGAAGGCGCTCCGGAAAAGGGTCGCATCCATCTCGTCGGCGATTTGTTCGAGGCGGCCTTTAAGGACAGCCAGTAGAACGGGATCGAGTTCAGCCATTTTAGTCGCCGCCTTCGCTATATTTTTTGCCGGTCTCGAGCATTTTCTCGGTGCCCAACAGATCGTTCAAGGCGGCAAAATCGAACATCTGATCCAAATGCTCCAAAGTCGAGCCGTGTTTGTGAAGTGAGGCGAAATATTGTTCTGCCGCAAGTGCTAGGGCGCGCACCAAGCCGCCCGGGAATATGACGATGGAAAAGCCTTTTTCTTGCAGTTCATTGGCGGGCGACATCGGTGTTTTGCCACCCTCGACCATATTAACAAGCAGGGGGATTTTGCCGCCGAATTCTTTTACTGCGCCGGCGATTTGATCCTCGTTTTGAAAAGCCTCAATAAACAGCACGTCTGCGCCGGCCTCAAACATGCCAACAGCGCGTTCCATCGCCAGATCATAGCCTTCAACACCGATGGCATCGGTGCGGGCGACGATAATTGTGTTGTCATCAGTGCGGGCATCGAGGGCGGCCTTGATCTTGCCGTTCATTTCATCAGCACTAACCAAGGTTTTGCCGTCGAGATGACCGCAGCGTTTCGGCAGCGATTGATCTTCAAGTTGAATGGCCGAGGCGCCATTACGTTCCAGTAATTTAACCGTGCGCTGGACATTCAGGGCATTGCCGAAACCTGTATCAGCATCAACGATCAATGGCAGGTCTGTGCGTTCGCGAATGGTGCCGACGACGCCAGCTACTTCATCGAGTGAAACCAAGCCAATATCGGGCCGGCCTAGTTTGGTGTAAGCGATTGAGGCACCGGAAAGATAGAGCGCCTCAAAGCCGGCGCGCTCCGCCATCATTGCGCCGAAGGCATCAAAGACGCCGGGTGTCAGCAATATCTCCGGTTTACTCAATCGGTCCCTTAGTTTTTTTTGCGGCGACATTATTGTCCTCTAATCATTTTTTGTTCAGTTTAATTTCCAAGTAAGGCACGAGCCCACCGGCTTCGACCAAGGCCAATAGATTATCCGGGATGGCTTCACCGGTTAACTCAGTCCCAGTGGTCATATTTTGAATGCCACCGGTTTTGAGATCAATTTTAAGCTCGTGTTTATCGTCGATTTTGCCGATATCGTCCGAAACAATGGCCGGCAGACCGAGATTAAAAGCATTGCGGTAGAATATGCCGCCAAATGACGGAGCGATAACGGCAGCGACACCAAGCTCTTTCAATACCTGCGCCGCCTGTTCCCGGCTCGAGCCCATGCCAAAGTTTTTGCCGCCGACAACGATATCACCCTCTGCAACCGAGCTAGCGAAATTCGGTTCGACCGCTTCCAGGCAATGGGATGCCAACTCGTCTATCGGCAGTTTTATATAAATGCCGGGTGCCAGGACGTCGGTATTGACGTCATCACCGAATTTCCAGACGCGCCCACTCATTAGTTTATAACCTCGCGTGGATCAGTGATGTGACCGGCCACCGCACTGGCCGCGACAGTATATGGCGAGGCGAGATAAATTTTCGAGGTGCTGGCTCCCATGCGGCCTTGAAAGTTACGCGCGGTTGAGGCCAGGCACACTTCGTCTTCGGCCAGCACACCAACGCCATAGCCGGCACAAGCGCCACAACCCGGCGGCAGCAAACTGGCCCCAGCCTCCAGCAATATTTCAATAACCCCGTCTTTTGTCGCCTGGGTCAGAATGCGGGACGAGGCGGGGGCGACAGTGAGGCGCTTGCCGGTTGCTACTGAATTACCTTTTAGGATAGAGGCGGCCATTTTGAGATCGTTTAATTTCGCCCCGGTGCAGGCACCGATATAAAATTGGTCAATCTCAGCTGGTTCAACATCACCAACATCTGCGGCATTGGCCGGAGAATGAGGTGCCGCGACTTGCGGCGCAAGATCACCAGCATCAAATTCATGGGTGACTTTATATTCCGCATCCGCATCGCTGCGAAAGGCCTGCCAGTTTCCCGGATCGCCACCGGCAGCAGTAACATAGGCGGCGGTTGTTTCATCAGGCTCAATCAGGCCAGCCTGAGCACCCAGTTCCGCCGCCATATTGCAGAGAGTCATGCGTTCCATCATCTCAAGATTTTCAATTGTCTCACCACTATATTGAACGGCTTGATAGCCGCCGCCATCCATACCCAGTGTCGCGCTCATTTTTAGCGCCATGTCCTTAGCCGCGACGCCGGCACCAAATCTCCCGGACCAGATAATTCGGATGATGTCGGGCACTTTGATCCAGGTTTCACCGGTGACCAGAACGCCCAGCATATCAGTTGCGCCGATGCCAAACATATAACTGCCAAAGGCGCCACCCGTTGGTGAATGACTGTCGCCGCCGACGGCAAACATGCCGGGTCTGAGATGGCCGCGCTCTGGTGTGACGACGTGACAAATGCCCTGCTGATCATAGAAATTGGCAATGTTTTGTTCAGCCGCCCATTCCCGGGTGAGCTTCAGAATATTGGCGCTCTCGGCATCGGTGCAGGGGACGAAGTGATCTGAAATCAGTACAATTTTATCCGGATCCCAAACGCCAACGCCTAGCTTTTCCATCGCCGGCTTGACCCGACGCGGGCCACCACTATCGTGGATCATCGCCAGATCAACGGCGCAGGTGACAATATCGCCGACCTGAACGCTTTCTTGTCCGGCAGCATTTGCAATAATTTTTTCGGCGGTGGTTTGGCCCATCTATTTACACAGTCCTGGCTTCTATTTTTAACGATTGAGTGTGGTTTAACAGAGCAGTCCGGTCAATCGCAGATTATCCATTTGGCGAGCGAATAACTTTGCTGGTGTTGGTATTTTAAATAGAATTATACTGCCTGGTATTTTGGAGGGAAAACGATGGCTAAAAATCCACCTTTATCAATCAGTCACGCTGGCTTTCATGTTTTTGATATGGCGCGAATGGTGGATTTCTTTACCACTGTCTATGGTTTTCACGTTGTCGACCACGGCTCCTACGAAGATACCGAAGAAATTACCTTCCTTTCGACCGATCCGGCGGATCACCACCAGCTTGTGCTCTATTCGGGCCGCACCAAAACCGGCGAAGACGTGCATTATAATCATGTTTCGTTTCGCGCCGATTCGCTTGCTCGATTACGCACCATTCACAGCTCCCTGACAGATTATCCTGGCGTTACGCGCATCAGCACCATCGTGCATGGCAATGCCTGGTCGGTTTATTGCTTCGATCCTGAGGGCAACCGCACCGAAGCTTTTATCGATACGCCCTGGCATGTTGCCCAACCCTTCGGCGTACCGTTCGACCTGTCAAAGAGTGATGAGGAAATATACCAATGGACGGAGGAGCTGCTCAAAGACAATGAGTCTGTTATGCCGTTTGACGAATGGCGCCAGAGCCGGGCCAAAGAATGGGAACTTCAGTCAAAATAGCCCGTCCACCATATTTAAATTTACTGTTTAGCGACTTTGTTACGGAGGAAATTCATGACGCGTTTTTTTAACCCAGATTCAATCTGCCAACCTTTTAATCCCTATACCCATGGCGCCGAGATCGAGCCCGGCTCGCGCCTGGTTTATTTTGCCGGTCAGGTCGGAGCCGATATCAATGGCAACGTGCCGGAAGGATTTGAAGATCAGATTCGCGGCACCTATCAAAATATCGCGGCCATTTTAAAGGACGCCGATATGAACTTGAGCAATCTGGTCAAGTTGACCACTTTTCTGACTGACCGGGAAAACCTGCCCAGGATGCGTGACGTACGCAAGGAAATGCTGGGGGATCATAAACCGGCGCACACATTATTGATTGTTGCCGGATTGGCTTATCCTGAGTTTCTCATCGAAGTCGAAGGGTTTGCGGCGGCTCCGGTTTAGGTTATTTCGGCAGTATGGATATCGACATTATTTGTCAGTAATTTTTTATTTGCCACAATTAATGTGCTGCCGGTATGGTTAATAAAAGAATAGCCAGGGGATTACTCATACATGTTTGAAGCCTTATGGACCGGTCTCCAACTGGTTTTTGAATGGCCATCGATCGGATTTCTCATGCTGGGCGCCGTGCTGGGTATTTGGATCGGTGCTGTCCCCGGGCTTGGCGGTATTATTGGTCTGGTTTTATTGCTGCCGTTTACGTTTGGTATGGAGCCGGTGCCGGCACTCGCTTTGTTGCTTGGGTTGTGGACAGTAACGACGACCAGCGACACCATTGCGTCGGTCATGCTGGGGATTCCCGGAACTGCCGCGTCACAAGCGACCATTCTTGATGGCTATCCCTTGGCGCAACAGGGACACGCTGCCCGCGCCTTCGGCGCAGCTTTTACCGTTTCTGCCTTTGGTGGAGTTTTCGGCGCCATGATATTAGCCTTTTCACTACCGATAATCGCGCCCTTGATCCTGTCATTCCGGTCACCCGAATTATTTATGTTGGGCATGCTGGGTCTTACCATGGTCGGTACGTTAAGCGGCTCGTCCGTATTAAAAGGTCTGGTGGCGGCGATGTTTGGCCTTATGTTGGGCTTCATCGGCATGGCAGAGACCATAGCCGTGCCGCGCTACACTTTTCAAGCGGTCTACTTGCTGGATGAATTGCCGATCATTCCGGTCGTGCTCGGACTGTTTGCGCTGCCCGAACTATTGGAACTGGCGGTGCGCAATGTTTCAATCTCGCGTATTCCGAAAGATCAAACAGCAGGCGGCGGTATTATGGATGGCGTCCGGGATGCCTTTAAATACTGGTGGCTGGCACTCCGATGCAGCATCATTGGCACCTATATCGGCATGCTGCCGGGACTTGGTGCATCGATTGTCGATTGGGTGGCTTACGGTCATGCAGTGCAGAGCACCAAAGACAATCCGCGCTTTGGCCGGGGCGATATCCGCGGCGTCATTGCGCCGGAAGCAGCCAATAACGCGATCAAAGGCGGCGCTTTGGTGCCGACGGTCGCCTTTGGTATTCCCGGCAGTTTAGGCACCGCCATTCTATTGGGCGCGTTGGTGGTACAGGGGCTCAGGCCGGGCCCGGAAATGCTTGAAGATAATCTGCATATTACTTTTTCGCTGGTGTGGATGATCGTCGTCGCCAATGTAGTCGTTGCTATTTTGCTGATGTTCCTCGCCAAGCAGGTCGCCAAGATCGCCTTCGTCCCCGGTCATCTCATTGTCCCGGGCGTTATTATGTTTGTGTTCATGGGCTCCTGGCTCGGCGGCTCTTCCATGGGGGACTGGATCACGTGTCTGACCATGGGGATCATTGGTTTCGTGATGAAACGCGGCGGCTGGCCGCGACCACCGCTTATCCTGGCACTCATCCTCGGCAATATTCTGGAAAACACCTTTCAGATTAGCATGCGGGTCGGCGAGGGCTGGGGCTGGCTGAATCGCCCCATCGTTTTGGTTATCCTGGTGTTGATCGTGCTCACGCTGATCTTTGCGGTGAGTGGTATTGTCAAAAGAAAACAGCAGCAGGCTAGACAAACCGAAGCATCAACTGTCGACGCCGATGATGAAGGCGGCGAAGGCAGCGAAAAAAATCCGCTCATCTCGCTGCCTTTTGCCGTGATTATGGCGGTTATGTTTGTCTGGGCGGGGATTGAGGCTCAGCCCTGGGAGGAAGAAGTTAAACAATTTCCGGTAACGATCGCGATCCCGGCGGCGTTGTTGACTTTTGCGATTATTTTCCATGATGCGCGCGCTTTGCTGGCTGAACGCTTCAACGCGGGTAACTGGGCAGGTGTATGTCGGCAATCATCAGAGCAAGCCGTGCTCGGTCGTTCGGTGATCTTTTTCGGCTATCTGATCGCGCTGATATTAATATCTTTGGTGATTGGCCAGAAACTCGCCTTAGGTCTCTTTATCGGCATTTATTTGTGGCGCTGGGGAAAATATTCGCCCCGCCTGTCAATTGCCTACGCCGTCGGCGGCTGGGCCTTTATCGTCGGTTTTTATGACCAGATCATGAATTTGCTGTTTCATCGATCCATGTTGCAAAGCTGGGTCTATCCGATGCTGCCCGATTGGCTGCCGTCTTACTTATTTTAAAAAACTTAAGCGATTGATTGGGTTTGCCGGTCATAGCCAGCAAGCTCAAAGACTTTATCGACAGATTTTTTAAGCTGATCTTTTTTCTCCGCCATCTCTTTTTTCGCCAATATCATTTGACCATCCTTTTTGACGAACTCGCCGCCAATCATGACAGCATCGACGCTGGAGCGATCGGCAAAAAGTACCACGGTATTGACCGGGTCATGGATCGGCTCAAGGCAGAGATCATCAATTTTCAGCATTACCAGATCGGCTTTTTTACCGGGTGTGATCGAACCGATCCGGTCTTCCATCCGCAGTGCCCGCGCCCCGGCGATGGTCGCCCACTCAAGGGCTTCATAAGGGCTGGTTGCGAGTTTTTCGATCGGCATGTGGTCGTTCAATTCCTCCCGGCAATCAATTGCGTGCTGGAATTGGAGCGCAAAGCGCATGACATGAAACATATCACTGGCAGCAAAAACATCCGTATCGGATCCGAGCGACACCTGGTCACCCAGTTTCCTAACCCGCCCGCAAAGTGGATATGCTTTGGCTGATTGGGCTTCGACCGTGGGCGTTGCGGTGACGGTAACGCCGTGATCGATCAACATTTTTAGCTCGTCATCTTCCAGATAATTACCATGCACAATGTTATGATCCGGTCCCAGCAAGCCAGCCTCGGCGACCGGATAAAAGCCCTCTTTAACGACCCGGTTTTTGCGGTTCCAGGTGTGCGAGCTTGAGACCAGCCCGAACTCCCGGGCCAAAGCAAAATCCTTCATCATGACTTCCAGGATGGAATTTTCCGGCCCCAAGATGGCCATGCCGAGCGTTACCAAAGCGTCATCGCTGGCCAGCCGGCCCTTCCGCAGCCGTTCAATCTCAGATCGCGGATGCGGAATTTCCGAGAAATGCTTCTCGCCTTCTTTCTTTTTCGGCTTAACCGTACCGTGGGCAAACATCGCCCGGATACCCGATTCTTCCAACGCATCAATGGCGCCATCGGTATGTTCCGGCGTCGCATTGACATGACACCAATCCATGATTGTCGTTGTTCCGGCATTCATCTGCCCCCAGGCGCCGACCAGATTGCCGAGATAGGTGGCCTCCGGCGTGTAGACCATGGCAACGCCGTGGTGAATGTTTTTTTGATAATCGACGGAGGTCCAGTTGCCGGCGATACCGCGCAAGCCGGTCTGCCAGGTATGGAGATGGGCATTGATCAGGCCGGGAATAATAATACTACCGGCGCCATCAATAATCTCGGCATCAGCAGCTTCAATGTTATGCCCAACTTCAAGTATGCAATCGTCCTCGATTAAAATGTCGGCGTTCTCGAGGATACCCATTGATGAGTCCATGGAGATCACGGTGCCGTTTTTTATGATTTTCTTGCTCATGATCGAATGCTCCATTTCACAACCACAGGTCTAATTGTAGTAAATTAATTGTTATTGTCAGCCCAATTGCCGCATTATTCGATTTTATGCTATTACTAAAATCATAATAAATATATAGGGAGAAATTATCATGAAATATCTTCGACTTATGGGGTTAACGTTTATTGCCATGGCGTTTGCCGTGGCCGGATATTTGGCACCTTCCACTGCAGTTGCCCAATATTATAAAGGTAAAACTATTACGGTTGTGGTCGGTTTGGGGCCGTCCTCGGGTGGCACCACCTTGGCCCGGCTGATCGGCAGACACATGGCCAAGAACATCGCCGGCAATCCGAAAATTGTAATCAAAAATATGCCAGGTGGCGCTTTGTTAAAAGCGCATAATTTTGTCCATGCCAAAGCACCCAAAGACGGCACGGTCGTTTATTATGGCCCGCGCCAGCCGCTCGGTGAATTGATCGGCATGCCCGGCATGAATTTTAAATATAAAGACTTCACGGTGCTCGGTGGCGTTCAAGTGGCCGATCTGGTCAACTATGTCAGAACCGACGTGGTCGCCGGTGGCCTTAAAAGCGGCGCCGATTTGGTTAAAGCGAAATCGGTTATTTTTGGTGGTATCAGTGCCCGCACCATCCGCGTTCTTGCCTCGATGATCCAGCTCGATATGCTGGGCGTAAATTTTAGGCTGATCCCGGGCTATCGCGGCAGTGGAAAACTGCGCGCTGCTGTTCTCAACGGTGAAGTTCATATGGGCAATGATGCGGCCCATGCCTATCTCAACCGCGTTGTGCCAACGATGGTAAAAAAAGGCGTGGTCAAAGCGGTTTGGCAAGTGCCGTCGATGGATGCCAAAGGCAATCTGGTCAAAAGCCCTCTGCTGCCCAACATGCAGAGCTTTAGCGAAGTCTATAAGCAAGTTCACGGCAAAGCGCCGTCCGGTATTAAATGGGAAGCGGTTAAGAACTTGGTTAAATTCGGTCAAACCGTGCAGCACATGTATTTCGGCCCTCCCGGCATGAACGGGAATGCCATCAAAGCTTTCCGTGCTGCTTTTATACCGGCTATGACCAGTGCGGCTTATAAAGCGGATGCAGTAAAGACCGCTAAATATGTGCCGACCGGTATTCATCACAAACGCGCCACCGAGGTGCTGTCGGCTAATCAGGCTACACCGCCGGAAGTGGTTAAATTCCTTAAAAGCTATGTCGCTAAGCACTCTAAAAAGAAGAAAAAGAAATAGCTTAACCAGTTCATAAATTGAAGAGGGGAGTTCCAGGTTTGGCGCTCCCTTTTTTAATTTATCTGGATGACTAACTTGGCTAAGATCAGCGCCATATTTATGGGCTGGATCAATCTAGGGGGATAAATGACAAAGCTGCCTTTGACCCTGGCAATCGAAGACTACGATCATGTCCGTGATCTGGTAAATGGCACGGTCAAGCCTGAAGGTATCGATCTCAATTGCTTGATTTTTGATGTTGAAGAAACCTTTTTTCGTTTTGCTCAATCCTATGAATGGGAGGTTTCAGAGCTTTCGCTGGCGAAGTACTGTTCCCTGAGATCGCAGGATGATCCGCCGGTTGTCGGCATCCCGGTGTTTATTTCCCGCATGTTCCGTCACTCGGCATTTTATGTTCGCGGCGATGGCAAAATCAAAACCTCGGCAGATTTAAAGGGCGGCCGCATTGGCGTTCCCGAATGGACCCAGACCGCGACGGTTTATGCCCGCGGCTGGCTGCATCATGAAGGCGGCGCAAAATTGGACGAAGTTGAATGGGTGCAGGGCGGTGTCAATGAACCGGGACGGCTTGAAATGGGCAAGATCAATGTGCCGGACGGGGTGCGGATTACGCCGGTAAGCGATCGCTCGCTGACGGATATGCTCATTGAGGGCGAGATCGATGCGCTAATTTCAGCCCGCCCGCCCGACGCTTTTCTGTCAGGCGAAGGCCAGGTGCAGCGTTTAATACCGAACTACCCCGAGGTGGAGTTGGACTATTTCAAACGTACCGGCGTTTATCCCATCATGCACACCATAGCGATCAAACGCGACGTCTATGAGCAAGATCGCTGGATTGCAATGAATTTGATGACGGCATTTGAGCAAGCCAAAGCAAAAATGGTTGAGCGATTGTCCGATATCACGGCGTCGCGTATTCCGTTTCCCTGGATGCCGGATCAATTTCAGCAGATGAAGCAGGCGTTTTTTCCGGATCACGATTACTGGCCTTACGGCATCGAAGGCAGCCGCCAAACCCTCGAAACATTTCTGGCCTATTGCGATGAACAGGGCGTCACCAAGCGCAAAATGACGCCGGAAGAATTGTTCGTGCCGGAAACGCAGAAGGTGTTTAAGGTTTAGCTCACTCCCCCGCCTTATCCAGATAACTCGGACGATACGTCGCCGGCGCATCACCACCGGCGGCGCGGCGGGCTAAAGCCTGCTCAACCGTTTCGGCTTCCTTGGCAATCTTAAGGCCTAGTTTACGGTCGGTCGGGCCGGGGCCGAATAGGTCAGGCGGCGGCAGGGTCGAGGCTGGGAAATGCGCGATATTATCGGCACCCTTGGGTTTTTTGGTTGGATCAATCATCGGCCGGTTCACGCCTTCAGCGGCGACGGTATAATTTTCCGGATCATAGCGGAAGGATTTATCGCCCATCACTTCCAGATCAAGCCACCATTTCTTCTCATCGACCGGATTGCCCTGGCCGAGCTTATCGTCCATCCAGATCGCGATGGGTGCGAGCACGGGTTTCAGCCACATCGCATTGACGCCGAGCCAGCTGCCCACCTGATGCAGGAGCGGGCCGTCCCAGGTCGTATCCTTGCTGAGCGGGCACACTTTGACGCAGCGCCCACAGGCTGAACCCTTCATATTGGTCGAGCGATACATGGTGCAGCGTTCGCTATCGGGCTTCCAGGTCTCGTAGCCGTTAAAGATCACCTTATCGCCATAGGGGATCGCGCCGCAGGGGCATTCGCGCGCACATTTAAAACATTTTGAGCAGAACTTCTGAACGCCGAAATCGATCGGCTTGTCCGGCGTCAACGGCATATCGGTGGTCAACACAGCGGTCTTGAAGCGCATGCCCAGAAACGGATTAATGGCACTTTCGCCGATGCGGCTTTGCTCACCGAGGCCAGCTGCCAACACCATCGGCACATGCAGGACATGGCTGTCGAGATTGCTATGCGCGCGGGCACCATAACCCATTTGCCGGATCATCTCCGCCATCACGCCGACAATCTCGCCGCCCCGCAAATAGGCCCGCATCGACTGGGAGCCGGAAATCCAGTCATTGCCGCTGGCGCCCAAAAACGTCTCATAGCCCTGATCGATCAGCACCACCAGGCCATATTTATGATAGGGCTCAATCGGCTGGCCGCGCTTATCGTGGGAGTACCAGCAATAATCGGGAATTTCACAAATACCGGTGATCACCGAGCCCATATAATGGCTGAGCGCCTTGAGCGCCTTGCTGTTATCGCTCCCGTTCTCACTGTCAGGAGCAGTGCCGGGCGCGGTCTGGCCATCCTGTAAGGGCTTGATCGCCCAGCTTGGCCGGACGATGCCTTGCGACACCGGGTGTTTTTGCGACCAGCGGTCGGCCTCGCGTTTGGTTTTAGCACTAAGATCGCCCAGGGCGCTGCGCATATACATATTGGCGCGGCTCGGCACGCGGGGCACTTCGTCATCGAAAACTTCGGTGGTCAGCCGGTCGACGCGTTTTAAGGTTTCAACCGGGTAGGGGCCGAGATGAGAGGGCCGCTTACCCACACGCCAGCGCTCCAGTCCGGAGACCGCGCCGGTGAGGCCGAGCTGATAGTTGAGATCGCGGCCATTGCGGGCTGAACTATGTAGCGGCAAATCAGTGGCAAGGGCGTAATCGGTGGTGACCACGGCGACGGCAAACTTGTCATCGACATAAGGGTTGATCAGCCGGTCACCGTCCCTGACAGCGAGGCCGGCCAAGACGGTTACCATATCGAGGTCAATGTCGGTCGCCCCGGTCCAGTGAACACAGCTTTGGAAACCCATCGAGGAAATCTGGCCACTGTTATCAATGGCGATCTCGGCGGCGCGGAGCGTTGCCAGCAGATGCTCATTGCCCGCTATCCAAGCGGCAGCTTTATTGTCGGCATCAATCGGGTTGCTGTATTCGACCAGTACAACGACAGCGTGGGTATGGGTGGACGCAGCGTTGCCGAGCCAGGCATTCCCAGGCATCTCGCAGATACCGATCATTGAGGCGTCAAGAAAATAGCCGGCTCCCTTAATGTCCTGGCTGCGGCGGGCGAGATCATCCGGCACCGGCGCTTTTTGGTGAAAGGGTTCAGGCTGCCGCAGTTTTTCAAAGACGTCTAAATGAATGGCCGCGCCTTGAATGAGATAGCGATGCGAGCCGGTTGGCATGCTTGCCGGAGTTGCCGGTGCGCGCGCAGCTTCCTGCTCAAGGACAGCAGCATCCCGGCGCAGTCTTTCCAGCGGGTAGGGGCCCAGCTCAACCGGCCGGGTGCGGCGTTTATTGCTCAACATTGGCTTTCCTCACATCTGATCGCATTGCTCGCTTATTGCTTGAGCGTTGAAATAATGATATCATATGATATTAATTTTGACCATAGGAAATTATCTCGATGCCATATGCAGCCACATCCGCCACCCAGCCCGGACCGGACGATCACGTTCTGACGCTGTGTCATATGCTGGCCAACCGGATCGGCAAGGCTTTTGCCTCCGAGTTGGAGAACCAGGATATCAGCGTTGCCGAATGGCGGGTGATGTTGACTTTGGCGCAGCATCAAAATGCCTCGGGCCAAGAGATCACCGGGCGCTGGGCGATGGATAAAATGGCCGTCAACCGGGCGATCAGTAGTTTAGAGCTGCGCGGGCTGATAAAGAAAAAGCGCAGTAAGGCAGATCGCCGCACCATCAATCTGGCGCTCACGGCAGCAGGCCGGAAAATGTATGACGCGCTGTTACCGATGGCCAATGACCGCTACCATGCGCTTATGTCAGGCCTCGATAAGAATGAAGAAAAGCAACTGCGCCAGACCCTGCTCAAAATGATCACCCATACAGATTCACTTATTGACTAATCGGCTTTTACATTCCCAGTATTAGGCCCAGTATTAGGTCTGTCGACTCAGGGGAATTAATTTAATATGTCACGATCTGACTACCGCCGCTATGTGCCGACGCCTGAAACGGCAAAAGCGCGTGGCGAAACTGCGCGCCAGCACGCCGAGAATATGGCCAAGATCCCGCTCATTCAGGATATTCTGGCGGGTTGGCAAGAAATGTTCGCGGCACCCTTTAAAGGGTTAACCACCGATGGCGCTATCATTCCCAATTTATTTAAACTAACCCCTGAAAAGGCGCCGGTCGAGCCCGCCATCATCGCCGCCAATCATTTGCTGAGCGAATTAACGCCTGCGCAAAAAACCGCCGCCGTCTTTGATATGCGTTCAAGAAAGTGGCGCAGTTGGCAGAACACCGAAATCTATCTGGAGGATTACGGACTGCGGTTGACCGAAGTCTCTGACACTGTACGCGAGGCAATTCTCGAAATCATACGTGCCAGTTTGAGCGCCAATGGTTTTGACAAAACCCGCAATGTGATGAAGCTCAACGGCTTTCTCGGTGATTTGGTAAAAAGCCCGGCCATCTTGGGCGAATATACCTATCTCTTTAATTTATTCGGCATGCCGTCAGCAAGTGAGCCCTGGGGCTGGCAAATCTTCGGCCACCACCTCAGCCTCAACTGTGTTTTTATTGGCGGTCAAATGACCATCACGCCGACCTTTATGGGGGGTGAGCCCTGTATTGCCGACACCGGCCCGCTCAAAGGCTTGAGCATATTCGACGATGAAGAACGTCTCGGCCTCGAATTGATGCGGTCATTTTCCGATGACCAGCAAGCTCAGGCCTTGGTGGCCAATTCGATGGTCGGCGGTGATCTGCCGGAAGGCCGCCGTATCCATCATGATGGGTTGCATCTCGGCGGCGCTTATTGCGACAACCGGATCGTACCCTACGAAGGTCTGCAGGGAGATAATTTCTCCCAGCTGCAGCGCCGCAATCTGTTGGATTTGATCGAAGAATATCTTAGTACGCTGCCCGAAGGTCCACTCGCCGCCCGCATGAGTGATGTCGAGCGTCACTTTGAGGGAACCCATTTTTGCTGGATTGGCCCGCGTGAACTGGACAGTGCTTTTTACTATCGCATCCAAAGCCCGGTAACGCTGATCGAGTTCGATCACCACGCCGGCGTGTTTCTGACCAACCCGAAGCCGATGAATTTTCATGTCCATACTTTGGTTAGAACGCCGAACGGTAATGATTTTGGCGTTGACCTTATTCGTCAGCACTATGAAAATGTTCCCCATCATAAAGAACACCCGGGAGGGCATCACTTTCACGGGGAATAACGAGAATAGGGGAGTGAAACCATGCTCGGTAAAATGATGGATATGCCGCTGACGATCACCTCGTTGATCCAGCACGCGGCAAATTTTCACGGCGATACGGAAATAGTCTCGCGCAGTGTTGAAGGCCCGATTCACCGCTATACCTATAACGACGCCTATCAACGCATTCAGAAATTGGCGAACGCGTTTATTGAAATGGGCGTCGAGCCGGGCGACCGGATCGCGACATTGGCCTGGAACGGCTACCGGCATTTTGAGCTTTATTTTGCTATCTCCGGGATTGGCGCGGTTTGTCATACCATCAATCCCCGCCTGTTTGGTGATCAGATCGCCTACATCATCAATCACGCCAATGACAAAATTATTTTTGTTGATCTCAGCTTCGTACCGGTCTTGGAAGGCATAAAGGATCAATTCGACAGCTCGGCCAAAATCGTCGTCATGACGGACCAGGACCATATGCCGGATTGCAGCTTGCCGGATGTCTTGTGCTACGAAGATTTACTGGCAGGTCAGTCCGACCACTATGACTGGCCGGAATTGGAAGAAAATACCGCCTCGTCCCTTTGCTACAGCTCCGGCACGACCGGTAACCCCAAGGGCGTGTTGTTTAGTCACCGCTCTACGGTACTGCATGCATGGGGCACTTGTACGAAGGATAATCTCGGGATTTCCGGCCAAGACGCGGTGTTGCCGGTGGTGCCGATGTTCCACGTTAATGCTTGGGGCATTCCCTACGCCTGTGCGATGGCGGGTGCGAAACTGGTCTTCCCCGGCGCTGGCATGGACGGCGCGTCTGTCTATGAAATGCTCGATAGTGAAGAAGTCTCGTTCACTGCGGGCGTGCCGACGGTGTGGTTGCTGCTGCTGCAATATCTGCAGGAAAGCGGCAACAAGCTGCCCCAGCTGGAACGCATGGTGGTGGGTGGTGCTGCCCTGCCACAGTCGATTATCGAAGCCTTCGAAAATGACTACGGTTGTCAGTGCATCCAGGGATGGGGCATGACGGAAATGAGCCCGATTGGCACCTTGGGATATATGAAGCGCAATATGAAAGATTTAAGCGCCGAAGAGAAGATGTCTTACAAGGTCAAACAGGGCCGCCCGGTTTATGGCGTCGAGATGAAAATTGTCGATGATGAGCAAAATGAACTACCGCACAACGGTAAGGATTTTGGCGAGCTTCTGGTGCGGGGACCGTGGATTACCAATGGTTATTTCGAAGATGACGAAGCCACGGCGGCATGCTTTGTTGATGGCTGGCTCCGCACCGGTGATGTCTGCACCATTGATGAGCGCGGTTTCATGCAAATTGTTGATCGTTCAAAAGATGTCATAAAATCCGGTGGTGAGTGGATCAGCTCGATTGATCTCGAGAATATTGCGGTTGGTCACGCCGACATCGCCGAGGCCGCGGTTATTGGCATCGCCCACCCAAAATGGGATGAGCGACCGTTGCTGATCTGCGTCAAAGCGGAGGGTGCCGAGGTCTCAGGTGAGAGTGTGTTGGAAATCTTTAAAGGCAAAGTCGCTGATTGGTGGATTCCCAATGAAGTTGCTTTTGTCGATGAGCTGCCGCATACGGCGACGGGAAAACTTTTGAAGACTGAGCTTCGCAAACAATTCGCCGATCACACATTTGCCGATTAAATCGCCGGTCTTAATGCCTTCTGACTATTGCATTTACAGAATTATTGATGATGATCGGGACATATAAATTAAGCATAAATTAAATTCGGGGAGAATAATAAATGTCAGAACAAATGATCACAGTAACGGCGGAAGATGGGCACACCTTCGATGCCTTTCGCGCGTCACCTGATGGCGAGTCAAAAGGCGGCTTGGTTGTCCTGCAGGAAATATTTGGTATGACCGATCAATTGAAGTCGGTGACACGGTCCTGGGCAGCGGATGGCTATGATACGATCCTGCCGGCGATGTATGACCGGATTAAGCCTGAAACCATCATAGCATTCGACGATATGGAAAACGCTCAAGGCATGATGAAACAATTTGATCCCGATGGCGTGGTCGCCGACATTCGCGCCGCTGTTGCTGCGGTTGATGGCGGCAAAGGCGTTTCAGTGGTTGGATTTTGCTGGGGTGGCGGTGCAGCCATGCGGATGGCGAGCACGCTAGATTTGACCGGCGCCATTTCTTATTACGGTACCATGTTAGCGAACAATGCGGCTGGTGGCGCTAATTGTGCGACGTTGTTTCACTTCGGTGAAACCGATCAGCATTCACCGCCGGAAATTATTGCCGGGGTTAAAGAAAATATTCCCAATGCTGAATCATATGTTTATGACGCCGGGCATGCCTTTGCCAATGACGCCAGACCGAATTTTTACGTCGAAGATGCGGCCGTTTTGGCGCGCCAGCGAAGTCTCGAATTTCTAGATCGCATTCATGGTGCGTGAGGTCTAATGGCTGACAATGAGGCAGGACCTTATAAGTCCTGCCAACCTCCAGATCCAAATCCTAAAAAACCTCAAGCGACATTACCGCCGGGGGCGTGTGATGCGCATTGCCACATCTTTGGGCCGGGTGATCTTTTTCCCTATCATCCGACACGTTCCTATACACCGCCGGATGCGTCGCGCCAGACTTTGAAAAAACTGCATGACTTTTTAGGCATCGAACGCGCAGTTATTGTCCAGGCGAGCTGCCACGGTCCCGATAATACAGCCGTGCTGGATGCGATTGCGCATAGCAACGGCAAATATCGCGGCGTCGCCCATGTCGATGAAAGCTACGGTGAAAAAGAACTGCTAGAGCTTCATGAAGGAGGGGTGCGCGGCGTGCGCTTTAACTTCGTCAAGCATCTAGGCGGCGCACCGGATATCGACTTTCTGCGGCGGACTGTCGATGCTATCCGCGGTCTCGGTTGGCATTTGGTGTTGCATTTCGATGCCGCCGACTTACTCGAATACAAAGCGTTACTCACCGAGCTTAATTTACCAATCGTCATTGATCATATGGGCCGAC
Organism: uncultured Rhodospirillaceae bacterium; assembly: GCA_913020445.1. Lineage (GTDB taxonomy): Bacteria > Pseudomonadota > Alphaproteobacteria > Rhodospirillales > UBA2165 > TMED23. The sequence continues at coordinate 47,616 of CAJWAR010000003.1, forward strand.
CGGTGGTGGCAGAAGGCGTCGAACAAGCGCCGTTTCAGACTCTGCTGGAATTCATGAAAGATGAAAATTATTGGGTCAAAGTCTGCGGTTCGGAACGGATATCGGCTACTGGTGCGCCGTTTCATGATGCTGTGCCGTTTGCCCAAAAGCTTTTGGAAGTGGCGCCTGATCGGGTTATTTGGGGCACTGACTTCCCCCATCCCAATATCAAAGGTGATATGCCAAACGACGGCGATCTGGTAGATTTGATGGCGTTGATTGCACCGGATGAAAGCCAGCGGCAAAAACTGCTGATTGATAATCCAGCGAGACTATATGGCTTTGAAGGCTAGTTAAAATGCAGAAATCAATTCCCTGCACCATGATGCGAGGCGGTACTTCCAAAGGGGCGTATTTTCTCAAATCCGACCTGCCCGAGAATGAAGCCGAGCGGGACCAGGTTTTGCTGTCAGTGATGGGCTCGCCCGATGACCGGCAAATTGACGGCCTCGGCGGCGCTAATCCACTGACAAGTAAAGTTGCGATCATTAGCAAATCAGATGAGCCCGATGTCGATATCGATTATTTGTTTGCTCAAGTCGTCGTCGATCAACCGGTGGTCGGTTATGGCCAAAACTGCGGCAATATTTTGGCGGGCGTTGGTCAATTTGCGATTGAAAAAGGCTTGATTGAAGCCGGCTCCCCAACCACCGATGTCACGGTCTTAATGGTCAATAGCGGTGACAAAGCGGTTGTCACCGTGCCGACACCGGATGGTGAGGTTAGCTATTCTGGTGATGCCAAGATCGATGGTGTGCCGGGCACAGCTGCACCCGTGCCATTGAATTTTTTAGATACCGCCGGCTCGCTTTGCGGGGCGCTGCTGCCGACCGGAAATGTGGTTGATGAGGTTGATGGCGTAGCGCTGACCTGCATCGATAACGGCATGCCGGTGGTGGTCATGCGGGCCGAAAATTTTGGCGTCGAAGGTACGGAAACTGTCGAGCAATTGGAAGCCAATGAAGATTTGAAGAAACGCCTTGAGAGCATTCGTCTGCTGGTCGGGCCGATGATGAATTTGGGTGATGTCACCGATAAGACCGTGCCGAAGATGACCCTCGTATCTGCGCCCGGAAGCGGCGGCGTGATTTCAACCCGTTCCTTTATTCCTCATCGCTGTCATTCGACAATCGGCGTTTTTGCTGCCGTAACAGTGGCAACCGCATGTTTGATACCGGGCACGCCAGCGGCCGAGATCGCCGGTGATTTAAGTTCTGCCGGAACGCAGCTCTTGATCGAGCATCCGAGCGGCGCTATGGCTGTTGATATCGAAGTCGAGCAAAATGACGGTGAAATTGAACTCAAGCGTTCAGGCTTCCTGCGCACGGCCCGCAAACTTTATGAAGGCCAGGTTTTTATATCTGATTGAAAGACTAATTTAAGATGACAAAAATTGCCTTTATCGGCTTTGGTGAAGCGGCCGGATTGTTGACCGATGGCCTAGCGGAGGCGGGAGCTGAGGTTACGGCGACTTACGATATTCTTATCAATGATCCGGCCAAAGCCGAGACACACAAACAAAAAGCCGCCAGCAAAGGCGTGATTGCCGCTGCCGAAGCCCAGCAAGCTGTGGCAGGGGCCGATATTGTCATCTCTGCTGTTACGTCGAAGGAAATTCTGGTTGCCGCAAAAAATGTCGCGCCGCATTTGAAGGCTGGGCAAATCTATATGGATATCAACTCGGCGTCCCCCGAGGCCAAGCGTGAGGCGGCCATGGTAATAGAGACGAGCGGTGCCGATTTTGTCGAGGCTGCGGTGATGGATTTGGTGCCGCCGCATGGTCACAAAGTGCCGATGTTATTGGCTGGCGTAAAAGCTGAGGCATTGACTGCGACACTGAGCGCCTATGGCATGAACGTCAAAGCCATTGGCGAGACGATCGGCAACGCATCCTCGGTCAAAATGGTACGGAGCGTCTTTATGAAAGGCTTCTCGGCGATCCTACTGGAAAGTCTGGTGGCGGCCGACAAGTTAAACGCTGCCGATGCAGTGCTTGAGTCTCTGCAAGTAACTTACCCGGATATGAATTGGAAGACGCTCGCGAGTAAATCAATGAGCCGCCTGATCCAGCATTCAAAACGCCAGTCAGAAGAAATGAGTTCGGTCGCGGCAACTTTGGAAGAATTGGGAGTTGAGCCGATTACCGCCACGGCGACCGGTGCCCGTCTCGGCTGGCTCGCCGATTTAGAATTGGTTGAAGTCTTGGACACCCTGCCGGAAACATATAATGAATTTTTGAAAATTCTCGAACAACACAGTCAAAACGCGTGACCAACGAGCAAATTAAATCCACCAAAAGCAACATTCTAATCGGCATTCTTTTGACGATTGCCGCCGGTAGCTCAATGGCCATTATGGATGCCATCAGTAAACATTTGACCGGCTCGTTTAACGTTGTGCAGGTGCTCTGGAGCCGCTACTTTTTCCATGCGATTATTGTTGTTATTTATCTCTTGGCGACCCGATCACGGTCAGTTTTTAAATCAAACCGTCCGGTGATCCAACTGCAACGTTCTTTTGCCCTATTTGCGGCGACGGCAGCAATGTATACGTCCCTGGTATATCTTCCTTTAGCTGATGCGGCAGCGGTTCAACATGCGGCACCCGTTTTGGTGACCATAATTTCCGGCGTATTTTTAGGCGAGAAAATTGGGCTTCGCCGCTATAGCGCCGTCTTTGCCGCCTTTATTGGCGTGTTGATTATTGTTCAGCCGGGCGCAGAGTTTAAATGGCCGATTTTGTTACCGTTGATCACCGCGTTTATGTTGGCGATATTTCTTATTCAAACCCGGACGTTGCAAGATCACGATGATGCCTATACCACGCTGTTTTATTCGACGGTCGTTGGCGTGGTTGTTTTTATCCTGATCGTGCCATTGGTGTGGCGGCAGCCGACGCTTAATGAATTTTTGCTGATGTGTGTCCAAGGCAGTCTCGGCGCGATTGGTCATTTGGCGCTGATCAAGGGCTTTAAATATGCGACGGCCTCGGTGTTGGCGCCGTTCCTCTACTCGCAATTGTTGGTGTCGGTAATCCTGAGTGTGACCTATTTGGGCGATCCGTTAACCGTCGTAATGCTCGCCGGCGCCAGCCTCATCGTCGCCAGCGGCATCTACATCTGGCACCGCGAAGTTTATTTAGCGGAGCATCCTACTTAAAATAAATTGCCTTGGCGGTTGGATCAAAGCCCACAACCGCAATTTCACCCGGTTTTAAATCAATTTTTTGGCTGAATTTATAGTGCGACCCCTTGGCGGTCTCGGCCTCGAATAATTTCACCAATATTTCGTGGCTACCAGCCGGTACGGGAAAGCGCTCGTAAAACAAGGATCGGCCATCACTGGATAGACCAGACGGCGCCGCGGCGGCGTTAAAGACCGTTTTACCATCGATCTTAAGCTCAATTGTGACCGGGTGACGTTCGCGCGGACAATCCATTAATTTTCGCGCGGTTTTTGGAATATTGCGCTGATGGTCAACGGCGCGGGCCGTGCAGGCTTGTTTGCGTTGGCCAGGATGGCTGATGGCGAGCTTAACCAGTGCCTGATCATCAGCAAATGGGTGATAGGTTGGCTGACTGGCGAAATAGCCAATCCCCAAAGCGAAAAGGAAATAGGCAAAACCCTGGCCGAGAATATCGAGCACGCGTTTCATTCCGCTGCCTCCTGCCCGGGCTGTTTAATAGCCTGGGGCAGTTGCCTAAGATGCTCGGTAAAGGCCGCAATTTCATCGCTTAATTTCGCGCCATCGGTAACCGCTCCCCAACAGGTCCAAACCCGTTCCCGTGGCACGCGCTCACGCAGATACGGGTCACGCTCACCGGTCAATCGCTGCTCAGTCCAGTTGATGCCGAAGCGATGGTAACAATCACCTTCCCGGCACCCGGTGAGCAGTACACCATCGGCTTTATCGCGCAACAGTATATAGTCAATAAAGGAAGGCGGCAGCATGCCGATACAGGGCAGGCGGGTGACGACGACATTGGCGTCTTTGATTTGCTCGACATCGATACCAAAATCGCAGCCATAGATAATAATCCGGGGTGAACCTGGAGGCAGAATTTCCGGCAGTTTTGCCAGTGATGCATCGGTATCTGCTCTGAGCTCGGTCAGGCGGAAATGCGGCAAATCAATCCCCGTTACCAACATGTCAGCGCTTCTAAACGGTGTTGACGTGGGGCAGGCACCAACGCAAATACCGCAGGAAGTGCAAATATCAGGGTCAACTTGGGCGATTTTTGGATAAGGCCGGCCATCTGTTCTTGGCTGCATAGTGACCGCACCGAACGGGCAATCGGCATAACATCTCGAACAGCCATTACAGTTGAGATTATCAACCTCGGCCGCTTCTTTGATTTTGAGACTTGGCATCCATGGCAGCCAGCAGATGAAGACGGAAAGAGTTATGGCGATGAGCCACAGCGCGCCGGCGCCCCACATATCGAATAGTGGGTAGGCGAGAGCGTAATACCAATCTAGTTCGACTGCAGTGATGACTTTGTCTAGATTGGCCGGACCGTGACTAATAGCGGGCTTAACAAGTGATAGTGCTAATAGCATAAGCACTGTGCCGATGGCTAAGCCGCGCGGTGGATTGATGCGGGGCCGGCTGATTTTGACGACATGAACAAAGCAAGCGATCAGGAGAAATAGTGGAATCGCGATATGCAAAAATAGCAATAGCGAGAACATGCGGTCGCTAAAGCTCGCCGGTGTCAGGAAATTGTTGGCGAGCGGCTCACCAAAGATACTGAGCCAATCCAGCCACTCTGCCGAGGCGATCATGAGATATTGCGCCAGCTCATCCCAGACCAGCCAATAACCGCCAATTCCCGACGCATAAAGCAGCCAAATGATCGGCACACCGGTAACCCAGGTAAACCAGCGGACACCACGATAGCGGTCCATAATGAACTCGCGGCCCATATGAATAAAAGTTGTCACCACCATGGCGTCAGAAGCGTAGCGGTGAAAGCTGCGCATGATGCCACCGGCATACCACTGATCATGGGTCATGCTTTCAACCGATTGGAAGGCGCCGGTAACGCTGGTTTCAAAAAAGATATAGACATAGATGCCACTGACCGCGACGATCCAGAAAAAGTAAAACGACAATGCACCAAGATGGCGCAGAGGGTTCCACTCCGGACCAAAAGGGCGATCGAACCAACCTTCAAACTTCAGCAGAACTGCTTGAAGGGGGCGCTGAATATTATTGAGCATGTTATTTTAAATCTTTAAATCGTCGAGCCGTTCGAAGTCTCAGGATGATTTTCATCAGGCTTAAACCACAAGCGCCAGATATTTTTGACCAGGAAACTACCTATTAGCAAAAGGACAATAGCGCTCAGGAACATCCCGATAAAGAACGAATAATCGAACCGGTATTTACCAGCGTACGGATCGTAAATAGTGCAAAATAATTTTACTTGGTTGAGCAGAGAATCAAAGCTCGACAAAGATTTAGCGGTGCCGAGCAGCAGCTGTTTAAGTGGTTCAGTGAGCCGGGTTGCTTCGAAATCCTGGCCGTAAATTTGCGCATAGACCTCGCCTTTGGCATCGATCAGCGTGGTTTGGGTGAGGTGATCAAAGCCTTTGGGTGAGGTGAAATAAATAAAACCGGTATCGGCAGAGAGACGCTCGACAACATCTGGTTTGCCGCTAAGCACCTGCCAGTTTGCATCACCGACATCTTGCTGCTTGGCAAAAGATTTCATCGCGCGCGGCGTGTCCCGGAGCGTGTCAAAGCCAACGGAAATTACGTTAAAATCATCATTACCGAGTACCTCGCGGGCGTCTTTGACAGCGTCGGCTAGATTTTGCGTCATCATCGGACAGGTATGAGCACAGCTTGAATAGACCATGCTGAGGATTAACGGTTTGCCGCGATACTGATCGAGATTGACGACTTTATTTTCAGTACTGATGAATTTGTAATTTCCGACTGTCTTGCCGATGGCTGCTTGACTGTATTTGTAGGCTGTTTGGGGCTCGAACTTGGCCGCACCGGGGAAAGATTCCTTGGTGACGGTTCGCGCTGATAGCTTTGTTTCTTGGTGAGGGGTTTTTGCGCTATCGTCATGAGCTCGGACAGGCATTGCCGCGACATGGCTCATTACAATTAGAATAATGATAACCAGTGAGCCGCTTAATTTATTAGCCTGTAAAATCATGTGTGTTCCCAATTTTTATTGTTTTATTAGAAAGAATTCCGGCGGACGGGTAGGATCGCCCGCCGGATTTCTAGGCGGAGTCTATTAACTGAGACCCCAAGTTGACGCTAGGAACTTCCAGTTAACAAAGAAGTACAGCACAAACACGGCCAGGAATATGAGGGCCAAGGTGAATGTACCAGGTACTTCGGCAACGCCTGCGCTGCCATGTGCCGTCATTGCAGATGGCGTTGCAGCAGGGGTTGGTTCTGGTGCGGCTTCTGCTACCGGAGCCTCGTCACGGTTTTTACCCCATAACAAAGAGCCGACAATCACGACCACAAACATCACGCCGCCGATCGTAGCGATCGTCGCAAAGACGCCGTTGATGCCCATCATCAGATGCGCTAGAGCCGGATGATCAAACTTTATCGCCGCATCGGCATAGGTGATATCCCAGTGACGGCGGGAAATACCCAAGGTACCGGCACCCATTAAGGCGAGTGAAAGACCACCAACACCAAGGCCAAAGAAGTAAGGCTGCCATTTAGCCCAACCCGGCAGGATGAGTTCACGCCGGAACAGGACTGGCACCAGCCAGTAAGTGATCGCCATAAAGGCCAAGGTCGTGCCCGCGGCAACGGTGCCGTGGAAGTGACCCGGTACATAGAGCGTATTATGGACGATGATATTGACCTGTTCTTGGCCCATGATTACGCCGGTGATACCACCCAGCACACCAAACAGCACCAAGGAGATGAACATGCCCGAAAACACCGGGTTGCTCCAAGGTGCTTTACGGAGCCATTCAAACAGCCCGTTGGTAAAGCCTTTCTTGCGTTGAGCAGCTTCGATAGAACCTGGAACTGTCAAACCGTGGATCATACTCGCCATCACTGCGAGATAGAGCAGATAGCTGGTATTGACGATCTTCCATTCCGAACTTAGTGCCGGTTCCACCAGAAGATGGTGAGCCGAAGCCAATTGCAGGAACAAGATGTACATCAAAAACGCAAAGCGGCTGACTTTTTCTGACAGTGGCTTGGCGCCAAACAGAATAGCCGCAATGGCGTACCACACCGCGATATGTGCGGCGACGTTGATTTGCTGGGATGAATGACCCATCGCCCACCAAATAACTTTGTACATCAGCGGATCGATATAGGCGATCAAGCCGACCGACCAGAGGAAAGTTGGGATCAATATCACGGCACCTGAAGCGATGGTGAAAACAGCGATAATGGCTGCCGTCATTGCACCAAAGGTAACCAGTGGGATTGAGCCTTCATAGGTCTTTTCAGCTTTGGCAATCACCAGCGTGGCAAAGAAAACCGCACAGCCGCACAAGGCACCGACAGCAAATAAAATAATGCCGACGTAAAATAGCGGATCGGCCTGCATTGGCACATAAGACGTGAACATGACGTTCGATTCGCCTTGCAATACAATGACAACTGTCAGCAAAGCGCCGATCGTCATCAGCCAATAGCCAAGCCACGCCAGTTTCGGCAGCGCCAATCTCACGTTCAGCAATATTGATGAAGCAAAATACAGCAGGGCCATCTCAAAATAGATGAGCCAGACCAGCAAAATGACGATGCCATGGGCGGTGAGCGCCATGTAAAAGGTATCGGCATCCAAAAGATGGATTTCAGGCCATCTGGTTAAGGCAACAAGAAAGCCGAGCAAACCACCGATTGCCAGGAAGATGATACTGGTAACGGCATTCCACTTAATTAGTTTTTCGCCAGCGAGATCGACTTTAAAGCCGGTGTCGGGGCAAATACGATAAGGACTAGTCATAATCTTTTTCCCCTACTTGCTGTCTTTGACATACATTTTGCCAACCATGGTGTGGTGACCAGAGCCGCAAAATTCGTTACAGATAATGCCAAATTCACCAGAACTGGTTGGTGTAATGGTTACCACCATGTCGTAGCCCGGATGAACTTGCAGGTTGATGTTCTCTGGTTGCAGGGAAAAGCCATGCTGGTAATCCAAAGAGGAAAGATGCAATCGATAGCTCTTACCTTTTTCGAGTTCCAGGATTGGCCACCAGTCCCACAGACGGGCCAACATATAAATGTCGCTGCCGGCTGGTGGTTTAACTACCGGGACATCGTTGCTGCCTTCGACCCTTACCTGATATTTCTTGGTAAAAGCTTCGGTTTTTTCGGCATATTTATCGGCGTTTATTTTATACGCCTCGTTTGACACATTCTGGTCGCCTGTCAGATGCCAATACGGCATCATGAAAAACATGATCAGGCCCCAGATAAACGCAATAGTAACCCAAAGCACCTCGGTTTTTTCGACCGGCTTGGACCACCATATGCGATCTTCAGGAGGAAAAATTGACATAGTTATTACCTCTTAAATGTAAATCGGATATTTAATTAAATTGAACATGAAGCCCCACAGCTCTACTTGGCGAGGGGGACGGCGGTGATTTCGATAATTCCCCAGATGATGTAAACCACCGTCGGAATAGCTACGCCCAAAAACAAAAGCAAAAAATGATTATCTAATAGCCGCTGCATGAACGGAATGTCCGCATCTGATGCAGGCGGTGATGGTTGGTCTGATGGTGTCATAATTGGTCCCCTTAAAACGAGATTTCTCCAACGAACCGCCTGGGTAAACTTGGTAAAACGGATAGGCGAATCGCGCACCTGACCAGGAAACCATAGCTAGGGCCGACTGTCCTTAACCGTGGTTAGTTTCGAAAAAACCTTGAAAACAGGGCTTTGTTGCTAGATATAAATAAATTGAATTCCGTTTTGACGCAGATCAAAAGTAATTTGATAATTTGCGTATATCATATCGGAGTTAGGAATAGTAATTTCTGGAGAATGTGTGGCAATGCGCGATAGTGATCGACACTATTTTAACCAGCATCCTTTGTTCAGCCAGATCGATGAGGCAACGTTGGATCGGATCCTTGCCGGTAGCTCTGCAACTAATTATGCCAAAGGTCAGACCATCTTTCATCGGGGTGACCCGGCAGATGTATTCTATTTCGTGCTGGAAGGTTGGGTGAAAGTTTTTCGCATTACTGCCGAAGGCGATGAAGCAATTGTTCACATTTTCAGTGCCGGTGACACCATTGCCGAAGCGGTTGCCTTTGCCGGTAAAAATTATCCGGTCAGTGCGCAAGCGGTGGAGAATTCCCGGGTTGTGCCAATCCTAACCAAACGACTGGTTGCTGAATTGTCGCGGGCGCCGGAACTCGCCTTGTCAATTATGGCATCTCTGTCGCTTCAGCTCCACAGCCTGGTGGCTGAGATTGAACAATTAAAAACCCGCACGGCAACCCAACGGGTCTGCGATTTCTTCATTCGGCGGTGTGCAGTTGACGAGGGGTCAGCCGTTATTTCTCTACCCTATGATAAAGTTATCATTGCATCGCGCCTGGGTATGAAACCTGAAAGCTTATCCCGCATTCTGAATCGTCTCAGAAAAATCGGCGTAAAAACTGAAAACGGCCGGGTTGCCATTGCTGATGTCGAAGCTCTTATTCGTTTTAGCGACGGCGAATCGCCAATTTCTCTGACCGGCTAGATTAGCCTAACTATTTTTCTCCGATATTTTTCAAGCGAGCTTGATTGATGCCAAATTGGGCCGCACAATCAGTTATACGTATGGGGCAGTGAGTCTGCCTCCAGAAGAATAATATTTCACCAGGAGTTTCAGGGATGGGAAAAGGTAAACCGCATTTAGAATTTGCGCCTTTGGATATGGCCGACGGCTGGGAAGTGCCGCCCGGCTACCCGGAGGGCATGGAGCAGAAAGTGCTGACATCTGACTTGGATGAGGTGGGTAAAACCGGCAGCCGGTCCCGCTTTCTGCGCATCAAGTCCGGCGTTTATTCGACCGAGCCATTTGTTCACGAACATTGGGAAGAAGTGTATCTCTGTGAAGGCGACATGATTGTCGGCAACGATGAAAACGGTGAAGGCGGTGAAAAATTTCAGGCGCCGACTTATGCCTGCCGCCCGCCGGGGGTCTATCACGGACCGTTCAAATCTGAGGGCGGCTGCATCATGTTCGAGCTACATTACTTCTACGAACCCGATTCCGAGTAGCGATAGCTTTCCAGAATTTCTTAACAAGAATGGTCGATACGACCTCATCTAATCAGGGAACAGGAATATGCTTAAGACAGGGAAAGAACATCTTGAGGGTCTAAAAGATGGCCGGACGGTTTATATCGGCAAAGAAAAAGTCGATGACGTTACCACACACCCGGCGTTTAAGAACGCAGCGCAAACGGTAGCTAAATTGTATGACATCAAACACGAACCTGAGCATCGGGATACCATGTCGTTTGAGGAAGACGGAGAGCGCTATTCGATGTGGTTCTTACGCGCCAAAAGTCAGGATGATCTTCGCAAACGTATGCAGGTTCATAAAAAAATTGCCGATCAGACCTGTGGCTTATTTGGCCGCTCACCTGATCATGTGTCGAGTTTCGTCACCGGCATGTCGACCAATCCATCGGCTTTCGATTCAGATGAAAACAAGTTTGGCGATAATTTGATGAACTACTACGAGCACATGCGCAAAAACGATATTTTTGCGACCTATGCCGTATTGCCGCCGCAAGCCGCCCGCAATCCTGATTTTTATGAATCGCAGAATTTGCCGGTGCCGACACTACGCGTCGTCCGCGAGGATGATGATGGCGTCGTCATGTCGGGGATGAAAATGCTGGCCACCAGTGCCGTCTTTTGTGACGAGATTTGGGTCGGTAACCTGCTGCCCTTGGCGCCTAGTCAGTTAAAAGAATCGATCACTTGTGCGATCCCGTGTAACGCCGAAGGCCTGTCGCTGTGGATGCGCCAGCCGATCTCGTTAAACGCTGCCAATGAATTTGATAGTCCGTTGACTTGGAAATATGACGAGACCGATGTGCTGGTGATGTGTGACGAAGTTAAAGTGCCGTGGGAGAAAATATTTGTCATGGATGACACCGTTCGATCACGCGGGGTCTATACCGAAACGCCTGGGCATTGTTACGGCAACCATCAATCGAATGTCCGATTCTGGTCTAAAATGCAATTAATCCTGGGGCTTTGTTCAAAAGTAACCCAGGCCAGCGGTGCCGATGAAATACCAGTTGTGCGTGAGACCATCGGTCGTATGGCAGCGCTTGAGGCGACCCTCGCTGGTATGATCCACGGCCAGATTGAAGCTGCCGAGGAATGGCCGGAAGGCTATAAAACCCCTAACCGCCGGATGATGTATGCAGCGCTCAATTGGTGTACGGAAAGCCATTCTCAGATCGTTGACGTCTTGCGCGAGCTTTGCGGTGGCGGAGTTTTCCAGATGCCGGCCAGCGTTGATGTCATGCATGACGCCGATCTTAAGGCAGATTTCGAAAAATATTTTCAAACGCCGCAATTGGCTGCACTAGATCGCATGAAACTGTTTCGATTGGCCTGGGATTTTGTTGGTTCAGAATTTGCCGGACGGCAACAGCAATATGAAAAATTTTATGCCGGCGCATCCTTTATCGTGCGCAGCCATTCTCACCGCGAAGCCGATTGGGATTTCTTTGATGGCGTAGTTGACAATGTCCTGGCGGATTATGACGTGCCTGAACCGGTTTAGATTGCTGCGAAAAAATCATTTAAATTGTGGGTTTTAAAGCCTTTTCAATTGGTTCTCACCTTTGTATCGTATTTCCGTTAAGGGAACATATAAAACGGTATGGAAAGATCATTCCATAAGGAAATAGAACAGCTGCGCCAAGGTGACAACGGTAAGTTCCAGGGCGAGGGCATTCTCGCTGTCACCAAGGCAATCTTACAGTCTGGTGTCGGCTATGTCGGCGGCTATCAGGGCGCGCCGGTCTCTCATCTGTTGGATGTGCTGTTCCAGGCTAAAGATCTTATGGCCGAGCTTGGCGTTCATGTCGAAGCGAATTCCAACGAAGCTTCTGCCGCTGCCATGCTCGGAGCATCGATCAATTATCCGGTGCGCGGCGCGGTGACCTGGAAATCCATTGTCGGCACCAATGTTGCCTCGGACGCGCTGTCCCACCTGGTAAGCCCCGGCGTCAAAGGCGGCGCGATGATTATCTCGGGCGAGGATACCGGCGAAGGCTCCAGCGTTATCCAAGAGCGCACCCACGCTTTTGCCATGAAGTCGTCTTTATGGCTGCTTGATCCCCGGCCTAATTTACAAAGTATGGTCAATATGGTGGAAAATGGCTTTCAATTGTCGGAGGCTACCAACACCCCAGTGATCTTGGGCCTCCGCATCCGGGCGTGTCATGTGCAAGGTGAATTCACCACCAAAAACAATAAAAAATCACCGATTAACTCGATTGATAAAGCCGATGATCCGGCGCCGTTTGAATATGATCGTTTAGCCCATCCGCCGGCGATTTACGCTCAGGAAAAGATAAAAGTTGAAAAACGTCTGCCGGCGGCGCAAAAATTTATTGTCGACCGCGGGCTCAATGAGTTCTTTGACGGTCGTTATGATAATCTTGGCATTATCTTGCAGGGTGGACTTTATAACACACTGGTTAATCGTCTAAACGTTTTGGGTTTGGGTGATCAGTTCGGCAATTCCGATATTCCGCTGATGGTGCTCAACGTCCCGCATCCCTTAGTGCCGGACCAAATTACGGAGTTTTGCGCCGGCAAGGATGCGGTTATGGTGATGGAGGAGGGCAATCCTGAATTTATCGAACACCAGATTCACACCCTGCTCAGGAAAGCCGATATTCAAACACGCATTTTCGGCAAAGACATCTTTCCGACCGGCGGCGAATACAACGCCGAGGTGATCACCAAAGGCTTGGTGGATTTCTTAGGCGAAGTTGAGCCCTTGGCCATTGATCAGGAGGCTTTGCGCGATAAGGCGGCGCAATTGTTCAATGACAAAGAAGCCGGCCATGGGGTGATGGACGGTGCTCTCGACAAACCCTTGCCGCCACGCCCACCGGGATTTTGCACCGGCTGTCCTGAACGTCCGGTTTTTACCGCGATCAAAATGCTCAAAGAGGAAATTGGCGACATTCATATTGCTGCCGATATTGGCTGTCACGCTTTTGCAACCTATGCACCGTTTAGCATGGGCAATTCAATCTTGGGCTATGGCATGGGGCTCGCGAGCGCCTCGGCCGTTGGTCCGATGCTCAAAAAGCGCACCATCAGCATCATGGGTGATGGAGGTTTCTGGCATAACGGCTTGCAATCGGGCGTGCTGTCAAATTTGTTCAACCAAGGTGATGGCATTTTGATCATCATGCAAAATGGCTATGCCTCGGCAACCGGCCAGCAATATATCCCGTCCTCGACGGCGGGCTCCGATACGACGCCGATGACCAGCGAGATTGAGCAGACCCTCAAGGCGCTCGGTGTTAAATGGCTGCGGACCGTGCGCACCTACGGGGTGAGCCGCATGCTTGATACCTTGCGGGAAGCCATGACGACCGAACAAACAGGCCTTAAAGTTATCATTGCCGACAGTGAATGTATGCTCGCCCGGCAACGCCGGATAAAGGCCGAAAACGTTGAAAAACTAAAACGTGGTGCTGAAGTCATCGTGCCGCGGTTTGGCATCGACGAGGAAATTTGTACCGGCGATCATTCGTGCATTCGTCTTTCCGGCTGCCCGTCCTTAAGCATCAAAGACAATTCAGACCCGCTTAGGGATGAGCCAGTAACCGAGGTGATCGATAGCTGTGTTGGTTGTGGTCTCTGCGGCGAGGTCGCCCATGCGGCACAATTATGTCCGTCGTTTTATCGAGTTGAGCGCATTCAGAATGCCGGCGGCTTGGCCAAAATGATGGCCGGGCTAAGAAACAGTGTCATCGGCTGGCTGGCCGGTTCGGAGCGGCCCCAATGAGTGATTTGAAACCAGTTAAAATCTTGATTTGCGCCATGGGCGGTGAAGGCGGCGGTGTGTTGATGAATTGGATCGTTAGCGCTGCTTGGCGCAAGGGCTACCCAGTACAGGCAACCTCGGTTCCCGGCGTCGCCCAGCGTACGGGTGCCACAACCTACTATATTGAATTATTGCCGGAGGCATTGCCACAAGGTGCTGCGCAACCCGTGTTTGCGCTGATCCCGACCGCCGGTGAAGTAGATGTCTTAGTCGCGACCGAAGCTGCCGAGGCTGCGCGGGCAGCGGGGAATGGTTTCATCTCGCCAGCACGCACGCATTTGATTGCGTCAACTTCACGGGTTTATCTCATGCCGGAAAAAATGGCGATGACTGATGGCCGGGTCGATGACGACAAGCTTGCCGTGATCTTGGCCAAAAGTGCCCATAAATCAGTGCTGTTTGATGCCCATGTCGCTGCCCAGGAAGCCGGCGCCATTGTTAATGCGGTCATGCTGGGTGCCGTAGCGGCAACTGGTGTTATCGGTATTGAGCTCGATGATTTTATTGCTGCGATCACGCAAGAAGGCAAAGCGGTCGAGTCTAACATTGCCGGTCTTAAAAGCGGCTACGCGATTGCCAATGGTGAAAAACCAGCGGTCGAAGAGCCGGATAATGTTATTGCGATTTCGGAAGTCAGCACCAAATCCGATTTTCCCGAAAATGTTCAAGCCGTATTGGATCATGCCTTGAAGCGGCTGGCGGATTATCAAAATGAGGTTTACGCTGCGACTTATCTCGGCCACCTTGAGAATTTTAAAGATTGCGATCCGGAGCTGCTTAAAGTTGTCGCCAGGCAGTTGGCGCTTCGTATGTCTTACGAAGATATCATTCGCGTGGCCCAAGCCAAAATTCGCGCCGAGCGAATTCAACGCATCAGGCAGGAGACCGGTGCCAAGCCCGGTGATCTTGTGATTGTCACTGAATTTTTCAAGCCGGGTGTGGCTGAAATCAGCGATCTGTTGCCCAGCGGAATGGCGAAAAGTCTGATCGCTTGGGGTGAGAAAAACAACAAGATCGAAAATTTTGGTTTTGCTATGGAAGTAAAAACCACGACCGTTACCGGTTTTTTGAAATTATGGTTCCTCGCCAAACTTAAATGGTGGCGGCCAAAATCTTATCGCTGGCAAATTGAACAGGCCAATATTGAAGACTGGCTGGATCTGGTCGATTCGGCGTCCACTCTCAACGTAAATTTCGCCATTGAAGTAGCTGAGCTTGCCCGCTTGATCAAAGGCTATGGCAGTACCTATCGCCGGGGCATGCGCAATTATTCCCGCATTGTTGAAGAATTTGTCCGGCCCCTGCTGACGGCTGGCGCTATTCCAAGTGAGGCGACCGGGCAATTGAAACACATGCGTGATGCTGCGACATCCGATCCGGATGGCGTCACGTTGGATAAAGAGTTGTCCGAAATTCGAACCCCTGGAACTATCGCCGCAGAATAACCTCACAAAATTCTCACCGCTAAGTGATTTGGCTCTTGGCGGATTAGTCGGTATCCCCTTTGCCATGTTTGAAAATTCTCTTTCTTGGCTGGTGATGCTAGCCTATGGCCTGATTGTCTGGCAGTTCGCGCCTAAGCGGGTTTCGATCAAGGGCTTCTTCACGGGTGCGGACGATAAAGCAGGCGTTCAAGGCAGCGCGCCCGGTTTATGGCTCCTCGTTGCGAGCGCTGCAATATCTTGGATTTTTGCCAAATCCATCGCCAATGCGGCTAGCCTCGCGCAAGCTTTTGGCTTATCAGGCTCGATCGGTTATGCCTTTTATTATTTAAGTTTTCTGGTTGCCGGTGTGGTTATTTATATCATCCGGACAAAAGGTGGCGACCAGTCTCTGCCAGCTTTTCTAATCCGCAAATACGGCACTCTTTGTGCCAAGCTATTCGTGGCTGCGATTGCGATCCGTCTGTTCAACGAGGTGTGGTCCAACACTAAAGTCGTCGGTTTGTATTTTGGCGCCGAAGGCAGCGCCGGTTATTGGGTGTCCGTTGCAGCGGTAACCGGCTTTACGGTTTTTTATTCCTGGCGCGCTGGATTGCGGGGCAGTCTGTTGACCGATGGCGGCCAAATGATCCTGGCCTCGGTGTTACTCGCCGGCATTCTACTATTTATCATGCCGGAATTTGCTGCCCGTGGCTTACCACAATTCCCGGAGGCCGCGAGTATGGCCGGATGGACTTTTGCGGGCTTGGCACTTGTGCAGGCCTTTAGCTATCCTTTCCATGATCCGGTGTTGACCGACCGCGGCTTCATTACCTCACCCAAAACCATGCTCAAGGGATTTATCCTGGCGGGCCTGATTGGTGGCGGTTTTATTTTCCTCTTTGGCTTTGTTGGTATTTATGGCCGGCTCGAAGGCTTGGGCGGCAATCCATCCTTGGCCGTTCCAGCAAGTTTTGGCATCACCATGCTGTTGATTGTTAATGCGATCATGATGACCAGCGCCGGTTCGACGTTAGATTCGACTTTTGCCAGTACGGCTAAACTAACCGCGCGTGACTGGTCGGGTCAAAAAGATGAGCCGACGGCAGGACAGTTAACCACCGGGCGAAAAGCCGTTATTATCATCGCGGTGCTTGGCAATTTGCCGTTATTTAGCCTGTATCTCGGCTCTGAAGTTGGCCCTGCTGTAATTGCGGCAACGACGATCAGCGGCACCATGGTCATGGGCTTGGCGCCGATCTTTATTCTCGCCTTCTTGCCGGGTGCCGGGCGTTGGAGTTTTCATCTCGCTTTTTGGCCGGGCATTATTCTTGGTGTCGTAATGACCCTTGAAGGAGCCGTCGGCCTGCAGATTGTGCCCGCCTGGGCTGATATAGGTGTTGGCAAATATGCCGATGATCTCGGGGTAAATCTCTGGGGTGTCGGCATTTGCACCATCGGGTTTCTGATCGGTTGTGCAATTGAGCTTATAATCCCCAAAAAGAGTTTGGTCGTGACCCCGGCTTAAGCTAAAACCGCTACATGTGTGGAATAGCAGGCATTCTCAGAACTGCCGGTGAGCAGCCCGTAGACCGGTCCGTTTTGGTAGCGATGAACCAATCGATGGCGCATCGTGGCCCGGATGGTGATGGCATTTGGGTGTCACCGGATCAGCGCGTTGGCATCGGCCATCGCCGCCTCTCGATCATTGATCTTTCGGACGATGCCGGGCAACCGATGGCCAATCAGGATGGCTCCGTTATCGTTACCTTCAATGGCGAAATTTATAACCACGTCGCCCTCCGCCAAGAATTAGTGGCGGCGGGCTACCAATTCGCCACCGATCATTCGGATACCGAGGTGCTGGTGCATGGCTTTCAGGAATGGGGTATTGCCGGGTTGTTACCCCGTCTCGAAGGCATGTTCGCTTTCGCCATTTGGGAAGAGAAATCAAAAAAACTCACAATTGCCCGGGACCGGGTTGGCATAAAGCCAGTTTATTTTACCAAACGCGACGGTTGGTTTTTGTTTGCCTCGGAAATCAAAGGCTTGCTGTGTCATCCCGCCGTGCCGCGACGTGTTGGTAAGCTGGCGCTGTATCATTATTTAACCTATCTGACGACACCGGCCCCGCTCACCATGTTCGATGGTGTTTATAAATTACCGGCTTCAACTTATATGGAAATCGATCGCACCGGTCGTATCACGTCTGAGCGCTATTGGGATGCGGTGCCGGGAAAAAGTGGTATTGAAGGCGAGCTATCAGGCTTAAGCGCAACTTCGCGCGAGGATTTCTTTATTGATGGCGTTCGCAATCGCCTCAATGACGCGGTTGAGAAACGCATGATGTCGGATGTGCCTTATGGCGCCTTTTTGTCAGGTGGCATCGACTCGTCGGTTAATGTTGCGCTCATGGATCGTTTTACCGATGAGCCGGTAAATACATTTACCGTCGGTTTCAAAGATCATGAGCACCTCAATGAGCTCGATTATGCGACCAAGGTCGCCAAGCTTTTCAAAACAAATCATCACGAAGTCTTGGTTGGCGAGGACGACATGGTCGGCTATCTCGACGATCTTATTCACCATCAAGATGAGCCGCTGGCCGATTGGGTGTGTATCCCGTTGCATTTCGTCTCCAAGCTGGCGGCAGAGGCGGGCGTTAAAGTCATTCAGGTCGGTGAGGGCTCGGACGAGCAATTCTGTGGCTATAACAGCTACATGATGTATCTAAAATTACATCAACATTGCTACGGTCCATTTCAGAAATTCCTGCCTAAACCGTTGCAACGCGTGGCGGCTAAGGCAGCGCAGGGAGTCGCCCGTATCCAACCATCTTTTGGTCTTTATGCCGACGCAGTCGAAAGAGCGGCTCAGGACCAGGAAGCTTTTTGGAGTGGCGCCATTGCGTTTTGGGAATCGCAAAAGAAAGATATTCTGCCGGTCATGGGTCCAGAGTTGCCGCACGGTGCCGAGGAGATGATCGAGGCTGGTCTGTTGCCCGGCGATATATTGGTGCCGGATAGTTTCGCCGTCGCTCATGACACCTTGTCTGATTTTGATCGTGCTCATCCGGGGCAGGATCAACTGACCCGGATGATCCACAATGAGTTTCGTCTGCGCTTACCGGAATTGTTATTGATGCGGGTCGATAAAATCACCATGGCGCAATCCTTGGAAGCGCGTGTGCCGTTTCTCGATCATGCCTTGGCCGAATTCACCATGGATATGCCACAAAGCGCCAAGATTAAAAATGGTGTGGCTAAGTATGTTCTCAAGAAATCTGTTGAGGGTATCATTCCGGACGATGTGATCTACCGTAAAAAAATGGGCTTCAATGCACCAATGGCAGAATGGCTGCGGGGTGATTTTGGCAGTAAGGCCGAGGCCGGTATCATGAATTCACCTTTGCTTGACCAAATTGGCTTTGACCGCGAGCAAGTTGCCGGTCTTATATCCGATCACCGCCGAGGCCGCCGCGATACATCATTGATGGTTTGGGTATTGTATAATCTGACCGCTTGGCATTCTCATTGGATTGAAGTTTAGACATTTCTTCTGCTGGTCACCAAGGTCAGGCATAGGCATAAGAATTGCGTGGCGATCCACCAGCTTTGCCAGGCGCCAAAACTTAGAAAATTAAAAGCCAAAATTGAGATGACGACGCCAAGAAGTGCTATATCGGTATTATTATCCGCCAGCTTTCTAATAAACAGCCAACCAAAAATGGCGACGATGATCGCCCCCACCGCACCGAGTTCCAGCCAAATCTGAAGAGCAGCGTTGTGAGGATGAAGGGGCAGATAAAAATCTCTAAAAAGGATGATATTCTTACCTGCTGGTGTGTCTACTCGGAGAGTATATTTATTATCGCCGCCAGGAATTTGCCGCGCTGTATTCATACCCCACCCGAAGAGCGGTTTTTCAAAGATGCGCTGCGTAGCAAACCGCCATATTAGCAGACGGTTGGTGCCAGAATTTGGCAAATTTAAATCGTATGAAAATTGGCCTATTTCCTGAACGCTTTTATTAGCTGTAAACTGGTGAACAATGAAAGGAGCCCCAACGAGCAAGAATACGAACATGCTTGCGACAAATATGCTGGCAAATTTCCGCCGATAACGCGCAATACCAATACCGATAATTGAACCGATAATGGCGATGATCGCCGTAGCGGATGAAAATCGGAAAACCAAATATATCGTCAGAAGAAATAACAACGCTGCGCCTAAGTGGTGACGGCGGCGCACTAATGCTGACATTATTGGCCATTGAAGGATGGCCAAAATGACAACGCCATTTCTTAAAAACGCTTCAATATTTATGCCGCCCGATTGGAAATTAATCACTTCGTACCATGGCAAGGCGCGGCCAAAACGGGTGAGCCAAGAACCGGTTACAGATTCAAATAAAAGCAACGCGATCGTTATTGCCGCACCCCAAATCAGCAATTTTTCTGTCATCTCCCGTGCTGAGCTAGAGACGATTTTCGATTGGCTGAGAGCAAAAATACCTAAGCCAAAAAGTGCCGTAAGCGGCAGGAGCAGTTTTCCGCTGAGGCTTTGGTCAAAGGTCCAAAGCAAACTAGCTGCTGCCCAAAGCAGCAAGAAAAGAAAAGCTAAAACCGGTAATTTTGGCAAAGAAAATTTACGGTCTTTTTCGGAAAAATTCAGCGTCATTAGCACGAGTGCCAACAAAACAAATAACGGCGCCATTGCTTTGGAGGAGAATATGGCTATCGGCAGGATTAGTAAGGCAATCAGGCCAAAAGCATTTTTTCGTAATTCTTCCTGGTTTCGCCAATTAAGCATCGGCTTCGCCCTTTGATTTTCTCAAAGTGTCCGACAATATTTCTGCCAATTTTTCTGACTGTGATTCCCAGGTGAGTTTTTTTAATCCACTGTCGTCTTCGATATCGAAGTGACCGGTTTTTAAGCTTTGATCAAGCGCCGCCGAGATTTTCTCCGGGCTTTCACAAGAGAACAAAGGAACGACTGTTGACTGAGATATTTCAATTGCTTCTTTAGCCTCCTCGGGATAACAAATTAGTGGCCTTCCCGCTGATAGCATTTCAACGGTCTTATGATGAAAGGTGCGATTGCTTTTAATATATAAATTGGCAATCGCACTGCGATGAATTTGTCTCAATTCCTCAAAGGGGATGTAGCCTTTGATTTCGATCTTGCAAATTTTAGATAATTCTGAGGTTGCTGCCGCAACCTCCTCGGAATCTTGCCCAGCATAAACAAAACAAGCGTTAGATCGTTTTTCATCTGGCAATCCCGCCAGCCATGATCTGACTCCTTGAATTAATTGATCTAAAGCCTGCCGGTCATAGATAGCGCCGGTAAGACTGATCGTAATATTATCAGAAATTGGCGTTGGCGATGGCGCTAATTGTGACGCGGGAAATCCACTATAAATAACAGCTGCTTGTGTCCCAAAGTATTTTTGGATGTCGGCGGCATGAAATTCGGAAAAAGCCGTCATGGCTGCACTATCACTAAAATAATTGGCGAGATAACTTTGCAAAGCCCGCGGAATGAAAGTCTCCCAGGGGTCCTTAGCATCGGCAATCCAGGGACAATTTGCTGCCTGAGCGAGATCGCGGGCGATATTCCAGCAATCGGTATTACCGAAAGTCGCCCAAACAATATCTGGTTCAAAATATTCGACGATAGGCGGAATATAGGGCTGACTGCCGGCTCGCCAATCAGTGAATACACCGTGCTGCTGCCAGTAATACCAGACAACCACTGCTTGTCGAATGCCCCAGGGCAAAGTTTGGGCGCGTAGTTTTTTAATTAACGGATGGCCCTTTGGCTCGCTCGCCAAATTTAGCGGTGCACTAAAATCGTGATCTTGAATAACTCGGGCTACCCGGTCAGGAGGAATATCAGTTGGCTGATCCGCCAAAGTTTCGGTGAGTAAGATCACTTCATGTCCGAGCTTCGTAAGCACCTGACTAAATTCCCGCATTCTGGTGGCGCAAACATGCGGCGTTTTAGGATGACAGTGATTAACTAATACCACTCGCATCAGGCCGGCCCTTCAAAAATGGCAATTTTTTCACCTGAATTGATTCGGCCATGGAAGTGAGTGATCCATGCTTCTTCGATTACCGGCCGCCACAGCATGCTGGCGAGGTGATTTTCACCGGCTTGAAATCTATTCAGCACCCCTATCCACCAGCCTTTACGCCAAACGCCAGATCGTTCAAAAGTTGATCCGTTGATGATTTCACGCGCATGATCACCAAGTGAGTTCTTAAACCAATCAGACTGGGGCGGCACAAAACCTTGTTTGTTCCATCGTGTTCTAACCGGCTCCGGCAAAATTCCTTTCATTGCCCCTCGTAAAAGGCGTTTGGTTTCGGCTCCTCCCATCAAATATTCAGGTGGCAGCGAAAAGGTAAACTCAGCTAAGCGATGATCGCAAAACGGCAGGCGTACTTCTCGCGAATGAGCCATCGAGTTGCGGTCACCATAGCGCATCAATACCGGCAAATGGGTGTAAAGCATTTCCTGATACAAGGCGCCCGCTAAAGGATGAAACGAACGCGCCCCGGTTGGTGGTGGCGGCAGGCTGGCGAATAATTTGGCGGCATAGGATTTAGTCAGGCCGAAGGAAAAGTCGCTGCCCTTGCCGGTTAAGCCAGCTAAAAAATGACGCAGGCCTTGAGGCAGGCTGTTTTTTGTGGCTTGAGATTTTGTCAGCAAGCCGAGCGGGTAACGTTGCTCAATTTTGCGGCGTTCTGAACTCACATCTGATGCCAGGCTAGCGAGATATTTTTCAAAAAATTGTTCATAACCGCCGAGCAGTTCATCGCCGCCCTGGCCATCAAGCAGAACGGTAATGCCGGCCTCCTTGGCGAGGCGAAATACACACCATTGGGCATATTGGCTGGTGCTGCCGACCGGGAGCTCGTTGTGCCACATGAAGTCGGCAAGCTCTGCCTGAAAATTCTCGGCACTTGGTTCGGTGACGTGAGATGTCGTTTGAGAATGATTGATAACTTTTTCAGCCCACGGCCATTCATCGGCTTCTGAATTCGGAAATCGCCCGGTAAATACATCATAAGGATTATCAGCGCCCCGGAGATCCCGGGCAATGCAGACGATAGAGCTTGAATCCAGACCACCCGACAGACACGAACCCAATGGCACATCACTGCGCATACGCAATTTAATCGCATCTTCGAAAAGTTCCCGGAAATGAGTTTGCGCGTCCTGTTCGCTCAGTGCAGCGAAATCGTTATCGGGCTCAATATCCCAATACCGTTGAATTTGATATTCTAAGCTATTGCAATCCAAGGACAGGCAATGGCCCGGCGGCAATTGTTTGATATCGTTGAAAACAGTCTGAATATCGTCATCTAGACCCCGAGTTGGATGATAAAGGAAACGTAATATGCGTTCTTGATCATAATCGCTATCGACATTTCGCAAGGCCAATAACGCTTTATATTCCGAGGCAAAGGCAAAACAATCATTGCTGCTATGAAATAGCAGAGGCTTCTCGCCAAATCGATCTCGCGCACAAAAAAGGCGATGCCGATTGGCGTCGTAAATGGCAAAAGCAAACATACCGTTCAATTTATCCAATACATCTTCGCCCCAAGTTTGATACGCTTTGAGCAACACTTCGGTATCTGAAGAAGATGATAATTCGACGCCTTCCGCTTTCAGCTCAGCGCCGATTTCAAGGTAGTTGTATATTTCACCGTTAAAGGTGATGACGTGAGAACCGGCCTCCATGGGCTGATGACCGGCGCTGCTGGTATCAATGATTGAAAGGCGCTGATGGCCAAATACAACCTTTCCATCTGCGGATTTCCATAAACCCGAATCATCTGGTCCACGGTGCTCTTGCAACAAATTCATATGTTCGACTGCATCAGAATTAACGCGTCGATGACCTATGATTCCTGCTATGCCGCACATGTATTTTCGTTTCTTACGATCACATTTTCAGACTTTTCTCTGTTTTAAGTTTGTAATTTCTGACAGGCTTCGATCACATCTTCACGCTTGATCGAGAGGATTGACGAACCGGCGGTCCGAAAACCTGCTTTGTTACTTACGGTATTCGCCATTTCCCAGGGATAAAATATATGATGATTATCACCATGTGGGAACCAAACCCCCGGCTTTGCGCGGGCACTGAAAAGTGCAACGCAGGGAACTTTCATCAAGGCGGCTAAATGCATCGGTCCGCTGTCATGACCAAGATAAAATATCGCCTGCTTCATCGCCAGAGCGCTGAGACGTGGACTGGTCTTACCACACAAGTTTAACACCGGCCCTTGCCACTTTTGAGCGAGCTTAGAAGCTCGCGCACTTTCATCTTCTGCACCGATGAGTAAAAGACCTAAAGACGGGTTTGCAGCAGATAGGTTTTCTAAAACAAAGCTCCAGTTTACGTCACCCCAATCCTTGTCTGGAAGTTTGCCGCCGATACTGAGGGCGATAAATGAAATATCAATGAACTTTTCAGCAATAATATTTTCAGCTTGATTTTGTTCTTCCACGCTAAAGTTAATCTCAAATCTTTCAGGCCATGGCAATCCGACGGCGCGCAATAGCCGATCGCTTTCAGATTCCCAAAGCTTATCGGATTTCGGCAGGTACTCACGAACGGATTGGGCGAAAGGAATGGCTTCAATTTGCGCAATACCGCAGGCTTTGAAAAATAAATACTCTTTTACGAGCGAAAATATCGATGAGGGCTCCGACAAATAGATCAACTTGTCAGGAGACCACAATTTAATGGCAGACCTAAAGCGAAGCATTGATGAAATGCCGCCACCGCCTGGCGGCAAGGAGAAGTATTCGGAAATTAAATCTGTATGACCTAACATTGATTTGATGTCTGCTGCGCGGCCCATAATCGGTGCGTTGGTCAATATGCCAAGCTCAGCTTGGGGAGAACGATCACGAATGCCAAACAGTGCCGGCAGGGATACCACTGCATCACCGATACTACCGCGTCGAAAAATTAATATTCTTTGAACCATAAAGTCTATGTTAGGTGTTGGAAGGAATCTACTATATATCAAATTTACTAATTGCTAGCATGGCTTTATTATCACGGCAAATTTCTAAATCCTAGGGTTGTGGGAAACGATGAGAGACTATAGGGCACAATGAGCCAGAAATTCCTGAAGAGTGACCGTCTCCGAGTCTTGGTCAATGGTATTCACGCGAAAAGCGGCGGCGGCGTAACATATTTGCGAAATATATTGCCATTGCTGGCAGATGATTCTGAATTGGAAATTCATCTGTTTATTCATCGTGATCAATTTGAGCTTTTTGGCGTGTTGGATGAACGCATTCGAATTCACCTTTTGAATTTCAGCAGCGGTTTTTTTTACAACCTGTTTTGGGAGCAGTTTGCCCTACCAATATTGGCGAAAATTATGACGGTGGATGTGACCGTCTCGCCGGCAAATTACGGCCCTTTGGCGGCGCCCGCGCAAATAATAATGTTGCGCAATTCCTTGGCCGTCGCGGGCAAGGAAACCCGTCCGATTAAACGCCTCTATTGGGGCGGCTTAACGTTGATGACGGCGCTTTCTCTGTTGACCTGTCGTCGCGCTATTGCCGTTTCTGAATATGCCCGGAAGGCTTTGACCTTTGGTTTAGGTAACCGCTTTCAGAAAAAAGTCACGGTCGTTCATCATGGTGTCGGCGAACAGTTTAAAGCCGATTCCAGCATCGAACGACAGAATTACCTCTTGGCGGTTTCTGATATCTATGTTCAAAAAAACCTGCATACCCTCGTTCGGGCACTGGCAGAAGTAAGAAGAAAATTTCCCGATGTTATTTTAAAAATTGCCGGTAAGGCCATCGATCAGGGATATTTATACGAAATTCAACAGGTCCTTGATCAGGCGAAGTTGACGGATGCGGTTGAATTTTTAGGCGAGAAAAACGCTAGTGAATTACTGACCTTGTATCAAGAATGTAAGCTATTCGTATTTCCGTCGACTGTTGAGACCTTCGGTAACCCATTGGTTGAGGCAATGGCTTGCGGCGCGCCTATTGTATCATCGAACACTGCTGCGATGCCGGAAGTATTGGGCGAGGCAGGGCAGTATTTTGATCCGTTAAATGTCCGCGATATGGCAGAGCAAATAATTTCTCTGCTTGAAGATGATGAAGCTAGAGTTGAATTGAGTAAAAGAGCCTTTCAGCGGGCACATTTATTCTCGCGGCAGGCCACCGCAAACCGAACCGTGGATGTTATTAAATCCGTTGTCCCTGAGCGTTATGCTCAAATTATCCATAACCAAACTCAGACGTCGTCGTGACAACCAAACTGCTTTATTTCGTCAGTCATCCGATTCAGTATCAGGCACCCTTATTGCGGCGGATTTCTGAAGATCCAGAGATTGATCTTGAAGTAGTCTTTGAATCCGATTTTTCTGCGGACGCCTATTTTGATGATGGTTTTGGCATTGATGTTAAATGGGATATCCCGTTGAGGGAAGGCTACAAAAACAGGTTACTGAGTGAAATCGATATCGATCATTGCATTAAAAGCTCTGCGGCAGTTTGGTTTCATGGTTGGCAAAGCCATAAGTTTAGGCAGCTTCTTAAAGCGTCAAATAATGCCGCCACACCAGTTTTGATGCGGGGAGAAAATTGGTCGGGGGCAATGCCAGATGGCAACGGTGTTCAGGGTTGGTTGAAACGCCGGTATCTCGGCAACATTTTTTCCAAGTGTGACGCTTTTTTGGCAATTGGCAGCGCCAACCGTCACTACTATATGGATCACGGTATTTCCCATAACAAAATTTTTGATATGCCTTATGCGATCAATAATTCTTTTTTTACGCAAGGCGGGGAAGTAACAACACTGTTGAACTTTCGCCACGAGTTGGGCATTAACGCGGCACAAAAAATAATCCTGTTTGCCGGTAAAATGACCGCCAGAAAAAAACCGGACGTGTTGTTATCCGCCTGGAAGCAAGCTGATTGGAAGGATCAAAAACGTCCTGCATTGATATTTGTCGGTGACGGAGAGCTTAAGCAGTCTCTTATGGCGGAAGTTGAACAATTGTCATATCGGGAGGATGTCTATTTTACTGGCTTTCGCAATCAAACGGAATTACCGGCAATTTATGACGCTGCGGATGTTTTTGTTTTGAATTCCAAAAAAGAGCCCTGGGGATTGGCAATCAATGAAGCCATGGCTTGTGGAACGGCAGTTATCGCCTCTGACCAATGCGGTGCAGCCTTTGATCTGTTGGACGAGGAAACCGGTATCATCGTCAAAGCTGGAGATGCTACTGACTTAGCTGCGGCGCTAATCAAAGCTCTAGAGCAGTCTGACGAAATGGGTGCGGCCGCCCAACGTCGAATTTCCAACTGGGATTTTGAGGCTGATTTGGTGGGGCTTAAATCTGCATTGGCTTACGTTTTATGATGCCACCTTCCATCTTATTTGTTGGTCAGACAGTCGCTGGTTCACGGACGATCCAACGAATTAAAGCGTTTGAAAAATTGGGCTGCCGGGTGGAGGTTGTGTCGACAAATTTGCCGGGTGCAAGTTATGAGGATAAACCGAGTCTCATGACCCGGCTGCGTTACCGTTTGCGCTATCCTGCCGATGTTGCCGGAGCTGGAAGCCAAATTTTGAAAAGCCTGAGTGCAAGCCAATTTGATATTTTATGGCTTGAACGAGCGGTGGAAATCGGTCCCAAAATTCTGCGTAGCGTTAGGGATCAATTTCCCAAAACAAAAATAATTTGGTATGCCGAAGATGACATGATGAATCCTCGGCATCGTACACGCCAAGTCGAAGCGGCAATGCCATATTACGATTTATGGGTAACGACCAAATCCTTTAACGCCAAACCAAACGAGGTGCCGACTTTCGGCGTTAAAAATATTTTGTTCGTCAACAATTCATACGATCCAACTCTTCATCGTCCGATCGATCCAAGTGAGCAGGATAGGTCTGACTTTGGATCAGAAGTGAGTTTTGTCGGCACCTATGAAAAAGATCGGGCGGACAGTTTAATATATCTTGCTAATCAAGACATCTCAGTCAGGGTATGGGGAAATGGTTGGGCCAATTATAAAGGCAAAATTCCAGGTCTCCTGATCGAAGGTCGTCCAGTCTATGATGATGAATACATAAAAGTAATTTGTTCAAGCCAAATAAATCTTTGTTTCTTACGTCAGGAAAATCGAGATTTGCAGACCTGCCGGTCAATTGAAATACCAGCCTGTGGTGGATTTATGCTACATGAACGTAATGTTGAAATGGCAGATATCTTTGAAGAAGATAGTGAAGCGGTCTATTTTTCCAGTGATCAGGAATTATTTGAGCAATGTAAAAAGTGGTTGTTAGATTCAACGATGCGGGAAGAAGTAGCAATAAATGGTTTGGAAAAAGTGACCAAAGGCTCTTTTAGCCATAACGAACGCCTCCAGGAGATACTTGATGCTGCTCGTCAGGCAGGCGCAGAATGAGAGTTCTCGTTAACGCTTTATCGGCCCGCAAAGGCGGTATTGTTACCTATACCAATAATCTATTACACGCCTTTCAAAAACGCGGCATCGACATTAACGTCGCCGTGTCCGAAGATTTTGAAACT
The DNA here is from genome assembly GCA_913020445.1 of uncultured Rhodospirillaceae bacterium. Classification (GTDB taxonomy): domain Bacteria; phylum Pseudomonadota; class Alphaproteobacteria; order Rhodospirillales; family UBA2165; genus TMED23. Next base: position 75,736 of record CAJWAR010000003.1, read on the forward strand.
GAATTTGATCAATCGATCAGCCGGCTGAAAGTTGCCCGATTTTCCCCATTGCAAAGATTGATTTGGGAACAAACGTCGTGGCGGAAATTTGTGAAAAACTACAATCCTGATATTCTTTTTTCATCCGCCAATTTCGGTCTAATTAATTGTCCGGTAAATCAAATTTTACTACTGCGCGAAGGCGGCTTGTTTGACCCGTTTTATCTCGCCAATATGACAGCGCCGCTAGGTGTTTGGAATGGTGTTAATCGATATTTCCGCCGCCGTCTGATGCTCCTATCAGCAATGTCGGCTGATCAAATTATTACCCCAACCATAGCCATGCACGATTTGGTCTCGTTATGGCATCCGGAGATAACCGAGAAATGCAGCGTTAATCCATATGGCACTATCAATGAGGCTTTTAAACCGTTGGCGGGCAGAAGAAAATGGTGTGGTGATGGTGTCTGCCGGTTGGTGTATGTATCGGTTTATTACCCCCACAAAGTCCCGCGTATGTTGTGTCTGGCGGTCGATAAATTAAGAGAATCGGGCCTTGAATGTCATGCAACCATAACCATGGCGCCACATGAATTTACTGAGATGCAAGGCGGTGATCTGGATGAAATCATTGTCAACGAAGCGGCCCAGCGCGGTATCGTTTCCTTAGGTAATTACAAATACGAAGCTTTACCAGAATTATATCGCTCGCAAGATGTGTTTGTTTTTCCGTCAGTCTCCGAAACTTTTGGCCACCCTATGGCTGAGGCGATGAGCAGCGGGCTGCCGGTCGTTGCCGCGGATACGCCGGTCAATCGTGAAATCTGTGGCGACGCCGCACTATATTTCGAGCCATTTTCGGTAACTGGTTTGGCCGATAGTATCCGGCTATTGGACCGCGATGAGAATTTGCGGGAAAGTTTGCCGAAAATTGGACGCGAGCGGGCTCTTGAGAAATTCGGCTGGGAGGATCATATCGACCGTCTGATTGAAACAATGGAAAAAATGTTGCGCGGCCAAGCTGAAAATCATGAGTGAGCAGAACCCAGACAGGTTAAAAATTGTTGTTTCGGTACATGGCCGGTGGCATGGCTTTGACCTGGCGGATGGCTTGCATCAGCGGGGATATTTGGCCCGATTGATAACGACTTATCCGGCATCAGCAGCGGCAAAATTTTTACCCTTGGGCGTGCCGATCGTGACCGCACCCTGGCTTGAGTTGCGCCGCCGGTTCTATGATAAATTTCCTATTGGCAGTAAGCCTGATCTGGCGATCGCTAAAGCTTTTGGTAATTTCGCCTCCCGTCACGCTGTTGGTAAAGTTGACGTGCTGGTTGGTTGGAGTTCAGCCACGCTGGAAGCCATCCCCCTTGCCCATGAGCTAGGTGTGAAAGTGGTGATCGAGCGCGGCTCCAGCCATATTGCCCATCAGACAGAGATTTTAACCGCGGCATATCAGGAGTTTGGGCTCGATTTTGCCGGCACCCATCCGGAAATGATTGCACGTGAGGAACAGGAATATGCGGCCGCTGATGCGATTGCCGTACCGACGCAGTTTGCGGCAGCGACATTTGCGGCACGCGGGTTGGGCGAAAAACTTATCGTCAACCCGTATGGCGTTGATTTAACCAGATTTTTACCCCCTGGCGAGCCCGGCCGGAACACCAAACCACGCATTCTTTTTGTTGGCAGCGTCGGCCTTCGCAAAGGCGTGCCGTGGCTATTGCAGGCCTTTGAAGGCCTTTCAGATGTCGCTGAGCTGCATCTTATTGGCCCGGTGGAGAAAGGATTTGAGAAAGTTCTGGCGCAGCAAAATCTGGCCGGTGTGACACTAAGAGGCGCGCTTTCGTCGGATCAATTAGCGGCAGAGCTGCAGTCCGCTGATATCTTTTGCCTGCCGTCACTTGAAGAAGGTTTCCCTTTGTCGATGTTGCAGGCAATGGCGAGTGGATTGCCGGTTATAAGCACCGAAGCGGCTGGGGCCAATGATATAATTGAGCAGGGGATTGAGGGAATTATTGTCCCGTCTAACGATGCCGCCGCCTTAACCGAAGTGCTCGGCCAACTCGTTAATAATGCGGATCTGCGCCGCCAAATGAGTATCGCCGCCCGCCAGCGGGTCGAGCAGGGCTTTAGCTGGGATGATTATATCGAGCGGGCGATCACGGCTTATCACGCGTTGGCAGCGACCACATAGCGGCTGGAATCAACACCGGCATCCTTGAACGTCTGATAAAGCTCTGCCTTTAGATCACCGTGCAGGAACGTGTGCGGGATGACCATCTCGCCTGGAGTCAAATGGGCAAGCTCGGTATCTCCATGGCGCCCCAAATTAGCCAGCCTGCCAATGCGCCCGCGCATATCAAGCTTGCGAGCTCCTGGTTTCTCAGCTGATTTTCCCATTGATTTCTGGTGGGCCAGCTGCTTGTTTAACTCCCGTGTCGCCAAATTGATCATTTTCAATGGCGGAATGCTGAGACCATCATAAAGCGTGTTCACCCGCGCGCGCTAAGAGGCTTGCCGGGATGCCGATGGTGAGACTCTCAAGCACCTTTGGATCTCGGGCCAGCCTATTAAGCCGCCGGGAGACATCGATCAAAGGCTCGGCCTGATCGCTTAACAGCTGACCATGCATATATTTGAGCAGCAGGGTGGGCACAATGCCCGCCTTTAAAATATAGTCGTCTTCGATGCGTTGGCGGGCCTCGGCACTTTGCGCTTCGTCCAAGGTAGAAATAAAAAATTCGTAATGCGCATCAGCGGCCTCGCGGTGCTCAGGAACACGGGCATCCGATTGTCTACCGGTACGGATTATCTGGCGCGTCAGCTCGGCGAGCTCCGCCTGCTTTTGCTGGGCTGCTATATAGTCGGCTAATTGGCCCTCCATCACCGCAGCTTCGTGCTCATTGATAAGATCATCATAGAGTGCCTTAGCGATCATGCGATGTGACGCCGTGCCGGCTTCGAGTGCCGCGTCAAAATCTACGTAAAATTGCAGCAGTTCCTGCTGGGCAGCGATAAACTCCAAGTGCTCCAATCGCTCATGTTCGAGTTTCCTATCCTCTTCCGCCGCTTCTTTGGAGAAGTCGATAAGCTCAACATAGCGCGATTTTTCCTCGTCACTTTCAATCCACTGATTAAACTCGGGATCATGCAACATCGCCTCACCTAACTCGGGATCGATGTTAGTCGCCCCATAAAGCGCCGCGTGAATGAGCTCAGCCCGGAAAGACAATAGGCGCTCATCGATCGCGGCTTGAACAATACCGCTTTGGACAAGCCGGCTGAGCGCATCCTCACCGGACGCCATATAGGCCTCGGCGTTTTCCGGATAAAGCTCGGCCAGATTGGTATATTGGGTAAGCAGGGCCTCGGTGCTCATGGCGCGATCACCGACACGGCCGGCTTGCTCGTCGCCAATGGCGCGATTGAGGTGGCGCTCGGAAACTTCGGTTAAGACTTGCCTCAAGGCATCACGGCTTCGATCATTCGGTGCCTGGGCCAAAAAAGTTTTGAATTCCGCATCATAAGTCGCGGCCAGTTTTTCGGTAAATTTATGCGCCGAACCGGCTTGCATGCCGGCATAGGCGGCATCGTAGATATCCCGGAAGCGGGCCTCGATCGGCGCGCGTTGGACCAGTAGAAAATCAAGCAGGTCTAATTTGTCGATCAGTGTTGGTTCAGGTGCTGTGGCGTTGGCGTGATTTAGAGTTAGCTTAATGTTCATGATATGTATCCTATATTTTCTGGTGTACTCTCTAGGATATAAAAGTTTAGCTCGACTACAACGGAATTCGACACGAAGGGTCAAAATAAATTATAACCAGCTGAAATCAGGGGAAAAAACGGTGCATTTTTTTTCGATTCTAAGCGAAATTGGTTGTTTAAATTCCAACTTTTTACAGTTAATGCTAGAATGTTTTTGAGTAAATGTGATTTTTTGGAACATCCGCCAATCAGGATGTCTCAACTTTTTTTCTCAACCGTTGATTTTTTTTTGGGGCGGGCGGGATTAAGTCTTTGAACCTACGTCGAAAAAACTTAAAAAAAATTTGGCAGGCAGGCCAAAAGGCGTTCTGAAATTCCAACTCTTAATCGCGGAAAATTGGAATTTCAGTTGCTGCTAATCAGCAATATTATCAAGAAACCACTGATAGGTTGCGGCCAGTCCGGCCTCAAGCGATATCGTCGACGTCCAGCCCAGCCCCTGCATGCGGCTGGGGTCAAGCAATTTGCGTGGTGAGCCGTCGGGCTTTGAGGTATCAAATTCCAACTCACCCTCGAAGCCGACTACTCTCGCGATGATTTTGGCGAGCTCTTTGATTGTGACTTCTTCGCCGGTGCCCATATTGATGTGGATGTCACCGCTGTAATGTTTGATCAAATGGACCAGCGCGTCGGCGCAATCGTCGACATGGAGGAATTCGCGGAACACCTTACCCGAGCCCCAAATCGGCATCGTCTGGTCGCCGTTGACTTTGGCGATATGGGCTTTATGCATCAGCGCCGGGATAACGTGACTGCTTTCGAGTTCGAAATTATCACCCGGCCCGTAGAGGTTGTTGGGCTGGGCCGAGATATAGTCGCAGCCATATTGCTTGCGGTAGGCCTCGCACATTTTGATGCCGGCGATTTTGGCGATGGCATACCACTCATTGGTCGGCTCCAGCGGTCCGGACAGCAGCGTTTCCTCGGCCATCGGCTGGGCGGCCTCACGGGGGTAGATGCAGGCTGAGCCTAAAAATAACAGCTTCTCAACTTCATTTTGATGGGCTGCCTCGATGATGTTGCTCTCGATCGCAATGTTATTATAGATGAACTCCGCCGGCCGGGTTGAATTAGCGAGAATGCCGCCAACCGTGGCCGCGGCGATGACCACCACATCAGGCTTATTTGCCGCCAGCCATTGATTGACGGCGGCCTGATCAATGAGATCAAGTTCGCTGTGAGACGTGGTCAGAATTTTGCAGTTTTCAGTGGTCAATCTGCGCACCGTGGCGCCGCCGACCATGCCGGAAGCACCGGCGACCCAGACTTTCTTGCCGCTTAGGTCGAACGGTTCGGCGAGTTTGATATCGGTGGCGCTACTGTCCATCACCGCCATTCCGCATCAATTCTAAATCACTTTTAACCATATCGCTGACCAGTTCGGCGAAGGGCGTGGTGTGCTGCCAACCGAGCTTTTCAAGCGCTTTGGAGGGATCACCCAACAGGGTCTCAACCTCGGTCGGCCGGAAATAGCGGGAATCGATCTCAACCAGTACATCGCCGCTGGCGTCATCCACGCCCTGTTCCTCGATGCCGCTGCCTTGCCAGACTATTTTGCGGCCGATCTCGGCGAAAGACAGCTCGACGAACTCACGGACCGAGTGCTGTTCACCGGTCGCAAGCACGTAGTCATCGGGCTCATCTTGCTGCATGATGCGCCACATTCCCTCAACATAATCCTTGGCGTGGCCCCAATCCCTGAGGGCGTCGATATTGCCGAGATAAAGCTTGTCCTCAAGGCCGAGTTCAATGGCGGCGACGGCGCGGGTGATTTTGCGGGTGACAAAGGTTTCACCGCGGATTGGGCTCTCATGGTTGAACAGGATGCCGTTCGACGCATGCATGCCATAAGCCTCCCGGTAATTAACCGTGATCCAATAGCCATAGAGCTTGGCGGCGGCGTAAGGGCTCCTGGGATGAAACGGGGTGGTTTCGGATTGCGGGGTTTCGACAACTTTGCCGTAGAGCTCGGATGTAGAAGCTTGATAAAACCGGGCGGTTTTTTCCAGGCCTAAAATTCGAATGGCTTCAAGCAGGCGTAGCGGACCAATACCATCCGAATTGGCGGTATATTCTGCGGTTTCGAAACTTACTTGGACATGGCTTTGCGCGGCGAGGTTATAAATTTCATCCGGTTGAACTGACTGGACGAGCCGGATCAAATTGGTCGCATCCGTCATATCGCCGTAATGCATGAAAAAATTGGTGCCTTCGATATGGGGGTCGGTATAGAGATGATCGACACGGCCGGTGTTAAATGATGACGAGCGGCGTTTGATGCCATGCACTTCATAGCCTTTGGTCAGCAGTAACTCAGCGAGATAGGCCCCATCCTGTCCAGTGACTCCGGTGATAAATGCTTTCTTTTGGGTCAATTCCAATTACTCCCAAATTGTGATGTTACGATTTTATCCGCCAAACGCCGCGTGTATCAATAAGGCTCTTGCCGTTCAATAATGCAGTCTGATCAGTTTCTTTAAACTCGCGGTGGTCCGTCAATAAGAGCACCGTATCCGCTTTCTGCACAGCTTTTTCGAACGCCAGAAGTGTAACGTTTTTATGCGCCGCTAAGGAAGCCGGCAGTTCAGTAATATTAGGTTCAACCACTAAAATATCGCCATCATGCTGTGCCGCCAGCTTTTCGACAATCGCCATTGCCGGACTTTCGCGCAAATCATCGATATCAGCTTTATAAGCGAGGCCCAGACACGCAATCGCGGAATTGGCCGGGGCAGCAGCAAGAGTTCGTTCGATCACCCAATCCGGCTTGCCGTCATTAACCTGGCGTGACGCTTGGATAAGCGGCGTTTGGTCAGCGGCAGATTCGACAATAAACCAGGGATCGACCGCAATACAGTGACCACCGACACCGGGCCCGGGCTGCAAAATTTCGACCCGGGGATGAAGATTGGCGAGATCGATCATCTGCCAGACATCTATATCCAGCTGATCGCAGACCAGCGACATTTCATTGGCGAAAGCGATATTGGTGTCGCGGTAGGCGTTCTCGGCGAGTTTGACCAATTCCGCGGTTTGCGCATTGGTTAAATGACAAGAGCCATTGACGAACAGGCTGTAAAGATCGCGCGCCCGTTGGCTGCAAATATCAGAAAGCCCGCCGATAACCCGGTCATTGTCGACGAGCTCGATCAGCACGCGGCCCGGCAAAACGCGCTCCGGGCTGTGGGCGATGTTGATATCAGGATCGCTTATGTCTGGGGCGGGAAAGCTTAGATCGGGACGGGCGGCAGTCAACCATTCGGCAATCTGTGCAGTCGTGCCAACCGGCGACGTTGATTCGAGAACCACCAGATTACCTTTGGCCAGCACCGGCGCCAGCGCGTTCGTCGCTTGCTCCAAAAATGTCAGATCGGGTTTGTTGTTCGCTTTGAAAGGCGTCGGCACGGCGATAATAAACGCGTCTGCCGGTTCCGGCGAGGTGGCAGCACTAAGTTTGCCAGATGACACTGCGCTCCGAACCAGAATATCCAAATCCGGCTCGACAATATGGATATCGCCTTGATTGATGGTCTCGACGATTTCGCTATTTACATCGACACCGAGGACATCAATGCCGCGATTGGCAATGACGGCGGCGGTTGGCAGGCCGACATAGCCCAAGCCAATGACCGATACTTTGTTAAACTCAATTGTCACGCGTTAACTCCGTCACAATTCTCTCGCTCGCCTTGCCATCGCCGTAAGGGTTATGCGCTTGCGACATCTGGAGGTAGTGATCTTCGTTATCAAGTAAAGTCATTGTTTCTTCTACTATTTTCCGCTCAACAGTGCCAACAAGTTTGACCGTTCCGGCGTCGACCGCTTCCGGACGTTCGGTGACATCGCGCATCACCAGAACCGGTTTGCCGAGCGACGGCGCTTCTTCCTGAATGCCGCCTGAATCAGTAATAACGAGATGCGCCGCCTTCATCAAATAAACGAACGGCAGATATTCCTGCGGCTCGATCAGATGAATGTTGGCAAGCTTGCCGAGCTGGCGATTGACCGGTTCCTGAACATTGGGATTGAGGTGAACCGGGTAGATTATTTGCACATCATCACGCGCCGCCAATTGGGCGAGGGCGCTGCAAATGCGCTCGAAGCCATCACCAAAATTTTCGCGGCGGTGACCGGTGACGAGGATCAGTTTTTTGGCTTTATCCAAATCCGGCAGTTGCGAGGCCGCTTGGTCACGGACAGTCGCGTCGCTATCGAGCTGGTCACAAACTTGCAGCAAAGCATCAATGACCGTATTGCCGGTGACGATGATACCTGATTGCGGGGCGCCACACTTAAGCAGGTTTTGCGCAGCTGATTCTGTCGGTGCAAAATGCAGGTCACAAATCGTATCGGTCAGCCGCCGGTTCATCTCTTCCGGCCATGGGGCGTAAATATTACCGGTGCGCAATCCGGCCTCGACATGGCCGACCGGGATTTTTTGATAAAACGCGGCCAGCGACGCGGCAAAACTCGTCGTCGTATCACCATGCACCAGGACCCGATCCGGCTGATAGTCATTTAATACTTGTTCGAGCCCCTCAATGGCGGCGGTCGTTATATGCGTCAGGTCTTGATTCTCCGCCATGATATCGAGATCGAATGCAGGTTTAATATCAAACAGCGAGAGCACTTGGTCGAGCATATCGCGGTGCTGGGCGGTTACACAGACTGCGTGCTCGATGCTATTTTCTGCATCAAGAGCCTTTACCACTGGCGCCATTTTAATAGCTTCGGGCCGTGTGCCAAATATCGATAGTATTTTCACCGCGTACTACCTACTGTAAATCAGGTTTTGAATGTTTCAATTCAGCGATATATAGAGTGAATAAAGCGCTGCTGGCTTATTCGCAAGGGCGTATCTATTAGGAAAGTCATTGAATCATCACTATTTTTTCAAATAAGGTCTATTGTTTGGATAAATATAAGTCGTTAGGTTTTAAGAGCCCCGCCAATTTTTGGCTTTATTTGCTGAGTAAGCTATCGAAATGAAAATTCGGTTGACGAAAAAAATATTGGTAATACTTGGCGTGATGGCCGTCGGGACGGGTTCCGCACGGGCTGAAACGGGATTTCTCGGCCTTGAAGTGCAAGGGTTCGATAAAAAAGTCGCCAAAATTCTTGGCCAGATAGACCAAAACGGTGTCCTGGTGAAAAATGTCGCCATCGGCGAAGCGGGCGCCATCGCTGGATTTCGGCGGGGTGATTTGATCATCGAGTTTAACCGCCAGAAAATAAGAAATTTCGATGGGCTGTTGAAGGCGGTTATAAAAACCAAACCGCGTCAGAAAATTCCTGTAACCGTGAAACGGAATGGCCGCACGGTTAAGCTGATTTTACAATCGGGTACGCGACCGGCCGCCTGGAAAGTCGCCAAAGGATCGTTTGCCAATTATCCCAATATCGGCATCACCGTGGCCGCCATCACTAAAAAAGTGCGGGAGCAGTTTGCATTGCGCTGGGACTCGATGGGTGTCGTCGTCACCTTGGTCGACAGCAAAAGTAAAGTCGTTTCAACTGGGTTAAAACCAGGCGATGTGATCGTGCAGGCGAATCTCCAGGAGATTTGGCAGCCTCAACAACTCACAAAGATTATCAGATCGGCTAAAAACGGCGGTAGATCAGAAATATTGATCCTGATCGACAGCCCGAATGGCTTGCGCTATTCGCTGCTGCCACTCAAAAAATAACAGGTAATTTAGGGTCTTAGCCTTTGCGCGCGTCTGCGACCAATTGCTTGAGCGTTACCATGTCGACCGCGCCTGGCACAATCTGATTGCCGATAATAAATCCTGGCGTACCGTTGATGCCCAATCGCTGTGCCAGGGCGCGATTACCGGCAATAATCTGGCTTATGCTTGATGATTGCATGTCCTTTTTCAGCTGAGCCGTGTTGAGACCAAGCTTTTCCGCCATCCGCATGATACGGCTTTCGGTAAAGCCGCCAGTTGATCGGATAAACTCGGTATGCAGCTGAACATACTTTGTTTTGTCCTGACGCCAGGCTGCCAAGGCGGCGCGGGCGGCGAGTTCTGATTGTGGCGACAGAATCGGAAATTCCTTAAAGACATAGCGGATGTTTTTATCTTCCTCGAGAAGTTTTTTTATGGTTGGAAAAACTCTTTTACAAAAGCCACAATTATAGTCGAAAAACTCGACAATCGTGACATCGCCTTGGGGATTGCCGCCGATCGGCGAGGTCGGGTCGTTGAATATCATCTCCCGATAGGTAACTAGATTCTTGAGGCCACGATCTTGCTGTTGGCGTCGTTCCCGTGCCTGCATGTTGCGGATGGATTCGATGATAATTTCCGGGTTATCGCGCAGATAGTCACCGATAATTTTCTCAATGGCTTTTTTCTGAGAGGCGTCGAAGGGCGTGCTCTGGCCAATAATTTTTGGCGCCGTCGAACTTTGTCCTTGGGCTTCGGGGATCAAGCCGAACGAAGCGCTCAATAGGAAAACGCTGGTAATTGCGGTAATCACCAAATTTCGAATTTTCATAAAACTTACCTGTGTTCCAATTCTCTTACCGTCATCTCTACAAGAGAGATATAGGGCATTGCACGCACAATCGAAACATTTCACGCAAATGTAATAAAGGTATCTGGTACCTTTATTACAATGCTAACCATTTGCGGCAGCTATTTCGCCAGCACATAATCGGCGAAAGCCGCGCTTGTTGGTGTTGCGTTTTTGCGGGCGGCAAAGCCGGCGAACATAATTCGAACTTTATGAAACTCATCTTTGGGCCAAAGTCGCTGGTAGATATTGGCCAGGTCGATATTCTCGGTTTGCCATTTGTCGGTTTTATCGATGCCGCCGCGGGCAATATATTTTGGCAGTTTGGCGGCGCGATCAATGGTGCCTCGAAGCAGGCCGTTGCGATGCCAAATAATTGAAATAGCGCGATCAAAAGGTGGCGTTATCTGGCCAAGGTAAACCAGCGGCTGGCTGCCCCAGCTGCCGCTTTTGGGATCGCCGCCATGAAAACCGATAATCAGGCGAACCGGGTATTCTTCACCTTCAAATGAGGGCACATTCCAAGACCAGCTTAAAAACGGCGCCGCCAGCAAGCTGGCCCGTGTGCGTTTGGCGAAGATATAGTTTTGGGCGCCGGCGGAAATATTCAGCGCAGGTGAGCCATCAATGCGCTCGATGTTAAGATGGCCTGCCAAAAAAGATGATTTTTCCATGCCGTCGACAAACCATTCTCCCGACAGGTTGGCTTTCTTAAGGGTGGTGGAGGGGCCAAATATTTCGAGATAGCCCTCAGGCGTGATGCTCGTTGCTGGAATCGCGCAGGCCGAAACCAGCAATGTGAGGGCAGCTCCAATTAGTGTTACCGCTTTGGCTGACATGCCACTCCTGCACTATTTCTTGTTTTTCAAATTTTCCCGGGCTGCCGTAATGATGTCTTCGGCCCGCAGCCAATCGGGTGAACCTCGCCTTAACAGTTTTTTTGCCCGCTCGGCGATACCGATCGCATCGCGGGAGCGGCCTTGCAAAATGGCTTCTTCCGCCAATGCCCGGGAGCTTTCACCCATTTTCCCAAGCCGTCCATAGGCAATACCCAGCTGCCGCCAGACGGATGGCCGGTCGGCATCTTTATCGACAGAATAGAGTAAATTTTCGACAGCTTGCGTGAGCAGGCTCCGATTGTTTGGATCAACGCCGGCCATCTCCACTTGGGCGTGGGCCAATTGTGCTTTTAAAATTGCTGATTCCGGCAACAGATCGACGGATTTTTGATAAGACGGCAGCGCCAGTTTAAGCTTGCCGTTTTCAAAATAAATTTGACCTTTCAATTCATGAAAATAGGCATCATTGGGGAATTTGGCGATCAGCGTATCAATGAGCCCGATCGCTTTTTTAAGATTCGGCTGCCGGTAATAGGCGATAGCCCGGGCATATTGACCATCCAAAGTATTGCTGTTTTCAGGGTACGCCCGCAAGGTCCGCGTCAAGCCTTGGGTAAAACCAATTAACTTTGCTTTCATGCGGGCGTGGCTCACGCGGTAGGAATTTGTGATCGGTTTGTCGGTTAACCGTGATTTTTCCAGATGATGCCGAAGGGAATCAATGCGATCCCTGGTCAGCGGGTGGGTGCGGACATAAGGGTCTTGGTTGCGGACACTTAATAATTCCTGATCTTCCAGCACTTCCATGAATTCGAGCAATCCTTTGGCCGATTGTCCGGTATTATCTAAAAACCGCAAGCCGGCACGATCGGCAGCGGATTCCTGGGTGCGGCTGAAGCTCATATATTGCCGGGCGCCAACTTGGCCACCCAATTGTATGGCAGCGGCACCGGCATCAGGCCGTCCGGCGATGATTGCCGCACCGCCCAGCAGGTAGCCAAGCAACACCGCTGCCGAGATGTCTTTTTGGGCGGTTGCGGCTTTAATGAGATGACCGCCGGAAATATGGCCTATTTCATGAGCCAGCACGCCGATGACCTGACCGGCATTTTTGCTTTTCATAAGGAGGCCGGTATTGATAAAAATTTGTTGACCTCCGGCTACGAATGCATTGAGCGTGTTGTCATTTACGATATGAATGCGTATGGATGATGGTTCAAGACCAGCGGCTTCTAATAGTGGTGTCGCAAAGACGCGAATGGTATTTTCAATTTCGGCGTCACGGATCATTGAAATGCCTTTGGCCTTGGCGCTGGAAGGCAAGAGGACGGAAATAGTCCCGAGTATTAGGATGATTAAAGAAAAGACGAATAAGTTGATGCGGTATTTCAAAATTTTAGCCCCAAATCTGCGCTTTCATTTAAATAAAGCGTATAAGCAAGGTAGTTCTCGTAAACCCCGGCGTCAAATCACTGGTGGTTCAGCTGGCGATATCCGCCGCAAATCCCTGGTCTGCGGTTCAATTTTGGGATTGGCCGTAATTTTAACATCGTGTGGTGCACCAAAAGAGGAACTGGGATCTGAAGGTTTTGTGCAGGGTTTCATCGGCGGTGTCGCCGCTGATGAACCGCGCGCGGTTTTGGAAGGCCAAAAAATATTATCAGCCGGCGGACATGCTGCAGATGCCGCGACGGCACTATATTTTACCCTTGCCACGACTTTACCCTCGAAAGCCAGTCTGGGCGGCGGCGGGGTTTGTATGGTCTATGATAGCAAGACAAAAAAAATCGAAGCACTGGATTTTTTAAACCGCGTACCCAGTAAAATTCCAAGCTCTGCCTCACGACCGAGTGCCGTGCCTGGAAACCCGCTTGGTATATTTGCCCTCCATACCCGCTATGGCCGTTTTCAATGGGCGCAACTGGTTTCAATCGGCGAAAAATTGGCGCGATTCGGGACACAAGCTTCACGTTCGCTAATAACGGATTTGAAACCGGTAGCCGGAGCCCTGGTCGCTGATCCTGGAGCCCGTAAGGTATTTCTCCAGTCAAATGGCCAGGTTATTGGCGAGGGCAACTTTATGCGGCAAATCGATTTGGCGGGAACGCTTTCGAATTTGCGGGCGAAAGGTCCGGCTGATTTCTACCAAGGTAAGTTTGCAGAGCTGCTGGTGGACGGCGTACGTCAGGCCGGTGGCTCATTGTCGCTGGAAGATTTACGCGCCTTCAAGCCGCAATGGAAAAAAACGATGGTGAAAAAAATGGGCTTTCATCAGGTGCATTTTATGCCGCCACCTGCTTCCGGTGGTTTGGTTGCGGCACAAATGTTCGGTATGCTGAATGATAATGATTTATTCGAAGACGCGTCGGCACGAGAAAAATATCATGTCTTAGCTGAGACAGCCTTGCGTTCTTATGGTGATCGGGAGGCCTGGTTGCGGGATGATTTTTCGATTGCCAATCCACCTAACACGCTGATTTCAGATCGGCATTTAGAAAGTTTGATCAGCAATTACCGGTCAGACCGTCACCTCTCACCGCGCGCCTTCCAGCCGACGCCCAAGCAACGCGCCGAAAACGCCTCAGCGACTAGTTTTGTCGTCGTTGATCGCGAAGGCTCGGCGGTCGCCTGTACCTTTACCATGAATAATAATTTTGGCACGGGCCGTATGGCGCGGGGGACCGGTATCATTTTAGCGGCGGCGCCAACCAGTCGAGGTAAAGGTCCGACGGCGCTCGGGCCGGTAATGGTGCATAACAAAAGTTCAGAAACATTATTTTTTGCCGGCGCTGCAGCTGGTGGAATTGCGGCGCCGACAGCGCTCATGAACGTGTTTGCCCGCTCCGTGCTGGCAGGTGAAAAACTCGAAAGCGCCATGGCAGCGAGCCGCATTCATCATGGCGGGGCGCCGGATATAACTTTCCACGAGCCGAAATTGGCGAAATCCGTTACCGCCTACCTCCGGGAACGCGGTCATCAGGTCGCCGTGACTCCGGTTCTCGGTTTGGTGAACGCGGTTTCTTGTCCTGGCGGCTTGCCGCGTGATCCTGAAAGTTGCTCGATCATGTCAGATCCCCGTGGCAGCGGATTAGCTGCCAGTGCGAGCGAATAAAGAATGGCTCTAAAGATTGCCGAGCGGGGCGTTATTCCGCCATTTATCGTGATGGACGTGATGCGCGCCGCCAATGAGCGGGCAGCCAGCGGCAAAGACGTTCTCCATTTGGAAGTAGGACAACCCAGTACCCCGGCGCCGGTGGCGGTAATCGAGGCGGCGAAGCAGGCCTTGGACAGCGATTTGCTCGGTTATACCGATGCCCTTGGGGTGCCGCCTTTGAGGGAGCGGCTGGCAGCCTATTACCAGGAATATTATGGCATCACGGTGCCAATGGAGCGGATAATAGTCACGACCGGATCGTCGGGTGCTTTCATGCTGTCCTTTTTGGCCGTATTTGATCAGGGCGATAAAGTCGGCCTCGCCAGCCCCAGCTACCCCGCTTATAAAAATATTCTGCGCGCCCTCGGCGTCGAAATCATTGATATTCCGGTTGGGCCCGATACGGCCTTTCAACCGACCGCGGAGATTTTGGCAAATCTGGATGTTGAACTTGATGGTCTGATTGTTGCGAGCCCATCTAACCCAACTGGCAGTATGCTTTCAGCCAAGGCACTTGAAGAAATAGTTCAGTGGTGTGACGCCAGCGGCGTTCGCTTGATATCTGATGAAATTTATCATGGCATCACTTATGAAGGAAAAGCGAGCACGGCGTTGTATTATGGCGATGATGCGATCATTGTGAACAGCTTTTCCAAATATTTTTCGATGACCGGCTGGCGGTTGGGCTGGATGATTGTGCCTGAAAATCTGATTCGAGCATCCGAATGTCTGGCGCAAAATCTATTTATTTCACCACCGACTTTGTCCCAGCTGGCGACGATTTCAGTATTTGATTGTTTTGAAGAATTAGATGCCAATGTGGCGCGCTATGCCGAAAATAGAGCGCTGCTGCTGAAAGAATTACCGAAGGCCGGCCTCGATCAATTGGCGCCGTCTGATGGGGCGTTCTATGTCTATGCCGATGTAACTCGTTTCACCAATGACAGTCAGGTGTTTTGTCAAAAAGTGCTGGCTGAAACCGGGGTCGCCATCACGCCCGGTATCGATTTTGACACCGAGCGTGGGTCACAATTTGTGCGGCTTTCATTTGCCGGCTCAACTGCCGACATGGCGGCAGCGGCTGATCGTCTTGGCGATTATTTGGCCAAGTGATTAACGAGCGAGATTAACTGCCGGTTATTTTATCCCACCAACCGCCACGATTTTTACCGTTTTCATCGCCGCCGGTGTCACCGACTACGGTAACATTTGGATTGTATGACGGCTCGCTAGGTTCAGCTTGCTCAGCGGCAACAACTTGCTCGGTTTCCGGTTTAGCAGCCGGCTCGGCAATTGCTTCTTTTGGCTCTTCTGCTTCAGGTTCTGCCGACACAGGTTCCGGCGATTTATCGGACTTGCTTTTACTATCAGACTTGTTGTCGCCCTTAGGGGCGGCCGCTTTCTTGCGGCGAACGCGACGCCGGCGTTTTGGCTTATCGTCTTCGCTCTTTGCCTTAGCTTCCGATTTATCCTTTGCCTGATCTGCTTTTTGATCTGGCTTTTGATCCTCTTTTTTATCTTCAGGCGCTTTTGCCTCAGCATCTTCAGCAGAGACACTGCTTTCTTCACTGGCAGTTTCACCAGTGGTCTCGCTCGAAGTTTCGCTGGCAGCTTCGGTACGCCGGCTGCGGCGACGGCCACCACGGCGACCGCGGCGACGACGTGCTGGTTTTTCTGATTTTTCCTCATCTGCCTTGGCAGCGTCGGCGGTTGCTGCATCATTGTCGCCAGTTTCTGCCTGTTCTGTTGCGGCGGCTTGATCCTCAGGTGATATCGCCGCGCCATCGTCTTCATCACGCCGACGGCGTCTTGAGCGGCGGCGACGTTTTTTCTTAGGCTGATCCTCTGAGGTTTCATCCGCCTCGACACTCGACGCCCGGCCACGCGAAGACTTTGCTTCCGCACCGGCTTGTTTATTGGTGATCGTCCGGTTGATATTAAAATCCGGTGGGATTAAGCCATCGTCTTCGAGGATGACGATTTTAATCTCAAATTTCTGCTCGATCTCGGCAATTGCTTCGCGTTTGTGATTCAGCATATAAAGCGCGACTTGCGAGTGCACAAAAACTTCCATTTCCTTGGCACGCTGGCGGGTGCCTTCTTCTTCAATGCCACGCAGCACATGCAATGCCGTTGATTCTATCGACCGGCGAATGCCAGAACCGCCGCAATGCGGGCAAACTTCGGTCATCGTTTCGGTGATGCTTGGGCGTAAGCGCTGACGTGATAGCTCGAGCAGGCCAAAGGGCGAGATACGGCCGATTTGAATACGGGCACGGTCTTTACGCATCGCTTCTTTAAGGCGGCGCTCCACCGAGGTTTGATTACGGTGAATTTCCATATCGATAAAGTCGATCACGACGAGCCCGGCCAGATCGCGCAAACGCAATTGACGGGCAACTTCAGTGGCCGCTTCAAGATTGGTTTTAAGCGCGGTCTCTTCAATGTTGCGTCCGCGGGTGGCGCGGCCCGAGTTCACGTCCACGGCGACCAGGGCTTCGGTGATATTAATAACGATATAACCGCCAGATTTTAGCTGCACATCGGCACTATTCATGGTCTCAAGCTGGCTCTCGATGTGAAAGCGATTAAATAATGGGACAAGCGTGTCTTTATAAGGTTGGACCTTCTTAGCGTGGCTCGGAACCAGCATTTTCATTAGATCCTTGGCTGTCCGATAGCCTTCTTCACCCTCAACAATAACTTCATCAACATCGCGGCTGTAATGATCCCGCACGGCACGCTTGATGATGCTTGCTTCTTCATGGATCATGGCTGGCGCAGTGGATTCCAAAGTCAGGTCACGCACGCCACTCCACAATTTAATTAGATATTCGTAATCGCGCTTGATCTCCGCCTTGCTGCGATCAGCACCGGCAGTTCTGACGATCACGGCCATGCCATCCGGTATGTCGAAATCTGAGATAATTGTTTTGAGGCGCTTGCGGTCGCTGCCATTGGCGATCTTACGGGAAATTCCGCCACCTTTGCCGGTGTTAGGCATCAATACGCAATAGCGGCCTGCCAAGGACATATACGTCGTCAGCGCAGCACCCTTGTTGCCGCGCTCTTCTTTGACGACCTGCACCAGTAGAATCTGGCGGCGTTTGATAACTTCCTGGATTTTGTAGCGTTTAGCGGGGAAAAATTTGCGGCGCGTTTCGACTTCGTCGATGTCATCGCCACCAACGGTTTCGACGGACTTGCCGTTGTTTTCCTGACCATCGCTGTCTTCGCTGGTTTCTTCGTCGATGTCGTAATCTACATCATCACTTTCAGATGCGGCAGATTCTTCCGCCAGCAATTCTTCACGATCAGCGACCGGGATTTGATAATAGTCGGGATGAATTTCGCTAAATGCCAGAAAACCGTGACGATTTCCGCCATAGTCGACAAACGCTGCTTGGAGAGACGGCTCGGCTCGCGTGACTTTTGCGAGATAAATATTGCCCTTTAATTGACGCCGGGCAGCTGATTCAACATCAAGTTCTTCGAGTTGGTTCCCGTCCATAACCGCGACCCGGATTTCCTCCGGGTGGGCGGCATCGATTAACATTCTTTTGGTTGCCATTTACTTGTAAACTCCGAATATGCGATCGCACCCAATCATACAAAATGGCGGTGCGTCGCAATATGTTTTGAGAAAAGCTTGTGGCGCCGACGGACAAAATGACACGAGACGGCATTCCATTCGCCAACAAGACGAACGGCAATGCAGATGTGTTAAATGTACGGGCTGCTCTCACAAGCATGGAAAAATCCAATATTATTGCAGTTATTAATTTTAAATCGTTTGACGCTCACGAGGAAAAATAAACCGGTAGTTCCTACGCTAAAATATACAGGTCGTGCGTCAAACCGTTGACCCGATTTTTTCCGGTAATTGTTAACATAACGGTAGGAATTTGGTTCGACAATCACATTTAGAATAATTTTTATTATTTGTTAGTAGATTTCAGGGTTTCAAGAGCTCGATAATGGTCTATAAATCCGCCAGAATTGAGACCATTTGGGTTCTATTTAGATTGTTATGAAGCCATGGTAAACGCTATTAGGAAGCGGTGTTGAGCGTATTTTTAATTAATTGCCGGAAAATGATAATCCATTCGGCTAAGAACCTAGGTCGCCTTATTTTGCCTAGCGCGATTGTGATCGCTGCCGGTGCGGTTAATTTAGGCATGAAATC
Source organism: uncultured Rhodospirillaceae bacterium (assembly GCA_913020445.1). Classification (GTDB taxonomy): domain Bacteria; phylum Pseudomonadota; class Alphaproteobacteria; order Rhodospirillales; family UBA2165; genus TMED23. The sequence goes on from CAJWAR010000003.1 coordinate 94,181, forward strand.
GGCTAATGCGGCCGCCCCCACGGCAACCGATATCCGAATAGGTTCGCACGCTGACAAAACCCGATTTGTCATCGATATCTCGGAAGACGTTAAATTTAAAGTCTTTACCCTATCCGATCCCTACCGCGTGGTGATCGATTTGCCTGAAATGGGGTGGCGCCTGCCGGGTAACGTCATGTCACGAAAAACCGGCGTTATTGATAAGTTTCGCTACGGCTTGTTTCGCGCCGGCCTGTCGCGGGTTGTGCTGGATGTTAAGAAGCCGGTGAAAATCAAGGCGGCATTTGTGCTGCCGCCGGCTGAAGGTAAGCGCTATCGCCTGGTTCTCGATCTGGCGCCAACATCACTGGCGCAATATTTGGCTGCTCTGCGCCCGCCAACATCATCGTCGCGTCAGCGGCGCGAGTCTGACACTACTCCTGAAGCTTCAACTGGTATTCTACCACCCGGGCGTAAACCTGAAAAAACTGCCATTAGGAAACATGTGATTGTGATTGATCCCGGACATGGCGGCATCGATCCGGGCTCAACCAGTGGCCGGGTTTTCGAAAAACACATAACCCTCGCCACAGCGCGGGCGATCAAAGCCCATCTGGAAGCGCAGGGCAAATACACGGTCCGGCTCACCCGGAAAAAGGACAGCTTCGTTCGGCTGCGCCGGCGGATTGCGATTGCACGGGCTCATCAGGCCGAATTATTTATCTCGCTGCATGCGGACGCGATAAGAAATAAACGCATTCGGGGCTTATCCGTCTATACGTTATCCGAAAAAGCGTCGGATAGAGAAGCGGCTGAATTGGCCGAGAAAGAAAACAAAGCTGATCTTATCGCGGGCATGGATCTATCTACCGAATCCAAGGAAGTCACCAATATTCTCATTGATCTCGCCCAGCGCGAAACCATGAACGAATCGGCGCGCTTTGCTGTTGATTTGGTCAAACATATCCGCAAAGTCTCCAAAACCCTGTCCAATGCTCATCGGTTTGCCGGCTTCGCCGTCCTCAAAGCGCCGGACGTGCCCTCGATACTTATTGAGATGGGTTTTTTGTCAAACCGGGCCGATGAACAAGCGCTACGCAGCAAAAAATACCGGGCCAATTTAGCCCGCGCCATAGGCAATGCGGTTGATGGGTATTTCTCCCGCAACGAACAGGTTCAGCGGTGAACTGGGTGTTCATCGATTGGGACTTGCGATCTGCCATAAACCCGCCATATTGTTCCCGTAATTCCCGGTATCTCTAATGATGATACTCTAGGCAGACGATGCTTCGGACACTCGCAATTATTTTAAGCTTATTGGTACTAATCGCCTTTGCGGGCGTTGGTGGTGGCGTCTATGTTTTTTATAAATTCGGACGCGGTCTGCCGGATTATAAACAGCTCGCCGATTATGAGCCGCCGGTAATGACCCGGGTGCATGCCGGCGATGGCCGTCTGCTCGCTGAATATGCCGAGCAAAAGCGCGTGTTCGTGCCGCAAGCGGCGATGCCGCGCCGGGTGGTGAAGGCTTTTCTGTCGGCCGAAGATAAGAACTTTTATTATCATCCCGGCATTGATCCACTGGGCATTGCCCGTGCGGTCATAACCAACATTAAAAACATTGCTTCCGGGCGCCGGCTGGTTGGTGCTTCGACGATTACTCAGCAGGTGGCGAAGAACTTTTTGCTGTCGGCTGATGTGACCATTGAGCGTAAAGTCAAAGAAGCCATTTTGGCCTTCCGGATCGAGCGGGCACTGGAAAAAAATCGTATTCTAGAGCTTTATCTCAACGAGATTTATTTGGGCTTTGGCTCATACGGCGTTGCCGCGGCGGCGCTTAACTATTTCAACAAATCATTGGATACGCTGACGATTGCTGAAGCTGCGTTTTTAGCGGCCCTTCCCAAAGCGCCTAATAATTATAATCCGTTCAAACATCCCAAAGCCGCTCGCGACCGCCGTGATTGGGTGATTGGCCGCATGCTCGATGACGGCGTCATTACGCCAAAGGATGCACGGATTGCCAAACTGACTCCCCTGATAACCCGCAAGCGCCAGGAAACCGAATATGTAAAGGCCGACTATTTTGCCGAAGAAGTGCGCCGGGAACTGGCTAATCGCTATGGTGAAACCAACCTTTATCGCGGTGGTTTGGTCGTCCGGACGACTTTGAACCCGCACTATCAACGGCTTGCCGATCGGGCTTTAAGGAATGGTCTGACCGCTTATGACCGCCGTCATGGCTGGCGCGGTCCGATTACCAATGTCGATCCGTCACTCGATTGGCTGGGGGCATTATCAAAAGTAAAAACACCACCTGAATTAAGCGGCGAGTCGAACACATGGCGCTTGGCCGTGGTGCGAGAACTGCTGCCCGAGCGTGCTGATATCGGCATTATTGATGGCCGCGTTGGCACTATACCATTGACCGAAATGAAATGGGCGCGGCCTTGGCTAAAGGGTGAACTGCTGGGCAAACGGGTAAAATTGCCCTCAGATGTATTGCAAGTTGGTGATGTCATAGCCGTCGAGCAAATGTTCGAAACCAAAGCCGGCAAAACCTATCCCGACAATACCTTTGCCCTCAGGCAGTTGCCGGAAATTGACGGCGCGCTGGTTGCGCTTGATCCGCATACCGGCCGCATTTTAGCGATGTCCGGTGGATTTTCTTATCAACGCAGTCAATTTAACCGGGTCATTCAGGCGCGGCGTCAGCCCGGCTCAGCGTTTAAGCCGTTTGTTTATTTGGCGGCGCTCGATAATGGCTTTACGCCGTCTTCACTCATCCTTGATGCGCCCTTTGTGATCGACCAGGGGCCTGGATTGCCGAAATGGCGGCCGGCCAACTATACCAAAAAGTTCTACGGTCCCAGCACGATGCGGCTGGGTCTTGAGAAGTCGCGCAATCTGATGACCGTGCGGCTGGCCCAAACAATTGGCATTGAGACGATCACCAAATATGCTGAGCGCTTTGGCATCGTCAAGGAAATGCCGAAGCAGCTTTCGATGTCTTTAGGAGCCGGCGAGACGACGCTGCTAAGATTGACGGCGGCCTATGCGATGCTGGTCAATGGCGGCAAGAAGATTGAACCAACTCTGATCGACCGCATTCAGGATCGGCACGGTAAAACTGTTTTCAAACATGATCCGCGCAAATGCGAAAAATGCCAATCGACGTTTTGGACCAAACAATTGGTGCCGCAGGTGCCGGACCACCGCGAACAGGTCGCCAGTCCGGCCAGCGCCTATCAAATGGTCTCAATGATGGAAGGGGTTGTCCAACGAGGTACCGGACGCCGTATGCGTGATCTCGGTAAACCTTTAGCGGGCAAAACTGGCACCAGCAACCAGGCCTTCGACGCTTGGTTTCTAGGCTTTTCTCCCGATCTCGCCATTGGCGTGTTTTCCGGCTTTGATACGCCGCGCTCGCTTGGTCGGCGGGAGCAGGGCGCCAGTGTCTCGGCGCCAATCTTCAAAGAATTTGTTAAAGCAGCGCTTGCCGATAAACCGGCAATTCCCTTCCGGATTCCTCCTGGAATTCGCCTCGTCCGGGTTGACGCAGTAACCGGCCGGCCAGCTCGGCCCGGCGATAAACGCATTATTCTGGAGGCTTTCAAGCCAGGTACTGTGCCAACCGGACAAGAGCAGGTCCTGGATGGCTCGGAAGAAACACCAACGTCGCTGCCGACTTCTGGTACTGGTGGCCTTTATTAATCCCAATATTTAGCTGTTCGCTATTTTTTCTGGCATTTTGACAAATCACAAATAGAATAGAGTTGTCAGGGAATGGCAAAAAGTCATGAAAAAAGAACTCAATGAACGTTTAACCCAGATCGGCGCCGGCACGCCCATGGGCGAGCTGTTTCGCCGCTTTTGGCTGCCAGCATTATTGACCTCAGAACTCAACGGTCCAGATGAGGAAGCGGTGCCGCTGAGAATTCTCGGCGAAGACCTTGTCGCCTTTCGCGATACCGACGGCCGTCTCGGTGTGCTTGATGCCCATTGTCCGCACCGCTTGGCGTCATTGTCCTATGGGCGCAATGAGGAGTGTGGGTTGCGGTGCATTTATCACGGCTGGAAGTTTGATGTAGAGGGCAACTGCGTTGATATACCGTCGGAGCCGGCGGCCAGTCAGAAAATTAGGGATAAGATTAAAATCAAATCCTATCCGACGCTGGAGCGTGGCGGCGCCATCTGGATTTATATGGGGCCTAAGGAATACACGCCACCTTTTCCTGAATACGAGTGGGCGCGTTTCCCCAGCGAACAAAGCGCAGCCATCAAGCGATTTCAGCCGTGTAATTATGCCCAAGCCCTCGAAGGCGGCATCGATTCTGCCCATATTTCCTTTTTACACCGCGATTTTCCTGCCGCCGATAAATCCAATTCCGGGCCCAACAATGTTCACGGCAAATTTGCCAGTGAGTGCCGAAATCCAGAATTCAGTGTCAACGAAACCAATTATGGGCTGCAGATTATCGCCAAGCGCGCACTCGATAATATCGACGATGTGTATTATCGGGTGACCCAATTTTTAGTGCCGTGTTTTCAGATGATCCCGCCGATCCTGATGGAAGGCCGACTTAAGACCAACCCGACAACCGGCAACGTCTGGGTACCGATTGACGATTACAATACCTGGAATTGGGGGTTCACTTCTGATGCTGAAGCGCTAACCGACCAGCAGAAAAAACTGCTCGGACCGGAAGGTATTTGGGGCGATCTGGATGACAATTATCATGCCCTGCAAAACTCCTCCAACCGCTATATGTTTGACCTCGAACGTCAGCGCAAAACCAATTTTTCCGGCATTCAGGGCGTGCGTAATCAAGACGCTGCCGTGGTCGAGAGTATGGGGCCGATCGTTGACCGGACCCAAGAACATCTCGGCCATTCAGACAGCGGTATCGCCATGTTCCGGCGACTGATGCTGCGTTTGGCGAATGAGTTGGCAGACGGCAGGGAACCTGATGCTGCCCAGCGGGCGGAAGCTTTTAATATTCGTTCTGTCTCAATTATTTTGGATAAAAGCGAAGAGCTGCAAGATGTCCTCCCCAAAGCGGCTGCTGGCGCGCCGATTGAGGCCGAAGCTGCGGAATAAACCGATTGTGGTTTTCCGATGGATAAAATGGTTACTTTAGTCCTCGTATATGAGTATAATTTAGACCAATAGTTGAATTTATCATCACTTTCTTTTCTGCAGGCAAAACCCGTCGAAGAGTGGGTTAGCGTGGAAGCGTTATTATGGGATCAGTACAAAGTCTCTATCTCTACAAACTTGCCCGCGACAAATCGCCGGAAGGCCAGAAGGATTTTGCCAAATCGATCTCCGATGTATTTCTTGAGCATTATCCGTCGCTGACCAAACGCGAACGCCATTTGATGTATGAAATTTTGCAGCAGACAGTGCATCAAGCTGAAATGGGCTTGCGCAAAAATGTCGCCGAACGTCTCGCCAGTACAACGGGTGTGCCACGGGAGCTCGCCAAATTATTAGCCAATGACGAAATCGAAGTCGCTTTCCCGATATTGTCGATGAGTGATGCGCTGTTGGATGAAGATTTAATCGAAATTATTCACCAGCGTTCAATTGAGCACCAATTGGCGATTACCAAACGGCCAATGGTGAGTGAGATGGTTTCAGATGCCATTGTCGAGCATGGTGAGGAAGACGTAATCCGCAGTCTTCTGCTTAATCCGAACTCCAAAATTTCCAGCGCCACGGTGGAATATCTGGTCGAAGAATCAAAACGACTTACCTCGCTGCAGGAACCAATTTTGCGCCGTGAAGACCTTGATCCGGAATTATGCGAACGGATGTTTACCTGGGTTTCATCTGCCTTGCGGTTGTATATTTTGGACAATTACGAGCTTGATCCAGACTTTGTCAAAAGCGTTATCGACGAAGCCACGGATGACGTAATAAATGCCAAGCCCAAAAAGCCAGCGAAACGCGCCCCCGAAGAACGTCTGGTCGAAGAGCTTGAAGAAGACGGGCAGATGGAACCTGAAATTATGGTGCGAATTCTGCAGGATGGCGATGTGCGCCTCTTTATTTCGATGTTCCAGCGTTATACTGGGCTCTCTGACAAGATGATCATGGAAATGCTGCAGGATCGGGACGGCACCGGCCTGGCAATTGCGTGCAAGGCGGCTCATCTGGAAAAACCGATATTTTCCTCGATCTATGCGCACAGCTATAAAGCCAAGCGAGGCGGCGTGAAAATTCGGAATCAGGAGATCAATAAAATGCTCGGCCGCTATGATCTTATGTCTGAAACAGCGGCTGAAAAAGTTGTTGGCCGTTGGCATGAAAACGTCGCTTATAAGGACGCTATTCGCGAGCTTGAGCTCTAATCCCGCCTTATTACAATCCAAGTGATCACGAAGATATTATCCCTACTATAATTGTGTAGAATTATACGCCCGTGCTAGTCTCCTGCAGTTAACAATAAAAAATAACAGTTCTTTCGGAACAACAGTGGGGATTTAACATGATTAAAACTAGATATTTGTTATCTGGTGTCGCGCTGGCAACATCTGTCGCGCTAACCGGAACTCTCGCTTTTGAAGCTAATGCCGCTTCTTTTTACGAAGGTAAAACGCTCAACATTTTAACCGGCTCCCGGGCCGGCGGTGGCGCTGATACGACGCTACGGGTCATGAGCAAGTATTTGACCAAATATATTCCCGGCCATCCAAAAATCGTGGTTAAGAATTTGCCGGGCGCAGGTGGGCAGAAGCCTTGGAACCTGCTTTATGAGAAATCCAAAAATGATGGGCTGACGATTATTTTCAGTGCCTGGAATCCGGTCGGGCGCGTCACGAAGTCGAAAGGTTTGCGGGCTGATTATACCAAGATGCCGTTTATTGGCGGCGCCAATTTTACTCGAATGAGCTATGTCAGCACCGAGGGGCGCGGCGTTAAGACCCGAGAAGCCCTCATGCAGGCTAAAAATATAAAGCTTGGCGGTAACCGGCCCACCAGTATTCTTGATCTTTCAATCCGGTTGAGCCTTGATCTATTGGGCGTGCCGTATCGCTATGTGCCCGGCCTCAACCCGCCGAAAGCGTACCGTGCTTTGCGCGGTGGCGAAGTTGATCTGACTACGGTCGGCATTAATTTCTACCGTAACCGGGTCGAAAAAAGCATGGTTAAAACCGGCAAAGTCATTCCCCTGTTTTATTATCCGGCGGTCACGGCTGACGGTAAACTCAAATCATCGCCGCATATCAAAGATATGCCGAGCATTTATGATTTCTATAAAAAAGTTAAAGGTGGCAAAGAACCAGCCGGTCCGGCTTGGGAAGCGCTAAAATGGATCAACGTTGTCACCGGCAACATGATCTACACGTCTTTCGGCGCGCCCGGTACGTCAGCCGCTAAGATTGCCGATCTCCGCACTGGTTTCAACAAAATGAAAGCCGATCCGGAATATTTGAAAGAAAGCTTGAAAATCATTGGTGCACCAATCGATTTCGTCAGCGTTGCCGAAGGCGAGGCAATTGTGAATTCGGTTGACGGCATCAAACCCGAAATTGTTACCTATCTTAAGAAATTTCTGAAGGGTGGCAAAAAGCGGAAAAAGAAGAAATAGTCGGCTCAGAAAACAATATTTATCTAACGAGGCAGGAGATGATTTTCCTGCCTCTTTTTTTTAATGGCTCTTGCAGGTGATTAACGAACCGGATAAAACCCGCTTCAAGCTATGAATTATTAGAGAGTTGCCATCCCATGCGCGCAGAGATCGAGAGCCAAGTCAGCGAGATCAAGCAGTCTATCGAACTGCTGAGGAGGCGACTTTGACTATGACAAAGCTGCCCGGCGTGTCGACGAGCTGAACGCGCTCGCCGAAGATCCGAAATTCTGGGACGACCCCACCACAGCGCAAGGTTTGATGCGTGAACGCACCAAGCTCGAGACCGGCATTAAGGCAGTCGATGAAATCACCGGCGATCTAAATGACAATGTTGAATTGCTGGAGCTTGGCGAGGCCGAAGATGATCAGGAGGTCGTCAAGGAAGCAGAAGACGCCATTGGCGCCCTAAATAGCAAGGTCGAAAAAGCCCGCATTCAGGCGCTGTTATCCGGCGAGGCGGACGGCAATGATTGTTATCTCGAAATCCATCCTGGCGCTGGAGGCACCGAGGCGCAGGATTGGGCTTCTATCATGCTGCGGATGTATACCCGCTGGGCCGAGAGCCATGGCTATAAGCTTGAATGGCTGGAAGAAAGTGCTGGCGAGGAAGCAGGTATCAAATCCGTGACACTCAGGGTCAATGGCACGGATGCCTATGGCTGGCTCAAAACCGAAAGCGGCGTGCATCGTTTGGTGCGCATATCGCCGTTTGATTCAAGTGCCCGGCGGCATACCAGTTTTGCTTCGGTTTGGATTTATCCCGTGATCGACGAAAACATCGAAGTAGAAGTTGAAGAAAAAGATTTGCGCATCGATACCTACCGGGCGTCCGGCGCGGGCGGGCAGCATATCAATAAAACCGATTCGGCCATTCGCATCACCCATCTTCCAACCGGCATCGTCGTGCAGTGTCAAAATGACCGTTCGCAGCACCGCAACCGCGCTGCCGCTTACGATATGTTGCGCGCCCGGCTGTATGAGGCCGAGCTGCAAAAGCGCGAAGATGAAGCACAAGCCCAGCATGACGCTAAAACCGATATCGGCTGGGGTCATCAAATCCGCTCCTATGTCCTGCAGCCCTATCAGATGGTCAAGGATCTACGCACCGAGGTTGAAACTTCGAATACGCAAGCTGTGCTTGATGGTGATCTTGATGACTTTATGGCGGCCGCCTTGGCCGCTCGGATAGAGGGCGAGTAGGGCACGAACACGGTATTATTTGCAGAAATTCTCCGCCATTGAAATTATTGTGATAGATACCACGAAATGGCACATTCAGGTATCATTGACGAGGCTCTTATCGGGGGGATTTTTTTTGAAAACAGTATTACTCGTCGAAGATTTGAAGTTCTCCCGCGTTGTCATTTCGCGAACCATTCGGTCCGTCAAGGATTGTACTATCATCGAAGCCGAAAATGGTGAACAAGCTTTAGAGGCTCTGCGGAATAACAGCGAAATCAACGTGATCATTTCGGACATCATGATGTCATCGCCAAGCGGTCTGGAATTGTTGAAAATGGTTCGCGCCGGCAAAACTGCAGCTGACCGCGACATTCCATTTATCATTATCTCAGGGGCCATTACTGAAGAGGTACAGGACGCGCTTAATAACCTCGATGTCTCAGGCGCCATCTCCAAACCGGCAACCAAATCCAGTCTGACAGAAGCGTGGACGCAGATTGAGGCGGATATTCAAGCGGGTGGGCGTTCAATACGGCCAGAAACCGAGTACGATGCGATTCAGGTTTCGCATTTGCTGGAACCAGGTGCATTCGACGTTGCAAACCCATTGGATATCACCGATGACCAGAACAAGCTTATGGCATTTTTGGGCGCGGTTCCGGTCCTCGATAATCTGAACCAACGCGAGCTGGAATTGCTTAGCAGACAGGCCTACACGATTCACTATTCTGGCGGTGAGGTCGTTGATGGTGAAGTGTTCGGTACTACACGCCTGCCGTTAATTTTCAAGGGTGAAGCCGAATTTCTACAATCGTCGCAGCTTCCCGATGGGAAAATCGTCGAACACCGGGTGGCCCTTCTCGAGGCCGGCAATGCGCTTGGGACATTCAATTTCATGAATCTAGCGGATGACTACAAGCACCCCAAAGTTCGGATAATCCGAGCAACAGACGTCGTCGTTCTGGAGTTCGACGATTCGGATCCGAATTCGGAATTGAGCCGAATTAAGGTCAAGGTAGAATCGATAATCGGACAGTTTCTGACACGACGCGTCACCTATGCCGACAAGGCGCTGGCCATGACGTTGACGCAGCAACTTGCGGAAACCAGGATTAAACGGACGGCTGGCGGTTACGTCATCATGATGTTCGTCCTGTTGGCGATTTACACCGTTGGCATGCGGATAATACTTGATATCGAGTTGAAGGGTTCGGCCCGTACTATCAGTTCCGTGGCCTTGGTTCTGACCTTCCTGTTGCCTTTCATCATCATGCTGCGAAGCGGCTCAATAAAGGCTGTCGACCTCGGACTGACGTTCCATGGTGCACGAGCCGCGACCGTTGATGCGGTGGTTATGTCTGCCATCTTTATTGCCGTGCTCGTCGGCTGCAAATTCCTCCTGGTGACATTCGTCGACGCATTTCAAGGACAGCCGATGTTCGCCCTCTCCAAGGATTTCGCGCGCCTGACGCCGGCCGGTGGAACCGACTGGTTATTCTACGCAACCAACATCGCCATTTATGCGCTGTTTGTGCCGGTACAGGAAATCATCGCGCGCTGCGGCATTCAGTCACTACTGGTCGAGTTTTTATATGGATCGGACGCACGGCGTGCCGTTATTGCCATCTTAGTGTCGAATTTCATTTTCGCCGCCGTCCACACCCATCTAAACGTCGGATTTGCCCTGGCCACTTTTTTCGGCGGATTGTTCTTCGGCTGGCTGTTTCATCGTAATCGGTCAATCGTCGGTGTCTCGATATCGCACATTATGATCGGGGGCGTGGCTCTTTTTGCGCTCGGCTTGGAGGAGTTTCTCAAGTAGCGCTTATGGTCTGATCTGGATGTTCAACTGATTGCTCAAAGTGTCCGCCATCGGGGGTAGAGCAGAAATTGCTGCAATTTTGAACGCATCAGGTGTCGGTAAAACGAGAAAGTTTCAGCCCGCCGCAATCGGCTGGTAATAGTCGGCGCTGAAGCCGGCTTGTTCCCGAGCGGCGGTGGCGAAGGGTGGTTTGAGCTGGCCTTTGAAGTGTTTTTTGAACAACGCCTGATAGGTTTCTGTCGGCTCTTTTTCTTGCTGCTCACAGATATAATTAAACCAGCGCACACCGGCGGCGACATGGGCAATCTCTTCATCAGCAATGGTCGCTAATATGTCAGCCGCGTGGTTATCACCCACGTCGCGCAGTTTGGTGATGGTTGGCGGTGTCGTGTCCAAACCACGCGCTTCCAAAACCATTGGCACGATGGCCAAACGGGCCAGGAGATCATGATAGGTATCTTCCGCCGCTTCCCACAAGCCATCATGAGCTGGAAAATCGCCGTAGGCCGCGCCGTGATAGGATAAATAGTTAGCCAGCAGGCCAAAATGCCGCGCTTCATCAACTGCGACGCCGATCCAATCGGCGTAAAAATTTCGTGGCAGATCGTAAGCGGTAAAGCGGGCGATGATGTCCCAGGCGAGATCGATGGCATTTAATTCGATATGCGCAATGGCGTGGATCAAGGCGATGCGGCCTTTGTCGCCTCTGGCATTACGTTTCGGCATATCGCGCGGCGGCAGCAATTCAGGCCGCGCTGGTCTGGCCGGACGGTTCGGCGGCAGCGCGCTGCCGATATCAGCGATTGAACCATTTGACCACTGCTCCGCAATCTCCTGAGTGAGAGATATTTTACCCTCAACAGACGGTTCCAACAAAACCGAGCAGGCGGCTTGGCTTAGTGAAGTGGCTGAATGATTTGGCACCTGGACTTCCTGTTTAACACATCTAAACTGAGGTTCTCATATTCGAAGAACGGTAGTACGTCTAGAATAATTATCGGGGGATTCTTGATGAGCAATAATGACCGCTTAAATCTGGTGGCGGACGAGCATGAAATCGATCAAGTGCTATCCGCTTGGGCGTTCGCCCGCGACTGCGGCGATTGGGACATATTGAGCAACTGCTTCCAGCCTGATGCGGAGATTAATATTTCGTGGTTCTCAGGTCCGGCCAGTGAATTTATTGAGCGCTCCAAGGGGATGCTCGCTGATTTTAAGCCTGGTGAACACGGCAAGCATATTATAGGCCGGGCGCGCATAAATGTTGCGGGTAACCGCGCTACCAGTGAATGTCACGCCGAATTACTGCGCCGTGTGGTTGGTGATCCGTTTGATTTTGACGCCATAACCTGGGGCCGTTTTTTTGATCTGTTTGAAAAACGTGAAGATGGCGTCTGGCGTATTTTTCGCCGCACCATGGTCTATGAAAAAGACCGCATGGATCCGGTTAACCCGGCTGATGTACCGGCAGGTTACTTCGAAGCGATGGATCTTTCGCAATATCCGCCGGCTTGTCAGATACTCTGTTTCCGGCTTAGCTTGATCGGTCGCGCACCCATGGACAACATCATTCAAGCCGGTAGTGACGCTGAAGCGCAGCTCAAAAAAGATGCCAAGAGTTGGTTGATGGGTAGTGACATTACTTAAGGCTCGCCAATCAGGTCCATGTACACTTGATAGGCAGCATCTGCCGTTTCCTTCATGTGAATTTTGAGGGCATCAATGTCAGAACAGCCTCCGGCATCAGCCAAGGCTTGGGCGAGCGCTGCCGGTACTTCATGCTCACGCTCGGGGCGGAAATAGCCTTCGATGGTAAGCCGCAACATTCCTTGCACCGTCTGCCACAGTTTCAATGCGTTAGCCAAGGTGTCGGCTTGATCTTTGTCCAACAAACTTTCACCGTGCAGATTTTGGATCGCTTGACCGGTATTGGCGGCCAATATATCCGGATATTGATGGGCATGTTGGAGTTGCAGGTATTGAACCGTGAACTCGATATCGACGAGGCCGCCCCGCATATATTTCACTTCCCAAATAAAGTCGGAATGATGTTCTTTATCGATACGTTGCCGCATTTCTTTGACATCTTTAAGCAGCGTTTCAGGATCGCGCGATTTGGTTAGCGTGTCACAAATTTCGTCTTTGACCTCTTTCGTCAGCAATGGTGTGCCACTCACCACGCGCGCCCGTGATAAAGCCATATGCTCCCAGGTCCAGGATTTCTCCCGATGATATTGCACAAAGGCTGAATAATGTGAGGCGATGGGCCCGGCATTGCCGGAAGGGCGCAAGCGCATATCAACTTCATAAAGCGTGCCTTCGGCAGTTGGCGCTGTGATGGCATTAATCAGACGTTGACTGAGCCGGGCGAAATATTGGCTTGGGTGTAACGGGCGCTCGCCATCAGATTGCACGACATCGTCATCGTGGCGATAAATAAATATCAAATCGAGGTCGGAAGACGGCGTCATTTCTCGACCGCCAACTTTTCCCAGTGCTAAGATCGTCCATTCTCTCCCCTCAACCCTGCCGTGGCTTTTTTCAAATTCCCTGCCTACGTGTTTGATCAAATGCTGAATTGAGATTTCGGCAATGTTGCTATAAGCGATACCGAACTCCTGCCAATTTGCGTGGTGCCGCAAAGCTTGGATGCCGATCTGCAACCTTTTGTCATTTGCCCACCGCCGCACGATATCAAGTGCATCTTCAATGTTTTCAGAGCGCTTTAGAGCGAGGCCGAGTTCTTCATCCATTCGATCGGCATCCGGCAGACGCTCGAAGAAGTCTTCCTCTAAGACGCTGTCCAATACACCGGGATTACGGCCTAAATGTTCAGCCAGTCGTGGCGCACTGCCCATGACCTCGGCGACTAGATTAAGTAACGAAGGATGGGCGTGAAACATCGAAAACAGCTGAATGCCTGCAGGCAGGACAGATAAGAAGTCATCAAATTTTCTAAAGGCAATGTCGGGTTCCGGTGTTTCGCCAAAGGCTTTGAGTATGACCGGCACAAGTTCGGTTAAAATCTGCTGGGCGCGGGTGCTGCTGGTGGCGCGGTAGCGGCCATGATGCCAGACCCGCACCGTATCAGCGATGATCTCCGGTTTGGCAAAACCAATTGATTTAATTGTATTTAGAGTTTCCGGATCATCGTCGACGCCGGTGAATATCAAATTACCTTTTATTTCATCGGTGCCATCAAGGCGCGGTGCTTCTTCGAACAACTGGGCGTAATGCGCCTCTACGCGGTCTAAATGCGACAACAGTTCTTGACGGAATGGTTCGCCATTTTCATAGCCGAGAAATAAAGCGACATGTTCAATGCCGCCGGCATCGCTGGGCAAATCATGAGTTTGCTGATCATCAATCATCTGCAGTCGATGCTCGACCCGGCGCAGGAACCAGTATGATTTGATCAGCTCGTCCGCAGTAGTTTGAGAGATTTTTCCCGTTGCAGCCAAGCTCATCAACGACTCACATGTCGGAGCTGTACGCAATTCGGGCAGGCGTCCACCCCAAATAAGTTGCTGGGTCTGGGCAAAAAACTCAACTTCCCGAATGCCGCCCCGGCCCAACTTAATATTATGGCCTTCAACAGCAATTTCGGCGCCACCACGATGGGCATTGATCTGCCGTTTGATCGAGTGGACATCCTGGATGGTGGCGAAGTCGAGATATTTACGCCAGATAAAGGGATGAAGCCGGTCGAGGAAATCCTGCCCGGCTTTGATATCACCGGCAATCGGGCGCGCTTTGATCATCGCTGCGCGTTCCCAGTTCTGGCCGATACTTTCGTAATAGGTCTCCGCTGCCAATACAGATATCGCCGGCGGCGTCGAGCCTGGATCTGGTCTGAGACGAAGATCGGTTCTAAAGACGTATCCATCGGCAGTTCGTTCGGATAGGATTTTGACCAGATCGCGCGCCAGCCGGATAAAGCCTTTGGCTAAATTCTCCGGTTCCTCCGTTTCAATAACTTCCGGATCGAAGAAAAGTATCAGGTCAATATCGCTGGAATAATTTAGCTCATGGCCACCGAGTTTTCCCATCCCTAGCACGATCAGACCGGAACCGTCGCTCAGATCATTCTCATTTGGCAATTTGAGAAAATTCTTCGCCGCCATATTTTGCAGCAGAAAGTTAACTGCATATTGGACACCGAGATCACTAAAACGGCTCAGCGCCTGGGTAATCTCCGGGCCGGTCCACAGATCAGCAATATCCGCCGCAGCAATGGTGAGGGCGGCCTGTTTACGGTTGATGCGCAGGAACTGCATTACCGCAGCTTGATCCAATTTTTCAGGCTTTTTTGTAAGTTTTTGCTCAATTTTTTTGAAACTTGCCTCTGGACCCTCCATAATCAATTTAAGGAAGAAATTTGGATCGGTAACGGCGCACTGGCTCAAAAAAGGGCTGTTGCCGAATAGGGCGTCTAAGAATGGGCGATATTCTCCATTGGACGTAATGGCTTTGATATTTGAAATGAACGCATCATCACCGGTTTCTTCCGAAACTTCGATCAGACGGTCGATGCCTAGTTCTGCACGATCCTTAAAGGCAGGTTTTGGCAAATTGATCGCATTGGTTAAAAAAGTCATTTGATGCATTTCAAATTGCTGTCAGATATAGCAGACTGCGTTAAGAGGGAGAGGTGGTCAAGTTGTTGCAAAGAAAGACAGAAATTAACAACCTGCCGGCCACGAATGGAGTTAGATAATTGATAAGGCGGACGTTCCGCAGCGTTGTCCAGCTGATTGGAATTTTGGGACTTGGTTTTGCCGTTTTCGTTGGCGTCCTGGTGTGGCGATTGACGACCGGCCCCATATCTCTTGCCTTTTTGACACCCTATTTTGAATCCGCACTGAAGACTGCGGAAAGTCAGGTCGATATCAAGCTTGAGGACACCATCCTAACTTGGGCCGGCTGGGACCAAAGCTTGGATATTCGCTTGCGGGGCGCCAGAGCGATTGGTCCGGATGGCAAAGTATTAGCGGAAATCCCGGAACTTGCTGTTTCCTTAAGTGGCTCTGCATTGATGAAGGGTGAACTGGCCCCACGCAGCTTAACTATTTTTGGACCGAGCTTGAATATTATCCGCACCGAGGCTGGTAAATTGGAGCTTGGGCTAGCAAATTTGGCCGCAGCAAATGGCGCCGGCAGGCGAGATATATCCCAGCAGATTATCGGCGAATTGCTTTCGCCACCCGATAAAAAACGTCCGCTCGGATATCTCCGCCGGATCAATATCATTGGCGGTAATGTCACCGTTGATGACCACCAGCTCGCCGTTAAATGGCTGGCGCCGGAAACCGATATCGCTTTGGTGCGGGAAGGTGAAAAAGTTTCGCTATCGGCTGAATTGGCGTTAACGGCAGGGGGGACCGATACCAACAACACGGCAGCGATTACCCTGATGGGTGATTATGATCTGCAAAAGAAAGAGGCAAAAATAACTTTAGGTTTTGCTGATCTAAATCCGCTTGTTTTTGCCCCATTGACAGAAAAACTAAAATTATTGAAAAGTTTCGATCTGCCAATGAGTGGCACGATAGATACCGTGGTGTTGACCGATGGTGAGGTTCGTAAATTTGAATTTAATCTGACCAGTTCAAAGGGCCGGATTGCCTCAAATGATCCGGTTGATATTGATCTTGCTGTTCAATCTTCGAAAATACGTGGCGACTTTGATCAGACGACCGGGCGGCTCAATATTCAAGAATTGGTTATGGATCTTGGTCCGGATGGCAAATTAAAGTTACCGGCGCCCATTAATCATGAATGGCCGCTGCAGAAAATATCTCTTGCCGGCACCTATGATTCTGAATTTGACCGGCTTGAAGTGGAAAAAATCCGACTCGATTCCGATGGCCCCACCTTGGAAGCATCCGCCACGGTGCAGGAAATTGGTGGCGATATTTCTTTTGAACTGGGAGGTGAGGCCAGAAACCTTAAAATTGATCAAGCGCAGGAACTTTGGCCCCAAGGCTGGGGAGGTATCGTACGGGACTGGATTATCAAGAATTTGTCCGATGGTATCGCGCCGGTTGCTCATGCCCGGGTAACTGGTCGTTACAATAAGAAAACGGGAGTGGAAATTATCTCGCTCCTGGGTGACATGGATATTCGCAATCTCACAGCCGATTATTTCGCACCAATGCCGAAAGCGACGAAGGGGTCCGGGCGGGCTAAATTCGATCGCAAACGGTTTGAATTGGAAATCACTCACGGGGAATCTGGTGATCTAAAACTTAGAAATGGGCACATCGTTTTCACCGGCCTCGATCAGGTTGATCAGTTCTTCGATGCCAAATTAGAGATCGATGGCCCGCTGGGTTCAATTCTAAAAACCATCGACAGTAAACCGTTGGAGTTTGCCAAAACTATTGGCTTTCCATCGACCGATGCAAAGGGTGATGTTTCCACCCGGCTGGCTTTAAATTTCCTGATCGAACGGAAAATGACGGCTGAAACCGTCACAGCGTCCGCCAATGCGATCCTTAAAAATGTCGCTGTGCCGAAAATTGCCTTCGATCTAGATTTAGCAAAAGCGAATTTGGTATTAATTGCTAACAACAAGGGGATGACGGTCAAGGGTGATGGACTGCTCGGCGGGGTAAAAACGAACATTAAATGGACCGAGAATTTTGCTGATCAAAGTAAATTCCGCCGCCGCTATGAGCTTAAAGCGAAACTCAATGACCATGCTTGGCGGGAGCAACTTAAACTTAATTTTGCGCCGTTCACGCCCCAGTTTATGACGGGCAATGTGGGAACGGATTTTACCGCCTCTTTCAAGACCGACGAGACGGGCGATATCAAAGCCAAACTCGATCTTAAAGATGTAGCAATGGCTTTGCCTAAATTGGGTTGGCAAAAATCCGCTAAAGTGGCGGCCACGGCGGTGATAGATGCAGAGTTCACCAAGGATGGATTTACCTCGATTCCCAAAGTAACGCTTAATGGCGGCGGCATGGATTTGTCGGCGGATATTTCTTTTGGTAAATCTGGAAAATTGGCCAAAGTATCAATTGATCGCCTGCAATTTGGCCAATCCGATATCCGTGCCATTATCGCACCTCACAATGCGCAGAAAGTTGCCGGAAATGGAGCGGGCTGGGATATTGATATCAGCGGAAAGCAGCTTGATTTGCGCTCTTGGATTGCCAGTGAAGAGGAAAGTGGAGTTGCTGAGAAAAGTGACCCGCTTACTTTGTCACTTAATGTCGATTCGGTGCAGCTCTATCCCGGTAAATTTCTTGAACGTGTAACCGGCGCCATGGCTTTTGACGGCTGGGTGTGGCAGCGAGCACAACTCACCAGCGGACTTGGCGGCACTAAGAATTTTGTTATCAATCTTACTTCGAAAGACGGCAAGAGGAATCTTCGGGTAACCTCCAATGATGCCGGTGCGGCGCTGCAGACTTTTGACTATTACGATAATTTGATTGGTGGGCGGTTAACATTGACCGGTGAATATGTCGGCATGCTACCGGAAAGCAAATTTACCGGGCGCGCAACGATTGATAGTTTTCGCGTGATTAAAGCTCCAGTATTGGCACAATTGTTAAACGTTGCCTCGGTCACGGGAATTCTCGAAAATCTAGGTGGGTTGGGCTTGGCTTTTAATAAACTGGAGGCGCCGTTTGAGAGCCAAAACGATGTTATTAAAATCAATAATGCTTCGGTGACCGGCTTGTCTTTGGGGCTAACGGCGTCTGGAACCTTAAACACAGCCGTTGAGACGGTTGATATCAAGGGCACCATTGTGCCGGCTTATGCCATCAATAATGCCCTGACGAATATTCCGATAATCGGCATGCTATTCTCCGGCGGTGAGAAAGATAGCGGCGTGTTTGCCGCTACCTACTCCATGACCGGTGATGTTAAGAAACCGGAAATTTCGACCAATCCATTGTCAGTACTGGCACCCGGAATATTACGCAAACTTTTCGGTATTTTTGAGGGGGCGCCTAAAAAAGCATCGTCCAGTAAATAACCCTAATTCTATTCAGCGGCGCGGATCAGGATGTGGCGCTTTTTCCCGGCCGATAATTTTATCACCCCATCCGCATTAATATCAGCGAACGTTATCATCTGAGTTTCATCGGCAATAACAGTATCGTTTAATTTGGCACCATTGCCTTTGATAAGGCGGCGCGCTTCACCATTCGAGTTGGCGAGACCGGCTTGGCGAAATAAATCAAAGGCCGCAATACCTGCTTCAAGATCGCTTTTGGCAAGCTCGACTGTGGGTAGGTCGGCACTAATGCCGGAACCTTCGAAGGTATCTTCTGCTGTTTTTGCGGCCAACTCAGCGGCATCTTCACCGTGGCAAAGTTTGGTCACTTCACCGGCGAGAATTTTCTTGGCTTCATTGATCTCAGCATCCTTGAGATTTTCGAGGCGGGCAATTTCATCAAGTGGCAGCTCGGTAAACAAGCGCATGAAACGACCGACATCGGCATCTTCCGTGTTGCGCCAATACTGCCAAAAGTCATAAGCCGAGAATTGTTCTTGATCGAGCCATATCGCACCCGCTGCGGTTTTGCCCATCTTGGCCCCGGATGACGTGGTCATTAAGGGTGTCGTCAGCCCGAACAGCTGCGTGCTATCGGCGCGGCGTCCCAACTCAACACCATTGACAATATTGCCCCATTGATCGGAACCGCCCATCTGCATCAAGCAATCGTTGCGCCGCGATAGTTCAAGAAAATCGTAGGCCTGGAGGATCATGTAATTGAATTCGAGGAAGGTCAGGGGCTGCTCACGCTCCAGGCGCAGTTTCACACTATCGAATGTGAGCATTCGATTGATGGTAAAATGCGGGCCATAGGAGCGCAGAAAATCGATATATTCGAGCTTATCCAACCAATCTGCATTATTGACCATAATAGCGTCGGTGGGACCATCGCCAAAAGTCAGGTATTTGGCGAAGATCGACTTGATGCCCGCCATATTTTCATTAATTTTTTCAACCGTCAAAAGTTGGCGGCTCTCATCTTTACCGGACGGGTCACCGACCTTGGTGGTGCCACCGCCCATCAGCACAATCGGTTTGTGGCCGGTTTTTTGCAGCCAGCGCAACAGCATAACCGGCAACAGTGAGCCGACGTGGAGGCTGGGGGCCGTGCAATCGAAGCCGATATAAGCCGGAATAATATCCGCCAAAGCCTTTGCATCCAGCGCTTCAATGTCGGTGCATTGATGCATGAAGCCCCGCTCAGTAATGGCATTCAAAAAATCTGATTTATAGGTCGTCATGGTCCAATATGGCTCAATAGTATTTTAAGGGTTGTATGAGTATGTTGCCTCATATTTGGGTGGTCGTTTAGCATAATCATCCTGTAGGCACAACGAAACCCGTGATAAATCTATACAATATGTCAAATTTCTTTAGGCCATGACTGACGCAAAAATATACACCGCCCTCGGGTTGATGAGTGGAACATCATTGGATGGCATTGACGCTGCCGTCATCCAAGCCGATGGCAAATCCATTCATTCCCTCGGACCCTTTGAGGCACAGGCTTACGATCCGGATTTCCGCGGGCGTTTGCGGGCGGCATTGGGGAGTAAAGAGGTTCCAACTGAGCTCGAACATGACCTCACGCAATTGCATGCTCAGCTCATTCAGGACCTTTTAAAAAATCATAATCTGGCGAGCGCGGAAATTGATGTTATTGGATTTCATGGCCAGACTATCCTGCACGAACCGGAGAATCAGTTTACCCTGCAAATAGGAAACGGTTTATTGCTGGCTGAACTGACAGGCCGTCCGGTCGTTAATAACTTTCGGGCCGCCGATGTCGCGGCCGGTGGTGAAGGGGCACCCTTAGCGCCGGTTTATCATCAAGCGCTTGCCGCCAATTTCGATCATCCGGTGGCAATTGTGAATATCGGCGGCGTCGCGAATGTCAGTTTTATCAATACTGACGACCTGCTTGCCTTTGATACCGGACCGGGAAACGCGCTGATCGACGACCTTGTGCTAACTCGAACCGGTAAAAGGTTTGATCAAGATGGCCGTTTGGCTGCCGAAGGGCGGACCGATAAAGCTATCCTCGCGGATTTTCTCAGCCATGGTTTCTTTGATCAACCGCCACCTAAATCGCTTGACCGTAACGCTTTCGACATTTCAGCGCTTGAGAAACTTTCGCTGGAAGATGCAGCGGCGACATTGGTCGCCTTTACTGCCGAAGCAATCGCCCGCTCCACGGTTTATTTCCCGGAAACGGTGGGCCAATGGCTGGTGACCGGCGGCGGGCGTCATAATCCAACGATCATGAAAGAACTGTCTGAACGTCTCGGGAAAACTGCCGAGCCGGTGGAAAGCGTTGGCTGGAATGGCGATGCCATAGAGGCGCAAGCGTTTGCCTTTATGGCGGTACGCTCACTGCTTGATCTGCCTTTGAGTTTTCCGGCGACAACCGGCGTGGACGAGCCAATGGCGGGCGGTGAATTGCATCAGCCGAAATAAGGGCCGCTATTTTTTCTTTTTAGCTTTGGGCGTCTTTTCTGTTTCGCCTTTATCCGGCGCCAATGATTCGTCGAGATAGCGGCAAATTTCCTTGTTCAGATTATCTATCCGATCTTTGTAAAAATGATCGGCCCCTTTGATTGGGGTGAAATCAATTTCGATATTCTTTTGAGCATCAAGCTTCTGGGCCAGTTTTTGTACAGATTCCATTGGAATAGAATCATCTGCATCGCCGTGGGTGATAAGACCGGAAGACGGGCAGGGCGCCAGGAAGGAGAAATCCTCGGTATTAGCCGGAGGAGAAATGGAGACGAAGCCTTCAATCTCCGGGCGGCGCATCATCAACTGCATCGAAATCAACGCGCCAAAGGAATAGCCGCCAATCCAGCAATAAGGGCTGTTCTTGTTAAATTGCTGCATCCAGTCAAAAGCATAGGCCGCATCGCTTAATTCACCAATGCCACTGTCAAATACGCCTTGCGAGCGACCGACACCGCGGAAATTGAACCGTAGTACGGAAAAATTACGCTCCACGAAGGCATTGTACATCATATAAACAATCCGATTGTTCATGTTGCCGCCGTGCAGCGGGTGAGGATGAAGAACAATAGCAATGGGAGCGTCGGGTTTCTTGCTTTGATGATACCGGCCTTCTAGCCGTCCATCAGGTCCATTAAAAATTACTTCCGGCATGATTTTGCTGGTTTTACCTATCTTTGGCTGGGTTGTTGATGGATAATAGAGTATTTTAGTATGGTATTTTTCATTTTATTCATAAATTTTTACCACAATACTTGACTAAAATGGTCGGGATACCTATATTCACTTTATACAATTGCGGGTTCGACGTCAAAAAACTGTTCGTTTTTTATGGTTTTTTCGCGGAAGGGCCTTTTTTAATACACTACGGATTTATTTACAATGACACATATTTTTTTCGAACGTCTCAAGGAAGATATAAATTCTTTCATGACCCGTGATCCGGCGGCACGATCTAAAATTGAGGTCGTTTTTTGCTACCCGGGTTATCACGCGATCCTATTTTATCGGTTTTCAAATGCCGCTTGGCGGCGCAAGTGGTTTCTGACCGGCCGCTGGATTTCTCATCTCGGTCGTTTTTTGACCGGTATTGAAATTCATCCAGGCGCGACCATCGGCCGACGTTTTTTTATCGATCACGGCATGGGCGTCGTCATCGGTGAAACCTCGGAAGTCGGTGATGACGTCACGCTTTATCAAGGCGTCACGCTTGGCGGCACTTCGTTGGAAAAAGGTAAACGCCACCCGACACTGGGTAATGGCGTTATTGTTGGTTCCGGGGCGCAAATATTAGGGCCTCTCAATGTTGGCGAAGCGGCTCGAGTTGGCGCCAATGCGGTGGTTCTTCAAGATGTGCCGAAAGGGGCAACCATGGTCGGCATTCCTGCCAAAATCGTAATGGGTAGAGACAAGACGCTTGAAGACGAATTTTGCGCCTACGGCACGCCAACCGAGGACCTTCCCGATCCAGTTGCCCGCAGTTTTGAAAGTTTGCGCAATCAATTGACCACGTTGAGCGAACGCGTCGTTCAACTGGAACAAGAACTTGATGATAAAAAGGATGAACTCGGGGATCAGGATACTGATACCGATGATCAATCTCAGCAAAAGTCAAAAGCCTCTTCAGGCAATTAGACTAAATTAGCAATATCAAAATTAATCAGTGGAACAAATAAAGCAGGAGAAAAACCGTGAAACTTAGCACCAAAGGCAGATATGCGGTAATGGCAATGGTTGATTTGGCTCGTCAAAGTACAGGTGGGCCAGTCGCGCTTGCAGATATCGCATTACGCCAAG
Organism: uncultured Rhodospirillaceae bacterium; assembly: GCA_913020445.1. Classification (GTDB taxonomy): domain Bacteria; phylum Pseudomonadota; class Alphaproteobacteria; order Rhodospirillales; family UBA2165; genus TMED23. Next base: position 117,117 of record CAJWAR010000003.1, read on the forward strand.
ATATATCGCTCTCATATTTGGAACAATTGTTCGGTAAGCTGCGCAAAGGCTCACAAGTTAAATCGGTACGTGGTCCCGGCGGCGGCTATCTATTGGCACGTGATTCCGAAGACATGAAAATCTCGGATATTATTATGGCTGTCGATGAACCTATTCAAACGACACGTTGTACACCGGGTTCACCGACGGGTTGCCGCACCGACAATTCCCGTTGCCTCACTCATGACTTATGGTCCGAGCTCGGCAATCAAATTTATCTATATTTAAGTTCGGTCTCGCTGGCTGATGTCGTCGAAAATCGAATTCTTGGAACCAGTGGAAATGATTTGTTGCAGTCTGCTGGATTAGTTGACCGTGAAATTTCGATTGTCTCTGAACCTGAGCTTAGGGTTGTCGATTAATCTCGATAGCCGCCCCTAGAAAGCTAACCATGACACGCGCGATTTATTTTGACCACAACGCGACGACGCCGGTAGCGGCGACTGTTGCAGATGCTATAGCTGGGGCCTTGGCGCTGACCGGTAATGCATCCTCTGTGCACACCGCCGGACGCCGGGCACGCCAGATGGTGGAGGAGGCGCGTGAGAAGGTTGCCGAGTTGGTTGGCGCCAGCCCGGCGCAGATCGTGTTTACGGGTAGTGGTACGGAAGCCAATAATCTGGTTCTCAGCGGCACGGCAAGTCGTCACATTTTAGCATCAGCGGTTGAGCATGATTCGGTGTTAGCGGCGGCCGATAATATCGAACAGATGCCGGTTGATGGCGATGGCGTAATAGATGTGGCGGCATTGGCGGCACGACTTTCTGACCTTGATGGCCAGGCATTGGTTTCAGTGATGCTGGCCAACAATGAGACCGGCGTCATTGAACCCGTCGCTGAAATTGCCCGCATTGCTAAAGAACACGGTGCACTTGTTCACACGGATGCCGTTCAGGCGCTGGGCAAGATTAACGTCGACTGGACCGATCTGGGCGTCGACTTTATGAGTTTATCGGCCCACAAAATTGGCGGACCCCAGGGCGTTGGAGCCTTGGTGATCAATGAGGAAATTCCATTGCAATCACTCATCAAAGGCGGCGGCCAGGAACGCAGCCGCCGGGCCGGCACCGAAAACGTGCCGGGAATTGTCGGTTTTGGCGCCGCTGCCAAATTGGCCGCAACAAACCTTGATGAAATTGAAGAGATTAAAACGCTTCGGGATCACTTGGAATCCGGGATCAGGACGATTGCGCCGGATACGGTTGTGTTTGGCGAAAGTGTTGATAGATTGCCGAATACGACGTGCCTATCGATGCCTAATGTCTCAAGTGAAACCCAAGTGATGAAGTTCGATTTGACCGGGATTATGGTTAGTGCGGGCTCGGCTTGTTCTTCTGGCAAAGTTCAGGCATCACATGTTTTGAAAGCTATGGATGTCGTTGAGGAATTTGCCTCTACTGCCATCCGTATCAGTCTCGGCCACGGCAATACGATGGATGAAGTCGAACACTTTGTCAGTCAGTGGCGGAAAATGTATGCGCAAGCAAATCCCAATAAGTTAAAAGGTGCGGCGTAGCAGCCGAGAGTACAATAAAGATACCAGGTACAATTAAATGAATGCAGCAGTTTCAGATACCGTCGATCAAGTCCAATCGGTCGAGAAATATAAATACGGCTTTGTCACCGACATTGAAGCCGACCAAGCCCCGAAAGGGCTGAACGAAGATATCATTCGCTTTATTTCAGCTAAAAAGGAAGAGCCGGAATGGCTGCTCGAATGGCGGCTCAAGGCCTATGCGCATTGGTTGACGATGGAAGAGCCGCATTGGCCAAAAGTTACCTATCCGCCGATCGATTATCAGGATTCGTATTATTACTCGGCGCCGAAATCGCCGGATGAGGGGCCTGAAAGTCTTGATGATGTCGATCCCGAATTATTGGCAACCTATGAGAAGCTCGGCATTCCGTTATACGAACAAGAGGTGTTGGCTGGCGTAAAAAACGTTGCTGTTGATGCCGTGTTCGATAGTGTCTCCGTTGCCACCACGTTTAAGGATGCGCTCGCCAAAGAAGGCGTCATTTTCTGTCCGATCTCCGAGGCTGTTAAAGAGCATCCCGAGCTGGTGAAACAATATCTGGGCTCGGTTGTGCCTTATTCGGACAATTATTTTGCCACCTTGAATTCAGCTGTCTTTACCGATGGCTCCTTTGTCTACATTCCGAAAGGCGTTAACTGCCCGATGGAGCTGTCGACCTATTTTCGTATCAACGCCTCCAACACCGGGCAGTTCGAACGCACACTTATCATCGCTGATGAAGGTTCTCATGTGAGCTATCTCGAAGGCTGTACGGCGCCAATGCGGGATGAAAATCAACTTCATGCAGCGGTCGTCGAGTTGGTCGTTCTTGATGATGCCGATATTAAATATTCGACCGTGCAAAACTGGTATCCCGGCGATGAAAACGGCGTCGGCGGCATTTATAACTTTGTGACCAAACGTGCCGCCTGCCGCGGTAAGAACTCTAAGGTTTCCTGGACGCAAGTGGAAACCGGCTCGGCTATTACCTGGAAATACCCAAGCTGCATCTTGCAAGGCGACAATTCGGTCGGCGAATTTTATTCGGTCGCCATCACCAACAATTATCAGCAAGCCGATACTGGCACCAAGATGATCCATCTCGGTAAAAACACCTCTTCGCGCATTATCGCCAAAGGTATCTCGGCCGGTAAATCGCAAAGCACCTATCGCGGGCTGGTTAAGATGATGCCGAAAGCGGAAGGCGCCAGAAATCATACGCAGTGCGATTCACTGCTGATCGGCAAAGAATGTGGCGCTCATACCGTGCCCTATATCGAAAGCCGGAACAAATCCGCCAAAGTCGAACATGAAGCGACAACGTCGAAAATTGGCGATGATCAATTGTTTTATTGCCGCCAGCGAGGCATCTCCGAAGAGGAAGCTGTGGCGTTGATTGTTAATGGTTTCTGCCGCGAAGTGATGCAGGAACTGCCGATGGAATTTGCTGTCGAAGCGCAGAAGCTGGTCGGTATTAGTTTAGAAGGAAGTGTCGGTTAAGACGCTTAAGGAAAGTAAGAAAATAAATGTTAGAAATCAAAAACCTCCACGCCAAAGTCGGCGACACGGAAATTCTCAAGGGCCTTAGCCTCAATATTGAGGCAGGCCAAGTCCATGCCATCATGGGGCCAAATGGCGCCGGCAAATCGACCTTGTCTTATGTGCTTTCAGGCCGCGATGGCTATGAAGTTACCGCAGGCTCGGTCACGTACAAAGGCAAGGATCTGCTGACAATGGAACCCGAAGTTCGCGCTGGTGAAGGGGTTTTCCTGGCCTTTCAATATCCGGTGGAAATCCCCGGTGTCTCGACCATGAACTTCCTGAAAGCGGCAGTCAATTCAGTGCGGAAATATCGCGGCGAAAGCGAGTTTGATGCGATGGACTTTCTGAAGTTCGTCCGTGAGCAGACCAAGATTCTTAACATCAATGACGAAATGTTGAAACGCGCTGTTAACGTCGGCTTCTCCGGCGGTGAAAAGAAACGCGCTGAAGTTCTGCAGATGGCCGTGCTCAATCCGAGCTTTGCCGTGTTGGATGAAACCGACAGTGGACTTGATGTTGATGCGCTGCGCATTGTCGGCGAAGGGGTGACGGCATTGCGCTCGCCCGATCGCAGCATGCTGGTCATCACCCACTATCAGCGGCTGCTTGATTATATCGTGCCCGACATGGTTCACGTATTGGCCGATGGCAAGATCGTCGATACCGGCGATAAAAATCTGGCAATTGAACTTGAAAAGAACGGCTATGCCAACTATGCGGAGGCAGCGGCCTAATGAGCACGCTTTCACCGATCAGTCAGAGTTTTGTTGATCAGCACGGTGATGCTGAGTTCGCCGCTCGGGCGCCGTGGCTGGATCAGTTGCGCCAAAGCGGGCTTGCGAGTTTTTCAAGCCAGGGCTTGCCGACACCGAGCGTTGAAGAGTGGAAATACACCAACCTCAATGTACTGGAAAAGTTAAGTGTAGAGCCGTCATCCATAGACCAAGAAATTGACCCGGCTGAACTTGCCTGGCTGCCGGAAGATATGGCCGCCCACAAGCTGGTTTTTGTCAATGGCCGCTTTCATCAAGAACTATCCGAGATCGGTGATCTGCCGGATGGCGTCAGAATATTATCGTTAGCCGAGGCGATGACTTCGGATGCGGATTTGTTGGCACGACATCTCGGCCAAATCGGCACAATGGAAGATGCGCCTGTATTGGCCCTCAACACGGCCTTTATCGATGACGGTTACGTCGTCGTGATTGAAAAAGCCGAGCTGGATAATCCTATCGAAGTGGTTTTTGTCAGTCAGGCGGGCGACGCAACGACCCACCATCCACGCAATCTGATCGTTGCCAAAGACAATGCCCGGATGACCATTCTTGAAAGACATATTGGTGACGGCAGTTACCTCGCCAATCATGGGTTCGAAGTCAGCGTCGATGGCGGCTCTCACGTGAAACACTACCGGTTGCTCGAAGACAGTGCCGCCGGCATCAATCTCTCGACTGTCAAAACGCGGGTGGGTAAAGATTCTACCTATGACAGTTTTGTGCTCTCGATGGGCGGGCAATTGAGCCGCAGTGAAATTCACGTTGCCTGCGAAGCGGGTGGCGCGCATACCAATCTCAACGGCGTTTATATTGGCCGCGACAGCCAGCACATCGACAATACAACACTGATTGATCATCTGGTGCCCAATACGACATCGAAGGAAACCTATAAAGGTGCTTTGGATGGTAAGTCGCGCGGTGTGTTTCAAGGGGCGATCGTGGTCGCCGAAGGGGCTGATGGCACCGATGGTCAAATGAGCAATAAAACGCTGCTGTTATCGGACGAAAGTGAAATTGACAGCAAACCACAACTTGAAATCTACGCCGATGATGTTAAATGCGCTCATGGGTCGACCACCGGCGAGCTAGAGGAAACGTCGCTGTTTTATCTGCGCTCACGGGGTATTCCGGAAGCCACCGCCCGCGCCATGCTGGTCGAAGGGTTTTTAGCCGAAGTGGTCGAAGAAGGCGTCGACGAAGTTTACCAGGATATCTTTAAGGCAAAGATTTCCACCTGGATGGAAAATTAATATGACGGCAGCTACGACAGTATTGAAACCGGATACCAGCAGCAGCTACGATGTCGCGGCTATCCGCGCTGATTTTCCAGCCCTAAGCCTTGAGATAAACGGTTATCCGCATGCCTTCCTGGATAGTGGGGCCAGCGCACAAAAGCCTAACCAGGTGTTGGAGCGGATGGATCAGGCCTATCGGTCGGAATATGCCAATGTTCACCGGGGTGCCTACACGCTCAGCCAATTGGCGACCGACAATTATGAAAACGCTCGGTCGACTGTTGCCAAGTTCATGAACGCCAAAACGCCGGATGAGATTATCTTCACCCGCAACGTAACGGCGGCGATCAATCTGGTTGCACATTCTTATGGCCGCGAGTTTTTGAGCGCCGGCGACGAGATCATCATCAGCCATATGGAGCACCACGCTAATATTGTGCCGTGGCAGTTGCTCCGGGATGCCATTGGGATCGAAATTAAAGTTGCGCCGGTTGACGATGCCGGTAATTTCCTGATGGATGAGTTCGAAAAGCTCTTGAACCCCAAGACCAAACTTGTTGCCATCACGCAAGTCTCGAACGTATTGGGCACTATCGTGCCGATCAAAGAAGTTGTTCGACTGGCCCATGATCAAGATGCGCATGTGCTGATCGATGGCGCCCAAGGTATTGTTCATGAAGGCGTTGATGTTCAGGATTTGGATGCCGATTTTTATGCTTTTACCGGTCACAAGCTTTATGGACCAACCGGCATTGGTGTGCTGTGGGGCAAGCTCGATCTGTTAAATAAAATGCCGCCTTATCAGGGTGGCGGCGACATGATCGAAAACGTCACTTTCGAAAAAACGACTTACCGCGATGCGCCAGCCCGCTTTGAAGCCGGTACGCCGCCGATTGTTGAGGCAGTTGGTCTGGCGGCCGCGATTGATTATGTTTCGATTATTGGTTTAACGAACATCGCTGCCCATGAGCAATCTTTGTTGGCTTATGCGAACGATAAACTCGCGACGATTGAAGGTTTGACGATCATCGGTCAGGCCGATAACAAGGCCGGCATTATTTCATTTATGCTGGGCGATATTCATTCCCATGATATTGGCACCATAATCGACGCCCGCGGTGTCGCCGTTAGGGCCGGTCATCACTGCGCCCAGCCTTTGATGGATCGTTATGGCGTCGCCGCGACAGCGCGTGCTTCGTTCGGTCTCTACAGCAATAAATCAGACATCGATCAGTTGGTCGATGCGCTCAATTACGTGAAGGAAATATTCGGCTAATGGAAGACGATATTCGCGAGCTTTATCAGGAAGTCATCTTGGATCACGGCAAAAACCCACGTAATTTCCGTCATCCCGAAGATGCGACCTGTGAAGCCAATGGCAATAATCCGCTGTGCGGCGACCGGCTGACGGTCTTCGTCAAAGTCGGTGAAGATGAAAGCATCGAAGATGCCGCCTTTGAAGGGCGGGGCTGTGCCATATCGGTCGCCTCCGCCTCGATGATGACTGATATCGTCCGTGGTAAAAAAGTCGTCGAAGTTGATGCCCTGTTCGATACTTTTCACAAAATGTGCATGGGCGAGGAAATCGGTGAAACACCGGCAGAATTTGAAGATGATTTGGATAAATTAATGGTGCTTTCTGGCGTCAAGCAATTCCCGATGCGGGTCAAATGCGCGACGCTGGCCTGGCATACAATGAACGCAGCCGTGCATGGCGACTCCGCCGCGTCGACTGAATAAAACAACGATAGAACGAGACTAAAATTATGGATGAAAAAACATTGCCTCCGAGTTACACCCCTGGTGCAGGACTGCATGGACCAACCGGCTCACCTGGATTTGGTGCGCCGATGGGTGGTGGCGACATTGATCCGGAAATATTGAGCGAAGGCGGTTTGGTTGGTAAAGCTGGCCAGCCCAAGGAAGAAGGTAAAGCGGTGCCTTCCGATGAAGCAATAGTGGATTCATTGCGGACCGTATATGATCCGGAAATTCCGGTAAATATTTATGAGCTTGGCCTCATTTACGAGCTGAACGTTGCCCAAAATGGCGATGTCAAAATCGAGATGACGCTGACCGCGCCGGGCTGTCCGGTGGCGGGCATATTACCGCAACAAGTTGCTGATGCCGCCGCGTCCGTCGACGGCACCGGTGAAGTTGAGGTTTATCTCGTTTGGGAGCCTGCTTGGGATATGGATAAAATGTCGGAGGACGCCAAGCTCGCGCTCGGTTTCTTTTAGACTATATAGAACTTAAGTCGTTTGTTTGAGAGGTAGGAATCAAATAATGAACGCCAGTAATACAAAAAGTAAACCAACAAGTAACCAAATTACCTTAACCGACGCTGCTGTTAAGCGCGTGAAATCGCTTATTAGCAATGCCGACAAGCCCGTCTTGGGTTTACGCGTCGGGGTCACGACAATGGGCTGCAATGGCCACAGTTATCTGGTTGAATATGCTGAAGAAAAAAAACCGCTCGAAGATGAAATTCAACAGGACGGCATTACTATTTTTGTTGATCCGCTGGCGATGATGTATCTTTTTGGCTCGACGATGGATTACGTAGAAGATAAATTGCAGTCGAGCTTTGTATTCGACAATCCCAACGAGACCGGCCGCTGCGGCTGCGGCGAATCTTTTAGCGTCGGTTAATTTCCTCAATATTTAGAGACATCATGGCCAAAATTACTTTTATCGATCCGAGCGGCAATTCAACCGAAGTGGATGCGCCGATCGGCAAGTCCGTGATGGAAATTGCCCAAACCAATAACCTCGATATTGAAGGCGCTTGCGAAGGTTCGCTGGCCTGCTCGACATGTCATGTCATTATCTCAACCGAATGGTACGACAAGCTTAGTTCGGTTGCTGAAGAGGAAGAGGATATGCTCGACCTCGCCCACGGTTTGACCCGGACATCCCGGCTGTGCTGCCAAATTGATATGACCGAAGAATTGGATGGGTTGGTCGTAACTTTGCCGGCTGAAACCCATAATCTGATGATATGAGTTTATTTGGGCGCTTGAAGTCAGACAATCAGGCCGATTGGGATGCCTACATTGAGCATGAATTTGTTGCTCAATTGGCGGACGGCTCCCTCGCCGAAGCCAGCTTTAAACATTACCTCGGCCAGGATTATCTGTTTCTGATCCATTTCGCCCGCGCTTACGCTTTGGCGGCATATAAAGCCGACAATTTGGCCGATATCAGACAAGCAGCCGGAGGCTTGGCAGCGATTGTTGATCTCGAAATGGATTTGCACGTAAAATTCTGCGCCGATTGGGGTATGAGTGAGGCCGATATGGAAGCCTTGCCGGAAGCGCCTGAAACCATGGCCTATACCCGTTATGTTCTGGAAAAGGGCCTGTCGGGGGATTTATTAGACCTCCATGTGGCCTTGGCGCCGTGCATTATTGGCTATGCGGAAATCGGCGCAGCGCTTAAAGACAAAGCTGCCGGTAATCCCTATGGCGCGTGGATTGAAATGTATGCATCGGAGGATTATCAAGCGGTGGCGAAGGCGGAAATTGAGCAGCTTGATAGTTTGCTGGCGACGCGTGGTGGCGAAGGCCGTCTGTCGTCGCTCTCAAAGACGTTTAATCAAGCCACCCGGCTCGAAATCGCCTTTTGGCAGATGGGCCTGGATGTAGAATAAATTTGAACCACAAAGGTCACAAAGAACACGAAGGATGTTGATGTAGATTTCAAATAACTTCCCCTCCCTTGATGGGAGGGGATTGAGGGGAGGGTGATTAATTAATACACCCCCACCCAACCCTCCCCCGTTGAGGGGGAGGGCTATCGTTTTAACTTCGTGTTCTTCGTGACCTTCGTGGTAAATCAACTTAAGTGAACGACATGACAAACAGTCTTGGCATAGATAAAGACCCGAAAGACACCCGCGTCGTTGTCGCGATGTCGGGCGGTGTCGACTCATCGGTGACGGCGGCGCTGTTGCATGAAGAGGGCTATGACGTCATCGGCATCACGCTGCAGCTGTTTGACTATGGTAATGCGGTGGCCAGGCCCGGTACCTGCTGTGCCGGCCAGGATATTTATGACGCCCGTCGCGTTGCCGACGCCAGGGGCTTCCCGCATTACGTTTTGGATTACGAGGATCGCTTTCGTGAAGACGTGATGGAAGATTTCGCCGACACCTATTTGGCGGGCGAGACGCCGATCCCCTGTGTGCGCTGTAATCAGACAGTGAAATTCCGCGATCTCATCCGGCGCGCCAAAGAATTGGAAGCCGACGTACTGGCGACCGGTCATTATGTCAGGCGTATCGATGGCGCCAAAAAGGCCGAACTGCACCGCGGCGCCATGGACCTCAAAGATCAGAGCTATTTTCTCTTTGCCACAACCCAGGAACAGCTTGATTTTCTGCGCTTTCCGCTGGGCGCCATGAGTAAAGATGAGACCAGGGCTCAGGCTGAACGGCTGGGCCTGGCTATCGCCGATAAGCCGGACAGTCAGGATATCTGCTTCGTGCCGGATGGTGATTACGCTGCTGTGGTCAAGAAAATGCGCCCGGATGCGGTTGCCCCCGGCGACATTGTCGATCAAGCCGGCACGATCCTGGGTCCCCATGACGGCATTATCAACTATACCATCGGCCAGCGCCGGGGCCTCAATATCGGCGGCGGTGATCCGCTTTATGTGCTGGCACTGGAGCCGGATTCCAGACGCGTTATTGTCGGCCCGAAAGAGGCGCTCAAGCAGGAGACCGTGACCATCACCGGTGTCAATTGGCTGGGCGACGAGCCTTTAAGCGAACAGCCACTTGAAGTCACTGTCAAGCTGCGCTCGATGACGCCGCTCTTGCCGGCGACAGTTAAAGCATGTGGACGGGCGAAGGAAGAGGGTGCCGAGGTATCGCTGCATAGCGCTTACGCCGGCATCGCCCCTGGGCAAGCTTGCGTGTTTTATGCCGGTGATCGGATGCTCGGCGGCGGCTGGATCACGCGTTAAAATTTGCTTCGGCGCTTGACTTAACGGGTCGGTAAAAATATACACCTGTTTCCTCATTGAGACCTGAAATTCACAGTCTCAGCGGACTTTTTCGATGGTTTGCGCAAATCGTGTGGCGGAGTAGCTCAGCTGGTTAGAGCAGCGGAATCATAATCCGCGTGTCGGGG
>CAJWAR010000004.1 GCA_913020445.1 uncultured Rhodospirillaceae bacterium
TCCCCCTTACTCCCTTAGCAGGGGAGCGCCTTCAGCCACTCGGCCACCTCTCCGCGATGTTGGAGGCCCGTTGTACTCTGGGGTTTTTGGAGTTTCAAGTAAAATTGTCAGTCGGTAAAGGAGGTATGGAGGAGACTTCAATTCCTTAACAATTCGGTTTTCATATTCATATTCTTCAGTTACTCATGTGTCACTATAGATTAGTTTCAGAGTTTAATTCCACACCACCTCGATACGATACGTTGGCAAAATGATGGCTACGATTCCACCCGAAGACATAAGAACTATAACAATCAACGAAACATCGTTCACCGTCGACGCGAGCTACAATACAAAATGGTGGGGACTTGTCGAAAGCGGCAGCTGGGAGCCTGCAACTTTTCAAGCAATCGACCGGCTGGTTGATAAGGGTTCCACCTATATTGATGTTGGCGCCTGGATCGGCGGTACGGTGCTCTACGGCGCCGCCAAAGCATCACGCGTCATTGCCTTTGAGCCTGATCCGACGGCCCTCGCAAATCTTAAAAACAACCTCGCCGTCAATCCCGATCTCGCCGCGAAAATCGAATTGGTTGAAGGGGCGCTCGGCACGTTTGATGGCGAGGCACCGCTATATAACAACTCTCCCGGCGACAGCGGTTCCAGCCTGTTTTCCCGCTTTGGCTACAAAAAAACCGTTGAGCAGAAAAAATTCGCCGATATTAAACTGACCGACGGCCGCCGGTTCTTGGAAAATCTCGACATGTCTAAGGTTTCGTTGATCAAAATCGATATCGAAGGCGGCGAATATGACTTAATCCCGCATATCGCCGATATTTTGGCAACCCATAGGCCGAGCCTGCATATTTCCTTTCACCCCTTCAATATCAGCCCGTCCAATTCGGAAACAACCAACGCTTATCTGCAAATGAGCCGGAGCGGCGCTCTGCTCGACTGCCTGTCCGGCTATGAGCATATTTATGTCGAAAAAGACGGTGCCTTGGCGGCTAATGGCCGCCAGCTTATTCTCGATCAAATGCGCGAAAAGGCGCAATTTACGATGCAGCGGTGTTCACCAACCGGAATATCCTGCTCTAAGTTGCGCCTAGCGCCGTAGCAGGCTAAATGTAATTAATAAAATATTGGGAACATTGAGGACCGGCAATGAATAAAATCTCGCCTGAGCGATATCCGGCAACAGTTGAAGCCACCCTTACCTACTGCGTTGACGATGGCACCATGCCGGTCAACGAAACTAAGGATGCGACGACAAAGCTGCCGACCTATAGCGGCAATTTCGATGATCATGGCGTGCCGATCCACAATGGCCGCACCTGGGACAAACCTTTCAACCTCGAAGTCCATGGCTTTGAGCTGACCGAACACAACACGGCGGTCAAAGATTTTCTTGATGTCGATGAGATCAAATCCGTTTATTACGCCGAGATGGAAGCGCTGGTCAAAAAACACTCGGGTGCCTCGCGCGTGGTTATTTTTGATCATACAGTTCGGTTAGGAGATGATGAAAAGCGCGCGGAAAATCTGCTGCGTGAGCCGGTATTGCGTGTTCACAATGATTACACCGAATGGTCCGGGCCGCAGCGGGTGCGGGACATCCTGCCCGACGAGGCTGAGGAGCTATTGAGAAACCGTTTTGCCGTTATTCAGGTTTGGCGGCCGATCCAAGAGGTTCTTCTCACCAACCCGCTGGCGTTTTGTGATTCTCGCAGCTTGCCATTCAGTGATTTTATCGTTGCCGAGCGCCGCTATCCTGACCGCGTCGGCCAAACCTATCAGGTGAGCTACAATGAAAATCATGAATGGTTTTATTTTCCGGAAATGAAACGGAACGAAGCGATTGTCTTTAAAGTCTATGATTCGGCCAAGGATGGCCGCGCTCGATTCTCGGCTCATACATCTTTTGATGATCCAATGACGCCTGAAGGCGCACCACCCCGCGAAAGTATTGAGATCAGGACCCTCGCCTTTTTTGATCCTGAATAAGGCCTGAATAAATTTAAAAGATCACCACCGATGCGCCGAGGACGACGATCGCGATCAGGGTAAATTTTTTATACATTTCCTGAGGGGCCAGGGCGAATATTCTGACACCGATCAAACCGCTCAATATTTGTACCGGCGCGAGGATTATTCCTAATAAAATGATATCCCAACTGACGGCACCGGTTGCAGCTAGCGTGACGACAATAAGTAAAATCTGCAGACCAGCTGCGAGCACAATATTGGCCCGCTGCACGCGAGTTTCATCTGGATGGGCGAGGATATAGATGACAAAAATTGGCCCGCCAACCCCGGCAAATCCATTGATCAGGCCGGAAACACTACCAAACAGAGTGGCGGCGGTAACGCCACGTTTGCCGCGATATTGCCAGCCACTCATGATCAGCAATGAGGCCGCAATAATAATGACACCAATTACTTTGCGCACCAGACCTGGATCCAAAATCAGCAGCAATAATCCACCTAACGGTGTCGCCACCAACAATACCAAATATAACGGGCCCATCTCCCGCCAATTAGCAGTCCGAACAGCCGCTGGAGCCATCCTGGCGACCAAAAGAATTGCGCCAATGGCGGCTATCATCAAGGCCTCTGCTGGAGAATAGAATAATGTAAGCAACGGCATCATCACCAAGCCACCGCCCCAACCGGTATAACCGTGGAGGAGACCGCCGAGAAATATTATTCCCACTACAAAAGCAAATTGGAGGGTTAGAAGATCGTTAAAGTAATCTGCCATGGTCAGGGCCAGGACTCATTAATGTCATCCATTCTGCGGGAGCCATTTTTTCGCCGGATTAGGCGTGGAAGGCACAGTGATGCCCATCATCACAAGCCTTTCACAACGACAGCCCGGCGTAAAAAGAGCCCCGCCCTCCGGGTTTGGCCAGGAGGCCCCATATGCGGCGTCAAAAATGCTCGAATATGCTTAAGCATGTCCTTGCGCTTTTTTCCTTGCATTTGAACCCTCCTGGCTAAACAGAATTGCATGAGATTAATGGGGCCTGATCCTAGGAGATACGCTAGGTTACGGCCACCGGCAAGACATCAAGACCGCGAAAGCGGGCGCGCCCATGAAAGCGTTTCTCTCCCGCTGCCCGCAATTTCGGAAACCGCGCAATAAATTTTCCAACCGCGACATGACCCTCGATGCGGCCCAGCGTATTCCCCATGCAGATATGCTTGCCGATACCAAAAGCGAGCTGTGGATTGGGACGGCGACCGATATTAACGTCTTCCGGATTATCAAATTGTTCCGGATCGCGGTTGGCGGCACCAATGCTGGTGTGGATGAACGAGCCCGCCGGTATCATCACGCGATTACTCTCAGGGCCAAACTCAACATCTTCCATGGCCTTGCGGTTACCGATCTGCAAGGGTGACTGAAAGCGCAAAAATTCTTCGACGGCTGACTTGATCAGGCTTGGATCATCGCGCAAGCGCTGCATTTGATCCGGGTGGTCGAGCAATATGCTAATGCCGTTGCCAACCAGATTAGCGGTCGTTTCGTGCCCGGCGTTCAAAAGGAAAATACAATTTTGCACAAGCTCAACCGGGCTGAGCTTATCACCGTCAATTTCGCCAAAAATCAACGCCGCCAGCACCTCACCCATTTCAGCGCCGTCCGGTGTGGTGCGCCGCTTGGCGATGAGTTCTTCCAGAAGTGCTCCGAACTCCTCCACCGCCGCATTGCCTTCAGCAATTTTTTCCGGCGAGACCACCGGATCGAGCGCACCCAAAATCAAGTTTGAGTAATTGTGCAGTTTGTGGCGGTGCTCTTCCGGCACGCCCAGCATATCGGCAATGATCTCGGTCGGTAGTGCCAAGGCATAATCATTGATCACATCAAACTCGCCTTGGTCCGCCAATCGATCCAACAGACGATCGATAATGCCTTCAATCACTGGCTCCAGTTCTGAAAGTTTGCGCGGCGTAAAGGCTTCAGAGAGCAGTTTACGCACGCGGGTATGGATCGGCGGATCATTGAACACCAGACTGTTGGTGTGGTGGACAAAGAGCGGCCCGTCGCCAAATTTCGGCTTAAAATCAATTGTTTTGTCTGAACTCATCGCTGGATGGCGGAAAGATTGCACCACATCTTCGTAGCGCGTCAGAAAGTAAGTGCCATCCGGATTATGATGCACCGGATCATTTTCCCGCAGCAGTTTGTAGGTCGGAAAAGGGTCGTCCAAAAAAGCCTGGTCGATCTGATTTAAATCGAAATCCAATGCCATTTGCCGGTCACTCATAGAAACCTCGCTAACCAATTATTTTATTCTGCCGCGACTAACCCCGAGCCACCGTCCCAAAGCTCAATTTCAACCAAGGCCGCCGCCGTCGCCATTGAATGAGACTGTTTGATCTGCATGCGCCGGGGCGTCAATAGGTTGAGGCAGCCGCCCCGGTCGACAGAATTTCCAGGCTCGCCCATCGGATCATAGATGGCGCAGGACTCATAACCATGCAGCACACCCCGCGCCAGTCGATTGGTCGGAAAAGCCGCACAGACAACGGCACCACGCTCATTATAAGCTTTGATAAGATCAAACTTCTTGATGCCACGATCTGCCGCGTCCTGGTCGTTAATGCGGAGCGTCCAATAATAACGGCCATCTATTTCGACTCGGTGATCGACGATATCATTGAGAAAAGTATCTTTGCCATCACCTTGACTGTGATAGCTGTAGCGCGCATGCGGCGTCATCATCAAGAGCGGATATTTGGCAAATAACTCTTTGTCGGCTGGCCCCTCCCAGCTCGGCTGATAGCGCGGCAGCGGCGGGCGCTCGGGATCATTGGCGTCATAGCGTTTGAGAGAATTACATTCAAATTCGATTTTGCCGGACTGGGTTTGCAGGCCTTTCAGGAATTCTTCGGTGTAATCAGCCGGCAGCGGATGCGGCTCGGGCACGTCTTTCTTTCTGCCTTCAGCGAACCAGCGGAAAGAAACCGGTGGGCGCAGTTCCTCTTTCAAAGGCGGCACGACGAAATAGCCTTTTTTAATGAATTTCTTCCAGGAGATATGCTTCGGCAGATCAGACGCTTCAAACTGGCGTTTCGCCCAATCTATTTCGCTCATGCCTTCTGAGAACAATAGGCCCAAGCCCAAACGCTGGGCGATCTCCAGAAATATTTGATAGTCGGATTTTGACTCGCCCAAAGGCTCAATACATTTGTGCTGGAAGGTGATCACCCGGTGATTAAGCTGGTTCTGACCGTGATGGGTATAGCCGCCAATGCCCGCCCACTCACTAATGTCCGTCCGCTCCAAATGGGTACACGCCGGCAGGATAATGTCAGCAAACGCCGTATCGCCCTCCATCCAAATCGATTGATTGACGACGAATTCGAGGTTCTCTGAGTTGTACATTTTGACGTAGCGATTGGTGTCGCTCATGGTGCCGAACATCGACGAACCATACTTATAAAGCATCTTGACCGGCGCCTGACCCTGCTTGGGGTAGACGACTTTATTGAACTGGCCCTCAATGCTTTTACCGTCCCAGGCATAGCCTTCGACGGTTTCGCCAGCGATTGCCTCCGGCATATGAAGCCGGGGGATTTTCTGAGTAGACGTGTTGATCGTCGGCAATTGCGGCATGCGCTGATAAAGCGCCACCGCCAGCGCTGTGCCGGTTAAATCACCAGAGATGCCGCCATCGGCGTAGCCCGGAAAATAGAAATGCAGATCCAGCGGTGTCGCCCGCTGCATATTGCCGAGATTAACCCCCGGCTTACCAATGCCCTGCATCGCCATTAGGCAAATCATCATGCGCGACCACTGAATGCCGGTCGCATTGCGGCAAGCACCGCCGTAGCCATTGCCGGCGCCACCCGCGGACAGATAAACTTTTTTATTGCCCCAAGCCCGGGCCAACGCGCGCACTTCCTTGGCCGCAATGCCGGTCTCGTCTGCCTGCCATTCCGGCGTTTTCGGGATGCCGTCATCCTCACCCAGAACGTACGCCCGCCATTTATCAAAACCTTCCGTGCGCTTAGCGACATAATCCTGGTCGTAAAGCTCTTCGGTGATCCAGACATAGGCAATCGCCAGGGCCATGGCGGGATCAGTTTGCGGTTTTGGCGCCAGCCATTTGCCGCCCAGCATTTGTGCGGTGTCATTATAAAACGGATCAATATGAACGAAATCGACATCCAGCTCTTTCAACCACTGGCGGCGGATCGAACCTTCGTTGCTGCCATAATTACCGCTGGTCGCTTCGGGATTGCTCGACCAGAAAACAATCATCTCACAATGTTTCATGAGGTCTTCGACAGTGCCGTAATTCTCCGACATGCCGACCCGGAGGCTGTGTCCCCAGTGATGCAGACCACCCCAGTACCAGCCTTCCCAGCTATCGGGGTTGTGGTGGATTTCCGTATGACCGACCAAATTCATAAAGCGGAAATTGGCGCTTAGATAATAGCCGACATTGCCAAACGTATGGTGGGAGCCGTGGCTGGACGCCATTGCGCCCGGCCCATATTCCCGTTTCACCCGCTGTATTTCACTGGCGACGATATCCAAGGCTTCATCCCAGCTGATCGGCTCATAGCCGGATTTGCCGCGATTTTGCGGATTGCGCTCCCCGTTCGGATCAAAATCGACGCGCTTTAACGGCGTTAGAATGCGATCCGGTGAATAGACCATCGACTTCCAGTTCTGACCATGAGGCGACAGCGAGCTTTGACGCGGTGGCGTGAAAGATTTACCCCGCGCTTCGATGGTCCAGGTGCCGGGATCGGTGTCATCAAATTCAATCGGCGTAATACGGATGATTTTATCGTCTTTGACATAAACAAAGATCGGCCCGCCATTGGTGTTGCTGGTAAAACGCTTGGTGCCGTCAGGTAAATCGATGCCGAACTTCCAATCAATGTTTTGCGTCAGCATGATTGTCTGGGCGAACCAATAGGCGTCCGCATCGTCGCCGGTCATGGTCAGATTAAATTCCTTCTGCGCATCAATCTGCTGCTGATAGTCAACCGGCGGTATCAGCAACTCGACGGCAATCTCAGTGGACTTAAACGCCAGACAAATATCGGGCTCCGGGTGGATGCCCGCTTTAGACGTCACTTTGCCGTCTTTGAATATAAAAATGCGGCCGCGGCTATCGTCAGCAATTTTAATCTGCGCAATGAGATTTTTTTCTTTAAGCCGCGCCTTAAAAGATACGTGACGCCAAGCCGTCACTTTCAACAACCAGCTCAGCCCCCAAAGGATAAGTGAAAATTTCATACCTAATGTCTACTCCGTGGCTGGTAAGATAATTGAACGGCACTCGCCGAAACCGATCCGCGCAGCACCTTCTTTTTCGCACCACGCACGCATAATGACTTCATCGCCATCTTCTAAGAATGTTCGGGTTTCACCGTTGGGGAACTCGATGCTCTCCTTGCCGCCGACCGTAACTTCCAAAAGACTACCAAGCTGATTCGGCTCAGTGCCGGAGATCGTGCCCGAGCCATAAAAATCACCCGGCTGCAAATTACAGCCGCCGCTCGCATGATGGGTGAGCATTTGAAAGACGGACCAATACATGTCTTTAAAGACCGGCGTGCCAATGACGTGGGGTACCAGTCCTTCGCTGCGTATTTGCTCGGTCGCAATGGCTACTTCCAACACGATTTCAAGTCCGCCAGACTTTTCGTGGGCGTCCGACGTCAGATACGGCAATGGCACGGGATCACCTTCCGGGCGCTGATAAACGCTTGCGCGATACGGTGCCATCGCCTCCAGGGTGACAATCCAGGGTGAAATTGTGGTGGCGAAATTTTTCGCCAGGAATGGTCCCAAGGGTTGATATTCCCAGGCTTGAATATCGCGCGCCGACCAATCGTTCAGTACACAAAACCCGAAAATATGTTCTTCAGCATCGTCGATGGCGATCGTTTCGCCCTGCTCATTGCCGGGGCCGACAAACACGCCAAGCTCGGTTTCGTAATCAAGCCGATTGCAAGCACCGACAACCGGCGCATCAGCATCCGGCGCTTTCAGTTGCCCCATCGGCCGTTTGGCTGGCGTGCCGCTGACACTAATTGACGATGCCCGCCCGTGATAGGCGATTGGGATATGCTTGTAATTCGGCAGCAACGGATTATCCGGGCGAAACAGCTTACCGGCATTGGTTGCGTGATTAATCGAGGCATAAAAATCCGTGTAATCACCGATGTCGGCCGGCATGCACATATCAACTTCAGCCATTGGAACAAGCGTGTCTTTAAGTGCCGCTTCCGCGCCACCATCACGCAAAAGCGCTGATAATTGCGCCCGCAACGCTGACCAATGATCAGCACCCAGCGCCATCAGCGGATTAAGCGTTGGTCCGAGCGCGGCCTCGGCGGCAGTTTCAGCCTTACCCTCAAGCAGGCCGTTGGCCACGACATGGGTCAAGGCGAGTATTTGATCGCCAATTGCGACGCAGCCCCTCGGCAAATCATCTGAGCCGGCCCGTTTAAATATACCGAATGGCAGGTTCTGAATCGGGAAATCGCAACCCGCTTCATTGGCAGAATCCACCCATGATTTTAGCTCCGGATCATGGGTCTCATTTAATTTCACCATGTTAATTATCCTGAAAAGTGTTTCTGGAGACCCTGCCAGCAATCAGCGTAGTCCTGCTGCATCAGCTCAGTCTCGAGCGCAAATTTGGTTGGCTTGTAGACCATGCAGGTCTCGAACATGAAAGCCATGGTGTCTTTAATATATTGTGGCGATAAATCCGCATTACTGGCCGCTTCATAAACTTCGGCGTCATTGCCGTGCGGCACCATGCAGTTGTGAAGGCTGCCGCCGCCGGGCACGAAGCCCTCCTTGCGGCCATCATATTCACCGTGGATGAGGCCCATGAACTCGCTCATCACATTGCGGTGGTACCACGGCGGCCGGTAGGTATCTTCGGCAACCATCCAGCGCGGCGGGAAGATGACAAAATCGATATTAGCTGTACCTGGGGAATTTGACGGCGAGGTCAGCACGGTAAAAATCGACGGGTCGGGGTGATCATAGCTGATCGAACCAATGACATTGAAATCGGCGAGATCATATTTGTAAGGTGCGTAATTACCATGCCAGGCGACGACATCCAGCGGCGAATGACCGATTTTAGCCGACCACAGATTGCCGCCCATCTTGCAGGTCAGGGTAAAATCACCTTCCCGCTCTTCATAAGCGGCAACTGGTGTGCCGAAGTCCCGCGGATTGGCTAGCCCGTTCGAACCAATTGGGCCGAGCGATGGCAACCGCAACGCCGCACCATAGTTTTCACAGACATAACCCCGCGACATACCATCTGGCACGCCGACCTGGAATTTGATGCCGCGCTGGATAACCGCGATCTCGTTAGGTGCGATATCAATGACACCCATTTCGGTGCGCAAGGTCAGCCGGCCCTGTTGCGGCACGAACAGCATCTCGCCATCGGCATTGTAAAAGAAGCGGTCTGTCATTGAAGTATTTGCAGTATAGAGATGAACGGCGAGGCCGGCGCCGCTTGCCGCATCGCCGCCTCCCATCATGGTAACCAGGCCATCGACAAAATCGGTCGGCGCTTCCGGCATCGGCAGCGGGTCCCAGCGCATCTGATTGGGCGGGATCGGCTGATCATCAAACGGCGCGCCTCTCACCAGGCCACCAGCAAGCGGCTCGAACGGCTGATGCACGACGGATGGCCGCGCGCGATAAAACCAGCTGCGCTGATTGTTTTCGCGGGCCACCGTAAAGGCTGTGCCGGTTAACAGTTCCGCATAAAGACCATGCGGCGCCTTTTGCGGCGAGTTGCCGCGCTTTGGCAGGGCGCCTGCCAGCGCTTCCGTCGCGAATTCATTTCCGAAACCAGTCTGATAGATCAATTCCGTTGAAACTGTGTTATCCATAATATTTTCCGTTCCCTATCAACTTTTTTCAAATAATAGTTTCATTTGCAACTAAATTCAATTAGAATCTTTAAATGATGAAAGATGACACACCAACCGACCTTGAAAGCTTCTATCTCGAAGACTTTATCCCGTATCGCCTGGCAGTGATAACCAAAGCCGTCAGCACGGCCTTTTCCAAGACCTATGCCGAGCGCTTCGACATCACCATTCCGCAGTGGCGGGTGATGGCGGCGATTGGGCGGGAACCTAATTGCTCCGCATCCAGCATCGTCAAATATACCGTGCTCGATAAAGTTCAGGTCAGCCGGGCGGTTTCAGGCCTGATCGAAATGGGACATGTCGAACGGCGCAGCGATGAAAAAGATCGGCGCAACTCAGTCTTGAGTTTTACCGAGCAAGGCCGGGGCGTCTATGAACAGATTGTGCCCGCTGGGCGCGCCTTCGAAGAGCGCTTGATGGCGGTGATGAGTTCGCAAGATATCGACGAGCTCGACCGCCTGCTCGATAAACTGATGGCACAAGCGAAAGAGCTTTAATAGTTAACAAATAAAAAGGTGACAGGCACCTATTAGAAAATTAACGAAGTTGTGAATTTGTGTGAATTTCACGACAGTCGGAAATTAACCTTTTACGCCAATAGCAATATCAACACCCCGCCGACAATCAGCAGGGTGCCGCCAATTTCAGCTTTGGCGATGCGTTCCCGGAAGATCAGCACCGACGTCAGGAAGGTAAAAATCAACTCAATCTGGCCAAGGGCGCGTACATAAGCAGCGTTCTGCAGCGTCATGGCGGTAAACCAGCCGACACTGCCGAGCATCGAGGCCAGCCCAACTAGCATCGCTTTGTTGCGGTTCTGCCAAATCCGCCTGAGCTCACCCTGTTCTTTAAGGGCGAGGTAGGGCGTCATCATGGCGGTCTGAATGGCGAGCGCCACCACTAGGGTCGAGGCTGCCGGTAATAAAGCACCGTCACCTTCCATCGCCAGGGCAGCACCGCGGTAGGAAACGGCAGAGAGACCCAACAATGCGGCCGAAGCTAAACCAAACAGGGCCGCTTTCTCGGTCCAGGAAAATAAAATATCTTTCAGGCCGGTGCTGGATTTAGCACTTGAGAGCATGAAAACGCCGATCAAACTGATCACAATGGCGATTAAGGCTGTTTGAGATACCGCCTCACCCAACAAGATCACGGTGAAGATAGCGGTCTGCAGCGTTTCGGTTTTGGCGTAGGCCGTGCCGACGGTAAATCCCCGCAATGAAAAAGCGCGCAGCAGCGAGACCATCGCCAGAATCTGCGCCGTGCCGCCAACGAACGCATAGGTCCAGAACAACCAGCCCCAATTGAGCTCATCATTTAAAATGTAGCGGAGCGCGAGCCAGTAGACGATCGCCAGCGGCAAGCCGAAGGCAAAACGCGTATAAGCTGCCCCTGTTGTCGACAGCACGGCATTGATCGATTTCTGTAATCCGTTGCGCAAGTTCTGCAGAAAGGCCGCCGCAACGGTAAAGAGTATCCAAGCTTCCATATGTGTGTTTAAGGCAGATAAAAGCCGCGTTTGGCAAGCGCTTCTTCAAAGAAATTGCCGGTGCACCATTAGGCCCAACTGCACAAAACCATAAGCAATCGCACCAAAGAAAATGGCATAGAGGAAAACTTTAAGATGGGTTTTGAGCCGGTCCACTAAAGATGTCTCGCCAGAAACGCCAATTGTTTATTCCAGGAATCCTCGGAGGCTTCATGGCGATACGGATCAGGTTCACGGCCGGAAGTTGGGTTCATGAAAGCATGGCCGGCACCATCATAGCGATGGAACTCGTAGTCAATGCCGGCATCTTTAAGCGCCTGCTCTTCGGCATCGGCATCCTGGGGTGACGGATTACCGTCATCATTGCCGTAGATGCCAATCACCGGGCAATTAATTTGACTGGTCAAGTCGAGCGGTGACGGGTTGCCGTCGCCCCAACCAATTTTTTTACGGCCACCCCACATACTCGCCAAAACTTTGTAATTAGGATTGTAGCCAGCGGACAGCCAGGCGTTCCGGCCGCCGAGACAGTGGCCGACAATGCCGACGCGGTTACTATCAACGCTCTCGTTATCGGTCAGCCATTGATAGGCCGCTTCCTGATCGGTGTGAATTTGCTTGTCGTCAAAGCTCGCAAGCTTTTCCTGGCGGTCCATTTCCAGCGGAAAACGATGAAAGATAAACGGCACAATACAAAGATAACCACTATCAGCAAAACGCTGGATCAAGTTTTCAGTAAATTGATCACCCTCAAGCCCCATATGCGCCGGCATGTGCATGGCAACCACCAATGCCGGATGCGGCCCCTCGCCTTCGGGCTGACACACCATCGCCGGCATATCGGCACCATCGACTTTGAGATTTATCATTTCATACATATTGCTCTCCCCAATTTTTATATTTTTGTTGACGATAAGTTTAGCGGAAAGGCTAAAAAGAAAAAAGATTATGTTACGGAACCTGCAGCGGATAGCGGGCAATCACCTCATATGCTACCCCGGCATGACCCAAGTGGCTGCGGAACAAAGTAAAGTGGTCGGCGGCAAACGGCGGCAGCGAAAGGCCGGCATGAAATTCCAGATAATCGACAACCGCTTCGGCGCGCACGTTTTTTAACCGCACCAAGGTCACATGAGGCTTAAATTTTCGCCGCGTCGGTTCCAGCCCAGCATGGATGAGGGCCTGCTCGACCTTGCTGTAGAGTTGGCTTAGCTCCGGTTCCGGCGCAACGCCAGCCCACACCGCCCGAACCTTGTTGCGGGTTTCAAAACAGCCGATACCGTCAAGTTTCAAATCAAACGGCGGTGAGACGATTTCCGCCAGGGCCGCGTCAATGTCCTCAGCAACTCCCTCATCAACATCGCCGATAAAATGAAGTGTCAGATGAAGGTTTTCCCTTCTTACCCAGCGGGCATTGGGCAGACCGGAAGAAATCAGGCCGATTTCTGATTTTACGGTTTCGGATAATTCGAGCCCGACGAAGAGACGCAGCATATTCGGCAACCCTCTTAATCAATTGGTGATCAAATTAATTAAGAGGAGTGTAGCGGAAGGACACAGAATAGAAAGACGGCTACCGCACCTGGCGTTCGGGTCCACGGCCCCGGTAGGCATCGATAAAAGCGGCTGCTATTTTAGTGTCGAAGGTGTCCATTTTCATGCGCTTTTGCCAGGCCGTTAGCACAATCTTGTCTTTCAGACCTCGACGCGGCACGGCAAGAACACCGCTCCAATTACCACTATATGTGCCTGCCCATTGTTTGATTATTGCAATGTTTTCAGGCGCCGGCTGATCATAATAAATAACGACGTGACCATGTTCCAAGGCGTGAACCAGCATGGTTGGCGGCTGGGAATCGGTATAAAAACCAGGGTACGCCCAGAAAGGTGCATGCGGACCTGAGGTTGGAAAATCGTCACGGTAGCTGTAACTTTGCCCGGTGGTGAGATGGGTACGCCCTCGATTGGGTAGCGATTCAATACCCGTGAGCAACGGCTTTCCTTCTTCGGTCAACGCTTGAAACGCCCGGTCAACCTGGATCGATTGCCAAATATATCCGCCAGCGCCCAACCCGGCGACCGCCACTAAGGCAATGACCAGCCAGGAAGATTTGCGTGACGATTTCTTTCGCCCGCCACTCCAGGCGACAGTGCCAGATGAACCCGGTTTGTTTTTGCGTTTCCGGCTTTTAGATTTTGGCATCGTTTCCTCCCCAATTAACGACACCACTATAGGCATCACACCCCGGAGGGGAATTCACGGAACTTCAAATCAGCGTGTGCATCGACGATTTTTTCCCACATAGAGGTTCGCGGCATATAAAAGGGGGCTGAACATTTTCCTGCTGAATTAGAGGAGAATAGAATAAAGATGTTCAAGTTAATGTCTAAATTAATGATGGCCGGTGTTTTAATCACATTAATCACAATATCAAACCCCGCCTTGGCCGAGAGCCGCCATGATGCAATACCCTTTGGTCCGAAAATCGGCACCCAAGTGTCAGCATTCTTAGACAACGTCTCCGATCAGGAGGGCACGCGCCAAAGCCTGCAAACTTTGCGTGGTAAAAAAGGCCTCATATTGCTGTTTTCGCGGTCTTTCGATTGGTGACCGTTCTGTATTTTCCAAGCGGTCGCTTGGCACAGAAAAATTGATAAATTTGCAGCACTCGGGTTTAAAGTCGCAACCGTCACCTATGATGACACGCGGACTTTAAAGCGATTTCGCCGGCGCATGGCACCGGGATTGACGTTGATCGCCGATCCTAAATCCCGGGTTATCCGCAAGTTCGGTCTGCTCAACGAAAGATATTCACGCGGCAGCTACACCTATGGCGTCGCCCACCCCATTATCCTGGTATTGGATCAATCGGGCCGGGTCACCCATCGTTTCTCGAATGCCGGTTATATGCGCCGCCCTTCGATCAATCTGGTCCTAAAGGCGCTTCAAGGCCGAGGACAGGGATAGCCACCTCGTCACGCTTCAATCCGGGGACACTCTCTAGGTTGAATTTGGATGACTGTTCACAATTTCGTATGGCAGTTGAAGTCGTAAAATGATCATTTTATTATGGTGATGTGCAAGTTGATTGAACCAAACCGCCCATAACTGCACACCAAGTATTCGCGGGCGATATAAAATAGGGAGATAAGAGTATGTCGATTTCTGAAACTGCGATGACTTTTTTCGAAGCCTGCGAAACAGGCAAAGGCTGGGAAAGATGTAAGGACTATTGCCAAAATGGCGCCACCTTTTCCTGCCAGGCGGATGCTTTGACGGACATCTCGACCCTGGAAGGCTATACTGAATGGATGAAGGGTTTGCTTACTCCCATACCCGACGGGCATTACGAACTCACGTGTTTCGCAACCGATACTGAGAGGGGTACGGTCTCTGCATCTGCAGTTTTCCATGGCACTCAAACCGGCGAAGGCGGACCTGTCCCGCCGACCGGCAACAAAGTGGCGGCCGATTATGTCTATGTCATGAAATTTGATGGAGATAAGATTAGCCAAATGACAAAGATCTGGAATGATGGGCATTCCCTGAAACAATTGGGTTGGGCCTGATTTAATTACTGAGTTAACCCGTTTCAGCCATCTACCCTAGCTTCTTCTTCAAGAGCTCGTTGACCATTTGCGGATTGGCTTTGCCTTCAGACGCTTTCATTATCTGGCCGACGAACCAGCCGGTAACTTTGGTGTTGCCGTCACGGTATTGCTGGGCTTGCTCGGGATTGTCGGCGATGAGCGCATCAATCATCGCTTCAATCTCACCGGTGTCGGTGATTTGCTTGAGGCCTTTGTCTTCGACGATATCAGCGGGGTCGCCGCCTTCGGTGACCATCACTTCGAAGACATCCTTGGCGATGCGGCCGGATATCGTGTCATCAGAAATCAAACCAACCAGCTTGCCGAGATCATCGGATGAGACCGGGCTTTCGGCAATGCTCAGGCTTGCTTTGTTGAGCACGGCGAACAATTCATGGATCACCCAATTGGCGGCGAGCTTGGCGTCTCCCGCTTTGGCAACCGCTTCGAAGTAATCAGCGGTTTCTTTGTCAGCCACCAAAGTCGCCGCATCATCAATCGCCAGACCATAGTCATCGATAAAGCGCTGCTTCTTGGCGTCCGGCAGTTCCGGTAACGTGGCTTTAATTTGATCGACAAAATCTTGCGTCAGGTCAATCGGCAGCAGATCCGGGTCCGGGAAATAGCGGTAGTCATGGGCTTCTTCTTTCGACCGCATGCTCCGGGTCTCGCCTTTATTGGCGTCATAGAGCCGGGTTTCCTGAACGACGTTGCCGCCGTCTTCATAGACTTCGACCTGACGCTCGGCTTCATATTCAATCGCCGCCATAACAAAGCGGACCGAGTTAATGTTTTTGATCTCGGCGCGGGTGCGGAGCTCTTTCTCACCGGTTGGGCGAACACTGACATTGGCGTCGCAGCGCAGTGAGCCTTGCTCCATATTACCGTCACAGGTGCCGAGATAACGCACAATTGCCCGCAGTTTCCGCATATATGCGCCAGCTTCCGCCGGGCTGCGGAGATCAGGCTTCGAAACAATCTCCATCAAGGCAACGCCCGAACGGTTGAGATCGATAAAGGTGCGTTTTGGGTCCTGATCATGCAGGGATTTGCCGGCATCTTGCTCCATATGCAGACGTTCAACCCCGATCTCACGTGGACCCTCTGGCATATCGAGGGTAATGATGCCTTCGCCGACAATCGGTTCCAGGAACTGCGAGATTTGATAGCCCTGCGGCAAGTCGGGATAGAAATAGTTTTTGCGCTCGAACACCGAATGCAGGTTGATTTTAGCGTTAAGTCCAAGTCCGGTGCGCACAGCTTGTTCGATACACACTTCGTTGATCACCGGCAGCATGCCCGGCATGGCCGCATCAACCAGCGAGACCTGGCTGTTGGGCTCGGCGCCGAAATCGGTCGCTGCCCCTGAAAAGAGTTTAGCCTTGGAGACGATCTGGGCGTGGACTTCGAGGCCGATGACGACTTCCCAATCACCGGTTTCCCCTTCGATTAAGTAGCTCATGATGCACCTCCCAAGTAAGAAGGTTGTGCGGTGAAATTTGCCGCCTCTTCGAGCACGCCACCGACCCGGAACAGCGTCTCTTCATCAAACGGCTTGGTAATCAGGTGAAGTCCCAACGGCAAGCCTTCATCAGATAGCCCTCCTGGCACCGATATAGCCGGCAGACCGGCCATACTTGCGGGGACGGTAAACACATCGTTCAGATACATCTGTACCGGATCATCCATTTTTTCACCGATGGCAAACGCCGGTGACGGTGCGGTTGGCGTCAGCATCACATCAACGCCCTCGAAGGCTTGCTGGAATTCCTGCAATATCAGTGTGCGTAGTTTCATCGCTTTGACATAATAGGCGTCGTAATAACCGGCGCTTAACACATAGGTGCCGATCATAATGCGGCGTCGCACTTCGGCGCCAAAACCCTCGCCCCGGGTGTTTTCATACATCTCGTCCAGACTGTCACCCGGCACCCGGAGACCATAGCGTACCCCGTCATAGCGCGCCAAGTTCGAGGACGCCTCAGCCGGCGCGACAATATAATACGTCGGCAGGGCATATTTTGTGTGCGGCAAAGAAATCTCAACCGGCTCCGCACCGGCATCTTTCAACCAATCGATGCCTTGCTGCCACAGCGTTTCAATCTCACCCGGCATACCGTCCAGGCGGTACTCCTTCGGGACGCCAACTTTGAGGCCCTTGATGTCACCGGTGAGAGCGGCGGCAAAATCCGGGATCGGCTGGTCGACAGAGGTCGAATCTTTGGCATCGTAGCTCACCATGCTTTGCAGCATGATCGCCGCATCCTCGACCGAGCGCGTCATTGGCCCGGCTTGATCAAGCGATGAGGCAAACGCCACCATGCCCCATCGCGAGCAACGGCCATAGGTTGGCTTCATGCCGACGATGCCGGAAAAGGAAGCGGGCTGACGGATTGATCCCCCTGTATCGGAACCGGCGCCGCCCAAGGCCAAATGACCGGCAACCGCTGCCGCAGACCCACCGGACGAGCCGCCCGGCACCCGGTCCTTGCCGTCATCCAATTTCCAAGGATTAATGACATTGCCGTGGTAGCTCGTGATATTTGCCGAGCCCATGGCGAACTCATCCATATTGGTTTTGCCCAGCATCACCGCACCGGCATCGCGCAGATTTTGCGTCACGGTTGATTCGTAAGGCGGCGTGAAACCACCCAAAATATGCGAACCTGCTGTCGTCTCCACACCTTCGGTGCAATAGAGATCTTTAACGGCGATCGGAATGCCATCCATGCCGCTCGCAGCTTTTCCTTTGGCGCGGCGTTCATCTGAAGCTTTGGCGCGCTTCAAAGCCAGTTCCGGCGTTTCGGTGATAAAGGCATTGAGATCGCGCGCCGCTTCAACGGCGGCAATATGTGCTTCAGTCAGTTCTTTGGACGTAAAGTCGCCTTTGTCCAAGCCGTCGCGGGCGGCAGCAATTGTAAGATCAGTTAAAGCATTATTGACTGTTGGCATTATTCAACCACCTTCGGCACGGCATAAAACGAGCTGCCATCGGCAGGCCGGTCCGGTGCGTTTTTGAGCACACGCTCGGCATCGTCGCCGTCGTTTACTTCATCGACGCGGCTCGGCATCGCCATCGCGACGACGCTGGTCATCGGCTCGACATTGTCGGTATTGACCTCGTTCAACTGCTCGATCCAGTCGAAAATATTGGTCAGTTCGCCGGCGAGACTTTCGGTCTCGGCGTCAGAGACTTTAATGCGCGCCAATTTCGCAATGTTGTTGACGGTGGCTTTATCCAAAATTCGTACTCTTTTACATTAAATATCATGGGGTTTTGAGACGGCGGAAACTATCACCAGGGATATGCATTCGCAAGGTTTGTCATGTGGTTTGAAGCGTTAGCGAACGCACTTTATGATGGCGGCAGGGAGAACATGAAATATGTCAAACGCAACACTCATCATCGGTAATAAAAACTATTCGTCGTGGTCGCTGCGCGGCTGGCTGGCGGTTAAAACTTCAGGGCTCGAATTTGAAGAGAAGTTGGTGCCGCTGTTTGAAGACGATCATGCCAAAACAATGGCTAGCGAAACGCCAGCCGGTAAAGTACCGGTGCTGATCCATGACGGCAACTGGGTCTGGGAATCTTTGGCCATTGCTGAATATGTCGCCGAGCTTAAACCCGCCGCCAAAATGTGGCCGGAGGACGCAGCCTTGCGTGCCGAGGCGCGGTCAATCTCATGCGAGATGCTGTCCGGCTTTACCGGTCTCCGTTCGCAATATCACATGAACTGCCGGAAGATTTTTCCTGGGATTGAGGCGACCGAGGCCTGTGCAAACGACATCGCCCGTATTCAGGCGATTTGGCGGGATTGTCTGGCCAAAAGTAGCGGGCCGTTTTTGTTTGGTGCTTTCTCCATCGCCGACATCATGTATGCGCCGGTGGTATCCCGATTTAAAACTTACCAAGTGCCGGTCGAAGGCGCGATCCAAGCCTATATGGAGACGATCCTCGCCCTTCCCGCACTGCAGGAGTGGTACGCAGCGGCTGAAGCCGAAACCTGGGTGATTGAGGAAGAGGAGTACTAATTCCTACCCCGGTTTGAACGCCAAGAAAGCGTAGCCGTAGACTTCGAAGGCGCGGGCGTTGGGCTCACCCCCGGCGCCGCCAAATGTATCAACCGGCTCACCGATTTCGACATTTACAAAACCAGTATCTTCCAACATTTTCTGCCAGCCTGCACACGGCAGGCCACCGGCAATTCAGGCGGTCCAGAGATCAATGTCGTGGAGGGCGCCCTCTGGCACCGGTTTGCTATTGGCAATATCGGCAAACTGCAGCCGGCCACCCGGCCGCAAAACCCGGTAGGCTTCTGAGAAAGCCAATTGTTTGTCGGCACAGAGGTTAAACACGCCATTGCTGATCAGAATATCAGCCCAGCCATCCTCGACCGGTATTTCTTCCAGCAAACCGTCGCGGAATTCAACATGATCAAATTCAAGATCGCTGGCAGTCTGGCGGGATTTTTCGAGCATTTCCTCGGTCATATCGATGCCGATGACGCTGCCGGTTGGTCCCACTTGGGCAGCGGCAATAAAGGAATCAAAACCAGCGCCTGAGCCCGCATCAACAACCTTGGCGCCTTCTTCAAGCGGCATCATCGAATGCGGATTGGCAACGCCGGCAAAGGATTCGACCGCCACATCCGGCAATGGATCAACCAACACATCATCGTAGCCCAACCGGTGAGCCAAATAACGTCCGGTATGAAAGTGAAACTCGCCATCCGGCTCAACCGCAACCTCGCGATATTTTTCTTTGACCTGTTCACGCAATTCGTCTGGATTGACCAGTGTTTCTACAGGAGAATCTTTTGGCATCGAAGGCTCCTACTGTTCCGATGAGAAATTATCATTGCTGCACATAATGCCACAAAATGCGGTTAAAGCGTTAGTCATTCATTTAATTTTCCCTACCAAAGTAAAAAAAGCAAATTAAATGTATAAGCGGCCGAATATTTTAAAACCGCGACCAGCGGTATAGAGGAAGAAGCCTTCGCTTAAGCTGGTCCTTCGATGGCGGCGCGAATGGTCGACAGTAATTGTTCATTACTGGTCAGTGATTTAACCAGGGTAGCCTTAATATCATCAGAAACTGTTGCTGATTTAATTTCCTTGGCGGAAAAAACAATAAAGGGCGGAGGATCCACCCCAATTTTGTGAGCTTCGACCAGCAGGTCTTCACCAGCGCCATCCGGCAGCATTAAATCGAGAATCACCAAATCAAAATTTTGCGAACGCAGGAGATCTTTGCCTTCTTCCAGGCTCGTTGCCAGCGTCACAATTGCGATTTCGTCAATCAAGGTAGAAACAACATGCGCAACATCCAAATCGTCTTCAACATGTAGAATATGAGGCTTGTAATTTGGACCGCTTCGAATGGCGCGCATTAAAGTTGTGTTTAAATATTCCTGATCGATCGGTTTTTGAATCCAGTCGATAATGCCAAATGCATGGCCGTTAAGTTCTTTTTTTCCTTCGACAGCTTTGGCTGACACAACAACAATGGGCAGATCACGAATTTTCTCAATTTGCCGAATTTCCCGCACCAGGGAAATGCCATCTTGATCAGGCAGCGCCAGATCCAACGTCATCGCATCATAGTGGGTTTCCATTAGAGCCAGTTTGGCGTCAGCGGCGTTATAGGCAATATCGGCTTTGACTCCATCTCTCGCCAGCATAAGTTCTAGCAATTTTGCAATATCTCGATCATCTTCAACGATCAGTACGCGAGGCGTATTTTTAGCGATTTGTGTAGCGTAGGGTGACGCTTCGAGACGTTCATAATATTTAGGTAAATCAATATAAAAAGTTGTGCCATCACCAACGACCGTATCAAAACCAATATTTCCAAAATGCTCTTCAACGATCGCTTTACTGATGCTTAGCCCCAGACCAGTTCCTCCTTGTGCTCGCGAATCTGTCGCATCGGCCTGGGCAAATTTACTAAATATTTTATCGCGGAACTCTTCCGGAATTCCCGGGCCGCGATCTGAAACGCTGATACGAATACCTTGCCTTCGGGCGGACACATTGACAGCCACAATAGTGTCTTCCGGTGAAAATTTTACGGCATTTGATATTAAGTTTGTTATCGCCTGAATTATGCGATCAGTGTCCACCTGAACTTTGATATCTGGTAATGAATTGAATAACTCCAGCCGCACCTTATATTCTTCGGCATAGCCTTTGTTCTCGGCAACCACGCGCTCCATCAAGGGCGCCAATTCAAGCACCTCCATATTGAATTCCATTTTGCCGACTTCGATTTTTTCGATATCGAGGATGTCGTTGATCAGGCGAACCAATCGATCGCTATTGTTGTAGGCGATATTCACCATGTCGTTGAGGCCATCAGATAATTTGCCGGTTACGCCGGCAACAATAAGACCAAGCGAGCCCTTTATTGACGTCAAAGGCGTCCTCAGCTCATGGCTTACCGTCGATATAAACTCGCTCTTCAAATTTTCAATTTTCTTGCGCTCATACACCCGCCCAAGCTGAGTTCCTATATGGGCAAGCGAGCGCGCGAGCGAGGCATCCGGTTCGGCTCTTTGGTCGCAAAAAAACTCGAGCACCGCAACGACTTCTTTTTCGACCATTACCGGCAAAGCAACCGCTGAACTCAAGCCAAGATTTTCCCCTTCAATTCTGCGTTGTGATTTATTGCCGGCGTCAATTTCGCCAATCCACAAGGGTTCTTTTTTCTTAAAAACACGCCCAGGCAGACCCTTCCCTGTTTCGTATGTGGTCTGCATCGTGATCTCTTTAAAACTCTGATATTTATTCTCGTTATCGAAATACCAGATATCAGTAGGTACCATGCGGGGATTTGCCTCATTCGCCGCCATATAGGCGTGTCCAACCTGCCATCCTGAACGTTGGCAGATTAAATCTACGCAGGTTTGTGTGGCTGCTTCCGTCGAATTGGCCTCATTCGCGATAACAGTGACGTTATGCATAAGCTCAATTTGTTCGGTTTTAGTCAAAAGCTCCGCCGTCCGTTCAACGACCAACGCCTCGACAATTTGATTTTTGTCGATGCTAAATTTAAAAAGCGTGGCAATAGTACCCGTCAATATAAGCCCCAGAAAAAGCATTCCCCAGGCCGACAATGGAACCCCAGCACCAAATTTTGGTTCGATCGGACGTGCTACAATCTGCCAATTGCGGTCACCGATTTTTATTATATGGGAGAAGTGCAAACCGCGTTTTGCTGATTCTTTGTCTAATACCGGAGCCTTTGAATTGCTTCGTTTGCGCGATTGATGGGTATAAATAAGCGGATCGCCAATAGCTTTTTCGTCTTCATAGATGTAAAAATCTATATCACTCGGTACCAGGAGGCTCTGGTGGACAGAAAAAGCCGAGCCAATCATTTTTTGAATTTCAACAACACCTAAGGCAAAACCGGTAACATTTCGCCGCCGCAGCTCAATTGTATGTCGGGGCCAACCGGCTTTATATATTGGTGCAAAAAGCAAGACACCAACCTGCCCATTTTGCACCAATGTAATGGTCTCGCTGGTTACAACTCTCCCGCTGTCCCGAGCAGCTTCCAATGCAATCCGGCGATTTTCAGACGAGCCTAAATCAAACCCAAAGGCACCTTCATTCCCTTTCATTGGTTCAAGGTAAAAAACCGGGAAAAAATCTTCGCGAGTTCCGGCATTTATCAATTCGCCTTTTTTGGATCGCTCGGTGAACCTGAAGTTTTTGAAACCCTCCGACTTCGCAACCGCTTCAAATTGAACTCGTTCTTCCGCCGGAACATTGGGAATCCACTCGAGTGCCTGAAGAGCGCTATTGCGCTCCAAAAGCGGTGATACGAATGATCGGAACTGCTCGCGCTGAACAATTAAATTTGATTCAAAAAAAGCTTTAATCGATAGCACCGAATCCAAATTCGATTGGATTGCACGTTCAATTGCCACCATGCGATCAGATGCCGCGATAACAAAATTTTTCTGTTTCTCGGCTTCCTCAAGGAGGACAAATTGGCGAAAACCAATAACCGACGCACCAACGCCAACGATTAGCACCAATAAAACCGACAGATATTTTCCCAAATTGACCACAAATATCCTCGCACCCGATTACATCAGGAAATTAGACTTATGGTATAAGTTCTAATTTATTCGCTAAATTCAAGGGATGCGTTATTATTATTGTGTTTTTTACTTGATATCGGATTGGAAAAAGTATGATGGCGACTAAAAATAGTTACTGCGTACTGGGAAACGCGATGAATGCGGGCGCGATGCGGCACGGCGAAGATATTTCGCCTTTCAATTCCGCGATAGCAGTCGTTGCGTTTTTAAGCTTCGCAACATTTATTTTCTTTTAAAGCGCGACCCGCCCGGCAATTTCCGGTGAATCCGGCGTATAGCGAAACGCCCGGAATACCCAATTGACGCTTTCTTCGAAAAACGTTTGGCCAAAACTAGGGTTAATATATTCCCAAACAATTTCTTTTTCCGGTGTTACCTCGAACAACCGGCCAAACGACCCTTCACAAATGAGCGTATTACCGGAAGCCAGACGCTCCGCCCCGCTGATATGATGGGAATAGAAAAAGGTACATGGGTCATCGCGATACTCCCACACAGTCTCATTGGTTTCCGGATTGAACTCGGTAATAAACGAATGAGGGTGCGGAAAATCTGTATTCATGCCATTGGCAAAGAGCATTATATTGCCATTGGGCAACATCTGGCAGTCGTGTTGGTGGCCCCAATTGTCATCCCGCCTTTCCCACTTAAACTTTTTCGTTTCCCGGTCAATGATCGCCACCAAATTGATCTGGCGCAGGCTGATCATCACGTCGCCATTTTCAAGCGGAAAAGTCGTATTACACCAGGCAAAAACGCGGCGGGGACATAAGGGATGCAGCTCATATTTTTCAACATCCATATCTGAATGCGCGTGCCATTCCCAAACAACTTCGCCGGCCGGTGTCACTTCTTTGACAAAATCATTAACAATCCCTTCCGGTAATTCGGTGCCGGGAATGCCACCTTTAACTTTTTTTGCCGTGTCCTCGGGCATAATTTCCCAACCGGCATAGAGAATATTGCCGTTGGGCAGCCGCCGGAGATCATGATGCTGCCAGTCATCACGATATTCCATGACGACATTGTTATCCCAATCGACCTCGCGAATGAGCCCGCCGCCGGCACCACCTTTGAACGGCGGCCCCTCTTCGGTTGTCGCGGCATAAAAAAGATTTCCGTTGGGCAATAGGCGGGCATAGCCCCCTGGGGTTCCGGGTAATTCCCATTCGTGAACCACATCGCCAGACATATTTATCAGCGAGGTTTTTTGATCCCACAATGGAGAGAACAGCGTAAATCCCTGAGTTGCTTTATCTTGATTATGAACCCGGACACCGAAATTTCTTGGCCGCATAATTTAACTCCCTGATCTAAATTAACTGGAACTTTGCCGTTTGGTCAGTTTCTCAGCCAATCGTGGGGCGGTGCCCTTTTTATTCCACGGGCATTTGGCAAGACACACAGCGCAGCCATTATTTTCATTGAAATACAAAATGCATTTGTCGAAATTAATAAACCATTTTTCGACCCCGCGCACCATTTCCTTGGTTGTGGAAACCGCATCAACCGGGCAGCCTCGACTACACAGCTGACAGCTCGTGCAAAAGCCATCGGCGCCAATATCATCGGGGGTATCGGGAATAAGTGGCGCATCGGTCAGCACATAGGCGAGCCGAAGTGACGAGCCATATTGCCGGTTAATAATTGAGCCATGTTTGCCTAATTCGCCAAAACCGGCTTCCAGCGCAGCCGGTACAATCAGCATCGGCCCCGCCCGCGGCCCGCCATGAAATTTTGCTTCCCAACCCTGCTCTTGAACCCAGGACGCCAATTTATGAGAGGCCCGGGCCCCCCGGCCATATTGAGTTTGCACCTCAACTTGGGTGCGCGGTCCCGGCGCATCACAGATCTCGTCAAAATCCATCGCCAATCCAAGCACCACAATCCATTTTTCTTTGACATCGAACCCTTCAAATACCCATTCGGGCTTGATGCGAGCGATACCAACCAGGTCAGCCTCGCGGTCTAAAGCTGCCGCTTTGATGTTTTCGCTCCATTGCTCAGGCGTCCAATCCGGTTTTGCCGGGGCAATTTCGGATAACGGGGCTGCCATCACCTTCATAGTTTCTTCGCGGATCGGCCTTACTTCCGGTGCCGGCCCAAATTTATAAAACCAAGCCTGCAGATCGCCATGGGCAATGCGTTCGGGATCGTGCCAATAGATCGGCGTCGGCCGGCGAATATCCGTTTCGCCGAGGCCATTAATGTCACAGCCCGTCAGTTTGGGCAGCAGCGCCAGTTGCTCTGGATTGGGGGTAAAATTATCAGTCATACCAACTCTTTCAAAAAAATTATATCGCCCAATTGAATAGTAAAAGCGCCGAACGTTGAGAACAAATACAAAATTAGGGCCAATTAATAGGTTTCGCTGATTAAAACCGAATCTCGAAAATGTTATTTTAATTATCTCGGAAACGTCCCTATCTTGGCACCCAATTATTAAAACCAATTCAAACATATGGGGAGAATTAAATCATGCCTGACGATCATACTGTAGAAGTAGCCAAAATGAAGTTCCAAGCATCCTGTCCGAACCATGCTCGGACCGATGTCATTGCCGGCGATGATGAATTAATAATGGATCATCCTGAACCACGGGGCACTGGCCTCGGTATGTCGCCGATCCAGGCTTATCTTGCAGGATTTATGGGGTGCACCAGTTCAACCATTCACAAACTTGCCGGCAAAGCCGGCACCGAAGTCGTTGCCCTCGATTTAGCAATGGAAGTTGAGATGGACCGGCGCGGCTTAATGATGCAGGAAACTATCGATCTGCCATTTGTTTCGGCAACGACGACTGTCAACATCACCACACCGGCCACCGATGAGCAACTGGCTGAAATGAAAGAAGGCCTGTCTCAATGGTGTCCCGTCGCCGTGACTTTTAAGGCTGCCGGCACAGATGTTCGCGAAATTTGGAACGTCACCAAGCCATAATTTAACCATCACAACTACGTGACAACACGGGTTAGTTAATGGCAATCGGAACAGCTTTCCCGCATTTTACGCGGGCAAATACACCTACTTTTTAAATGGGGAATATGAACATGAAAATAAATTATAAACTATTGATATCTATGACACTTTCAGGCGCATATGTGGCTGCAAGTTTAGTCAGCACTCAACCGGCTCTATCGGCCGAGCTCTTAATCAACAACTATTTACCGCCGAAACATCCATTCCAAGTCGGCGTTACTCTGCCATGGATCAAAGACGTGATCAAAGCAACCAACGGTGCGGTGACGCCCAAGCTATCCGCCACTAAAGTCGGGCCACCGCCTAAAAACTGGCAAACCGTGACCAAAGGTTTGGCCGACGTTGTATTAATGGCAAATATTTTCCAACCCAAACGCATTCATTTACCAACAATTTCACAATTGCCGCTCGGTTCTCCAGGGGCGTTGAAAACATCGATTGCGCTCTGGAACACGCATGAAAAATTCTTCAAACCAGCCAATGAATATAAAGGCACCAAGTTAGTCGGTTCTTTTGTGCTGTCGCCAAACATTATCCATAGCGGCAAGGGGCCCATCAAAAGCGTCGCCGATCTCAAAGGATTTAAACTTCGTGCAGCGCCTGGAATTACGACCAAAATACTAAAAGAATTTGGTGCTGTTCCGGTTGCCTCAGGACCTTCTAAGATTTTCAGTCTCGTCTCCAAAGGCGTCGTTGATGGCGCTGCTGTCCCAGCCCATGGTTTAGGCGCCTTTCGTATTATGCCCTACATTAAATACACAACTATCATTCCGGGCGGCCTGACAAATACGTCTTTCTCCCTGCTGATTAATGGCAAAAAATGGGATGGTCTAACCAAGCAACAGCAGCAACAGGTCGAAAGCGTTTCAGGTATGCATGTCTCTAAGTACCTTGGCCTAGGTGATAAAATTGCCGCCAGGAATTTGGCAGCCTTGAAGAAGGCCGGTGGCAAAATTATTCAGGCCGGACCTGCGCTTATGGGTCCAATTAAAAAGTTTGCCGCCAAGGCAGAGGGTGAATGGCTCAAAAAAGCCCGCGCCAAGGGCATCGATGCAAAAGCGGCAATGACTTATTTCAAATCTCAACTGAAATAGGGTACCTGTTCTCTTTGCATTATGAGTGACACTGAAACCGCAGGCTCTGCTGCTCCAGAATATTCTGGCAGCGGCGGTGCCGATTATCATGACGACAGCATAGCCAACAATCCGCTCGACCGGGCTTTGGCCGAAGATTATCTGGCGCCGGAAACCGTCGCCGGTCTTTTTCGCCAGCCCGTGCGAATTTTAACGGCCATTGCGGCGGCTTTTATGTTTGGCATTGCTTCGGTAACCATCATTGATGTTACCGGTCGCTATGCCTTTAACAATCCAATCCCGGGCGGCGTTGAAATCATTGAATTTTTATTAGGCCTGACAATTTTTTCTGCGTTACCTCTGGTGACGGTAAAACGCGCCCACATCACCGTTGAACTGTTCGATGGCTTCATGAGTGACGGGTTCAAAAGAGTTAGGGAGGTAATCGTGCTGATTGCCAGCGCTGGCATGATTATTTTTATCACCCACCGGATGTGGTCGACCGGCCTCGATATGCTCGAAAACGATGATATTTCCATTCATTTGGAATTACCCACGGCACCGCTGCTATTTGTTCTCTGCGGACTAAGTGCGATAAGTGCAATCACTCAAATATACATGGTTTGGAAATATGCAACGGTAGATATAAGGCAAAGCGTTGAACCCTTCCGCGATCACCATCAAGAAGAAGACATCGTATGATACTTTCATTAATTGGTTTCGCTGCCCTCTTGGTCATCGCTTTTTTGGGCTTCCCCTTGGGTTTTTCCATGATGCTGGTTGGTTTCGTTGGCTTTGCCTATGTACGTGGAATGGGGCCGGCTTTGGAAACGGTCAGCCAACAAATTCTCGATCTGGCGCTTAACGCTAACTTCGTCACCCTCCCTTTATTTGTCTTAATGGGCGTGTTTGTCTTTCGGGCAGCGCTCGCCGAAGACATTTATGAAGCCGCCCAGGCCTGGCTCGGTAATAAACGCGGTGGATTGGCAATGGCAACGGTTGCCGCCTGCGGTGGTTTTGCTTCAATCTCCGGCTCCTCCGTGGCGACCGCGGCGACCATGGCCAAGGTCTCGATTCCACCAATGCGCAAATACAGCTTCAATGAAGGTTTTGCTGCTGGAACGGTGGCTGCCGGCGGCACCATGGGTATATTGATCCCACCTTCGGCGGCGCTCATTGTTTACGGCATTTTGACCGAACAAAGTATTGGTGACCTGTTTATCGCCGGGATTATTCCGGGCATCATCACGATCGTGCTTTATATCGCAGTCATATGGCTGGTTGCATGGTTTATGCCAGAGCTCGCGCCCCGCGCACCTAAAACGGCCTGGAACATTCGCTGGAAGACATTGTCCAAAATCTGGGCGGTGCTGGTTTTATTTCTGGTCATTATCGGCGGTATCTCATTTGGTGTTTTCACGCCGACCGAAGGTGGCGGCATCGGCGCAGTCGGCGCCTTACTGTTCGCCATTGCACGTAAAAAAATGAACCTCAAAATTTTCTTTTATGGCTTGGCGGAAGCAGCGGAAACCTCGGCAATGATTTTCACCATCGCTTTTGGCGCCCTCATTTTAAATAATTTTGTCAATATTGCCGAGATGCCCAATGACATTGTCGATTTTATTAAAGCGCTAAATATCGCACCGATGTATGTGATCCTGGTCGTTCTGCTGATCTATATTCTCTTGGGCACCATCATCGAAGGCTTGGCGATGATTTTCCTGACCGTGCCGATTTTTGTGCCGCTAGTTGACGCCATGGGTTTTGATTTGATCTGGTTTGGTATTGTTATGGTGATGGTCGTCGAGATCAGTCTCATCACGCCACCCATCGGCCTAAACGTGTTCGTCATAAAATCGATGATGCCACACGTGCCACTATCCGCCATGTTCAAAGGCATTGCGCCGTTCTTCGCTGCCGATATTGTCCGGCTGATGCTGGTGGTCTTTATACCCGGTCTGGCGATCTGGCTGCCGAGTTTATTGCGCTAGATTATTTCAAATGGCGCAAATCGCCAGGTGAAAAGATGGCCACATCGTCATTCAACAATTTCATATTTTGTATCCTGGCCCAAGCGTTCAAGCAGGTTGTTTATTTCAGATTTCAGCTCGATCATGCGTAACTCGCGGCCGACAGCAATATTATTAAAAGTTTCAATCTCATCCATTTGCGCGCGAAGCTCTTTTTCGGCTTCAATATATCGAGTTACATCGGTACGAATACCAACCACGCCGCCGGTTGAAATTCGGTGATCCCGCGATTCTATCCAGCGCCCGTCAACGCCCTGCCTTAAAATGGGCTCACCGTCGGCACTGCTGTACTGCTCCAATATTGCATCTTTTTGGCTATTTGTTTTATCGCGTTCATTTTCACTTCGATTGAAATCCTCTTCTAGGAGTTCGGCCAACGTGACACCCGGTTCCAACAGATGGGCGACACGAGCATAAAATTCCTTCATTTTTTGATTAATGAGCATGAGCCGGTCATCGGCATCGTAAACCACAAATCCTTCCGGCATGGCTTCAATCGCTTCTCTCAATAGGGCGGCTGCTTCGGCGGCTTCTTCTTCCGCTTTGCTGCGTTCGGTAATTTCGGATTTCAGATGCTGGGTGCGTTCATCGGCAATGCCTTTCAGCCGCCCGACATTATGCACCAACCCGCCAAGCGCCGCCGCCGTGACGCCGCCAAATACCAAAACAAAATATTGGGCTATGCCAACCGCTTGGACGGCATTAAGCGCCTGCCACAAGCTTACTGTTATGGTCAAAACAACAATACTTACGACAAATGAAAACCACGACGGCACGGTGCTGCGCTGGTGACGATCTTTACTCCAGGCATAGGAAATAAGACCGACACCGATAAATAGGAACCCAACCGCGGTGTGGATGGCCATACGGGTCAGATTTCCCCACCCGTAGGCGGTTTCCAAATTTGTCGCGTAGCCGGCTGCCGCAATGGTACCGAGTCCAAAGGCCAGCGCGCCCATTATACTGATCACCGTCGGCATCGCCTTGCCGGATTTAGACCCGGTGACAAACAACAGCGCAATACCGGTGACTGAGAACGATAGCGCCGTATTTGGCGCCATCCGGCCGGGGTTCGAGGTTGCGGTGGTGACGTAGTGCTCCATAAACAGCTGGTCAATTCCGAGATCAACCACAAAGCCGTATTCTACCAACGTTAAACCGCCCGTAAGAAAAACAATGACGCCGCATATCTGCGCGATGCGAAGCCGAAGAAAGAGGGCAAACAGCAGTCCGGCACCGGACATTAAGAAACCTAGAGCGGTGTTGTATTGCATCGGCACAAAGGCCGGCGACACTTGAATTAAGACGGTATTATGCGTGTACCAGCCGACTAATACGACCGTACCCAACAGCGTCGGCAATACACCAAATAACAGCGTTGGCAGAGATATTTTAGACATTGTTCTACTTCCCCGAGACTATGTCACAATTCTTGCAGCACCTAGTATTTAGAAATAAGGGCTTTTGCTAAAATTCCAAACAATCAGACAGATTAGCCCCTGTCAAAATAAAGCGAAATATCTCGAATTCCGGAAATACATCGCTATGCTGGGCGCATGATACACAAAACAATCTCAGAACTTGCAGAAAATATTACGCCAGATTTACGATTGCTCGGGCTTGATGTCGGCTCCAAGACTATAGGGCTGGCGATATCAGATAGTGATCTAAAAGTCGCCACGGCGATCGACACCATTCGCCGCACCAAGTTCACCAAAGATTTTGAACAACTCACCGCCATTATCGAAGATCGAAGAATTGGCGGTCTGGTGATCGGTCTGCCAATTAGTATGGATGGCACGGAAGGCCCCGCCTGTCAGTCGATCCGTCAGTTTGGCACCAATATTCTGGCGCGGCTGGAAATTTGTATCGCCTTTTGGGATGAGCGCTTGTCGACCTCGGCGGTTCAGCGTTTCTTGACCGATGAAGCCGATATGACCCGCAAACGCCGCAGCGAGGTGGTCGATAAGTTGGCCGCAACTTACATTTTGCAAGGAGCCCTTGATTCGCTTTAGCCGGTCAAGATGTAGGCCTCTGAAATAAAACGTAAATTTCGTAATCACGAGACTTGCTCTATTCAGAAGTCGACCCTATAGTGCGCCTTTATGGCAAAGAGCCCTAAAAAATCCCCCTATTCGCATCGCCATCTCCTAGGTATTGAAGGGCTTTCCGTCCAGGAAATCTCCTATCTTCTTGAAAAATCCGACGAATATGTCGGCCAGAATCGCCTTTCAGATAAGAAGGTGGAGACCCTTCACGGACGCACGGTTATTAACCTGTTCTTTGAAGATTCAACCCGCACCCGAACCTCCTTCGAGCTTGCCGGCAAGCGTTTGAGCGCTGACGTCATTAATATGTCGGTTGGCTCCTCGTCGGTGAACAAGGGTGAAACCCTGATCGATACAGCTTCAACTCTCAATGCCATGCACCCGGATGTCCTGGTTGTGCGGGCCGGACTATCGGGCGCGGTGAAGCTACTGGCGGAGAAAGTAAATTGTGCCGTTATCAATGCCGGCGATGGCAGCCACGAGCATCCCACCCAAGCGTTGCTGGATGCGCTTACCATTCAACGCCGCCGGGGCAAGCTCCAGGGACTTAAAATTGCGATCTGCGGCGATATCCTGCACTCCCGCGTTGCCCGCTCCAATATCTATCTACTGGTGACAATGGGGGCGCAAGTGAGATTGGTGGCGCCAATGACCCTGCTGCCTTCGGGAGCCGAAAACTTAGGCGTCGAAGTGTTCCACGATATGAAAGAAGGGCTCAAAGATTGCGACATTGTCATGATGCTGCGATTGCAAAACGAGCGCATGCAGGGCAATTACTTCCCCTCGATCCGCGAATATTTTCACTTCTTTGGGCTTGATTATGAAAAGCTTTCAGTGGCGAAGCCGGATGCGCTGATTATGCATCCCGGACCGGCCAATCGTGGCGTCGAAATTGATTCCGAAGTCGCCGATGATTACAGCCGCAGTGTAATTCGCGAACAGGTCGAAATGGGTGTCGCCGTGCGCATGGCTTGCCTCGATATCCTGTCCAACAATCTCCAACAGGAACTACAGGAGGGCGCCGAATGACCGGCATTTGGACAGCGGCTCAATCCGACGAAAACCTTGGCCGGAAAGCCTATATAAATGTGCGCTTGCTTGATCCGGCGACGGGTCTGGATGTGGTTTGCGATGCCACCGGTGGGATGCTGACCGATGGAGAGGAGATCGTCGAATTTGGCGCTGGCATTTTTAAAAGTGGTATGCCCGACAGCGCCGAAATCATCGATTGCGGCAGTCATTGCCTGAGCCCCGGCCTCGTTGATATCCGGGTCCAGGTGAGAGAGCCGGGTTATGAGCACAAAGGCACCATCGAAAGCGCCGGCCGATCAGCCACTGCCGGCGGCGTGACGACGATGGTTTGCCTGCCCAACACCAATCCGGTGATCGCCGACATGTCGCAAGTCGAATTTGTCGCCCGCCGGGCACGTAAAATAGGCCTTGCTAAAATATACCCTTATGCGGCTCTCACTGAAGAGTTGGCGGGTGAAAAGCTAACCGAGATTGGTATCCTAGCCGAGGCCGGCGCAGTCGCCTTTACCGACGGTGATAAGGCAATTGCCAACGCCCAGGTACTGAGGCGCGCGCTCAGCTACG
This sequence comes from uncultured Rhodospirillaceae bacterium, assembly GCA_913020445.1. Classification (GTDB taxonomy): domain Bacteria; phylum Pseudomonadota; class Alphaproteobacteria; order Rhodospirillales; family UBA2165; genus TMED23. The sequence goes on from CAJWAR010000004.1 coordinate 32,839, forward strand.
CCCGCACATTTGATCTGCTGATTGTCCAACACCCCGAAGAACCTAGCCTGGTTTCGCCGGGCGGTATGAATTCGGGTGAGACCGCAACCCGGCTGGGCTTGCCAGGCATCCCCCGGGAAGCAGAGATCATCATGGTCGAGCGCGATTTGCGGCTGGTGGAAATGACCGGCGGCAAACTTCATTTTGGCCATATCTCGACCGGCGAAGCGGTCAATGTTATCCGCCAAGCCAAAGCCCGCGGTCTCAATGTCACCTGCGATACGGCGCCACCTTACTTTGCGTTAAACGATCAATCGGTTGGCGACTACCGGACGTTTGCCAAATTATCGCCGCCGCTGCGTTCCGAAGATGATCGGCTGGCGATTGTCGAAGGCCTAAAAGATGGCACCATCGACGCCATTGCCAGTGATCATGCGCCACAGGATGCCGACAGCAAGCGCCTGCCCTTTACGCAAGCCGAATCGGGTGGTGTTGGGTTAGAGACGCTGCTCGCGGTCAGTCTTGAGCTTTATCACAATAAAGCAATGTCATTGCTCGAGGTATTGGCAAAAATCACTTATGTGCCGGCCGAGCTACTGCAACTTCCGGCTGGGAAAATAGCAAAAGGAGCGGCCGCCGATCTGATGCTGTTTGATCCTGAGCGCGGCTGGCAAGTTAAAGACACCGATCTCACCAGTAAGGCCAAAAACACGCCGTTTGATCTGCGCCCCGTGCAGGGTGTCGTGCTCCGCACGATCATCGATGGCCGCACCGTCTATCGCCTGGAAGATGAATAAGGAAAAAGATAAAGTAAATGCCTGAAAATGTAGGTGATCTCATCTCAATGGCACATCTAATCGTCGCGCTTTTCGGCTATCTGCTGGGTTCCATTCCTTTCGGTTTGGTGCTGACCCGTTTAGCGGGCCTCGGTGATATAAGAGAGATCGGTTCCGGCAATGTCGGCGCCACCAATGTGCTCAGGACCGGCAATAAGGCACTGGCACTTTTGACCTTATTATTAGATGCCGGCAAAGGCGGTATCGCCGCATTGATCGCTTATCATTTATATCCTGGTGGCCCAAACGGGCTTGATTTTGCCATTATTGCCGGATTAGCCGCCGTCATCGGGCACAATTTCCCAGTTTGGCTTAAATTTCGCGGCGGCAAAGGCGTTGCCACCACGCTCGGCACTTTATTGGCGATTTCGTGGCAAGTTGGCCTCGCCGCCTGCGTTACTTGGGCAGCGATTGCGGCCCTTTTTCGCTATTCCTCGTTGGCCGCACTTGTGGCCTTGGCTGCCGCCCCGATTTATGCGGGGTTGATGGACTTAGAAAAAGTCGCAGTTTTAGCGGCTCTCCTCGCCGTCCTCGCTATTATCCGCCATCACGAGAACATCCGCCGCTTGCTTAAAGGCGAAGAAAGCAAGATTGGCAGAAAAAAAGAATAAAATTCAGGTTTTCCGTTAAAACCGCCTCTGTCCCCGCCATATCCCCTAAACAGCAATATGGGTATGCAAAGGGACACTTATTTATATGAGCGACGAAAACTTAAATAGTCGGGCACAAAATTTGTCTGGTACTGAAAGGCGGGATTGGCTGCGCTTGATCAGAAGTGAACGGGTCGGACCGATCACATTTTACCAGCTGCTGGAACAGTTCGGCACCGCTGAGGCGGCGCTAAAAGCACTCCCTGAACTGGCAAAAAGCGGTGGCGCCAAGCGCATTCGGCTTTGTTCGCTAAGCGATGCAGAGGCCGAGATCGAGCAAACAACTGCAGCAGGTGCAGCGCTGGTTGCGCGCGGCGAAAGTGATTATCCGCCTCTACTCGCCCGCATCGAAGACGCACCGCCATTATTATTTGTCATCGGGCATTCACATTTATTACGCAAAAAAGCCATCGGTATCGTCGGCACCCGCAATGCCTCCCTTAACGGTCACCGGATTGCTACGTCTTTCGCTGGTACCTTTGGCGACGCTGGCTATCTCGTTTCATCGGGCATGGCGCGTGGTATTGATAGCTCTGCTCATGAGGGCGCGCTTAACACCGGTACCGTCGCAGTACTCGCCGGCGGTGTCGACGTGGTCTACCCCAAGGAAAACCAAAAACTTTATGAGCGCATCGTTGAAACGGGCGTAGCCGTTTCCGAAATGCCGGTTGGCACGGTGCCGCAAGCCCGTCATTTCCCCCGCCGCAACCGTATTATTTCGGGCGCCGCCCGTGCCATCGTCGTCATTGAAGCAGCCAAAAGATCGGGCTCATTAATCACCGCCCGCATGGCGGTTGAACAGAACCGCGAAGTCTTCGCGGTCCCGGGTTCGCCCCTGGACCCACGCGCTAAGGGAACAAATGAATTAATTCGCCAAGGAGCGCATTTAGCAGATTCTGCCGAAGAAATTATTCAAATTTTAAATGAGCAATTTATGAGCCCGCTGTCTGAGCCAAAACCCTTTGAAACTAAACAACAAAATAAACCCCAGCCGGACCCCGTTGAAATCAATTCCGCCCGCCGCGAAGTAAAAAATATTTTAAATACTTCACCAGTTAGTGTTGACGAAATCATTCGGCAGTGCCACATGTCCCCTGCAGTGGTGTCGACAATCCTGTTAGAAATCGAATTGGCAGGCCGATTAGAGCGACATCCCGGCAACCAGGTTTCAATTATAGGCGATCTATAAAAAGTAAAATGTCGAACGTTGTAATTGTCGAATCGCCCGCTAAGGCGAAAACAATCAACAAGTATCTAGGCTCGGACTATACGGTTCTGGCAAGCTACGGCCATATCCGAGATTTACCGTCCAAGAACGGCTCAGTGCGCCCGGAAGCCAATTTCGAGATGGATTGGGAAGTCGACAGTAAATCCCAAAAACAGATTAGAGAAATTACCACCGCCATGAAGGGCGCGGATCACTTGTATCTCGCGACTGACCCGGACCGGGAAGGTGAGGCTATTTCCTGGCACGTGCAGGAAGTCCTCAACGAGAAAAAATTGCTGGACGGTGTCGAAGTTCAACGGGTTGTTTTCAACGAAATTACCAAATCGGCCATCTTGGAGGCGTTTACTCATCCGCGCGAATTAGACAAAGAACTGGTCGACGCCTATTTGGCGCGACGCGCCTTGGATTATCTTGTTGGCTTTACGCTGTCGCCGGTATTGTGGCGCAAATTGCCCGGCAGCCGCTCAGCCGGGCGCGTGCAGTCGGTGGCACTTCGTCTGATCACCGAACGCGAAACTGAGATCGAGAAATTTGAACCGGTTGAGTATTGGAGCGTCAAAGCTCGATTTGCCAAATCGGCTGGCCAGACATTTACGGCTAATTTGACCCATTTAAATGGTGAAAAACTGGATAAGCTGGCGCTCAAAAATGAACAGGACGCCCAAAATGCGGTGGCCCAAATCGAAGCGGCAAATTTCACCGTCTCCAAGGTTGAGAAAAAGCAATCACGCCGCAATCCGCCGCCACCGTTCACCACATCAACATTACAACAAGAGGCTGCCCGCAAGCTTCATTTTGGTGCGAAAAAAACCATGCAGACCGCGCAGCGCCTTTATGAAGGGGTCACGCTCAACGGTGAAACTGTCGGTCTTATTACCTATATGCGAACCGACGGCGTGACGATGGCCAATGAAGCCATCTATGCGATTAGAAATCACGTTGGCACGGCTTATGGCAGCAATTATGTGCCCTCAAGCCCCCGCGTCTATAAAACCAAAGCGAAAAATGCCCAGGAAGCGCATGAGGCCATTCGCCCCACCGATATCACCCGTCTGCCTAAAGACCTGCCGATGCTCGATCAGGATCAACGCCGACTTTATGAACTAATTTGGAATCGGACCGCCGCCAGTCAGATGGAATCAGCTGTACTGGACCAAGTCGCGGCCGATCTCAGACCTCAAGGCACGTCACCAGCCGACAATGACGTCGTTTTGCGCGCCACCGGCTCGGTCATCGCTTTTGACGGTTTCCTCCGCCTTTATCATGAAGACAAAGACGACAAGCGTGATGGCACCCGTGATGATACGGATGATAAAGAACGCATCCTGCCGCCGCTCAATGAAGGGGAGGGCCTTGATCGCCAAACAACCTCGCCCGAGCAGCACTTTACTCAACCGCCACCACGATTCTCTGAAGCGAGCCTGGTTAAAAAACTGGAAGAGCTCGGCATTGGCCGTCCCTCTACCTATGCGTCGATTATCTCGGTGCTTCAGGATCGCAATTATGTGCGGGTTGAAAACCGCCGGTTCTTCTCGGAAGATCGCGGCCGCTTGGTGACGGCTTTTCTGTCGAGCTTTTTCGGCCAATATGTTGAATACAGCTTCACTGCCGATCTCGAAGAAAAGCTTGATGAAATTTCTGATGGCAAACTCGATTGGAAAACTGTCCTGCAGGATTTCTGGACCCATTTCAAAACCGCCGTTGACGGCACCGCTGATCTGCGCGTCCGTGAAGTGCTTGATAATCTGAATGAAATTTTGGGCCCGCATTTTTTCCACGACAATGGTGACGGCAATCCCCGCCAGTGCCCGTCTTGCGCCGATGGTGAGTTAAGCCTCAAGCTCGGTCGCCACGGTGCTTTCATTGGCTGTTCAAAGTATCCTGACTGCCGCTATACCCGCCCACTTTCTAACGGTGACGGTGAAAATGGCTCAGACATTACCGATAGCGGACCTAAAGTACTTGGCATGCATCCTGAGGTGGGCTTTGAAATCACGCTCCGGCGCGGTCCCTACGGTTATTACGTTCAATTGGGCGAAGGCGAAGGCAAGAAAAAGCCGAAACGTTCTTCACTGACCAAAGCAATGGACCCGGCGGAAGTCGATCTCGCGATGGCTTTGAAATTGCTGGAACTACCCCGTGAGGTTGGCATTTATCCTGAAACCGGCCAAATGATCACCGCTGGTATTGGCCCGTTCGGACCGTTTATTAAATTGGCCGGCACCTATGTGTCGCTCAAAGAAGATGATGTGCTGACAATTGGCCTCAACCGGGCCTGTGACTTATTGGCCAATGCGCCAAAAAAACCGGAACCGCGGGAAGTCGGCATTCATCCCCGCACCAAAAAGCCGGTGATGATGCGCTGGGGCCGCTGGGGACCCTTTGTTCAGCATGGTAAGATTAAAGCCAACATGCCAAAAGACATGAAAGCACCGAAGGGCGAAGAAGACAGCCAAAAAACACCAAGCCTCGAAGAAGCGCTGACCTGGCTGGCCGCCAAAGGCGATAAGACCAAAGCTAAGAAAAAAGCGCCCGCCAAGAAGAAAAAAGCGGCGACTAAGAAAAAGGCTGCGGCAAAAAAGACAGCCCCGGCAAAAGAGACCGAGACTGAAACGCCTCAAGAAACAGACCCGCAAATAGATACCGAAGTAGACTCTGGCTCGTGACGACCTCCGGAAAAAAACCGGCCCCTTTCCACAAAAATCAAATAGTCGATTTCATCGGCGGCCACCGCGAGGGCGTCGGTATCCGCAATATTATGATCGGTGTTGGCACCAAGGACCGGGCTGGCGTCAAACAGGCGGTTAAAGAGCTTGAACAGGCGGGCGAGATTGAACGCACGCGCGGCAAACAATATGTGCTATCCGGCCGCCTCCCCCGCGTCACCGTTATCGAAGTAACGGGCACGGACGAGTATGGCGACGTTGTTGCCACACCGCTCAATTGGGATCGCGACGATGAGCCGCCGACCATTTACATAAATCCCGATAAGCGCGGCAAAAGCCGGCAAGCAGCTCTCGGCAAAGGTGACCGCGCACTCGCCCGGCTGACACCACTTGAAGACAATTCTTACAATGCCTCAATTATCAAAAGGATCGGCTACGCTCCCAAATCAGTCCTCGGAATTTTCCGCGAAAGTCCCGAAGGTGGCGTATTGGAGCCGACCGACCGCAAACATCGCTTTGATTTCATCGTGCCGCCGGAAAACGTCAAAGGCGCAAAGCCGGGTGATCTGGTGGTCGCTGAAATTGAATCCGGCCGTAAGCTTGGCCAGGCAACGGCAAATATCACTGAAGTGCTCAATTTCGATCGTGCAACAACTGGCAAAGGAAATCAGCCCTATACCAAAATCGCCCTGCACGATCATGACATCCCCTATACTTTTACCGATCTCGCCATTGAACAAGCCGAGCAAGCCAAGGCGGCGCCAAAAGGAAAGCGCTCTGATCTGCGTCAAATCCCCCTCATTACCATCGATGATGAAGACGCCCGGGATTTTGATGACGCCGTCTTTGCCGAGCCTGATACTGATAAAACCAACCCGGACGGCTGGCATCTTATTGTCGCCATTGCCGATGTCGCCTGGTATGTACGGCCCGGTGACGAGTTGGATAAAACCGCACATGAGCGCGGCAATTCGGTTTATTTTCCGGATCAGGTCGTGCCCATGCTGCCGGAAGCTTTGTCGAACGGCTGGTGCTCTTTAAAACCCGAGGAAGACCGGCCCTGTCTCGCCGTCCATATGTGGCTCAATAAGAGCGGTCAGGCGCTACGGCATCAATTTGTCCGAGGTTTGATGCACTCCCATGCCAGATTGACCTACAATCAGGTTCAAGCGGCGATAGATGGTAATCCTGACAAGATGACGGCGCCGCTGCTCGAAAACGTCCTGAAGCCGCTCTACGGTGCCTATGAGGCGCTCTGCCGGGAACGTCTCGACCGCGAACCGCTTGATCTGGATCTGCCGGAGAAGAAAATCATGCTTGATGATCAAGGCAACGTCCAGGAAGTCCGCGCCCGGCTGCGTCATGACAGCCACAAATTGATCGAAGAGTTCATGATCGCTGCCAATGTTGCCGCAGCCACGACGCTTGAGGAGACCAAACAGCCGTGCCTCTACCGCATTCATGATGAGCCGCCGGCGAAAAACCTTGAGAGCTACCGGAACTTCCTAAAGTCTGTCGGTTTCAAGCTCGCCAAGGGTCAGGTTTTAATGCCGCGTCACTTCAATCAGATCCTCAAAAAAGCCAATGACGGCGACTTTTTTGACGCCATCAGCCAAATGACACTCAGATCACAATCGCAAGCCACCTACACCGGTAAGAATGTCGGCCATTTCGGCCTGGCGCTACGGCGTTATTGCCATTTCACTTCGCCGATCCGCCGCTACGCCGATTTGATCGTGCACCGGGCGCTGATTGCTGGCTTGGGGCTGGGTGACGGTGGCCTTGGCAAAGAGCCAATTGACACCGAAGAATTGGGCGAACATCTGAGTGTTACCGAGCGCCGGGCAGCAGTTGCAGAGCGCGATGTTGTTGACCGGTTCTCGGCTGCTTATTTGGCCGGTAAAATCGGCGAAACATTTAGCGGCACGGTAAATGGCGTCACCAAATTTGGCCTTTTTGTTACTTTGGACGATACCGCCGCTGACGGCTTGGTGCCCATCCGATCGCTGTCAGATGACTACTATGAATTTGATGAAAAACGCATGGCGCTCAAAGCCTCACGCTCAAAACAGGTGTTTCACCTCGGTATGAAGGTTGAAGTTGTTTTGAAAGAAGCTAATCCTGTTTCCGGCTCTTTGGTCTTGGAAATAGCTGGCCTGGGCCAATCTAATGGCAAATCCCGCCCTAAAAAGGGCAAAAAGCACCGCCAAAATTCGCCCAAGAAACGAAAGAGCCGCACAAGAAAGAGATGACGGCGTGGCAAAAATTGATGACAATGGCGCCAATGAAAAGATATGTGAGAAACGTATTTTCTAATTACCGAACCACCCAATGGGGTAATTTTTTGCCCACAATGTTGGTGGCCGCGTTTTTAGCTGCCTGCACGGCACCGATTTCAGAGCAAAGCCGCCGCTCCGACACGTTTAATGTGGCAGCTGCCACCCAGACTTTTGCCTCTGGCTTTCGCCATATTTCAGAACGCTACATTGAAGCAATTTCAGCATCTGAGCTGGCCCTTGGAGGATTGGAGGGATTAACGACGATTGATCCGTCACTTCGGATTCAAAACACCAACAACCAAATTTTAATCAGCTCGGAAATTTTGTCACCACGCAGTTATGCAGCGCCGGCAAGAAATAATTTCGAAGCTTGGGCCAATCTGACAGTGCAAATCCTGCTCGATGCTCAAGATCAGGCGGCGCTCTATCAAAAGACGAATTTGGGGAAACTATACGAAGCCGTTTTTGATGGCTCCCTATCGCAGTTGGATGCTTTTTCACGTTATGCCAGCGTTGAGCAGGCAAAGCGAAATCGGGAGAAGCGGTCTGGATTTGGCGGTATCGGCATTCGTTTTAGTAAGCTCGAAAATGGCGCCCTTGTCACTCAAGTTTTCCCAGGCTCACCTGCCAACAAAGCCGGACTCAGAGCCCAAGACATCATTACCCATGCCGATGGTCGTTCGTTGGCTGAGCTGGAAAGGCAGGCTGCCGGGTCACTGTTACGTGGAAAAATTGGCTCCATTGTCGAAGTTAAAGTTATTCGCCCACCGGCTCGCGTGCCATTTAATCTTTCGATTAAGCGTGATCGTATCGTTGAAATAACCGCTTCACATTCAGTAAAAGATGGCGTGGTAAATATTCGTGTAACCCGTTTTAACAATCGCACGGCACGGCATGTCGCGCAAAATCTCACTCAAGGACTTCAGGAAGTGCGGCGCCAAACGAAAAAAAAAGCCAAAGGCGTGATTCTCGATTTGCGCAGTAACCCGGGCGGCTTGCTTAAACAGGCCGTCAATGTTTCCGATCTTTTCCTGGTTGATGGGCGCATCATTTCGACCCGTGGCCGCCATCCCGCAAGTGATCACGATTATGATGCCAAGGGCACCGACATTGCACGCGGCTTGCCACTCGTGGTTCTTATTAACGGCCGCTCGGCAAGCGCCTCCGAAATTGTCGCGGCCGCCTTGCAAGACCATGATCGCGCAGTTGTTATTGGCTCAACTTCTTTTGGCAAGGGATCGGTTCAAACTGTTATTACCCTGCCCAATAAAGCCGAAATCACCTTAACCTGGTCGCGGTTTCAAGCACCGTCAGGTTATTTCCTGCACGGTCTTGGTGTGCCGCCTTCGATTTGCGCGTCACAGGGTGAAAATTCTGACGCTGCCCAGCTTATCGAGGCAGCTCTGGGGAACGCGGTCCGCCATTCTGAGATCATCCAAGCATGGCATTCCGTTTCAACCAAACAGAAACAGGAACGCCGACGCCTGAAAGAAATTTGTCCGGCAACAAATCGGCTAAATCCCATAGACGTCCAAATTGCCGAGAAATTGCTCAAAGATGCGGCGCTATATCAGCGCGTTAAAGCGCTAAGCCCAGCCATGGCTTCGGCCGGCAAATAATCAGCATAATAATCTTCGCCAACATCTTGACCAATAACTTGACAGGGGCGTTGTGATCGCTATGGTGCGCCGCACTTCGATAATTTGAATAATAAACGGACGTTGAGATATGGCGAAGCCAGCGACAGTTTTAGTGAAACTTGTCAGCACTGCTGATACCGGTTTTTATTATGTGACCAAAAAGAACCCGCGCAACCAAACGGAAAAAATGGAATTCCGTAAATACGATCCGGTTGCCCGTAAGCATGTGCTATTCAAAGAGGGTAAGATTAAGTAAATCTATCCTTTCAAATACATCGCGCCGTGGCGAATTTAGGCGCCAATAAATAAGGACCGTTTTAGACGGTCCTTTTGTTTTTTGGGATGGGATTAATTTAGGCGGCTAGCCGAGAAAACCGGATACGGTTTCGAGGAAATTTGGCACTGAAATCGGCTTGGCGATATAGCCATCGCAGCCCCCTTCCATAATTTTCTCTTCATCGCCCTTCATCGCAAAAGCAGTAACGGCAATAACCGGTATATCCTTAAGATCATCTTTCTCTTTGATCAGTTTGGTAATTTCCAAGCCGGATATTTTGGGCAATTGAATATCCATTAAAATTAAATCTGGATGATGTTCTTCGGTCATCGAAACTGCTTCATTACCGTCTTTGGTTTGCAGCGTGTCATAGCCATGCGCCTGCAAAAGGTCATTAAACAGTTTCATGTTCAGTTCATTATCTTCAACGATTAAGATGGTCTTGGCCATGTTTGCCATTACTCCAAATAAACAAAATTATTGCCACCAATTATAACCGATAAAACCGGTATGTTTATCATTTTGTGTTTATTTTCAAATATTCAAGCAAAGAAAGGGGAAATCGCGATATTGTTACATTTCTTTTCATTGGCTGATTAGCCACGAACCTCATCTACCATATCTTCCAGCGCCATGACATCGCAAATAACCAGAGAATCCTTCTCTCGTTTAACAATGCCTTTTTTCGCTAAATCACTCAACACCCGCGCTACTGTCTCACGCGTTGTGCTGGCCCGGCTTGCCATATCACTATGCACCGGTATTGGCCTAATAGTGGCGGTATTGTCATCCGTTTCAGAGCTTGCCGCTTGTCTGAGAAGTTCACCATGCACCCGATTATTGGCTCCTAATGTGGTGAGGTCAATAATACGATCCGTTGACGTTCGGATAACGGCGGCTAAATTGGCCATCACCTTCAAGGCAACGTCCGGGTACATTTTCATGACTGTTAAAAACCGCTCTGCGCCATTTTAGCAATATCTGAATCTTCCAGTGCAATAACAGTAGATGACCTTGGACGGCCATCAATTGCCGCCAATTCGCCAAAATATTGGCCCTCGTATAAATCTTCGAGGGCAACTTCTTTCCCAGAAAGCGTAAAATTCACCACGCGAACACGCCCGCGGGTGATAAAGTAGACATCCCGGGAATCGCTCTGCTGGTCAATGATTTGTTCATCGGTCGCAAACCGCCGCCAGCGGCAGGATTTCTCGAAATCGCGCAGCTGATTTTCGTCCAAATCCACAAGCAATTCGATGCCTGCAAGATCGTGTTTCTCAGGGGCGCTCAATATTTGCTCCACCAAATGATCAAATCAGTAATACCGTATTGCGAGAAAGCCTCGCACAAGAATGTATAACGATGCAACACCTTGTTATATAGCACTTTTCCGATACAACACCGAGTACATAAGCTTGCACCAAATTACCGACATGACTATGATTCTATTATGCCAGATTTAAATGCCGATACAGGTTCCACAATGAGCACGACCACTGCCGCATCTTGCATTGCTGTCGTAATCCCGTGCTATCGTGAAAAACATCAAATCATGACAGTGCTCAGCAAATTCGATGCAATGATCGATCACATTATTGTTATTGATGACGCCTGTCCCGACAAGACCGGTGACTATGTTCTCGAAAACACCAAAGATCCCCGCATTCAGGTTGTCATTCATGAAAAAAACCAAGGCGTCGGGGGCGCCACCATCTCAGGCTATCAGAAAGCTTTTGAACTTGGTGCGGATGTCATCGTGAAAGTCGATGGCGACGGTCAAATGGATCCGGCGATGATCCATACATTGGTCCGGCCGATTTTGCGCGGCGAAGCTGATTATGCCAAAGGTAACCGCTTCTATCGGCTAAATGGCCTGGCCAAAATGCCCGGCGTCAGGTTGTTTGGTAATCTGGTGCTCTCATTTGCATCAAAAATGTCGAGCGGCTATTGGAAAATATTCGACCCCACCAACGGATTTACCGCCATTCACCGAAAGGTCGCTCAAGAGCTGGCGCTGGACAAAATCAGCAATGATTATTTCTTTGAATCAGATATGCTGTTTCAACTAAATATCGCGAGAGCGGTCGTCGCTGATGTACCGATCCAGGCAATCTACGGCGAAGAAACCAGCTCGCTAAAAATTTCCCATATTTTATTTCCATTCGTTGGTAAACATTTGGCGAATTTCTTTCGGCGGATTGCGTATAATTATTTCTTACGGGATTTCAGCGTTGCTTCAGTTGAGCTGATTGTCGGTCTGATCTTAATTACCTTTGGCGCCATTTTTGGCGGCCTCGAATGGTATATAAGTCTGGCATCGGGAGTTACCGCGACGGCCGGGACGGTAATCATCGCCGCGTTGCCGTTACTGGTTGGCAGCCAGCTGCTGATCAGTTTCTTAAATTTTGATGTCAACAACCAGCCTGATCGGCCCCTTCATCCGAATTTGTAAAAAAACGATAAATTCCTGTCCGAGCAAGAATTGACTCGCCGATCAGGTCGCTTCATGATCATCTCAGTTATATTCCAGATACTTGTGACGAGTATTGACATGCAAAAAATTATTTATCGTATAATACTGATTTTATTGTATTTTATAGCGACTCCGTCGCCGTCTCAGGCGGGCGAAAGCATCATCAATGCGGTTTCTTTTCGTCCCATACCAGCAGCTACAGCGATTGTTGTTCAGCCCTGGGATAATTCTGATGAGAATATCAACACCGCCCGCCTGATCGAGGCCCAATTACGCGATCTCGGCTATAAAATTTCGCCTCAAGCAAATCTTATTTTATCTTTTGAGACCAAAAGCTCTCTCGGCAAATGGTCATCAAGTTCCAGAAATACCTCGGTGGAGCTCAAAGCCGAAGGCAGCACAAGCAGTGGTAAAGATGCCGAAGTCCGGTTAAACCTATTTTCCAGCTCCAAAGGCGGCGTTTTAAACCCCAGCAAAACACCGGGCGAAAATATTCTCTCCAAGGTTAGTTTAGAAATTACCCTTGATCAGCAAAATGGCCCGCGACTTTGGCAGGGCGAGGCGATTGCCGGGGTCCATCAAACAGATACCGCCTCCGTCGCACGCCGCTTAACTCCCGCTCTCTTGGACCATCTCGGTAAAACAATCAGTGGAAAAACCGTCAATATTCCCTAATTTGTGGTGCAACAGCCCGAAATAAACTTTATAAACACCTGCAAATTCTAGCTCAAGTTCTGAAAACGGATTCTGCACCCATGAACGAGAATACACATCGTGGACTTTTACCTGCCGGTCTCGCTGATATTCTGCCGCCGGAGGCAGAGCATGAGGCGCGCGTAACAGAAAGACTTATGGCTTCATTCTCTAAATACGGCTATGAGCGGGTCAAACCACCGTTGGTCGAATTTGAAGATATTTTGCTCAGCGGCAGTGGCGCAGCAACCAGCACACAGACCTTTCGAATGATGGATCCCATTTCTCAACGAATGCTGGGCGTACGTGCGGATATGACCCTGCAAATTGCCCGTATTGCGTCAACCCGCCTAAGCGATGTAGCGCGGCCCATCCGGTTGAGCTATGCCGGTCAGGTTTTGCGGGTCAAAGGCTCCGACCTCAGACCGAAACGCCAGTTTGGACAAATTGGCGCCGAGTTAATCGGCTCGAACTCCCCCCAGGCAGATGCCGAGGTTGTGCTCATGGCGGCGGAGGCACTCACCGAATTAGGGGTGCCGAATTTGTCGGTTGATCTTGGTCTGCCGACCCTGGTGCCGGCGATTTGTGAGGCCCTTAATATTGACCAATCAACCGATGGCGCGAGCCTCAAAACTGCGCTTAATCAAAAAGATGCGCCGGCCATTGCGAGCCTTGGCGAAAACCTTGGTGGTCGGGCCAATGAACTTTTCAGCGGCCTCCTGAATTGTGTCGGGCCTGCAGATAATGCATTGAAAGCATTGCATAAAATCGACTTACCCGAGGAAGCCGCCGGCGAATTAGAAAAGCTATCGGCGGTGATTGCCTGTCTCCGTGAACGCTCCCCGGATTTGACCATCACTATCGATCCGGTCGAGACGCGCGGCTATGAATATCATACTGGCGTTACCTTCACCTTCTTTGCCCTGGATGTCCGGGGTGAGATTGGCCGGGGGGGCCGTTATCTGGCTGATGATGCCAATGGTGATTCTCGGGGCGGCAGTTCGGATGAAACGGCGACGGGCGTTTCTTTGTTCATCGACAGTATTTTGCGCGCGCTCCCAGAACCGGCGCCGCAAAAACGGGTATATGTCGCTACGGCCAGTGCCGAGGTGGCGCAAAATTTACGTCTTGAAGGCTGGGCTGTCGTCGAGCAATTTGCCGCTGATACGCCTGCTGACGATCCATTAGAATCGGCTAAAAACGCCGCCTGCACGCATCTGTGGGATGGCAGCGAAGTTATACCGGTAACAGATACATAAAGGGAAATAAATGTTATGGCGAATGTAGTCGTCGTTGGCGCCCAATGGGGTGACGAAGGCAAAGGTAAAATTGTCGACTGGCTCTCCGAGCGAGCTGATGTGGTGGTCAGATTTCAAGGTGGCCACAATGCCGGTCATACTCTGGTCATCAACAACGTAACTTACAAACTGAGTCTGCTACCGTCCGGCATTGTCCGGCCCGGCAAGAAATCGGTGATCGGCAACGGCGTCGTTTTGGACCCGTGGGCACTGTTACAAGAAATCGCCACGCTTAAAAAGCAGGGCGTTGACGTCTCACCCGACAATCTGTCAATCGCCGAAAATGTGTCGCTGATATTGCCGCTGCATTCAAAGCTCGATAAGGCCCGGGAAGAAGCTTTGGGTGGCGCCAAGATCGGCACCACAGGCCGTGGAATTGGCCCGGCTTATGAAGATAAAGTCGGCCGCCGCGCCGTTCGGGCCGGTGATTTAGCCGATCCGGAAACGCTCGAAGAACGTATTGATAATTTACTGTTACACCACAACGCACTGATGCGTGGACTTGGCTCGACGGAAATAACCCGTGAGGAAATTCTCACACCCTTGCTCGAAGTGGCGCCGAAAATCCTACCTTTCGTCAAAACCGTTTGGCATCAGTTGGATGAAGCACGCCGCGATGGCCAGCGCATTCTTTTTGAGGGTGCCCAAGGGGCGATGCTGGATATCGATCATGGCACCTATCCCTTTGTGACATCATCCAATACCGTCGCCGGGGCGGCAACAGTAGGCTCCGGTCAGGGCGCGAAGGCCGCCAACTACAATCTTGGCATTACCAAAGCCTATACGACGCGGGTCGGCTCCGGCCCCTTTCCAACCGAGCAGGAAAACGAGGTTGGTCGGAGACTCGGTGAACGTGGTCACGAATTCGGCACGGTCACGGGCCGTAAACGGCGTTGTGGCTGGTTCGATGCCGTCATGGTGCGCCAAGCAATAAAAGTCAGTGGTATCACCGGCATAGCCCTGACAAAATTGGATGTGCTGGACGGCTTTGACGAATTGAAAGTTTGTACCGATTATACTATCGACGGTAAAAGTATTGATCACTTCCCGGCTTCAATTATCGGCCAATCAAAAGTCGAGCCCGTCTATGAGACCCTGGAAGGCTGGTCTGAACCTACTTACGGCGCCCGGTCCTGGGCCGATCTGCCGGCCACAGCGATAAAATATATCCGGCGCATTGAGGAATTAATTGAATCGCCTGTCGCTTTATTGTCAACCAGTCCCGAGCGCGAAGACACAATATTGGTGCGAGACCCGTTCGAAGATTAATAGTTTTTAAATTTGACCATGCGACAAGCTGTATAGAAGAAGGTCTATTCGTTTGTCGAATTATGCGTTAAGTGGAGCATTCCGGACTAATTGCGCTATAATGAGCGCCACAATTGAGGTCTTAATGTTACACCTGCATTGATATAGACCTGATGCTAGAAGAGTGATCAGAGAACATGGCGGACACGTCAACTGAACTGGAATCAAGCGCTGAAAATAGCGCCGAAGATGGCCCCGATATTGGCCCGGAATCGACCCCGGAGCCCAATTCCGAGCAATCTCCGGCCGCGCCAAGCGTGACCGAAACTGAGGCCGCTCAAATTGAGGACGCAGTCGATGAAGCACCGATAATTCCTGAAGATATTGAGAACTCAGAAAGTGTTGAAACAACCGATTCGCCGGAAGAACCTGATATTTCGGTTGATGAAGATGATTCACCTGACGATGCCGCGGAAAGTGGACCGGCGGAAGATGGTCTTGAAGAGCCTGCCGACACAGTAGAGCCAGTTGAAGAGGCCTCTCCTCCAGATGATGATGAAATTGAAACGGAAGATGAAGCAGAAGATGAAGCAAAAGAGGAAGTAGAAGAGGAAGTAGAAATAGAGGAAATCGCCGGTGCAACCGAGGCCCAAAAATGGGAAGATGATTCGGAAACCGCGCCAGACTCAACACCGCCATCAACGCTTGAAGATCGCTATGACATCTATCCCGGACGCCCCTTGGCCGGGCTTGATTCTCCGTCCGCACGAGCCTTCGAGGCCGAAGACCGCATGCAACCCCAACTTAAATTGTTTGCTTTGATCTGCATCCCAGGTCTGCCCGTTAGATGGGATGAAATCGAAGCTATAGAGGGCCGGGACCTGCCAGGTAATATGGCCTTGGCTGCCTTTGGCAATATCGACTGGCCGATCCAAAATCAGAAATGCCTGGCGTTGATTTTTGAACGACCAATGGGTGGGCAAGTTGATAATCTTCTTAAAGACCCACATGCTCCGGAATAAAAAAAAATCGATGCGCTTCGGCTTGTTGCCGATACCTGTATTGAGGCCCTAACAAGCCTCAATGAACGCTCCTTAACTCATCGCAGTATCCGCCCTGACAATATATTCTTTCTCGACGACGATCACGAAGAAGTCGTTTTGGGCGAGTTTGTCAGTTCACCGCCAGGGTTTGATCAACCGGTTGTTTTTGAAACTATTGAGCGCGGCATGGCTAGCGAAGGCGGTCGAGGAATTGGCTCAATTTCCGATGATATTTATGCCTTGGGCGTAACTTTGGCACATTTACTGCAGCGCCAAAACCCCGCTCGTGGAAAATCAAAAGAACAGCTTCTGTTGGCGAAAATGTCCCTAAGCAGTTACCCGGTACTGGTCGGAAAAGCGATCCTCACGGCCACTATGCTGGAACCAATCCGCGGCATGTTGAACGATGATGAGGAAGAACGTTGGGGCTTTGATGAGCTGGATATGTGGTCAAGCGGCCGACGGGTTGCGCCCGCTCAAACTACACCTGTTCAAAAATCGCAACGCCCCGTCCGATTTGGTGACTTTGATCACACCCAGCCGCGCACGCTGGCTTATTCGATGTCGGAGCGACGTGAAAGTGCGCTAAAAATGATCCAAGATGGATCAATTGAGCAATGGTATTCACGGGGACTTGAAAATAGTGAAATGGCAACTGCCGTGGCCGCCGCCGTAGAAGCCGCCGATGCCTTAAAAGAAACCGTGCCCGAAGCCGGCGAGCTTCTGCTTTCCCGTGTTCTGATGTTGATGGACCCAAAGGCGCCCGTCACCTACAAAAACGTCAAATATATGACCGATGGTTTTGGCTATGCCTTAGGCGTGGAAATATTGCGTGATGGCGACATTAAGACTTATGCTGAATCCATCGTCAATGAAGTACCGGGCATTTGGTTTGAAATTTCGGACGAATCTGCCTCTGCCCAATTCACCGAGTTAGAATATTTTGCTCGATTGCGCAGCCATTTGCAAAAGGCCGGCCCGGGCTTCGGCATCGAGCGTTGTCTTTACGAAACCATACCGGGACATGCCTGCCGCAGTCCCCTGATTATCAAGGAAAATGTTTCTGAAATTGAAGATATTCTACCAACTTTGGACGCTGTTGAGAAATTCGCCGACACTAAAAAAAGCCCTGTCGACAGACATCTTGCCGCCTTTATTGCGGCGCGCAGTGAGGGGAGTGTCGAATCCCAATTAAACGAGCTCGGCGATCTCGATGGAACAATTCAAATTCTTGGTATGTTGCGCCTATTGGTCATCCTCCAGGATCGTATGAACGCTGGAACGTTACTAGGCCTGACAAAATGGGTGGGAGGCCTCATGGGGCCGGTAATAAAATTGTATCACAGCCGGTCGACTCGGCGGGATATAGAAGCAGAAGTCCCACGAATTGTTCGTAGCGGTGATCTTTCCGAACTCTTAGACTTATTGGATGACCCGGTATCGAAAAAAGAAGATCAAACCAAATATCTGGCGGCGTTGGAGGAGTTTACAGAAGCCGAGGAAGAAGTATTGCAGATAGAAGAAAACACCGGTCCCGGTTCTGAAGCTGCAAATCGGACCAGTAATCAAGTCGCTGCGGTGACTTCAATACTGATCATGATTTTCATTATTTCGATGATTATTATGGCTGGATAACCTGTTGATTAATGGCGAGTTAAATCGAGAAAATTAATGGCAAGAGAACCGAACCTAGAGCAAGCGCCCAGACAAGCTGCCCCAGTTAAAAAAGCGTCAATGAAGTCATTGCTCTGGGTGTTTATGCTCGCAATTGTCATATTTGCTTTTCCTGAATCTGTTATTTTACTGTTTTTGGGATTGTTGCCGACGGTGGTTGCCTTAATCATCGATAAATCGCCAAAAAAATATTCAACTTTCTGTGTCGGATCAATGAATATCACTGGCGTTTTCCCGGCTATGCTTGAGCTATGGGCAGGGCAAAATAATATTTCTCATGCCATCGAAATTATTACCAATGTATTTGATCTGATTGTCATGTATGCGGCGGCGACTTTTGGTTGGCTTTTATTCATGGCGATACCACCAGTCGTAAATGGGCTGTTAGCAGTGGTTGCTCAGCACCGAATTGCGCAATTACGGTCTCGTCAACGGGAACTCATAAAAGAATGGGGCGACGACATTATCGCCAGACCACTCGACCAAGCCGATGGAGTAAAAAGCGCGTCAGGCCAGGCACAAAGTCAGACGCCGGCACCCCCGTCCGATATTGAAGATTTGGACGAAGTTCCCCCAGCACCGTCCTAGTGGCATCATCGTAGATTTTATGACGAAAAAAGGCGCCTCGATGAGCGAGCCGCCTTTTTTTGCTTTAGGGAGATTTATGCGCCCGGATTATGCACTCAGGCGTTGCTCAATAACTGCATTGCGCATTGATTTTTGTAATTTTTCGAAAGCCCGCACTTCAATTTGGCGAACCCGTTCACGAGATATACCATATTCCTGACTAAGCACTTCCAAAGTAGCCGGTCGGTCTTTCAGACGGCGTTCGAAAAGAATATGACGTTCGCGTTCTTTAAGACCGCCCATAGCTGAATCTAACAGGGCGCGGCGGTCATCCAACTCTTGGCTTTCGGCCAGCAACTGTTCTTGATCTTGCGTTTCATCGACCAGCCAGTCCTGCCATTCTCCATCACCTTCTTCGCGCAATGGAGCATTAAGAGAGTTATCAGGTTTAGCCAAACGGCGGTTCATCGAGACAACATCATTTTCGGGAACGTTTAGTCGATCAGCGATTTCAGTTACATGTTCCGGCGTCAAATCGCCTTCTTCCATCGCCTTCATCTGAGCTTTGAGTTTGCGCAGGTTAAAGAACAATTTCTTTTGCGACGCTGTTGTTCCCATTTTGACCAATGACCATGAATGCAGAATATATTCCTGCATGGCGGCTCTGATCCACCACATGGCATAGGTGGCGAGACGGAAACCACGGTCCGGGTCAAATCGCTTAACAGCTTGCATCATACCGATGTTGCCTTCGGAAATAAGTTCACCGACGGGCAATCCGTAGCCACGATATCCCATGGCAATTTTTGCCACTAAACGGAGATGAGAGTTAACCAACAAATGAGCTGATTCATGGTCTTCTTTTTCCAACCATGCCTTCGATAGCGAAACCTCTTGTTCCGGTTTCAGCATCGGGAATTTTCGAATTTCTTGGAGATAGCGAGATAGGTTCGCTTCTGGTGAGATTGTTAATCCAAGTGTTTGTATTGCCATTTTAATTCACTCCACCCATTTAATGTCTGGTTGATAAAACCGTTTAATCCTCAATAAAAAAAACCGTTAACCAAACGTTAATTAAACATGCCGTGAGTTCGCCTCAGGGTCAATTTACGGAGTGTGTGAAAGTGTAAGCGAATGTCACAAAGGCAATATCGGTATTACAATAGTGCTAAAATATCGCTGGGGAGCGGGCTTTCGAAGCTTATTTTATTGCCGCTGATGGGGTGGTTAAAACCGATTAAAAAGGCATGTAAAGCCTGCCGATTGAGGTTATTAACCGCCTCTTGAAACATTTCTGAAACAAAATTTCCCGTTTTTTTGGCATTTTTTGCACCATAAATTGGATCACCAATGATCGGATGACCAATGCTGGTTAGATGAACGCGTATCTGATGGGTGCGCCCGGTTGCCAGCCGACACTCGATCAAACTGGCCCATTTTTCACTACTGGAGCCAATGCTTTTTTCGACTTTGTAATGCGTAAGCGCGTGTTTGCCGCCCCGCTTTACCACCGCCATTTTCTTCCGGTTACGTGGATTGCGGCCAATATTGCCTTCGATCATACCCGTCTTAGTCTTAGGCAGGCCCCAAACAACGGCTTTATAGGCGCGGTCAAGACTGTGATCGGAAAATTGCGCCGCCAAGCCCCGATGGGCAAGGTCGTTTTTTGCCGCAACCATAAGGCCGCTGGTATCTTTATCCAAGCGATGCACAATGCCGGGGCGCGCTTCACCACCGATCCCGGAAAGGCTGTCACCACAATGAGCGATCAGCGCATTAACCAAGGTCCGGTCAGGATTACCAGGCGCCGGATGCACGACCAGACCAGCCGGTTTATCAATGATAATTAAATCTTGATCTTCATAGACAATATTCAGATCGATATCCTGGCCAATCGGGATGGCCGGTTTTAAGGCCGGCAAGGAAACCTCAAATATCTCACCGCGTTTGACCCGGCGCGAGGGGTCCGTTACTTTCGCCCCCGCTGTCGTAACATAGCCGTCAACAATCAGCGCTTTGATGCGAGAGCGCGAATGGTCGGCAAAACTTTCGGCAAGAAACTTATCAAGGCGGCTGCCGGCAAACGCATCCTTCACCGTTGCGTTGAGGATTTGAACATTCGTTTGATCATTCATGCGGAGAAGACTGGACCAAAAACATGCAAAAAAACAAGGCCTTAGTTTCACTTGTTATGGGTCTCAGCGTCATATTAATCGGTGGATTTATTTTATTGGTCTACGGATTGGTGCAACAGTCCGCCAATCCCGACTTCAAATTATTCAAAAGCAGCGAGGCGGTGCCGGCGGAACTTAGGGCCAAACTACCGGCAAATATCTCAATACCTTTGCCCCCGGGCTCGTGGGTGCGTGAAATTGAAGCCTCAGACGGCAAAATAATTGTTCACGTCACCACTGAGGCGAAGCGTGATCGGATTTTGATCTTGGATGCCGCAACCGGCGTTATCATTCGCCGTATCCGGTTTGATCAACAAAAATGAATGGCGTGATCAGCCTTAGCGAACAACAATTCAAACAAATTCAAGCCGAGGCTGAAACAGCCTACCCTGCCGAATGCTGTGGATTGCTGGTCGGCAATATTCGCGACGACAGCCACCGCGTTACCCGCGTTGTCCCGAGTCCCAATATTATTGCTGATCAAGCAAAAGACCGCTTCGAAATTGATCCTCAAATCCATATTGATCTTGAGAGGGAGTTGCGCGGCTCATCGGATCAGATTATCGGCCATTATCATTCACATCCGGACCATCCACCGATACCGTCTGAAACTGATCTAAAGATGACCTATGGGCCGACACTTATATGGCTTATTGCCGCCGTTAAAGATGGTAAATTTGTCGATTTAAAAGCCCACAAAGTAAATCCGAACGCGCATCAATTTGAAGAGATCGCCCTCAGCATTACAGCGACTTAGCCGTTGGTGCCGTTGGCCTGATTTTTTTCTGTCGGACTCGTTGCTGCAGCTGTTTTTGGCGCCGGTTTGGCGGCTTTCACAATATCTTCGAGAAATTTGACTTTTTCGCTCAGCGTTTCAATCATATCCCGATCAGTTTGAACCTGTTTGCGAAGATTTTCGTTCTCTTTGCGATCTGCCTCCAAAGCTTCTTTGAGCGGCTTAATATAGCCCTGAAGCATTTCATTATTTTTGCTGGAAACTTTTCGTTGGCTATCGGCAGAAAGCCATAATGCTGCCAACGAAACAAAAAGCGCCAGACCGCCAAGTACAAAAGCCATTGTTATATCCCCATTCTAGATAAAGTCTGAACCATCGATTAGTGGTTCGAATTGCCTAATCATAATAGAGCAATAATAATTTGCCTACATTAGAAATGTACGTAATTCAAAAAAAATTTGACGTCACGTGTTTTCTAATAGCTGCGCGTATCCGGCAGAGTTACCAAAATACGGCGAAACACGTCGTCTATCATCGACGGCAACATGTCTTGATCACCATTCAACCGGCCGGCTCGTATTGCAGCCGAGCCCAATGAAAAGGGAGACAACGGCAACCCGCCATCACTGCGATCAGTTGAGTGTTCGCCTCGCCATAGCGAATCGCCGCTCAAGCCCGAGATGATCTCCAGGCCTAAATGAACCCGCCGGCTCGCCCAAATTAAGGCAAAGTTTTGCTCGATGCCGCGAATTGATGGAATGGCTAAGAACCGGCAGACCCGGCCTCTATAACGGTAGCCGGCAAAATATCGCCGGTCGGTTGGGTTGGTAAGATCCAGGGCCAGGCGGCGAGTCAATCTGCGCCGCTCCTCAGGCCCGATCACGTGTTCAATCTTACCTCGTAAATGGCGAGCGGCGGCTCGTTCAATGAGTATTTTGTCTTTTGCCTTTGCTTTTCCGCGAGCCGGCAAAACAATGACACAGTCAGGCGCCGCGCGATAATAGGCTTTGGAAACTTCATATTTAACCGTCCGTGCATCGGGCGATTTATTTGAATTTGACGAGGTATCATAGCTTCGATAGGTCGTCTGCAGACAGCCACTTAGGCCGATGCCGAAAATAATAATTATCGCTGGATGCAATTTAATCACACCTACAGCCTCCGTCCACGGGGACAGGCGAGCTGAATGCGTCCCTTTTGGCGCACGCCATCGGCAACAATATCGGTAACGAGAATTTTGCTGCCGTTGAGTTGATAGCGCGCTCGGATGGTTTTTCGGGAGCGATACCCAGCGCCAATAATCTGGCCCATGCCACCGAGCACAAAAGCATCCATTTGGCGGGTGAAGATGCGCATTGGTATCAATGATGCAACGCCGGTTTGTTGCTGCCTGATCCGGTTAATCTCCTGCGCTTCTGCAGTCACCGATCGGCCTGAAATTTGCCGCATGAAGGTGGAATAACGATCGAGATTGATCTGCCATTTTTCGCCTAACCGGCTATCGCTGACAAACAATCGGTCATGGCGGTCAAGCAACGCAATGCGCATGCCGTGACATTGCACCAAGAGCTGATAAAGCCGTGATTTTTCCTGGCCACTATCAGGCCAGGCAAACTCGATTGACGGACCTGAGCCATGTTCCAAAAGACGCAATAACGTCCGGCCCTTTTCAACAATTTTTTTCGTTTTGGAAACCGTCCGAATAATCTCAGCGGCCGATGTGCGTTTTATCGTCACCTTTTTTTGATGTTTTTGCGGCTTGGGCTTTGTTCTTAAAGATTTTGGCTTCAAGGCCTTTACAGTTTTAGTAATTTCTTGGCGCGGCAGGGTTTTCATAGGCACCGCCTTTATCGCGACGTTAACCTTTGGCGGTGCCGGTAAGACAATAGTCTGTGGCGGCATTGGTTTTTGCACCGCTGGCTTAACAACCAACTGCGGGATCGGCCTGGGTTCGTTTTTAGTCGATTGTTTTTCCGCTATCGGTACGTCCAGCCAATTCAGCAGCACAATAGCCAAAACAATTAGGCTAAGTGCCGCTGATAAAAAGGACCCCATCCACCGTCTACTCAGACAGTTTGTCAGCAAACATCATCTCCATATCGTGGGCCAGACGATTAAGCTCACGCCGCCGTTCAGCGCGGCTCATGAATTTTTGCTCAGGTAGTTCCGGCTTTTTCCGCGCCATCGGGGCGATCAGTTCCGGCGATTCCGGCTTAGCGGCGACAATTTTTTGTGTCGGTGCCGGCTTGCTCACATGTTCGCTTAATAGCGGCACTTTATTAACCGGCCGCATGGCAACATCAACGGGTTGAATTTCGGGCTTTTTTTCAGCCTGATTTTTCGGCGCTTCTTCGGCAATTTCGAATTTTTCCCAATTTGCTTTAAAGCTCTCCAGTTTCTGGCGAGCCCGTTCGGCCAGTTCACGGCCTTTGTCGGTGGCATCACCAGACGCAACAGCAGGCAGAAGATCAGCAATTGGTTTAATCGGTTGGCCGTCAACGGCGACCAAATAGAGAATGGCAATCACCGCCATGAGATTAAAAAACATAAATTTCATTTGATTTCTCCTTTTATCAGCAGGGTTCCTTGGGCTTCTTGAGAGGCGTGGGAGATCGACATCAAGGCGCGCAGCAAAGCCGCCAAGGGAAGACCAACAACCGTCGTCATAAAAGCCAGGCTGAAATGTTCGGTCAGGCTTCGAATGATGGTTTGAACGGTTTCCGGCGTTAGCTCTTGACCGGCCAGCGAGCCAATGCCGAGACTGATGCCAAGCAAGGTAAAAGTCAGCGCTAAAGTCGAGACGCCGTTAGCCGCGTGTAAGCCGCTTTCCAGCCACAGCTCGGCATCTTGCAGTCGCTTCCGGCGATGGGCCTCACTAAGTCGCACCCAGCAGAAAAAAACCAGAAACACCAAGCTGCTGAGCATCACCAAAAAGGCACTGCCAAATACTTTGAGCGCCCAGCCGGTAATTTCACCGACGCCGAAACTGGTTGTTGCAACCAAGACAGCGACAGTAATTACCAACAGGCCCAAAATTAGACTAAGACTGCGCGAACCGGCATGGATGAAGCTAAAGATTGCCTGCATAATTCCCTCTAGCGCCGCCGTAAGGATGCGGATAAAACGCTTTGCGTCGTCATGCCAAGCTGGTTTAACCAGGCATCGACAATCGAGATATTTTTCTCGGTCGCGCCATGAACCAAAAACGTCAAATCATAGTTTTCAAAGGCTTGGCGCACCGTCGGCGTGTTGCGTCCGGTTAGTTTTTTGTCGCGCAACACCATGCGCTCGAGATCAATCAGCCGCACTTTGGCGCTGGCTATTTTCGCCTGACGATCTTTGATCGCGATCTCGGGGTTCAACATTGTATTGATGGTAAGCGCGCGTTCGCGCTCGAGATTTTCCAGAGTTCCGGCTTCGGCCAGCGCTGAAAAGCTAACAACAGCTGAAAAAACAAATGCGGTGATGATTGGTTTGGTTTTCATTTTGGTTCTCCTAAAATTACCAAAGATTAGTTGGTTAAAAAGTAATCGACGGCTTTGGCCGGTGATGAGGCCGACGGTCTATCGCTATCCGCCATCTCGGCATCCAAGGCCTGTTCTGAAAGCGCCAAGGCATCGAAGGCCACCAGCTTGGCCATATAACCAAGGATGGTTTCTTCCTGCTCAAGCACCGCAAGCTCGGCCTGTGCATCGGCCAATAATTGGCGGATATAATCTTCCTTGCTGAGCGGCTGGCCATCGACTTGCACGGATGTATTCATGCGGTGGCTTTGAATGCGGCTGGCGAGCTTTTCTATCGCCGCCAAATTTTCCGCATATTTCACCGTGTATCTACTTTCCGGCACGACCGAGACTTGGAACAGTTTCATATCAACCTTGGCCAGCGATGATTTGAACCGCTGGCGGGCACCTTCCTGGCGGTTAACCAGCTCTTGGCGCACCGGTGTCATGCCGCGGTTTTTCTCCGCCATGCGCTTAAGCATGCGCTCGAACAATCGATGCTTGGTCCTAAGGTGCTTTTTGCGGTAGCGGTTTTTTTCGGAAATCAGCTCGAGAAAATTCCGTTTTTCGCCGAGAAACTGATGACGAAGTTCGAGCTTCAATTCGCCCTCCGCCTCTTCGATGGCATCCCGCAAATCCGCCAAAGTCTGACTTTTAAGACCGGTTTTTTCTTCCGTTTTTTGAATTGCCAGGCCGAGGGTTGATTCCTGAAAATCATGGTCCAACGACTTTTTCAAATAGGTCGCCGGCAGTTTGATCAGCTTTTCGCTCGATTTAGGGTTCCAGGCCGGGATGTTGTTAGCATCAGCGGCGGCATGAACCGAGGATGAGCTGGCGAGCAACGCGCCTACAGCTATCACAGCCACCGAAGCCAAAAGTTGAAACCGTATAGTTTGTTTATTATACGACATCTCAGTTTTCTCCTTTAATTGTGTTTCCAATAGCGCACCCGACGAAGCTCGGATTTCACCCGGCTGCTGACATTGGCAGCCGACAGCTCGCCGATGGCGGAGCGATCCCGAAGGCCTAAGAAAACTTCCATCGTGTCGGTAAAGGACGAACCGTCGGGGAAATAGAGATCTTGTCCGGGAAAGGCTTTTTTCATTTTGCTGAGATTGACGCGGGCTTTGGCGATATCACCGCCTTTGAAATAATTTTGCACGCTAAGAGCGACCGCACGAACGCGCTCCTCCTCGCCGACTTTGGCCGCTTCCGGCCCAAGCTCCGCCTCACATTTATCCAATAACCTGGCGCTGGCGATATAGCGGGCAGCGGAAGATTCCGTTTTGGCTTTACGGTCCATTTCCAGCGCATCATCCCGGCACGAGCGATATTCCCGCATGGCTGAGATTTCGGCAAAGCGCGCCTCCCGGTAGCCAATACCCTCACGCGCAGTTTCGGTGGTGTAAAGATTACAGGCGCCCAGCGTAGCCGTGGCAGCCATTACGAAGGGTAGGCGTAAATTACGAAGATTGAACATCAGCGTTCCTCCAGTTTGCAAAGTTAATTACTTAGCTTTGCTATGGCGGGGCCAGAGGCGGTTTTTTTGAAAAAACGGGAAAAAATAAAAAAAAAGCAGGCGGCCAACGATTTTTAAGAGGCCAGCACGCCTGCAAGTTGGGTACAGGTGGTACAAGGGAGGCACCTGGGAGGATTTTTATCACTCCCTGTCTATGGCGGGACCAGAGGGGGTTTTTATGACGTACTGGAAAAAAATGCCGTCAGGCGCGGGCCCATCCTAATTTTCTGGCCGCGTATCCATCTTCAAGAAGTTTATTCACCACAGAGTTCACAGAAAACACAGAGGATTTGGGAACGCCCCGACTCGTCACCGTAATTCGATTAAATGATCAGCGAGGCATAACCATTTAGTTAATTTTCGCGTGCAACGGATCGGTAAATGCATGTCCCCTGGCTCGGTAGGCTCTGATCGCTTGAGCAATTTCAGCGGAGCGGTGTTTCAAACCTGTCCGGATCCAGGGATATCCGGAAAGATCAACCAATTTGGTCATCGTCGCCCCTTTAAATTCGTTAGGGAAATTAGAGACGATCGTACTGGACATCAGGATCGCAGCAACTCTCCCGTGTTTAAGCATTCTGACTTGGCTATCAAATTTGGGAACATTCAAAATATTTTTTCTGCCCCGCACCAATTTCATCTGCCAACGGGCTCCCTCATTTATGGCAATTGACTTGCCGGCAAGGCTCTGCAGTGAGGTAACTTTCGGGTCAAAAGAAATTAACAATCCAGATCCATTGGTCAGCGGCTCTTCTATCATATGCAAATAATCTCCGGCAAACTTCTGATAAGCTCTGGCTCGGAGTATCAGGCCATCTAATTTACCACTTTTGATATCACGGGTCGCCCGCTTAAAGGGCGCATTGACTATTTCAATGCAAATACCCGCCTCTTTCAATGCTTGGACAAAATTACGTTTAATGTTTTGAAATACTGCTGTGGACTGATTTAAATCAGGATATTTGAGACATTGACCAGCTTGAATCGATGTAGTTGGAATGAGGAAATAACAAAGAAAAAAAATCAAGATGATGGCAAAACGCATAATTTTTTACTTACCCAATAGATATTAACCAATCTCCAATATGGGGATTAATTGAAGCGATTCAAGAAAATGGTGTGCTCGGATTAATGCCGCGGAAATACAACATGTTGCACTTCGCTCGTGAGTCCACAGAGGCAAGTCAAGTCCGGGGTGACGAGTTTTCCTGTTGAAGTAGGTTCATTATATATGACGACAGAAGTAAATGTGTCCTAGCTACTCAATCACCGTAACCACAAGCGACGCTTCCGAGATCGCCGCGTAAGGTAATTTGCGGAATAAAGCCGACAGATTATCAACGCGGGTTCGGCTCATTGGCTTTAACGATCTGCCCCGCAAATCCCGTGGCAAATCCTCAGTAACATCACGACTGGCGCCGAAACATTTGACTAATTCCCGACCCACTGGCGCGGTTACTTTGAGATCAAACGGAAATAATTTTTTACCGGGTATCGAGTGGATTTTGCCACCCGCTAACCGGGGCGATTTAAACTCGCGCCAAAAATGCGGGTTAGGGAATATTTGGATCACCTTGCCATCGGCTTGATGGTAAAAGCAGTAGGTCCAGGCATCTTCACCAAGGCGCAACAACAGAGTCATTTCATCGCCGATTTGATAGACCGGATTTCTGCCTCTGGTACTGGTTAAATTAAATTCAAACGGCCCCAAGCCATCATTTTCGCGTAAATGCTCAAAATCGCCAGCCGGTTTGATCCGAATGCCTTTGACTGCACTAATCGGCATGCGACCGGACCAGGAAAGTGTATAGCCGGCGGGATTTTTGAGGGTCAGCTTTAACTCGATAACCCGGTTGAGCACCCAATATCGGCCGGTCAGCAAATACGAAGATTGAATTTTAGAAAATTTGTTCTCCTTTAGCGGCATGCCATCAAGCTCCCGCATCAAACGAGACTCTTTGATTTTTAAACTACGCCCGGTGAGCACGTTCGAATACGCCGCCTGCAGCGCCGTGACAAACCGGTCTTTAAAAAAAGCCGCAAAGGGTGGCTGCAACCCAGTTTCCTGATAATGCAAACCGCCGACCCGTACTTCCGAAATATCGCGTAAATTATCGGCAAAAAAGTTGGAGGCCTGCGACACCGCCTGGTCGACGGTCAATAAATCATTGAGGGTGGATTTATCCTGCGCCTTAAGCGGCAATATCACCCGCGCGGTTTGGGCGAGTATGGTGCCATCCATGCGCGCCACCTTATAGCCCAATGAAAGCCCGCCTTCGACCAAACGCATGCGGCCTTGAATAAGAGCGTCAACATTACGCGCTTTGGCCATCAAGGCGGCGATCGGATCATCGTCCTCATCCAACGCACCGGTTGCCGACATATCGGCGATAATGGCTTTCAAAGCATCGCGGGCGACAATCTCGATATTACCTTCTTGGGTTTTGAGCAATGCCGCCAGCAAGCGGTCATTAAATCCGTCGGCAATGCTTTTGGCGATGGGAATTTTGTCTTTATGAAACGGCCAAACGGCAAACCGCAATTTTTTCCCGCCGATATAGGCGTAGTCTTTTTTGAGATAGGCTTTTTCACTTGAAGAATTCATCACAGGTGACTGGTTTCTTGACGTCGAATGGATGCCGGACATAATTTCCTTGGCGAATTCTTCAAAGACATTTCCGGATGGCTCGGCGACCGGCGATTGGGCTTGGGCTTGGGTTGGGACCGCGGCATTGGCAACAACCAAACCAGCAACAATTAATGCGGAACATATGCCAGAAACGTGTTTCATGGTGTGATCTTGTGTCTCCACGTCAAAACCGAAAATCCTTTCTGAGCTAACGTTTTGACCGCCTGATTCCAGTCGCTTTGCCTTTTGAGCCATTGCATTTCGGCGGCGACGGGTTCCTTGCCGATAATCGCATTGAGGCGGTATTGCAGCGGTTCCGCCAACCTGCGCGGTACATCAATCGTCCACGACTGCTTGCCCTTAGTCTTAGTAATGCCGGAAAGCAGCTTTGGTTTAACATTGCCGCGGACAAAGGCCCCGCTTTCAATATCGAGATTGGCGGCAATAAACTTGGATTTTGCCCCGAGATCAAAGTCAAATTTCAGACCACACAGATTTTTCAAGGTACTGACGGCAATATCACCATTGGAACTTTGGATCGGCTGAGTTTCAGCTTCAATGCGGCCAAAATGCACTTTCGCGCAGGTGCCCCCTGCCGGTGGCCGGCGTTCCGACACGGTAATTGTCTCGGCTTTACGTGGTTGAACCACTTTTTTTTCAGCCAATTTCTTAGGCTTTGGCGGTGGCGGTAATTTCTCGGCAGACTTTTGCACCGCTTTTTCCGCAGCAGGCTTAACCGCCTCTTGATTGACCCCGCTCATATAGGCCCACAGGATGAGAACAGAGATCAGCAAAGTGCCGATTATCGATGCCACCGCGCTGCTGGTACCGGTCTGGCTTTTTGCCGAGCCGGCAATTGGCTGAGCATCTGTCGGCCCCAAACCCAACTGAGCAATGAGTTCGGCAGTACTCGAAAGACCTACAAGCTCAACACCTTCAGGCAATTCAGCTTGGTCAATTTCAACTAGATTTTCAGCCTGTGGTACAAGGGCTAATACCGGCACGCCGGCGTCATGCCAATTATCAAAAAAAGTCTTCGATGCCGCTACTTTTTCAGCGATATGGCCAACCGAGACGACGCCTAAATCATAATCAACTTCACCGGTGAGCCAAATTACTTGATCGGGTGAAGCGTCTTTATCGGCAAGCTCGGCACTTTCGCTCGCGACGACCGCATGGGCGGCAAAGACCCCCAATTGCCAGCTTTTGCCGACGCCGATGCTTTCGGTAACATCCATGCGGAAAGAGGCATAATCGAAAGGGCCAAATTCCCGCTCAATTACCCCGCTGCCGCGTTTGACGAAATCGTCATAATCACCGCTGATGGGCAAAATATCCGAGCCACGCTTGAGGCAAACCATAGAATGCGGCGCATATTCGGGCGTCAGGCGGTCGATTTGAGCCGGACCGCCTGTTGTCGCTACAAATATTGCTAGTCTTTTCACCGAATAAAGGCTTCCGTTTTTGGATCACTTAACAGACGTACCAAATCTGCATCCCGGTCGGCAATGATTTGCGCCACACCGTCACGGATTTTAGGCAGCGGGAAACGGCTGCAATTGGCTTCAACATCACACACCACCAACGTCGTTGGCGTGACCTTCTCGTTGCCCGAAAGCTCGACAATCACATATACCTGGTTTGGCTCAGCCCGGGATGGCTCCATTCGAATACGGCAGCCTTTGCCTTCGCGGGACAAAATATCGTCGGACTTTTTCGCTGAACTGGCCGCCATCGCTTCCGGTACATAATAGACCGCATTTTTCTCCAGCATGTCGCGATAGATCCGGCGCAAAGCCAAGTTTTCGCCCAAGGCTTTCTCAACAGTTTCGTTTTCCGCACCATTGGCATAAGCAAACAAGGCCGACGGCGAAACAGATGATAGTTTTTCACTTGAGCTCAATAATTCATCGATCTGCGACAATTCAGAAAATTTTTGTTTTGCCGCTTGAAGTTTTTCATCACCTGGAATTTTATAATCACTCATTGGACGTCTCCATAGAGCAGATTAAACTGATTGCTAAAGACCTGTTTGTCTTGATCAAACTTGCTGTTGAGGTCTTCACCGTCTTTATCCAGCGCCGCCATGCGCGTCAAAAATGTTTCGAGTTGGCCCGATATACTCAGCAGCGCCCCGGCACCCATCCGGAACCCCTCAATGCCGTCGGGATCTTCAAGCATATCTTCATTAAACCCTTTCCGGGTAAGTTTGCTAAAAGCGTCTACGGCATCTGCCATGAAATCGGAACTCATCTCGATGTCGTCCAGATTGTCATTATGGCGGGCTGCTTCAAAAACGCTATCTGGATTTTGCGCGCCAAAGGCGACAATATTATCACCCAAATCAGCCGCATCCTGTCCGGCGAGAACAAAGTATGTCGCCTTTTGCAATTGACGGACATGGGCCAGGATCGTTTGAAACTGCTCGCGTTTATCATCGTAAGCCATCGCATCACGGCAATCGAGGCGTTGGCGAACCGAAGTTTCGCCGCGCTTGACCTGCAAATCAGTTGTTATCGCAGTTTGGATCGAGCCAAAGACCTCCAATTGCATGAAGGAGCGCGGCAAACGGCCGGCATAGGGCCCGTATTGCATCAACGCTTCGATGGGTTTGCGCTCACCTTCTTTTTTAAAGAATTTAATTTGATTAGCGGGCTCTGCATCGAGAATATTCAACGGTGATTGCCAATCGCCTAAACCATCCAGGCCGTCACTTTGATCGTCGGGCTCAATTTCCTGAGCCTCAAAATCAGTGCCGATTATGGCGGCATTTTCAATGGTGTCCTGCTGGTCAGCTTCTTCCAGGGCGCGCATGAAGTTAACAAAGCCATCGAACACGGTCTTATAGGCGCGAAATTCGCCAACCGTGGAAAACTCCAGCCAGAAATCCAAAACTGCCGGATCATCAATACAAATTTGCCCATCTCTTTCTCCGGCATTTTCCCGAGCTTTGAGAAAACCGAAAATCCGGTCAAATTTTTCGTCATGCTGAGCCCGGGTTAAATGTTCCCGGCGGTATTTTCTGAGCCGTGCCGATATTCTGTTACTGGCGGTTTTGATCGCTTCAAGATCAATTGACGCTTGCGACAAGTCATCGAAAATCTCATTAAGTTCGGTATAGAAGTCATAGTTATCCAAACCGGTGAGAAATTCATAAAGCGCCGCCAAAAACGGCATGCGGCCAAAGCGCACTTCAAAGCCATCATCGTCATAGTAAACGCCAATGCCATTTTCGGTGCGCTCGAAACCCGGTTTCAGCCAGTCACCAAACTCAAGCTTTTCATCAAGGGCGGCGCGATAGACCGCCGGCAGTGCTTTTTCAACACCGAGAAAAAATAAAGCGCGTTCGTCACTGCCGCCCTCGCTCAACGCATCAATGGCGCTGACCAGATGGCAAAGCTCAAAAATCGGGGCATCTTTGTGTGGCCCGCCGGCGGAACCGACAATGAACTTGGCCAGCCACACCATCACCGGGGCGTGGCTGTATTTAGTGCTGCCGTCAGATGCCGTCGCTTCGCCAATTGCCTTAAAATCGGCCAATAAGGGGCCGGAAGCCCCTGACCGGGTAATTGTCGAAACTGCATCATCCATCTGGTCATTACTCGTAATAATAGTCTGGGTTTCCATTTTTCGTTTTATCCTGTTTAAGTTCAACCCTAAATGTCGTTCTGATGCTTAACCGTTGCGCCAATAATTGCGGCGTCGGGGAGAGGATGAAAAGTCGTCAAGCGTGTGAGCGGCTCTAAGACGGCGGTCTTCCAGCGTTGAATTGCTATTCGCATAACGGTCATATCGCCAAGGGCGATAAGAACGATCCCGCCGATATCTCCGACCTCTGTTATTTCTTCCAGAAATCCATGAGGTCCGAATGCGAGTATTAGATCCTGCGTAACGGAGATCGAAACGACCATTAAAGTAAGAACTAAACTGATCATACTCCCGCCAGGCTGCTTTCTGTCCGGATTTGCGGCAAGGTCTGTCGAAATCATTCCAAGCGTAATCACGGCCTCTATTGCGCCCAAAACGATTCCAGCGCCGGTTCTGATTCAGGGGGACCCAGCGGTCATTGTCGCGATTATCCTTTTCGTCATCCCAGCGAACTCGTGGCTGATCGTTGCTGCGCTTTTTCCAGCGCTGCTCCCATTTGTCGCCTTTATCGTCGTCATTAAAGGCGATGGCCCAAACTTTGTTCTGTTCGGCATAGCGCTGCTGCCAGCGTTGCACCAGGCGCACATAGGATTTGGTAAATTCATGGGGTTCGGCGTTGCTGCCCTTACCCTTCAAGGTGCCGCCATTGTAATGCGAAAGTGCCAGCTCCCAATTGCCACCATATTGGCGGCGCAGTTTGGCCAGATAGTCGATGCCAAGCTGAATGTTAAGCCGGGCCTGCCAAAGCTCGTCTTTATCAACACCGAATTCATCCTTGGCGGTTTTCGGCATTAACTGCATGACACCACGCGCCCCTGCCGTGCTCAGCGCGGTTGGATTAAAATCCGATTCGACTTTAGCCACAGCCAGCGCCAAAGCCGGCGGCACCGAAGAGTTTTGTGCTTCTTCGACAACTATTTTTTTTATTTCAGCGCGCGACACAGCGAGCGCCGGATTGATAATGGCAATAATCGCAATTGCGGCGATAAGGCCAGCAAGACTAAGTCTCAGAAAGTTTTGCAATGTCATTTTATTTTCTCCTTTAATGTCATTAGCCAGGCGTCGTTCAGGGTTGTGACAATCAAATTTGCATTGCCGAACCGGTCCCGAACCGAGATTGCCTGCCGCAAAGGTAATTCCGGCGCGACGGCCAGAAATTGAATTTTCTCGGATTGAAGTTGATGTGACGCCAAGGGGTTGAGGCCGGCATCATAGAGTTGGCCTTTGTAAAAAACTGCCATTTTCTCCGGTTGGATGGCCGTTACACTGCCGCTCTTCCCATCTTGTGATTTCGTCGAACTGGCTCGCTTGATTGAAACGCCCGAAATATCGAGCAACACGTCTGCAGTCTTTTTGATCTTCCCAACCGTTCCGGTGCTCATCGACACCATGGTCAACACCATCAAGCTGAAAAACGCCATTGATAGCGCCAGAGCAATTTCAACCAGGGCATTATTTTCTGAACCAGAAGGCATGTCGCTATTTTCCCACTCGCGATGATTAACTGATGCCTTATCTATGCGGGGCCCAGAGCAGGTTTTTCGCCGGCGGCGAAGAAAAATTGCATTTTTATAAAATTTTTTTTGAGTGCGGAGAAAAAACGCCTCTCGCCACGCCATAGCTCCTCACAAGCGCCTTTCGAGGGGTGCACAACAATCTTATGTGAGGTACAGAAATGACTAATTTTAAAAAGGTGGCTGCGGCCACACTAACGGGCGCCGTTGTTTTAATGAGTGGTACTGGGGTAAAGGCAGGAGGGTCTGGAACAGGATTTTTTGTTAACCCCAACGGATACATCGTCACCAACAACCACGTCGCCATCGGAACTCTGCGATTTAAAGATGGTACGCAAATTCCATTTCCCTGCCGATCTATCACAGCCAAAATCGGACACACTACTTACCGGGCAAAACTGTTAGCAAGAGACAAACAAAACGATTTGGCACTTCTGAAAATTGATCTAGGAGAACAAAAACAACGGCACTTTGTTGCTTTGAAGTCAAATCAATCGGTCAACGGCTGGACGAACCTTGGTGGCGTTTTAGGTCTACAAACCGGGATTAGCAATGGCCACAATAGAATATCCAATTCATCTTTCAGCTATGTTCGATTAGCGAAGAATCAGGTCACCCACGGTGACATTGTTCATGTATTCGGCTACCCACTCGGAAATTTCATTTCTTCCCAAATGAAAATTGCGACGGGAGCGGTAAATGCAACCATGGGATTTGACGATAACTCCAGTAGATTTCAACATGACGCTGCCGCCTATCCCGGGAACAGCGGCAGCCCCGTAATGGATAAGGCCGGTAATCTCGTTGGTGTTCATGTCTCGGGAGCTGGAATTAACACCAGGCTTAAATTTGCCATTAAAGGAAATGTCTTGAAGGAATTCCTGAAGCTTAATGATGTGCCGTTTGACGAAGTTCAAAATGACACACCGGTTTCCGCTCAGGAATTATACCGACAAGCCAAACACTATATCACCTACATGAATTGTTACGACTACCATTAACGTCTTCAACCCCTCCTTTTCCTAGCCCCGCCCACTTCAACGAGTGCGGCGGGGTTTTTCTGTGCCGTTTTTTCACCACTTTTTTGGGCTAAATTTGGCAAAAATGTGCATAACAGGTAATATTTTTCAAGTTCTTCAGAAAAACGGCCTCTGGGCCCGGCATATCGAGGTTAGGTAATCGATCTTTATTGTTTTAAAAGTTAGGGAGTAACCTCGATGAAACGCATTTTTACTATTTTAATCGCTGCCTTGACCATCACGTCCGGCACCATCTTTAACAACCCGGCACTTGCCGCAGAACAACCTAATATTATGATTATGGGCGAAGATGGCGACCGGGATTCGGTGCCGCGCAACAGCCGCGTTTTTAAACGCGTTTTGAATGCACTCGCTAATCAACTGCATGATGAAGGCTTTGACGTCTTTGATGAAACGGCGCTGACATTGGATAATTATGTGCAAGGCCGGATCCGGCGCTCTGATGACGAAATTATCGATATTGCCCGCTCTGTTGACCGGCCGCCGATCGATGTCGCTGTCATTTTCGGCATTTATGCCAGTTCCAATCGCACCAGCTACACCACCAAAATCCGCACCCGCATCGAAGGCCGTATGTTGAACGTTCGATCCGGCCAGCGGCTCGGCAATTTTGAAGTGGATATCCCCCGCGCCTTCAATGCGCCGCACGATTGCAACCGGGAATGTTTGCTTGAAACAGTGGGCCGCAAGGCACGCAGTCTGTCCCAAGACCTTGGCGCCGTGCTGACTGAAAAATTAGCGTATATGGTTGATCGTGGCCGCCGCTTCGCGTCTGAAAATCGCAACAGTTATCTACCTACAGCCTACCGCCTCGCCTTTAGTGGCTTCAATGAAGACGATATTGACGGCATTGAAGAGTATATCGTCGCCTTCAAAGGCTATATCCATCATCGCCCAACCAATACATCTAAACGTCATGCCGATTATTGGTATGAAACCGATAGCGGCAGCGCCCGGCTCAATCGTAATTTGCGCCGCATGCTCGATCATTTAGGCGTGCGCGGCAGAGTGTCCTTTGCCGGCAATACATTCAATGTCGACAAAATCACCTTTAGAAGCCGCCGGTAATAAATTAATATTTTCAGAATAAAAGGCGGTGCCGTTTTTAGCATCGCCTTTTTTATAGTCGCAAGACGTCGCCTTCTTTAGGCGCGAAGCAATTAGTTGAAGACTTTCGTTTTTTCAACTCCGCCTGAGCCAGTTTGAATTTTTTATCGATAGCTTTGTCGTCTTGGTCGGGATCATGATGAAAGAGATATAAATTTTTTACCTCTGCCCGATCAGCCAGATCAACAACTTGGCTAACACAGGAATGCCCCCACCCCACTTTGGTCTCATATTCATCATTCATGTAGGTACAATCTGTGATCAATGTTTCAGTACCACGAACAAAATCCGCAAGCTTTTCAACATAGCTTGGATTGTGAGAGGGATCGCTTTCTAGGAAAAGTTCATTATCGGTGATATAGCAGATCGAGCGTCCATGATATTCGATCCGGTAGCCGAGACAATATCCCGGATGGCTCAACAGCATGGTTTTAACGACAATGTCGCCGAATTCGATGGTCTCCTCGCGTAGGTCACGGAAATATACCCGCGAGGCAAATTCTTTAAGGGTGATCGGAAAATAAACGCCATCCATTTGAGCTGAGATCAATTCCCGCATACTGCGATCGGCATTGGCGGCGCCCAGGATTTCGAACTCGTTGCCCTGTATATAGAGCGGCACAAAAAACGGCAGCGCGTTGATATGATCCCAATGCGGATGCGAAATAAAAATCTTGGCTTCAATATTAGCCCGGCTACTGGCAAGCAAGTGGTTGGAAAGTTCTTTGATACCCGACCCGGCATCAAAAATGAAAAAGTCGCCGCGGACAAATTCCATGGAAACACATGACGTGTTGCCACCGTACCTCAAGGAGCGTTCTCCCGCTACCGGCAGCGTGCCGCGAACACCCCAAAAAGCCAGCGTAATATTATCTTCGAGTATCTCCGACAGTGCCAGAATAAAAGATTTAGCATCGATGGGTTTATTGATGAACCCATCCGCACCCAATTCAAACGCCCGTTTTCTATCAAATTCATAGGTCTTGGCTGAAACGATTACGATTTTCAGAGCCGGAATATTCTTATTGGTTTTAATCTCATGACACAGTTCCAGGCCATCTTTGCCAGGCATCATAATATCGATTAAAACACAGTCGGGTTTTTCGTCCTCGATTCGGGACATCGCTGCATCACTCGACGTTTCACTAATTACGTCATAGTTAGCTGCCGCTAAAATCGACGAGGCCAGTTTTACAAACCCGGCATCATCATCGACAACAAATATTTTTGCATTTTTTGTCATAGGCAACCCGTTGAGATGTCTTTGATTTTTATCTAGGCTTTAGCCAAGCTTCGACAAGCAGCAATCAATTCTTCCAAATTTTTTTTATCTTCTGCAGAAGGAGCAGTTTCTGCATTTACCATAGCATCACAATTAACCTCGATTTCCGATCCTTTTTCCCCCATTTCGGTGAACCCAAATGTGCCGGCCGTGCCGGCCAGTTTGTGAGCATGAAAAGCAAGTTGCTCAAGACCGTCCTTGGAAGTCGCGAAGTCACTGCCCTGATTTATATCTTTAAACGCGCTCTCCAAGCTTTCGAAGCGGTCATCCAATTGGGCGATATAGGACTGCTTCAATGCAGCAAGTTTTGCCTCCAGCTCAGCGGCCTTATCCATCATGATGATCGTTCCAAACTTGGCGAATTTGGTCTGACAGAACCATGGGATCAAAGGGCTGCGCTATTATGCCAGCAGCCCCTAAGGAAATATACTGCTCACGATCACTTTCCATAACTTTGGCTGTCATAAAAATAATCGGGACATTTTCGTAGCCATCTAATTTGCGCACCTCCTGATAGGTCGTTGGTCCGTCCATCCCCGGCATCATCACATCTAGCAGAATCAGATCGGGTGCAAAATCCGGCAAGGTTTCCAATGCTTCCTGTCCGGAACTGCACATCTGCACTTCGAACCGGCCAACCGTCTCCAAGGCCACTTTCGCCACCGCCTGTATGTCGGCCTCATCCTCAACACATAAAATTTTCTTTAATTCGATCGTCATAATAATTTTAACCTTAAAGCCTAATTTAGGTTTCTATATCCAAAATCCTTCAGCGAAAATTATCATTCCATTTATTGTATCAAAAAATTGTTAATTTGCGGCGCTCAAGGGCGTCGGCACAATCCCAACATATTGTATTATGTCCGGCAACCATTTTGAATTTCTACATTTTCTTGTATCTCATTTGACGTTATCAAGTCATCAAAAAAAATGGGACCGAATGAACGGTCCCATTAAG
This sequence comes from uncultured Rhodospirillaceae bacterium, assembly GCA_913020445.1. Classification (GTDB taxonomy): domain Bacteria; phylum Pseudomonadota; class Alphaproteobacteria; order Rhodospirillales; family UBA2165; genus TMED23. The sequence continues at coordinate 71,500 of CAJWAR010000004.1, forward strand.
TTTAGCCGATGAGGTACTAAAGAAAGGAATGCGAGGTCCTTCGGCCAAAAGGCCATACCTCATCGAGCCCCAAAAAATCAATTCAGTTACGCATTGCCACCATTTTCATTAACAAAGCTTCGCTTCAAATATTTCTAACTTGCGGGAAAGGCATTCACTTATTGAGGTCCCGAACCGACCGGCAAAATAAGAACTAAGGCGTGCCAACTTGGCGATAAACGAAAAATCAATCGTAAGCAGAACGGTCTCTTCTTCGGTTACAAAGCTGAACAATTCTCCTTCACCGTTAACAAATGCCGATTCACCAAAAATATCTCCAACGCCTAGAGACGTGATCTCAGAATCATTGCACGTCATGGCAACCGATCCTTCCACAATAATATAAAGCTGATGAGACAAATATCCGGCTTCAAGAACGATTTCACCGGCTTCGATTTCCCACGAATCAGCTAATACCAGGAGTGATTCTTTTTCACGTTGATTTAGATTTTTAAAAGATGAACGATAATGATGGATAAAATTTTCATTCATCAATGCACCGGAAAGAATGGGATCAACGGCCGCAAAAGAAAAATTATTTCTCGATGCAAAAATAGGAAAATCTGCTTTGCTCGCCAGATAAATCATCGTCGCATTTATCCTTTTTTAAATTGGGGCATTAATTTTTGCTCTATGATTATTTTATAACTCACCGATATTTCCTGGAGATATCTGGGATGTGAAAAATTTGTGAACACCTGTTACAAATATATCTGTTGCTGGTTCATTTCATCATGTACAGTTTTAGAACTGCCGATTTTTGAGTGCCATTAAGGTAAGGAGAGAATTGTATGGCCGAGCACCTGCTCGTTGTCGAAGACGATGAATTGGTCCAGGCTCTATTGGCGGCTTACCTCAAGGCGGAAGGCTTTAAAGTAAGCTATGCGGGAACCGGTAAGGAAATGCTGGCTATTCTAAACACGGAATCCATTGATTTAATATTGCTCGATCTCGGTCTGCCGGATGAAGATGGCTTGACTTTAACCCGTCAAGTCCGCGCCCGCTCATCACTCCCCATTGTCGTCATCACCGCTCGCAAGGGCCGCGAGGATCGGCTGGCCGCACTTGAACTGGGGGCCGATGATTATTTGACCAAGCCGTTCGATCCCGAAGAACTGGTATTGCGAGTTCACAATTTATTAGGCCGCATCCGAGGTGATACCAGCAGTGAAGTCATCGCCAGAGATAACAACGCCATCGAATTTGACGGCTGGAAAATCGATATCAATGGGCGGACGATAACCGATCCGGGCGGCGATGATATTTCGCTAACCAACGCCGAGTTCAATTTGTTTGCAGCTCTCGCCAAAGCGCCAAACCGTGTATTAAGCAGGGACTTTTTGCTCGATGCGGTCAGCCGGGATGATGACGCGCCTTCCGACCGCCTGATTGATGTATTGGTCAGCCGGGTGCGCAAGAAAATCGAAGCCGAGCCGAAGAAGCCCAAACTCATCGTCACCGTGCCGGGCTGCGGCTATAAATTCAGCAGCGCACCCTGACAACTGTTGCAAAAACCACACATATTTTAAATTAAGTGCCAGGCACCTAATTAACCAGGCACCTAATTAACTATTTTAAAAAGCGACTTGATCACCACCTTTGAGGGCCAGGCGTTCGCGGGCTTCAGTCGGTGTCGCCACCTCAAGCGATAAATCTTCAACAATCCGCCTAATTTTAGTTACCTGTTCGGCGTTAGATTTGGCCAATTTGCCTTTGCCGATGTAAAGCGAGTCTTCGAGCCCGACCCGCACATTGCCGCCCAAGATAGCGCCGGTGGTGACAAAGCTCATCTGGTGGCGTCCGGCGGCCAATATCGACCATTCGTAGTTTTCCTCGCCAAAGAGTTTATTGGCCATCCGGCGCATGTGCATAAGGTTTTCGATATCAGCGCCAATTCCGCCGAGAATACCGAAAATAGTTTGCACGAAAAACGGCGGTTTAACCAAGCCGCGATCGACAAAATGGGCAAGATTATAAAGATGCCCCATGTCGTAGCATTCGAATTCGAAGCGCACGCCATGACCTTCACCAAGCTCCTTCAACACCCATTCGATATCTTTAAAGGTATTACGGAAAATAAAGTCCCGGGTCATTTCGAGATATGCCGGCTCCCATTTGTGTTTCCAGTCAAACGGTTTATCGAGGATCGGAAAGAGGCCAAAATTCATTGAGCCCATATTAAGCGAGGTCATTTCAGGACTCGCCCGTAACGCTCCCTCGCAGCGTTCCTCCAATGTCATACCGTGACCTCCGCCGGTCGTTATATTTACTACCGCGTCGGTCGATTGTTTGATGCGCGGCAGAAACTCCAAGAAAGTATCAGCCGACGGAGTTGGGCTGCCGTCTTCATTGCGCGCATGGAGATGGAGAATGGAAGCGCCGGCTTCGGCTGCCGCAATAGCGCCTTCAGCAACTTCATTAGGTGAGATCGGTAAATATTCCGACATCGTTGGCGTGTGGATCGAGCCGGTGACAGCACAAGTGATAATGACGCTTTTAGCCATGATTTAAGTCTCCCCTATTCATCAAAAATGGCGACGGCGCGGGTCCAGCCCGCTGAGGCGCCTCTGATTTTTACCGGAAAGCACGCGATCTCGAAGCCGCTTGGCGGCAGTGCTTCCAGATTGTGCAGTTTTTCCAAATGACAATAACCAATTTCGCGTCCGGCTTTATGGCCTTCCCATATCAAATCGGCATTACCGGTTTCTGAAAACTTTCCACTGGTATGGACAAAAGGTGCGTCCCAACTCCAAGCATCAGTTCCGGTGACGCGGACGCCCCGTTCTAATAGATAAAGTGTTGCCTCCCGCCCCATGCCGCAACCGGATGAGACATAATGATCAGTTCCATAAGCTTTGCCCGCCGCGGTGTTGATGACGACAATTTCCAACTCTTGTAAGTCATGGCCGATGCGATCCAATTCTTTTTCAACATCATTAGCAGTTACAACATAACCGTCATCCAAGCTGCTAAAATCGAGTTTAACGCCGGGATTGAAACACCACTCAAGCGGCACCTCGTCAATCGTGATGGCCCGCTCACCTTTATTCATCGTCGAGTGAAAATGATAGGGTGCGTCCAGATGGGTGCCGTTGTGAGTGACCAGATTTATTTTCTCAATGGCCCAGCCTTCCCCCTCGGGCAAATCTTCCACGGTGAGGCCGGGAAAATAGCCAACCACATCCGAGGCCGTATCCTGATGGGTGAAATATTCGATCTCGGGCCCAAAACCGGGCGGGTCCGAGACCACATCATTCTCCAAATGCATGGAAATATCGACCAATCGCCGGGCCATCGATTTACACTTTATTTAATGGCTTGTGGATTAATCGGCGAGCCGGTACCGCGCGTGATCACCAGCGGCGGCGCACAGAGGAAAAACTCATACACACCATCCTTGGCGCAGTCTTTGACAAGCTCACGAAGATACCAAATTTCACCGTGGACGATACCGATATAGGGAATGGTCACCCAGTGCCAGGGCTGGTTGGTGCCGTCGACGGTCTTGTTAGGCCGCACTTCGATGCCCCAGGTATCCGAGCAAATACCGGCAATTTCCTTTTCATGGATCCAATCTACCGTTTCGAAAGCGAGGCCCGGCGCATCACCACCGCCATAACCACCCCAGTCGCCGCGGTCCAGGCAATCAGCCATTTGACCGGTATTAACAATGACAAAATCACCGCGCCTGACTTCAACGCCTTGGGCTTTGGCCGTTCGGTTGAGATCATTAACGGTGATGCCATAGCCATCGGCCAGGCGGTCTTTCTTTTTGTAGCGCGCGACATCAAGCAGCACGCCGCGGCCAACCATTTTGTCGGCAAATTTTTCGATACCGTTTTTATGCGCACCGGTCGAGTCAACCAGCGCTGCATCATAGCCGTTCCACATCTTATCGCCGGCAAAGACATGGGCCAGCGCATCCCATTGACTGGCGGCCTGGGTTGGCAAATTGATAAAATCATCGGCATAGCGGAGACCAACCGTTTTATCCTGACGGCCCGCTTTGGCGTCGGTACCGGTTGCCATCATATGATGCAGCGGATTCCAACGCCCGCCAAACAGGCCGTTCTGTGGGCCGTTTTCATCCAGGTTCAAACCAAGCCGGAATACTTTGCCTTTTTTGATCAGCTTGGCAGCTTCAACAATATCCTTTGGTTTGATGTAATTGAGCACGCCCAATTCATCGTTCCTGCCCCACTTTCCCCAATTTGACAGCTGCTTGCCTTTGCGAACAACATCGGCCTTGGTCAGGCCTTTTTTCTTTTTGCGAGCGGGTGGTGTTTTTACTGCGGTTTTCTTGGCGGTTTTCTTGGCGGTTTTCTTGGCGGCTTTTTTGGCAGGTTTTTTGGCCATTTCAAAATCTCCCAGTGGAATAAATTGTTCAATAATTTCATTGAAACTTTTGCCGCAGTTTATGCCAGCGTCATTTAGCTGTCGAGACTTAATGAGCAAATGCTTACTTGTGGCGCCTAACTGATTGGTGCGTGCCTTGCCGTTGCTTGATAGTTGGTGTTTTATGACGCGCTCGAAACAATAATATGGACCCAACTGTATGACAGACTGGATGGACCGGCCGCTTGCCGATATGGCCGAAGCACTACACAAAGGCAATGTGAGCGCCATTGAAATCGCCGAAACAGCGATTGCCCGCCACGACGCCTGGGACAATCAGCTCACTGCCTATAAAATCTGGGATGCCGATAACGCGCTTGATCAAGCCAAAGCGGCTGATCACGCCTTGAAATCCGGTAATGACCTTGGGTCGTTGATAGGCATCCCCATTTCGGTCAAAGATATTTTCGGTGTTGAAGGTTTCCCGATTTTTGCCGGCTCGCCCAAGCAACTGCCAAGTGACTGGGAAAAGGAAGGCCCAGTCGTTAAAGCCGTGCGCCGCCAGCTCTGCGTGATCCCGGGCAAAACCCATACGGTTGAATTTGCCTTTGGCGGGCTCGGCATTAATCCCCATTGGGTGACGCCTCGAAATCCGTGGGATGGCGAAAATCATCGCGCCCCCGGCGGTTCCAGTGCTGGTGCTGGCGTTAGCCTGTATGAAGGCTCGGCCATGGTTGCGTTCGGCACGGATACCGGCGGCTCGGTTCGCATTCCGGCGTCCCTAACCGGCAATATTGGCATCAAAACCTCAAAAGGCCGCTGGTCGACAGACGGTATTGTACCGCTGAGCTCAACTTTCGACACGCCGGGTATATTGACCAAATCGGTCGCCGATGCAGTCTTTGCTTTCGAAGCCATCGACGCCAAAAGCCGTCACAGCACAGCAAATATTGAGGCGGCAGATATAGGCGATATTAAACTCGGCGTCACCAAGGACTTTTTCTGGGACAAGTGCCAGGACGATATCGCCGCGGTCGTCGAAAACACCATTGCAGAACTATCGGGAGCCGGGATGAAGACTGCTAACGTCAGCCTGCCGGAAGCCCATGAGGCGGTCGAGGTAATGGCGGGCGGTATTATTGCCGCCTCTGAAGGTTATGAATTTCTCTCCAGTGAACTGCCGGAATGGCTGGCGACGTTGCACCCCTTTGTCGCCGCACGGATGAATACCGGCCGGGATTCATCGGCTTTCGATTATTTGACGGCGCTTCGCCGTGTGCAGCGTCTGTGGCAGCGCGCCGACGCTCAACTGGCCGATGTCGATGTGTTAGCAACTCCGACAATTCCAATTACCCCGCCCATTATTGCTGAAGTCGAGGAAGCCGACGTCTATCGCAATACCAATATGATGACGCTGAGCAATACCATGGCCGGGAACTCGCTCAATTTGTGCGGCATCACCATTCCGGTGGGGCTGGATAAAGCGGGTATGCCGGTCGGTCTGCAATTGCTGTCGCGAATCCATAACGACGAAGCCTTACTGGCGGTTGCGTTGGCAGTCGAGGCGGTGATCGGCACGCCGGCGGAACGTTTAGGCTCACCACCCCTCGGCGGCAGTCTTTAAAAAGTTAACAAAACATAAGGTGCCAGGCACCATTCGAATTATTAAGGAATTCAGATGTCGTTAAAAATAGGTATTGTCGGGCTCGGGATTATGGGCGGGTCATTCGCCAAAAACCTGTGGGAGGCTGGCTTTGAGGTTTGTGGCTTTGATATTGTCGACACAAATGTTGAGGCTTTGGTTGCGCTTGGTGGATCAGCCGCCTCGTCGCCTAAGGATGTCGCCGAACAATCCGATGTTGTCATCACGTCGCTGCCAAGCGTTGCCGCTTTTCATGCGGTGATGACGGGCGAGAATGGGCTTAAAGACGCTGCCAAAGACGGCTTGATCGTGATCGAATGCTCAACCCTCCCTATCGAAGACAAACAAGCCGCCCATGATGGCTTGAAAGAAGCCGGCACCATCCTGATGGATTGCCCGATCAGCGGCACCGGTGCGCAAGCGGTCACTAAAGACCTCTCGGTTTATGTCAGCGGCGAAGAGTCGGCGCACGAAAAATGCCAGCTGGTCTTCGACGGCTTCGCCAGTTTAAATTTTTATGTCGGTGAGTTCGGCAACGGCAGCAAAATGAAATTCATCGCCAATCATTTGGTGCATATTCACAACGTCGCCTCCGCTGAAGCGATGGTGCTCGGCATGAAGGCCGGACTTGATCCTGAAATGATTTACAACGTGATCAAAGCCGGCGCCGGTAACTCGCGCATCTTTGAATTGCGCGGGCCAATGATGGTCGAGGACAATTACGACAACGCGACGATGAAAATGGATATCTGGCAAAAGGATATGAATGTGATCGGCGAGTTTGCCGCCAACCTCGAATGCCCGACGCCGATGTTTACTGCCGGTATTGATATTTACCGTTCCGGCCTCGCCAAAGGCATGGATAAGCTGGATACGGCAGCTGTCTGCCGGGTGCTCGAACAGATGGCGGGATTAGAAAGAAAATAGGGAGAGAAAATAGCATGATCGAAACGCCGCGCGAACGCCTGCCCTATTCCGCCATTGTTGACCGGCCAAAATTGACCTTGCCGGATGGCGCCCGCATGGCGGTCTGGACGATCATGAATGCCGAACATTGGGACAGCACCAAAGCCCAACCCCGTACCATACTGCCGCCACCAATGGGGCAGCCATTGCTGCCGGACGTACCCAATTGGTCATGGCATGAATATGGCAACCGGGTCGGCTTCTGGCGCTTGGTCGATATGTTCAAAAACTATGGCGTTAAACCAACGCTGGCGATGAACGGCATTATCCTCGAAACCTATCCCCGCATCGCCGAGGTTGCCCTTGAAGGCGGCTGGGAGTTCATGGGGCATGGTTATATCCAGGGACCGATGCATAAATTGGAAGATCAGCGCGAGCACATTCAAAGCACCGTTGAGGCGATCAAGGATTTTACCGGCAGAGGTCCGGTTGGCTGGGAAAGCCCGGGCCTGACGGAAACCATGGAAACGCTCGATTTATTGTCCGAGTACGGCATTGAATATGTCGCCGATTGGCCGCTTGATGATCAGCCGGTTGAGCTTAAAACCACCACCGGCAAGCAAATGTTCTCGGTGCCCTATCCTGTTGAGACCAACGATATTACGATGATGGCGCTGCAACAACACTCGTCCGAAGAGTTTGCCAAGCGCTGTATCGATCACTTCGACCGGCTCTATGAAGACAGCGCCGACATCACCCGCATCATGGGGATCAGCATGCATACTTATATTTCCGGCGTGCCCCACCGCTCCAAATATGTTGAACAGGTCTATGAACATATCACCAGCAAGCCGGATGTGCTGATCTGGACCGGCGAACAGGTGATGGAGTGGTATAAGACACAAATATGAAAAAACTAGCTCTTTTCGTCGGCGTAATTCTCTGGCTGCCTTATGTGGTTCTTGCTCAAACGGCACCCTCGCCGGATGAACTCACCAATTACAAAGGTCTTCATGCTGCCGCAGCCAAAGGCGATGTCGGCAAGATTAACTCCTTGGCAAAATCAGGTGCTGATCTAAATGCCCGAGATGGCTTTGGCCGAACCGCCCTCATGGTGGCAACCTATCAAAATCATCGCGATGCCGCGAAAGTCCTGATCCGAGCTGGCGCTGACGTTAACGCCCTCGATAGCGAGCGCTACGATATGATCACAATTGCTGCGGTCGCCAATAATCTGCCGATGATGAAGCTCGCAATTGCGTCTGGCGGCAATCCCAAATTAATGACCAGCCCCTATGACGGCACGGCGCTGATCGCTGCCGCCCATCTCGGTCATGTCGAGGTGGTCCGGGAGTTGATCAGGACCGGTGCGCCGCTCAATCACATTAACAATCTCAAATGGACCGCGCTGATCGAAGCGATTGTGTTAGGCGACGGCGGTAAAAACCATCAATTAATAGTCCAGGCTTTGATTGAAGCCGGTGCCGACGTCAATTTAACTGACGGCAATGGCACGACACCGCTCACCCTGGCCCGCACTCGAAATTTCACGGCAATGGTGAAAATGCTGGAAGCCGCTGGCGCAAAACCTTAAAAGCAACTCACAAAATTTACTCAGGAGAAAAATAAATGGCTAATCTCGTTAACTTGGTGCACGTGGCTTGCGATGCGGATGTCCGGCAAGAATTACTCGATAAATTATGGATCAATGTTCACAACGCCCGCGAAGAAGAACATTGCTACCAATTTGAAGTATCCGTATCTAACGACGACCCCAACGCCTTCATCTTTTACGAAGTCTACAAAGACGAGGCGGCTCTCGCCTGGCACAAGGAACAGCAATATTTTCTCGACTATTTTGCAATCGTCGAAAAATTCGGCGACAAAGTTAACCGCAGCTTTAAAACCTATTGGGTCGAAGACAAATAGTTAACCCAAAAGTTAACATTGTAATAAAGGTTCCAGGAACCTTTATTACATTACTCGACCAATTTGCGGTCGATGCCGGCGGCGGTTTCGATCGCTTTGCAAACAGCGGAAGTATCCAAGTGGCCGAGACCTTGCGCGATTGCGGAGTTAAACTTCTGCCACGCCGATACATAAAGATCTATCGGCGCCTTCACTTCCGCCGCATAAGACGTAATGATACTGGCATCTTTTTGATAGACAGCAAACATGGTGCCGCCGCCTTCCCGGTAATCGCTCTCTGACATCATTTTGCCGCGAATATCGAACATCTTTGAGCCACCGGCGCTTTCCTTGATCACCGAATAGATGAGAGCCGGATCGAAGCCGGCTTTTTGGCCTAGGGTAAAGCATTCGGCTGCGGCAGCATTGTGAACATGGACGAGGTAGTTGGCTAAAATTTTCATGCGGCTGCCGTCGCCGACACCGCCGACATAGAAATTGCTCGCGGCAAAGCCTTCAAAAATAGAGACACATTCCTGGTAAGCCGCTTCATCGCCGCCAATATGAACAGACGCCATGTCTTTGGCGAGCATCGGCGGCGTCGCGCTGATCGGCGCATCCAGCATATTTTTGTCGCTGACTTTTAGTTTTTCCGCCATGTCAATTTTTTGCTGCACCGTGAGGGTCGAGCATTCAACAACGATCTGTCCAGGTTTATCGGTTTGGTTTAGTTGCTCGACGACATTGTCGACCGCCGCAATAACTGGCAGGGACAAAATAACGACATCTGCCTTTTCAGAAACTTCGGCAACGCTCTCAGCCGCCTCCAGACCAAATTCATCAAGGGCTGCGACACAATCCGGATTGAGATCATAGCCAACAACTTTAAACTGCTTTTTCAGTAAGTTCCCCGCGACATTGCCGCCCATTGGCCCCAAACCAATTACACCAACAGTAATGCTCATAATTTTTCCCCTTATCATTATTGATTAACTGCCTCTTCATAGCATTTGCGGTGCAGCACGCAAGACCTGATAAGCATCACTTTTTTGAAGGACTATTGCGGTTATTTCAACAGATATGCGTTACGTGCATAGCTGAATTGGGATAAAAACAGCAGTAAATGAAGATTATCAGGCGTATATACTCCGTTATGAAACACGGAACAGTAATACAGAGATTTTTGGCGCGGCGGCGTTTTTTGACCCGCTCTTTTTGGCGTCACACCACTCATTACCGCGGTCACTGATAACCCCGATAGCGAGCGCGTTCGATAATTAGGTGGGACTCCTCAATCGAACGATCTCTTTTAAAATTAAAATTTAAGAATTATTCGACCAGCTCGAACAAGCGGTCCCCCAAAAGGGCCCGGTGCTTGGCAACCAATGGCGCCACTGCTGCTTGGAAAGCGTAGCGCTCGGCTTCGCTCAGCTCGACCACATCGTTTTCTGCTGGATCAAGTGCGGCCATGACCTCATCGTCTTCGGCCTGGGCAAAGCCGCGCTGCGCTTTGGTGGCGACATCGACGGAGGCTTGCACCGCCTGTTGAATATCTGCCGGCCAAGCTTCAAATATCGCCTCATTGATCATCACCAGAACCATGCCGAAAAAATGTCCGGTCAGCGTGATATGGCGGTGATAATGATAGGTGCCAAACCGGTAAGTATTCGTCAGCGGGTTTTCCTGAGCATCAATCTCGCCGGATTTTACTTTGGCCACCAGATCAGCAACATCGACATAAGTCGGCTCAAAACCAAGCAGCTTAAAAAATTCCTGATGGACTTCGGAATTCATTGAACGCATTTTAAGGCCATCACAATCGGCCGGCGTCCTAATTTCCCGCACCCCATTGGTGAAGTGGCGGAAACCATTGTCCCAAAAGCCTAATATTCGAACGCCCATTGCCGTCAAAAACTTTTCTTTGAGCAAATTGCCCAATTCACCATCGAGTGCTGCGTAAGCTTTTTCCCGGCTTTTAACCACGAAAGGCAGATCGAATATGGCCACTTCCGGCACCCGCTCCGCCATATAGCTTGAGGCGAAATAACACATGGTGAGATCACCAGCCTCGACCATGCCTGGCAAATCAAACGCTTTGATACCTTTGGTTTCGACCATATTGCCGTCCAGATGATAGTCGACAGCATCACCAACGCGCTTGATCAGTTCATCACCGATCACTTCGGCGGCGCGGTTATGCACGGAGGTCGGCGGCTGATAACCACCTAATTCAATTTTTATAGAGCTCATCGAGCACCCCATTTTATGCTTATTTAATTGCAGCCTGTTTAGTCAGCCGGGCCTATCATATCAACCCTTGATTCCGTGCGGGAGTTATTCCGGCTCGACGATTTTGAGCGCCCCCTTAAAGCGGGCGATAAAATAATGCTTATCGGGTGTCCACCAGCAAAGCTCACCCACGGGCGCAATATCCATATAGTTAGGGTGCTTGGTGATGCCGTATTTTTGAGTGCAACCCAGCCAAGTCAGGGCAGCCTCTGTTTCCGATAAGGAAAGCGGTCCGATCTCCGAACGCTCGGCTTCAAGTCCAGGGTGATTTTTCAAAAAACAATTGCCAACCCGGTTATGACGACAATTGGTCTCGTTGCTGTTGGTAATTTTAACATGATGAACGACGCCCTTAATCACTTGAAAGCCGTCATCATCAAGCATGCGGCAATTGTCATCCGGCGGAATCTGGCTATGGGCAAACTCACAGCGAAACCAGGTACCGTCGAACGTTTTGGTATCATCAGCTTGCAGCAAATTCGGTGCTACCAGAACCACGGCAATTATTAGAGCTATAAATTTCAACATGACGCCTGCTTGTTTCATTCTATACATATAGTAGAAATAGATTATGACCAAAATAGGGAGCCAAAAAAAGGGAGACCGTAATGACCATTGAACGCATCAATCCGAGCGACGTCTATGAACCAAACAAGGGTATTTATACCCAAGTCATCAAAGCAACCGGCGGCACGAGTGTGCTGCTGGCTGGCATTGTGCCCTTCGACAACGATAAAAACATTGTTGGCATCGGTGACATGAAGGCACAGGTGAAACAAGTTTTGCGCAATATCGAACATGCTTTGGCTGCGGCCGGTGCATCGCCTTCGGACGTTGTGCGTATTAACGCGCTGGCGACCGATGTTGATCTCTATATTGAAGAAGGCGCACCGCAGGTTATTGCATTCTTCGGCGATACCAAGCCGACTTCGACGACTTATCAGGTTCAGCGTCTGGTGCATCCTGATTGGCTGATTGAGATCGAAGCCACCGCGATCATTGATTGATCTCCGGGCACCAAATTGTGCGTTGCAAGAGGCATTGCGCTGGCGGATTTCATTTACTAATGTCCGCCCACACTTATAAACAATTGAAATTCTGCGTGAGTGATAGGTGGGGTACCTGCAATGCCCGCGCAGTGATCCATAAAGGAAACACAATAAAATGATAGATTTATATACTTGGTTTACGCCCAATGGCCGTAAGGTCTCGATCATGCTGGAAGAGATCGGCATGGATTACGAGGTTCATCCGATTGCCATTGGTAAAGGCGAACAGAACGATCCCGAATTCCTGAAGATCGGCCCGAATAATAAAATTCCGGTAATTGTTGATCGCGATACGGGGCTCTCGATCATGGAATCCGGCGCCATTCTGCAATACCTCGCGCAAAAATCCGGCCAGCTTATGCCGACCGAAGGTGACGATTACTGGAAAATGCAAGAATGGCTGATGTTTCAAATGGCCAGTGTCGGTCCTATGTTCGGCCAGGTTCACACCTTTGTCCGTTATGGCGAAGGCAAGAATGAAGAAGCGTCTGAACGCTACCTCAAAGAAGCCAAGCGCATTTACGGCGTGATGGATAAGCATCTGGCGAATCGTCAGTATTTCCTCGATTGGGGTTATTCGATCGTCGATATAGCGATCTTCCCGTGGGTCGGCCGCTGTGACTGGCAGACCATTGACCTCAACGAGTATCCCAACGTCAAACGCTGGTATCTAGAAATAAAAGAACGCCCGGCGGTTATTGCTGGCTGGAACGTACCGGAGAATGATCAACCGATGCCGATGCCGGCTTAACCTAATTAGGAGAACGAATATGACTGCTTATTGGATGGCCCGATCAAAGATCAATACGCCGGAAAATTATTCAAAATACACTGCCTTGGTTGGCGATATTTTGAAGAAATACGGCGGCAAGCCGTTGTCGCGCGGCGGCAAGTTTCAAATGATGGAAGGGCCGGATTATTTTGAGCGCTTTGTCATTGTAGAATTTCCGACGTTCGAGGATGCCGTCGCCTGCTTTGAATCAGACGAATACCAAGCAGCAGCTGAATATCGCCGCGACGGTTCCGGTGAAGTTGAAACCGTAATTATGGATGCAACAGACGGCATGGGTGCCAACTAAAAAACGGTAATTTTAAAGAAAAAAGGTGGTCTTAGAGCCGCCTTTTTTTTAACTCAAAAAGTGATCATTTGCTCACTAGGAATGGTTAGGTTGTAAATTATTGTTGAAAATAAATATCTTGTTAGCATAAGGGTAGATGTCTTATAGAAGACCATAAGAATATAAAATCAAATATATAGAGAGGCCCCAGGGAACTTATGTCGAGTGATTTACCGGCTTGGGAAGATAAGACAGAAAAAATTGTCGAGTCTTTTGCCAAGGTACTGAACATAATCTCAGCAGTCTGGATATTTTCAGTCGCGGCATTGATTTTATTTGATGTCGTCGGCCGGGAGGTATTTTTAACACCTTTCCATGGCACCAACGAAATCGTTTCCAATTCCGTGCTGGCGATTTTGATGCTGCAACTTCCCCTGACCATTCTCAATCGCAGTTCGCTCCGCACGACGATCATTTATGGCAAAGCCAGCACCATGGGGAAAGGTATCATTGATAGCGTGTCTTATTTACTGGCTGGCCTATTGTTCCTCGCCATCGGCATCGGCAGTTGGCCGAATATGATCGAAGCCTGGGCAATCCTCGAACAGGAAGGATCGGGCATTGTCGAAATTCCGGTCTATCCGATCAGGACCTTGGTGGTGTTCGTCGGCTTTGTCGGTGCTGTCGTCTGCAGCCTCCTTATTTATCACTCATTGACCCGGCCTGAGGATTTCGATCAAGACGGCGACGTGGAAGCAGGCGAATAAAATAATGGAACTTGATCAAAACACCATCATGATCGGCATGTTCGTTATCATGCTGATCGGCATTTTGGCCGGCATCCATATCGGCTTTGCCTTCGGCATGACGGCCTTGGTCGGCAATATATTGGTATTCGGCGATGGCGATCTTCAAGAAGGATTTGATATCGCCCTAAGTGGAGTCGGCAGTGTCGCCTATGAATATCTCCGTAGCGAAGTCTTTGCAACGATACCACTGTTTATGCTGCTCGGAGATTTTGTCAATAAGTCAGGATCGGCGCGCGATCTCTACAAACTCATTAATCACGGCCTGAAAGCCATTCCCGGTCGCCTGGCGGTCGCTACGGTCGCCGGAAATGCAGTATTCGCCGCGGTCACGGGCGTCAGCATCGCCGCCGCCGCGGCCTTCAGCCGGATCGCTTATCCGCAAATGCGCTATCACGGTTATAACCGTCAGTTCGCCCTGGGTTCGGTCGCCGGTAGCGCCTGTCTCGGCATGATTATCCCACCCAGCGTATTGTTAATTGTCTGGGGCATTGTCGCTGAGAAATCCATCGCCGCGCTGTTTATCGCCGGTGCTATTCCCGGTTTGATCCTGGCGACTTTTTTCATGATTTACATCGCCGTTTCGGTAAAGCTTAAACCCGAACTGGCGCCAACTTTCGAAGAAGACGCCGAGCAGAACAAGCTTACCAAAGCGGAAATCGCCAGCGGCTTCGGTATCGGCGCATTGATCCTGCTGGTCCTCGGCGGGATCTGGGGCGGCCTGTTCACGCCGACCGAGGCTGGCGGCGTCGGCGCTGCCGGCGCCATGATACTCGGTATCCTTAAAGGCATGCGGTTGAAGCAATTGGCTATCGCCGTCGTCGATTCCGGCAAAACCGCGGCGCCGATTATGTTCCTGCTGCTGACCGCCAACATGTACGCCAAGTTCATGGAAGCCGCCGGCATGTCGGAATTGATCCGCGAAACCTTCGCCACCTATAATTTCGGCCCCGTCGGAATCATTGTTATTATAATCCTGATCTGGTTGTTGCTCGGCATGATCCTCGATTCAATTTCGATCATTTTGATCACGGTGCCGATTTTTGTGCCAATCACGGCTGGATTTTTCGATCAAATCGCATTTGGTATTTTCGGCATTTTGGTCATTGAAGCGGGGCTTCTGACGCCGCCATTCGGCCTTTTGGTTTATACGGTGAAGGGATCGATTGAGGATCGATCGGCGACTTTGTCTGAGATATTCAAAGGGTCCGTACCCTATTGGATGCTGATGTTAATTGTCATGTTGATGATATGGCGGTGGCCGGTAATTGCCACTTGGCTGCCGTCGATGATGCTTTAATTACTTAGAGGTAACGAAATATTGAACGCAAAATGTAACCACATTTCGTGATTAGGGTGGCGAATGGATCAATATCTTCTAATATTCGCTAGCTTTGTAAATTAACTTCGCCTTGACTAGAACTTTGCTACAGAATTACGTTTTCGCATCTATGAACAATACTTTGCAATAAACCAAAATGGGAGGAACTAAAGTGAAGAAAATACTTAAATCAGTTGGCACACTTGGCATTGCCGCCACGGCCGCCACCATGGCGTTTGGCACCATTGCCGAAGCCGCGTCAATCAAAGGTAACGAGATCACCTTGCGTATGGGATCCGGCCATCCGCCGTTCATCACCTACGTCAAGGAAATGACCAAATATTTTGGCCCGAATGTGGTCAAACGCGTCGCCGCCGAAACTAAATATAAATTAAAATTCAAGGAACACTATTCCGGTACCGTGGTTAAAGTTTTTGATACCTTGGAAGGCGTTCAGGACGGCCGCCTCGATATCGGCGGTTGGTGCGTCTGCTTTGATGATGACAAAGCGATGGCGATGAACCTTTCCTATTACGTACCGTTTGGTGAGCCGAATGCGGTTAAAGCGACCAAAATATTTGCCAAAATCGTGCTGCAGCATCCGGATATCCAAAAAGATTATCAAGGCCGCTATAAACAAAAGTTATTGGCCGTTACCGGCTTTAACAATTATGGCCTTTTGACTGCATTTGATTGGAAAAAGTTCGAAGACCTCAAGGGCCGTAAGATCCTCGCCGCCGGTCCGAACTTGCCGTGGGTTAAAGGCGGTATTCCGGTGCGCACGACCATTCCGACCGCCGCTCAGCAACTGCAAACCGGCGTCGGTGAAGGTATCGTGCTGTTCCCGGATACCGATTTCAAACTGAAACTGCATGAAGCGACCAAGGGTGGTTTCTACACCATTACCGATTTTGGCGCGGTCACTCAGATTTCTTTAACCATGAACTTGCGGGCGCGTAAAAAATTGCCAGCGGACGTCTTGAAGATCATTGATGAAGAAGCCTTGAAATATCAGCTCCATTCATCGCAGACCTCGCAAAACGATCACCAATGGGGACTCGACAAGCTGGCCGGCGCCGGCGTCAAAGTCCGCAAGATCGATCCGGCAGCCAAACTCGCCTGGGCCAAAAAATTGGCGGCGTGGCCGAATGAACGCGCCCAAGCGGTGAAATCGAAAAAGAAAATCGATATGCCGAAAATCATGAAGGCGTTCATCGCTGCAACCAAGGCGGAGGGGCATAAATTCCCGGTTGATTACGTTATCAAGTAATCGTGGTATAATTCTTGATTATGAGAGGCAGCCTTAATTGGCTGCCTCTTTTTTTGGTGCATATTCTTGAGTTCGCGAGTAAAATAACCTTATTGATCAGATGATTACTTAAAGAATAATTATCAATACTCAGGGACGATAAAAATGCCACTTGAAAAAATAGACCACTATTCGATACGCACGCTTCGAATGGAGGAAACCAAGGATTTCTACGAAGCCCTTGGCCTCAAGATCGGACCGCGGCCAGATTTCCCATTTCCCGGTTACTGGATGTATGCGGGTGAAATGCCGGTTGTTCACCTTGTCGGACTTGATCCGGATAATCCGGATGGACTTTATAACTACCTCGGCGTCAAGGATTACGAATTTCCGGACGGTGGCGGCGCAGTTGACCATTTAGCGTTTCGCGCAACCGACCCGGCAGGTCTCAAAAAAATTCTTGAAGAACGCGGTGTCAGATACCGCGAACGGGAAGTACCTAATTTGGGACTGTTGCAAATATTTGCCGAAGACCCTAACCAGGTAACCGTTGAGATCAATTACTACGAAGAGTGAGAGCAGTGATGGCCGAAGGTGTGATGGCGAACGTAAACCAAATCGATTGGCCCACCCCGGCAGAAATGCTGGCGCGCGCGGAAGCTTTGGTTCCGGCCTTGAAAGAAAGGGCCTTAGAAACCGAGCAAATTGGCAAAGTTCATCCTGATACCATTAAGGAACTCCATGAAACCGGCCTGTTCCGCATCAACCAGCCCGCCCGCGTCGGCGGCGGTGACTATGATTATCGCCTGATGATGGAAGTAACCTCAATCTTGGGTAAGGGCTGCGGCTCGACATCCTGGGTCTATATCAATCTCACCTGCCACCACTGGATGCTCGGCATGTGGCCAGCCCAGGCGCAGGACGAAATATGGGGCGAAAATGTCGATGTCCTGATTGCCTCTTCGGTAATCTATCCAGCCGGGCGCGCAACAAAAGTGGACGGCGGCTACCAAATATCCGGCCGCTGGCCGTTTTGCAGTGGCGTCGATTGGGCCGATTACCTCATGCTCGGTGGCACAGTCTATGACGATCAGGATAAACCGATCGACCGGCGGGTATTTATCGTCGCCAAAAAAGATTTAACGGTGTTGGACAATTGGGATGTCTCGGGCCTAGTTGGTACCGGCAGTAAAGACAGCGAGACCAAAGACCTTTTTATTCCCGAACACATGACCATCGCTGGTGAAGATATGCAGCATTGCCACACACCAGGCTCCGCCGTTAATCCGACGCCGCTTTTCAATATCCCGCAGGCAGGGCTTTTCCCGCACATCATCGCCTCACCCATTATCGGCATGACGGAAGGCGCTTATGATCATTTCATTGAAGCCAACAAAGTAGCCACATCGACATACAATACATCGCGCATCGCTGAATATCAGGCGATCCAAATCAAAGCCGCTTCTGCCGCGGCGGCCGTCGATGTCGCTAAAACCATGATCAACGCTGATTGTGACGAGGCGACAGCAACATTGGCTGACGGCAATATCTGCTCGGAAGAGCAAAAGCACCGCTGGCGTCGCAATGCGGCCTACGCCGCCAATCTATGTTTTGATGCCGTAGAAGGCCTCTATAAAGCAACCGGCGGCGGCGGCGCTTATAAGACCAATCCGATCCAGCGCCACTACCGGGATGCCAGCGTCGGCATCACCCATATCAGTATGTCGTGGGATGTCATGGGCGCGGAATATGGCCGCTACGCCTTAGGCCTTGGCGGCAATCCCGCGATTTAAATCTTGCCGATCGCCTGGAGAATACGCTCTGGCGTAAAGGGTTGCACGGTCACTTTGCCACCCAAAGGATCAAGCGCATCATTGATCGCATTCATCACTGCTGCTGGTGCGCCGCCTGTGCCGGCTTCACCAGCGCCTTTGGCGCCAAGCTCGGAATCCAAGGTTGGGCTCTCGACATGGCCAACCTCGATATCCGGCATTTCGGCCGCCATCGGTACCAGATAATCGGCCATCGTAGCGTTGAGCAATTGACCTTCCGGGCTATAGAGGCATTCTTCATAAAGCGCGCCGCCGAGCCCTTGAATAACGCCGCCCCGGACTTGCTCATCGACCAGCTGTGGATTGATCACCGTGCCGCAATCTTCGACGACGCAGTATTTTATAAACTCGATAAAGCCGGTATTGGTATCGACTTCCAGATAACAGCCCTGCACACCGTTGGTGAAGGCAAAGGGAAATTGCTTCGGCACATAATGACGGGTGACGACGAGTTCAGACTGGTAGTCTTTCGGCAAAGTATCCGGGCGGTAGTAACAAACGCGCCCGACTTCGCTGAGTTCCATCCGCTCATTGCCATCGGCGATATCGACAATTTGATTGTCGCGAATATCGAGGGTCGCGGGATCGCTTTGCAGCATGATACCAGCAACTTCGACAACGTTTTGCCGCAAGGCCTTGCCAGCCTGAACCGCTGCCTCACCGCCGATACCAGCTGCCCGCGAGCCCCAAGTACCGCCGCCATAAGGCGTAATATCCGTATCACCAGCGATAACCTTGATTTTATCCATGGTGACACCGAGTGCGGTTGCCGCGCATTGGGCAACAACAGCTTCGGCACCCTGACCTTGTTCAGTGACACCGATTTCAACAATGACGTTGCCTTTGGCATCAAGCCGCATGGTGGCGCCATCTTGCGCTGAAATAGGTGCGCCGCCAACGCCGTAAAAAGCCGGGCCGGGATTGGTGACTTCGATAAAGGTCGCGAGCCCGATACCGCGGTAAATGCCCTGCTCGCGCGCCGCAGCCTGGTCTTTTCGCAGCCCATCGTAATCCAGCATTTTGACGAGTTTTTCCAAGCTCGCTTGATGAGAAAGATTTTCGAACGGCAGACCAGACGGTGCGGTATATGGATAGGCGTCATCCGGTACCAGGTTTTTGCGGCGAATTTCAAGCGGGTCCATGCCGATCTTGCGCGCCGCATCATCGACCATCCCTTCGGTGATCATTGTCAGAATTGGATGACCGACCGCCCGGTATTGGCACATTGGCGATTTGTTCTGCAACACCACGGTGGCGCGTGCCCGGTAGTTCGGATTAAGGTACTGGCCGCCGGTCAGATTAACGACTTGATTGGCCTCAATGCCGCTGGTCCGGGGATAGACTGAATAGGGCCCAATGCCGGTCAGATCATCAATTTCAAAGGCTTGAATTTCGCCCTCATTGGAAACCGCAATCTTAGTCTTAATGCGGTGATCCCGCGCATGAATATCACTGGTGAATGATTCCAGCCGGTCGGCCGTAAACTTCACCGGACGCTTCAGCATATAAGCCAAAGCTACAGTCGCATACTCATCCGGATAGGAATGCACCTTGATACCGTAGGAGCCGCCGACATCTTTACAGATCACGCGCACTTTCTGCTCGTCGATATCGAGGTGCTTGGCAAACAGGCTCTGCATCATATGCGGCGCCTGGGTTGAGTGATAAATGGTCAGCTGATCTTCACCCGGATTGTAATCAGCGAGGATACCGCGAGTCTCTAAACACACGCCGGTGTGGCGATTAGAGATATAGGTTTCTTCGATGACGTGATCGGCCTTGGCATAGGCGTTATCGACATCGCCGACATCGAGATCACGCCGCCAGGCTAGATTATCGCCAAGCTCCGGGTGGATCAGCGGCGTTGCGTCATCAAGTGCCGTTTCCATGTCGGTCACGACGGGCAGTTCTTTCCACTCAATATCAATAAGCTCAATCGCATCTTCGGCTTCGGCCCGGCTGTTGGCGACGACCGCCACCACCGGCTCACCCTGCCAGGACGCTTTCTTGACGGCCAAGGCGTGCTGCGGGGCGGATTTTAATCCTTCCAAATGAGACAACACACCAACCCACGGCGAACACACTTCCGCCATTTCAACGCCGGTCACGACAGCCACGACACCATCGCTT
Organism: uncultured Rhodospirillaceae bacterium; assembly: GCA_913020445.1. Taxonomy (GTDB): domain Bacteria; phylum Pseudomonadota; class Alphaproteobacteria; order Rhodospirillales; family UBA2165; genus TMED23. Next base: position 92,064 of record CAJWAR010000004.1, read on the forward strand.
TCTTTGGCGGCGCTGACATCAATACTGACAATTTCGGCATGGGCGTAAGTTGAGCGCAAAAAGGCAACATGGGTCATGCGCGGTAATTTAATGTCATCGGTAAAGGTGCCACGACCGCTCAATAGGCGTTTGGCATTTGGTCTTGGAACCGAGCGTCCGATATAGCTGTTGGGACGGTCGAGCACGTGGTCTTTGATCATATCAGCCATTGCCTTACCCTCCCTTTCTTTCAGTTGCGACCGTTTCGATCGCATCAACAATCGCCTCGTAACCGGTACAGCGACAGTAATTACCAGATAGATATTCCCGGATTTCCATCCGGCTGGGCTCTGGATTGTTTTTCAGCATTTCAGTTGTCGTCATGATTATACCCGGCGTACAAAAGCCGCATTGTGCCGCATTGCGCTCGTGGAAGGCTTTTTGCAGATCAGCAATTTCACCGCTGTCAGATTCACCTTCAATGGTGACGATCTCCCCACCATCTGCCTGGATCGCCAGCATTAAACAGCCGCGCACAATCTCGCCGTTGACGCGGACCGTACAGGCGCCGCAAACACCGTGTTCGCAACCGACATGAGAGCCGGTTAACTCTAATTCATTGCGGAGAAAATCAACCAGGGAGAGGCGGGGCTCGATCATCCGCGAGATTTTTTCGCCGTTCACAATTGCCGATATTTGGATTTGCTCAATTGCCTGTGTCATTTCTAATTCCCCCTACCCGGCTGCCAGTGTGGTGAGCACATGTTTGGTCAGTTCTTTGGCGTAATGCATTCTGAGCGTTGCCGAACAATGCAGATCATCAAAGGGCGATATATCTTCTTCCAGCGCGGCCTGAGCGGCAGCGATACTATTATCGTCAACTGATTGCCCTTCCATGGCAGCACTTGCCGATGCAGCAGCAACCGGCGTACCGCCGACGGCAAAGAAAACCAGGCGCAAATCGGAGATTGTGCCGCCATCTACCTTGGCATGAGCTGCCACGCCACACATCGCATAATCACCGTGCCGCCGTGCCAATTCATCAAAGGCCGAACGATAACCGGCGCTAATTTTAGGGATTTCGATGGCAGTGAGAATTTCGCCGTCACCAAGATCAGTATCGTAGAGACCTCTGAAAAAGTCTGTTGCCGCAACTTTACGGGCACCGCCGCTGCCGGTGATTTCTATTTCAGCGCCGAGCGCACAAAGACAGGCGGGCAATTCCGCAGCCGGGTCGGCCATCGCAACACTGCCACCCATGGTGCCGCGATTTCGAATGGCGGGATGAGCAATTGAAGGCATCGCCATGGCGATGAGAGGCGCATGTTTGGCAATTTCCGGCGAGTTCTCAATTTCTACGTGGCGGGTCAGCGCGCCAATGCGCAGGCTATCCCCATCGCTTGAGATTCCACTTAAATCCACTAAACCATTGATATCAATAACCAAAGATGGGGCAGATAAGCGCATGTTCATGGTCGGCATCAGGCTTTGGCCACCGGCCAAAATTGTTGCCTCATCACCATGTTCGCTGAGCAAACCAAGAACCTCATCAACAGATGAAGGCTTAGCATAATTAAATGCCGACGGTTTCATTTGGGCCTCCCAGATTTATCTTTTTTATACTAGGCAAAGAAACGTAATAATATTAAAGTGATCAAATGATCAATAAGGAATTGATATTACGCCGCATTCATTTTCTGTCAATGGTGCCATTACAGTGGACCACACTTTTTCGATCAGAACTTAAAATTTGGAAGAGTTGTTGATAAATTGCCCCGAGCAAAAACACAAAAGCGCAAACGCTTAAGCCGCGATGAACGTGAGCAACAGATAGTTGATGAGGCAGTACGGTATTTTGCTGAAGTTGGCTTTGGTGGCCAAACTCGAGAGCTTGCCAGACGCCTCGGCATTTCCCAATCTTTGCTTTTCAGATACTTCCCGACCAAAGATGATATCGTCAAGCGCGTCTATGAAGAGGTGTATCTGCGCCGGTGGCGGCCCGAATGGGAAGACTTGCTGAGTGACCGTAGCCGCCCCCTGGCCGACCGGCTCAATCAGTTTTACCACGAATATACCGATGCTATTTTTGAATTTGAATGGGTGCGCATTTTGGTGTTTTCCGGCATCAAAGGGGTGACGCTATATCAGCAGTATCTCAAGCTTATTCATGACAAAGTGTTGGATCGCATCTGCACCGAGTTAAGAGCCGAGCACAATTTCCCTGACCCCATAAAAAAACCCATAACGGTAAGGGAAACCGATTTGGCATGGAATTTTCACGGTGGCATTTTTTATATCGCCATCAGAAAATTTATTTATGGCGCGGAGAAACGGGAAAACTTTGATGCGGCGATCAAGGACTCAATCGCCGTTTTCCTCGCCGGCGCCCCGACGGTCTTTAAATCTATTTTAAAAAAATAGCCGCTTCCCAATTATGTCATCTTGACTTCACACACCCGTGAGGCATATGGTAGTGCGGTCTTATATAAGACTGGTTAACACCATAATCATTCAAAATGTACTTTTGATAAATTTAACACTAGAAACTAGGGAGATATTCTTATGACGGGGACCAAATTAGCCCTTACAGGCATCGCATTGGGTGCTGCCGCACTGGCATTCCAACCCACAGCCGCACAAGCTGAATGGCCAGAACGCCCAATCACCGTTGTCGTTATGTATGGCGCCGGTGGCGGTACGGATACGGTTATCCGCACGCTCGTTGGGGAAATGGCCAAATCAACTGGCTGGAAAATCAACGTGATTAACAAACCGGGCGCCGTTGGTGGTATTGCCACTAAATATGTAAACGGTAAAAAAGCAGACGGTTATACACTTTTGGGTGCCGCCAACTACAACAAATACGCCAGCGTCATGGGCCACACCAAAACAAGAGCATGGAAAGATTGGCAATACATGCAAGCTGCGAACTCACGCGGCAGCTGGTCTGTTCGTCCGGATTCAAAATTTAAAACCTTTGCGGACGTTATCGCTGCAGCAAAAGCGAACCCAGGAAAAGTGAGCATTTCAACCTCGGGTACGGGTGGTTTGTGGCATGAATTGGCAGCTGTTGTTGCCGTTTCTGCGGGCGTGACTTTGAAATACGTGCCATACAAAGGCGGTAAAAACGCTACGCTCGCCGGCTTGAACGGTGAAACGATGATTGCTGGTGGCGGTGTTCATGAGCACATCGAACACATCCGTGCCGGCAAATTGCGCAACATCCAGCAAACTGGTGCAGCTGATATCGATGCAGGTGGCGGAAAAATTATGAAATCCGTCGGTAATTTCCTGCCGCAAATCAAAGGACAATTGCCTTTCTCCGGTATCTATAACCTCGCAATGCTTAAAGGCGTGGATAAATCTATCCAGGCTAAAGTTCAAAAAGCATTTGTCGCAGCTGTTAAATCCAACACTTTTGCGAAAATTGCCAAGAAGAAATTCTTCGAAATCGATATTCGCTTAGGCGCCCAAGCCAACCGCCGGGCGGCTCAAGTTGAGGTGCAAACTGCGGCAACTTTTGAAAAACTAAATATCAAAGGCGCCCGCTCGCTTAAGCAACTCGGTTTGCCGACACCTGCAAACTTCGACGCGTGGTGGGCTAAGAAAGGCAAATAACATCTATCGCTATATCTTAGCGTAGACACTAAAATAATCCGGGTGAGTTGCCGTTATGGTGCTCACCCGGAATTTTATCCAGGGAACATTAGGCCTCAAGAAATGGCAGAAGAAAAGAAAACTCGAATAGAAGCTGATATTGAAAGCCTTGAGCAAGGTATCTTTACCGGCGAAGAAGGCGGCGATGAACGCTCAAGTCCACACAAAGATTTCGTTGCATCAATTGCAATCGCAGCCCTTGGTGCTTTTGCCATGGTGTTGTCGGTCCAGCTTGAAGCGCCAGAAAGTGTTTTAACCGCACCAGGGCTCTTGCCTTTTGTCACCGGTGCAAGTCTCATCTTGATGGCCATTGGGTTGTTCTTGAAAACCAAAAACCGTTACGGCGTTGAGGAAATGATGAAAAGCGAGGGAGCGGGAGCTATTTCCGCTTATCTCGCTGAACCAGAATCCCGCCGTACGCTGATGCTGATGCTGGTCGTTTTCGCCTATGTCATGGTGCTCGGCCAAATGGATTTGGATCTGCGTTTTAAAACCAGTTTCTATACCTTCCGTTTTTCGGGCTTTGAGTTAATCTCAATCCCGGTGATCTTTTTTATCCTGCGATTCTTTTGGCGCTCGTCGCTGATCAACTGCTTCTTGGTCGCCGTTGGCATTGTCGTTTTCCTCGCCGTCGTGTTCCGTGACGGATTTCAAATTCTCCTGCCGGGTTCAGGGTGAGGAGATAACAAATGGAAGAAATCCTCGCCCAACTCACAATCGCTTTTCAGCCCTGGATGATCTGGGTCTGCCTGCTTGGTGTGACTTTGGGCATTCTTTGGGGCGCCATGCCTGGTCTCTCGACAACCATGGCAATGGCTTTATTGATCGGCCTCTCGACCGGCATGACGCAGCACGTCGCCATAATGTTTATGCTCGGCGTTTATACCGGCAGCGTCTTTGGTGGTGCCATCTCGGCCGTGCTGATTAACATCCCCGGTACACCCGATGCCGTACCGACCATGATGGAAGGCCATCAACTCGCCAAAAAAGGTGAAGGCGGCTTGGCCCTTGGCACGGCGATTGTCGGCTCTTTTATGGGCAACTGGATCGGCATCATTCTTCTGATTACCTTTATTCCTGCCATTTTATTCCTCGCCCTGCAATTTCGCTCCTGGGAGATGTTTCTGCTCTCGATGTGGGGAATCGCCATCTGCGGCTCTATGTCGGCGGGCGATATGCCGATCAAAGGCTGGATTTCCGGCTGGGTTGGATTGCTTATATCCTTTGTTGGCCTCGACGCCATTCACGGCATTCCGCGCTTTACCTTTGGCGTGCGTGCGTTGGAAGATGGCATCAGCTATATTCCCTTGCTGATCGGCTTGTTTGGTTTGACGGAAATTTTAAAAGTTTTACCACAAAAAAGCCCGCCCGGTATCCCAAGCGAGGTCGGTCGCATAATCCCGCCGATGAAAAAAATGATGGGGTATACCAAAGCGTCGCTCCGCTCCGGCATTATCGGCACCATTATTGGCGCTATTCCAGGCGCCGGTGCCAATGTTGCCTCGTTTTTATCCTATGACATTGGCCGCCGCAGAGCCCCTGAAGCAGAACGTCAGATGTGGGGCAAAGGCTCCTACGAAGCCATCATCTGCGCCGAAGTTGCCAATAACGCCAATATCGGCGGTTCAATGTTGCCGACCTTGACGCTCGGTATTCCAGGCAATGCAGCGGCGGCGGCTATTTTAGCGGCGCTAGAAATGAAAAACGTGGTTGTCGGCCCGACCATTCAAACTGAAAATCCCGGCATTATATTCTTTATTTATATTGGCCTGATCATCGCCAATTTCCTGATGTACGGCATGGCGATCGCGCTGATTAAACCCTGCGTCAAATTGTTCAGCCTGCCGCGCACGCTGTTGATGCCGCTGATTATCCCGATATGTGTGATGGGCGCGTTTGCTGTCGCCCTCAACTATTTCGATGTCTATCTGATGTTTATTGCCGGCATCGTCGGCTACGTGCTGCACCGCTTCGGCTTTCCCCTGGCGCCGATGGTGCTGGCTGTAATCTTAGGCCCGCTGGCCGACGAAAATATGCGCCGGGCACTTCTGGTCTTTGAAGACGACCATTGGTGGTCGATTCTGATCGACCGGCCGATCGGTACGATTTTATTGGTGGTCGTCATCTACACCTTCTATGACGGCATCTTCAAACGCGGCAAAGATTAACAAAATAAATGTCTCCCGGGAGACATTTATTTTGTTAAGAAAAAAATTCGCTAAACAAGTAAAAAACGTCTCTGGCACCGCCATAGGTATTAGATGCCTAGAAAGAAACGTATCCTTGTGCCTGATTTCCCCCACCATATAACACAGCGTGGCACACGCCGTGAACGCATGTTCTTTGTCGACCAAGATTATCGCTTGTATCTCAAATTGCTTTGCGAATGGGGTGTCCGGGAATCTGTGGATATTTGGTCCTTTTGCTTAATGCCCAACCATGTTCATTTGATTTTAGTACCAAAAACCAATACTGGCATCAGCAATATGATTGGCTCTACTCACCGCAGATATGCGCGATACATTAATGACCGTAATGACTGGACCGGCAATCTGTGGCAAGAGCGGTTTAATTTTAGCGTGCTCGACGAAGCTCATCTTTTAAATGCAGTGCGTTACGTCGAACAAAATCCGGTGAGAGCTGGCCTCGTGGCGGCTCCACAGGATTGGAAATGGAGCAGTGCCCGAACACATTTGTATCGCCGTGCCGATGGAATCACAAAAATTGATGCACTCGACGCCTATATAACGGATTGGCAGGATTATCTAAATATTGAGCCACCTCAATCTGAAGTAGAATTTATCCGGAAGAGCGCTTTAAATTGTCTACCGGTAGCAAAAGTAGATTTTATTCAAGACCTGGAACGTAAATTCAACATTAAACTTCGACCACCCGTATTAGGCCGTCCGTGCAAAGAAAGTTAACAAAAATAAAGTCTCCCGGGAGACTTTATGAATATTAACCTTTGGATATTCTACGTCTCGGTCAGGCGGGACATCAATTCGACGAAGTTGCACGGCTTGAAGCGGTAGTCGAGCTGGTGGACGAGGATATCGTCCCAGGCGTCCTTGCAGGCGCCGGGAGAACCGGGCAGCGCAAACAGGTAAGTGCCGCCGGCAACGCCCGCCGTCGCGCGCGACTGAATCGTTGAGGTACCGATTTTATCGAAGCTCAGCATGCGGAACAGCTCACCAAAGCCCGGGATTTCTTTATCGTAAACTTCTTGAAAAGCTTCAGGCGTGACATCCCGGCCAGTAACCCCGGTGCCGCCGGTTGAAATCACGACATCGACGTCATCCTTGCCGATCCAATCCTGCAGCCGTGCGACAATAGCCGGCACATCATCTTTGACAATGTCCCGGTCAACAACAACATGGCCGGCACCTTCAATGCGATCAACCAACGTATCGCCGGATTTATCATCTGCCAATTTTCGGCTATCGGAAACCGTCAGGACAGCAATATTGACCGGCAGGAAGTCCCGGTCACCTGTAACTTTGCTCATGATTTTTGACTTTCGCTGTAACTTTATTTAGCGCCTTCTTCGGCGACTTCCACTTCCGGGCCACCTTCAGATTGATAAGCCGGCCATTTACCGGCGGCAACGAGATCCAAAGACGGTGTCGGATTGCCGAACCGTGCCTGATAAATCCAATAATTGGTCAATACACGCTCGACAAATATCCGTGTTTCGCGCGATGGGATGCTTTCGATAAACAGCAGTGCATCATTGTCATGCTTGATCCGGCGGGTCCATTTATTAAGATTGCCGGGTCCACCGTTCCAGGCTGTTACCATGCGGAACAAATCACCATTAATCCGTTTGTCCTTCATCAGAATATCAACATATTTCTGACCAAGCGCGACATTGGTTTCCGGGTCAAACAGGACATCCCGTTGACGCTTGGAGCCATGGAGTTTGCGGTCTCTGGCAACAAAGCTCGCCGTTCGTGGCATCAACTGCAACAGCCCGCGAGCGCCGCGATGGCTTTTCGCCTTGGGGTTAAAGCCCGATTCCTGGCGAATAAGCGCCAGGATCAAGGAGCGATCGACCACTTCACCGTTTTTGCTCGGCAGCGCCGGTGCCGGATAGGCGGTGCTGTCAAATAAGCTGGACCCCGATGCCACCAGCATGTTGCCGATCCGCATCGCCAATGACGGCATATTAGCCCGATCAGCCAAGGCCATCATGGCGCGGGCGAGCTCCGGTTTGGCCGTCGAGAATAACATACGTAATTCGCGTTCTGCCTGATGATCCTCACCGATCTGCAAAAGTGTCACGGCACGCTGGCCGCCCGGCGCCTTGGCCAGCTCAGAAAGCGCATCTTTGGCCAGCGGCGGCGGTGTCCAATTATATTTGACTTCGAGCCCCAACAAGCGACGCGCTAAAATACCGTAGAATGTCCGAGGATAGGCAGACGCAGTCGCGAGGTACTTATTGTACAAAGCAGGTTTTCGAATTCTAATGCTGGCCCGCGCGGCCCAAAAGGCGCCCGCCGTCACGAGCCAGGGCGATGAATAGGCTGAAGTTGATACCGCTTCAAAATGCTGGCGCGAAATATCATAGTTTTTGAGCCGCCAGGCTGCTAGTGCCGCTGTCCAATGTGCGACCGGTAAATATTTACCGGATCGCTTGACCGCTTGGTTGGCCCAATCATAAGCCCATTGATCGCGGCCATCACCATAATAACCTTGGGCCAAGCGCGCTTTGGAACGATCGAGCTCGACCGGGTGAAACAGCTTATTGACCCGCTTATTGCGCACCAGTTTTTTATAGGATTTAGTCCAGCCCTTGCGAAGATAGTAGCGCATCCGGCGTTCCAGCCCACGGCGCTCCTGGCGCTGAGCTCGATTTAATTTCCGCCGCGGATTATAAAATGCATAGCCGAGGTCACGCCCATCATGGCCCGAGCCATTATTGAACGAGCCGGTTGGTTTTTTTGGCATTTTCCAATTTTTTGGCCGCCGCTTTAAGGCAAGTTTGTACAAACGGTGCGCCTGCGGATGATCAGCATATTGATCGAGCCAAGCCTTCAGCTCCTTATAACGCGAGCGGTATTTGGTCGGGTGGAGATAACGCTGCGCCATCACATGGCCCAGCAAAATACGATCATCTAAAATCTTAATAATTTTATCGGCAGCCCGCCAATCACCATTTTCTTGCAGCTTAAAAATAACGCGATAACGGCTGATATCGGTCTCGGATAATATGCCGGCAATGTTGGCGGCTTTTAAAAGCTGTGCTGATTGGGTTTCGGCAACTGGCTCGAGTTTGGCTGCCTCGACCTTTGCCGGTTTTGGCGCAGCCATAGCACTGTCCACACCCATCGGCATGAAGTTCAGGGCCACCAAGGCGCACCCGAAAAGGATTTTAGTGGGGGAACTCAAAATCATAGAGTTGGTTTAAACCCTCAAAAGCTAAATTTGTTTAACAGTAAGACATAAAAAGATGAACAAAAACCTGCTGATATTGCCAACAAATTAATGCTCAGTTTCACGCCTAAAATCATATCTAATTTCAGCCCAACCTACGGGAATCTGCCGTTTCTGGCAATAGATCAATTATTTTAGGGTCAATCTTGGCTAATTTTCTGTTTTATTTCCAAAAGATCGTGCCAGGCTTCGCGTTTATGAGTAGGAGATCGCAGCAAATAAGCCGGGTGATAAAATGGCATCGCTTGGGCAGGCCTTGGTAATTTTGGCGTCGCATAATCAAACCACTGACCCCGCATTTTGGTAATTCCCTCCTGACGGCCAAGCAAAGTCTTTGACGCCGGACCACCTAAAAATACCAGGATTTCCGGATCGACCAGCTCGATATGGCGTTCGACAAAAGGCAGGCAGGCAGAAATCTCACCGGTCGTAGGATTACGGTTGCCGGGCGGCCGCCAAAACACGATATTGGTAATGTAGTAATGCGAACGATCAATCCCGATTGACGCTAGCATGCGATCCAGCAATTGCCCGCTGACGCCAACAAACGGCAATCCTTGCCGGTCTTCGTCGGCACCCGGCGCTTCACCGATGAACATTATTTTCGCCTCGGGATTACCATCAGCAAACACCGTATTCATAGCGGTTTTCTTCAATGCACAGTCTTCAAAGTTTTCAACAGCGGTCTTCAACTCGTCAATTGAATTCGCCGCTCCTGCGGCGGCAACAGCCGATTGCACGGCGCGTTCCGGGGCAGAGTATTGACTGGCCGGCGGCGCTGGCATGGGTTGCTGATCTGCCCCTTCCGGCGTTCTTGAGCGGGGCGACATTTGCCCCGAATTTGCTGAGGATTTTGGAGCTTGGCTTGTTTTCGGCGTTTGTTTGGTTTGGCGTTCCGCAAGCCGCGCCGCTGTTTCGGCAAACCGGTCAACCGGCGCATCACCAATGCACTCATCCACCCCGGCTTCAATCTGCCAAACCAAATTGTCGCGAATGGAACTGTTCCCCTGCATGATGCAAATGTAGCAGAGCTTGCGCCAAATAACACGAGGGAAAAAAGCCAACTTTTTAAATGGGCTTAATCGGAGTTCTACACAAACACGAACTGGCATGATATAGAACCTGAAATAGTAAAATGGATAATTTCAGCGAGACGATGATGAATGATGATGGTGTAGTCGAACGCGATTCAATGGAAGTGGATGTCGTAATTGTTGGCGCCGGGCCTTCTGGTCTTGCGGCGGCTATCAGACTGCTGCAACTGGCGGCGGAAAAAGATCATGAGCTCAGTGTGTGTGTTGTCGAGAAAGGTTCTGAAGTCGGCGCACATATTTTGTCCGGCGCGGTAATTGAAACCCGGGCATTGGATGAGCTCGTTCCCGATTGGCAGGAGAAAGGCGCACCGCTCAACACGCCTGTCACCGCTGAAAAAGTCATGTTTCTGTCTGAAACCGGCGCCCAAACCGTACCCAGCCTATTCTTACCGCCACCGATGCACAACAAAGGTAATTATATTATCAGCCTTGGCAATCTCTGCCGTTGGCTGGGCGAACAGGCGGAGGCACTTGGCGTCGAAATTTATCCAGGCTTTGCGGCGGCTGAAATTCTCTATCATGATGACGGCTCCATTAAAGGCATTGCGACTGGTGATATGGGTGTCTTGGAAGACGGCTCCCAGGGTCCAAGTTATCAGCCCGGCATGGAACTACACGCCAAGTATACTTTCTTTTCCGAAGGCTGCCGTGGTCATCTCGGCAAACAACTCAAGGAAAAGTTCGAGCTTGAGAAAGACGTTCAGGCACAGACTTACGGCATCGGCATCAAGGAATTGTGGGAGGTTGAGCCGGATAAACACCAACAAGGCTTGGTCGTTCACACCGCCGGCTGGCCGCTCGACAATCAAACCTATGGCGGCTCGTTCCTCTATCATCTGGAAGACAATCAAGTGGCCATTGGTTTCGTCGTCGGTCTTGATTATCAAAACCCCTATCTCAGTCCCTATGATGAATTTCAGCGCTTTAAATTGCATCCGGTGATAAAGCCAACCCTCGAGGGCGGCCGCCGCATTGCCTATGGCGCACGCGCCTTGAACGAAGGCGGTTTGCAATGTCTGCCCAGGCTCAGTTTCCCGGGCGGCGTCCTGACCGGCTGCGAAGCCGGCACTCTCAACATGCCAAAAATCAAAGGCACTCATACAGCAATGAAATCGGGCATGTTGGCGGCTGAAGCGGCCTTCGCTGCCGTTGCCCAAGGCCGCGCCAATGACGATCTGGTGGAATATAGCGATGCCTTCAAAAATTCCTGGGTGCAACAAGAACTGCATGTTGCGCGCAATGTCCGGCCATCTTTCAAATGGGGTATGTGGGCCGGCACAATGTATACCGGCATCGATCAAATTCTGCTCCGCGGCAAAGCGCCTTGGACCTTCAAACATCACGGAGTTGATCACGAACAACTTAAAAAAGCGAGCGCCTGCACGCCGATCGACTATCCGAAACCGGACGGCGAGATTACCTTTGACAAACTTACCAGTGTCTCGTTTTCGGCCACCAATCATGAAGAAGACCAGCCGGTTCATTTGACTCTAAAAAATGACAGTGTGCCGGTTGACGTTAATCTGGCCGATTATGACGGACCAGAAGTACGGTTCTGTCCGGCTGGCGTTTACGAGTTTATTGAAGAAGGTGGCAGCAATCGCTTGCAGATCAACTCGCAAAATTGCGTCCATTGCAAAACCTGCGACATCAAGGACCCAACTCAAAATATTACCTGGGTAACCCCGGAAGGCGGCGGCGGACCGAATTATCCCAACATGTAAAAGTGATTAATTGTGAAACATGTGGGTTTGAGAAATTTGCCGGAGAAGGCTAAACTAAGGAGAGTAATTACCTATCCGTAATATCCATGCAGCAATAGAAGGCGCTCCATGATTGGTTCAAGAATAAGCAAACGCTCTCTATCAAATCGGCGAGTCATTTGGCTGGCGATGATCGTTATTATCGGACTTGGCCTATCCTTCGACGTCACGGCAAAAGACAATTCAGGCAAAATTGAGATTCCCGATCTTGGCCTATCAACGTTCGGCAACTACCTCGCTGGCCGTCACGCCCAATTTGCTGCCAATCCGGCGTTTGCCATTGAGTATTATAAATCAGCGCTTAAGAAATCACCGGACAACATTGACCTGCTGCGCCGCTTAGCCGCGCTTTATATCTCTGAAGGTAAAATAAAACCGGCGACTGCCTTGGCTCATCGACTGACCAAAATGTCGGCGGAAAACAACAATATTTCCTGGCTTGTGCTGGTCCTCGCCAAAGTTAGAGCGCAAAAATATGCTGCAGCAGCCGACCTTATTGACCGGCTGCCAGATGCCGGGTTCAACACATTTTCCGTGCCGATGATCCGGGCTTGGCTGCTAGCCGGTCAAAAGAAATATAATGAGGCGCTGAAAATCCTTGATAAGAAAACCAGTAATAAAGGCCTGCAAGCGCTGTTTGGCATCCACGGTGCCTTGATTAGTGAACTTGCCGGACGCAATAAAGAAGCTGAAAAGCGCTTTAAGAAAACAGCCGCTTTAAGAAAAAACGCCAATTTACGTCTGACCATGCTGTTCGGAAAATTCTATGAGCGCATTGGGCAATCACAGAAGGCGAAGGCGATTTACGACCGCTATAAACGCCAGCGGCCATTAACCACAATGTTGGACAGTGCCTATCAGCGGATTAAATCCGGCAAAAAACCAAAACCAAACAATAGTTCGGCGCGGGACGGCGTTGGTGAAGCGTTGTTTAGCCTGGGCTTCGCCATCCAAAGTCAAAGCCCGCGGCAGACCGTTATATTCTCACAGCTGGCGGTTTATTTGCGCCCGTCTTTCACCATCGCCAAGCTGTTGCTGGCGGAATCGCTTGACGGTAATGATCGCCTCGAAGATGCCAACAAAGTTTACCGTTCGGTGGCAACCGATGCTGCCTTCGCTTGGACGGCACGGCTGCGAATCGCCAACAATCTAGACCGCATGGATGAAACCGAAGATGCCATTCGTGAATTGCAAGCGATGTCGAATGAAAACCAGACCCGGACCGACGCGCTGGTAAACATGGCTAACATTCTCCAACGCCACAAACGCTATGCCGAATCGAACAAAGCCTATGAGCAAGCCAAATCAAGAATTCCTAAGCTTAAAACCCAGCATTGGTCATTACTGTATTACAATGGCATATCCTACGAAAGAACCAAGAGATGGCCGCTGGCGGAGAAAGAGTTTTTAAAAGCCCTCGAACTGCGCCCCAATCATCCGAGCGTTTTAAACTATCTCGGCTATTCCTGGGTCGAGCAAGGCCTGCATTTGGACCGGGCGCAAAAAATGATCCGCAGCGCCGTTAAGCAACGGCCGCGTGATGGTTATATTATCGACAGTTTAGGCTGGGTGCTCTATCGCCTGGGCGACATGAAGGGCGCCGTCAAACAATTGGAACGCGCGGTCGAATTACGCCCGGAAGACCCGACCATCAACGACCATCTTGGCGATATTTATTGGGCGGTCGGGCGCAAAAACGAAGCTACTTTCCAGTGGAAACGGGCGCTCACGCTTGAGCCGGAAAAAGATATAATTCCCAAGATTGAACTTAAATTAAAAGAAGGTCTGCCCAAAGACGCGAATAAGCGCAAAGGGATTTAGCCGCCTTGCCGAAATTTCAGCCGGACCCCATATCCGTCTTCGCGCCCGCTAAAATTAATCTCTATCTCCATATTACCGGTAAGCGCGCTGATGGCTTTCACCTGCTCGACAGTTTGATCGTTTTTGCCGATTGCGGCGATCAAGTCGCGGTGGCCCCAGCCGACCGGCTGGCGCTCACCATCGACGGTCCGTTTGGAACAACGCTTTCAAGTGGTGACGACAATTTGGTCATCACGGCAGCGCGTTTATTGGCTGAATTTAGCGGCATTGAGCCAAAGGCAGAAATCACCCTAACCAAAAATCTGCCAATCGCATCTGGCATTGGCGGCGGGTCAGCTGATGCGGCGGCGGCGCTCAAGGCCTTAACCGAGCTTTGGCAGATATCGCCGAGCCAGGAAGACCTACTCAACTTAGCCAAAAAACTAGGCGCCGACGTGCCGGTTTGCCTGGCTGGCACGCCGTCCTTTATCAGTGGCATTGGCGAAATCATTATCCCTGCTCCTGCATTGCCTGGAATCTGGCTGGTATTGGTTAATCCAGGTGAACCCGTCGCAACGCCAGAGGTTTTCGCCAAGCGGGACGGCACTTTTTCCAACGCCTTGCCGTTTGATAGATCACCGGCAACACCCGCCGAGCTCGCCACGCTTTTGAGCGACCGTCATAACGATTTAACCGCCTCGGCGACATTGGTTGCGCCAGTCATTGCTGAGGTGTTGTCGGCACTTCAAGCTTCTCATGGCCAACTTCTCAGCCGTTTATCCGGCAGCGGCGCGACCTGTTTTGCGCTTTTTGATGATGAATCTACCGCCCAAGATGCTGCCAAATCGCTACGAGCTGATCATCCGATGTGGTGGGTTCAGGCCGCTGCTATGCGGACCTAATTAAAGCACAAATTATTCGAATTATTGGCTTCGCTGCGCTTGCGTCTTAAGGCGAAGTTGCGTAAATTGCGCGCCTCTTAATGGGGCGTAGCCAAGTGGCCTAAGGCACCGGCTTTTGATGCCGGCATTCGGAGGTTCGAATCCTCCCGCCCCAGCCATTCCTTTATCCAATAGTATCCATAATATCATTGATAATTATAGGTTTTATATCTATATTTGCCCAATAGTGTCCAAGGTGGTCCGCCCTCATCCTCACATATTGGGGGTATAAATGGGGGTACATCAAAACAATGGAAAATATTGTACCCCCAAATAAAACTTACCAATATTAAATGCAAGACCGCCAAACCCGCTGACAAGCCGTTTAAGCTTTCAGATGGCCAGGGCATGTTTTTAGATATTCGGGGCCCAATGGTAGTAAATATTGGCGCTTAAAGTACCGTATAAACGGCAAGGAAAAGCTTTTGGCGCTCGGGGTATATCCCGAAACCACGTTAACCAAAGCCCGAGAAAAGCGAGCAGATGCGCGAAAATTAATCGGTGATGGAATTGGCCCGTCGCAGCATCGAAAGAAGGAAAAAGCGTTAGCATTTGAGAGCACCCAAAATACCTTTGAGGCTGTTGCTCGCAATTGGTATGAGAACCGCAAAAGTCGGTGGCGGCCCCATTATGCCAAGGAAATTATCACCCGCCTTGAGAATGACATATTCCCGGCCATTGGTGACTTTCCCATCAAAGAAATTGAACCTCCGCTGCTATTACAGGCCATTCGTAAAATTGAAAATAGCGGTGCCCACGAACTGGCTGAACGGCAACTTCAAAAATGTGGTGAGATATTCCGTTAGCCGCTGCAGTTAGGGCTTGGGAGAGCGTTTCATCCGATGAGAGTCTATTAAATGGCAAAACCCCAAAACAGGCGATTGAAAAATGGCTTCGAGAAAATGCCAGTGAATATGATCTTACAGATGCAGAAGGCAACCCCATCGGCGGCGCAATAGAATAAATTTCAAAAGTTGCTAATT
The DNA here is from genome assembly GCA_913020445.1 of uncultured Rhodospirillaceae bacterium. Lineage (GTDB taxonomy): Bacteria > Pseudomonadota > Alphaproteobacteria > Rhodospirillales > UBA2165 > TMED23. Next base: position 107,714 of record CAJWAR010000004.1, read on the forward strand.
GGAAACCGGGGGGAGGTGCTGCTAAAACGCCAACCCTACCCCAGGTTAACAACAACCTGTCACCCCTTAAAAAAGATGATGAAAATCAAGGGGATGATACCCTTGATGATCTAGATATACCGTTCTAGACAGGAGGTTGCATGGCCTCGTCATAGTTCATTGGGGGTATGCTTTCCAAAAATAAGGGGTCCAGTTATTTAAACCCAACCATCTATTTTATCCCATATTGTTCTGCATAAGTTGTTCTCGGTTTAAATGAAACGAGGATAGACAAATGAACAATCACAAACTTCCAGAAACCGGCTTCATTAGATTACGTGAAGTTTTAAAAGTATTTCCGGTCAGCAAATCTACATGGTGGGCTGGCGTCAAAGAAGACCGTTTCCCCCAACCGGTAAAATTAGGCCCAAAAATCACGGCGTGGCGTGTTGAAGATATTCGAGAGTTGATTGCCTCCCAGCAGGTCTGATGCGTGTCCAGAAAGCACAAATATTCTTTAAAGCCAATCAGGCAGAATTACACTTATGCTGTGGATGAAATTGCCGAACTATACGGCATAGCTCCCGACACGGTATTTCGCTGGATTAAAAATGAAGGATTGGTGCGCATACTCAATTCAAAGAAGTACTTTGTCCATAGCAGCGAACTTTTAAAATTCTTAGAAAAGCGAAGCAACAAAAATAAGAAACCCTGCGGGGAAGGTGAGATTTATTGCTGCAAATGTAGAAAGCCGCAAAAGCCAAAACCCGGATCGATCATATCAAAACAAAACCCAAATAAAACAATCCAAATTTCTGGGAAATGTTCGGTCTGTAGCACTCGTATAAATTCGATTGTTAGCGGTAATAAATGGTCAAAACAACACCCATTTCATACCGATACTAACGCTACTAAGAAACAGCATAATGGAGAGCATGAATCGCCCCGTAAATGTCAAACTAAAGAGGGGGAGCAATTGTGTCTAAATATAACCCGGTAAATGAATTGGTGAAGAAGCAATAGGAAGAAGCTTTGTTGCATGGCAAATACCGCGACCCTAAAACAGTTCGAGCAGTGTGGAATAATATCAATATGTTTGAAAATTTCACCCATCTTGCAGACTTTAAAACCTTCGATGCGGGTCAGGCCAAATCATTTAAAGCATGGTTAGAAAAACAAAAAAACAAAAACGGTGAACTGTTAAGCATTTCCACGATCCGATCCACATTAAACAATCTACGAGAATTTTTTGAATGGCAATACGAACAATTTTGGCGGACAATGCTCGATCACTGGGTACGGTATTCCTTGGGGCTCTCAGCTTGCTGATAACGTTCGATCCCCTGCTTGCGGTCTACTGGAAAGACCTTGTCTTTTTCGGGCGGCGGCGCATCCTCGGCGGGGTAACAGGCCAGCACCTGTTTTCGGGATCGATCGGAGCGCGGAAGGAAAGCCCTCTTGCATTCGTGCGCGCGCCGAGAACGATATTGTTATCTTCGTCGGTGTCGAAATCCCACCACCACTTCTTGACTGGATTGATCTCGCCATTGCCAACCTTGTCATCGAGTTTGGGCATCCATTTCCGGCTGAATGGCAAATTTATCGCCGACCACAGGAAGGGTTTTTCGGCAAGCACTCCCTCCAGATTCCATGGGCAGGTTTTGGTGCAACGTCCGCACATGGTGCCACCCGCGTTGGTCGCCCGGTAGCGCGAGCATTTATCGATATCAGGTTTCCAAATTTCATAACCGTTGAACATGATCTTGTCGCCATGCGGTATTGCCGTGCAGGGACATTCCCGGGCGCATTTCCGGCATGTGCTACAAAAACCCTGCAACCCGAAGTCAATCGGAAGATCTACTTCCAGCGGCATATTGGTGGTGATTACGGTGGATTTGGTTGACGGGCCGATAAAGGGATTGACGATGACTTCGCCAATACGACCGGTCTCGCCGAGTCCTACTTGCAGAATCAAGGGTATATGCAATACGTCCTGATCGATGACCGTATGCGTCCGTGCCGAATAGCCGAGATTTCTGATGTGCTGGGCAACGATACCGTAGACCAAAGATGTGCGCATATATGAACGCATGCCCTGGGCGGAGCCAATCCAATCATCACCGCTCGCACCGTCCATGGTTTCGTGGCCTTGATTGATCAGCACGCTGATGGCGTATCTATGATATAGCTTAATCTCAGAACTGTCGTGATCGTGGGAATACCACGCGTATACCGGAATTTCGCAGATACCTATTATGTCGGCGCCAAGATAATGAAGCGCCGCTTTGACCGATTTTGCATTTGCCCCGGCGTTTGCCGTCCCGGCAACGATTTCGGTGGCCTCCTTGCCGTATTGCAGGGGCACCAAACCGCCAAGCAGCACCATCATAGCATGGGCGATTGGCGCACGGCGGTTCATCCGGAAGTCGACCATCGCGCGCTCGGCCTTTTTTCCCAAATCGCCGATGGCCGCGCGAACAAACATATCATGACGTTTCGGCAACCGCGGCACATTGGGCGTGTCGATAAGGATTGTGGGTTCCGGGACACGCTTGATTTTATCCATCGGGAAAAGACCGTAGTGGAAAGGACGATTTTGATAGTCTTCACCTTGGCGAGCGCTCCTGGTGCCATCAAAACCGAGCCACCACGCCGGGCCGTGTGAACGCATTCGCGCGGCGAGACCGCGTTTGGCAAGTGGGCGGTCCGTGGCCATTTCAAGGGTGGTGGTAATCACGGTCACACCGAACCGTCTGTCGAGGTAAGGGTTGATAACTGTATCGGTATTGTTCGAGCTGCCGGCCAATTCGCCGAGGCCTGATGCTAGAAGCAACGGTTCGGGATCTACATCCGACGTCGTCGCTGTATGAGCGCGCGCCTCGATGCAGAGCATCCGCAAATACTGCGCGATGACGATGGCGACCTCTGCCGCCCGTAAGGCGGCACGCTGCGCCTGCGTCCCGGCGATCCAGGCCTCCCCCTCTTTTTGGGCATCGGGCTCCCTGGTATAGGCGGTCAGCAGAACCAACGCACGGGTATGATGGCCAATACCCGGATCATCGGTTTCGGTCCGTTGCCAGGTCGTTGCACCCTTGGCGGCTATAGAGGCCGACATAGCGTTATCCGTCGACCCGACCGCGTATTCCTTTTCTGCCGCGCGGTCCAGCGCAGGGTTGCGGATGGGTTCGGATAAGATTGCTTCAGCCGGCAAGGGGCAAATGGCAGCCTGACTTGCATCCAGGTAATAGCATGCAGACTTAAGATGCCGGGCGCGTTCCGCTGGATCGTCCGGGATTGGTGCTTTTCTGGGTGTCACTGGTCCGTCGCGTTGGTGATCCAGAAGATCAACATATTCGACCATGGCGTTGGCAAGGGAAAGCTGATTGGCTTCGTCGACGAACTCCAATGCCTTCAATGGCTCCCGACGCTGGTAAGCTGGCGCAGTATCACCGCGTTTCAGGCGCTCCAAGGGATAGGGACCGAGATGCGGTTGACGGTTTTTATATGAAAAAAGTTTCATCGGATATTTCCAATATTGCACTCATCTAGATTATACAGTTCAACCTGGACCAACTTTGATCCTAGTCAAACTTCGGTCCGTCGATGAGTGAAGGCGGATAATCTATGCCGGCTTTACCCCTGAAAGCAGGTTCTCCCAAATATGTCGGAATACGTTCGGTTCTGACCCAATGTAGACATTCGGGTTGCGCGAGAAATTAGTACTATTCCACCGTGGCAAGTGAGAATTTAAGAAATGGCGGATTTCTTTGATCAAGGTCAAAGACGAGAAAGCGTACTTCTGCTAGGCGGAAGGTAAGGAATATTTAATTTTGGGTGATTCCATTGGTTGATTCGCATTATCTAATCAATCATTCCTCTGATGCTGCCTTCATTATTGACGGCGGTCTTGAGATCGTTGCGTGGAATCAGGCGGCGCGCCAACTTTTGGGTTTTACCTCCGATGAGGTCATCGGACAGCACTGTTCCGACATTATTCAAGCTAACTTACCGGACGGGGAACCTTTATGTACACCCAGTTGTGATGGCATCCAGTGTTTTCGCCGGGAAAAGCCGTTCGCTGCACATGCCTGCCTTGCGCGCCATAAAGACGGTCGCCACGTTCCCATAAGTATCGCTTCGGTCACAATACCGAAAAAAGACCGGCAATCGCACGCCGACGCCGGAATCGCCGTCGTATTTTTACGGTATTTGGAAGAAAAATCAGACCGGTTACCGTCGGAGCACGCACTGCAAATATTCACTTTCGGCAGCTTCGGTCTGGCGGTTGGCGGGCAGCGAATTGCGTTGGTGAAATGGGAACGCAAACAGGCGATAACATTGCTGAAATATCTGGTGGTCCATCTAGGCCGCCCGGTCCACCGCGAAACCCTAATGGATTTTCTTTGGCCAAATGTCGACGAAAGCCGGGGGTGGAAGCGCCTCAAGGTGACAATACATTCTCTGCGCCATGAGTTACATGCCGCCGGCTTACCTGAGGACGTTGTCGAAACAGCCAACGAGACTTACACGCTGAGACGGGACGCTGTGTGGGTTGACTCATCGATCTTCGAATCATGTGTCGCCGAAGGAAAGGCGCTGCAATATAAGCAACAATGGGAAAATGCATTAAAGCAATACACGGAAGCACAACATCTCTATCGAGGCGACTATCTGGAGGAAGATATCTATGCCGATTGGTGCATAGTAGAACGGGAACAGCTACGGGAGATTTATCTTAGTATGCTGGCCGGCATGGCGGATTGTCATGGCGAACTGGGTCATTACGCTGAAGCGGCGCAAGTATGCCGAACGGCTCTCGTTTCTGATCCCGGCCGGGAAAGCTTTCACCGTGCCCTCATGGATCATCTGGTGCATCTCGGCCGCGCCGATTGGGCCATCGCCGAGTACCAAAAATGCCAGAAATTTCTAGATCGCGAACTTGGTATGGAACCAATGCCTGAAACCGTCCGTCTATACCAACAAATTCTCGAAAAACATGGTGGCAAGCAGGTCGGATAATTGATCGCCCGGCATCCGGAATAATTTATTTTCATCACCGCTTTTGAGGCACCACGGGCGTGTGCAAATTGAACGATTAAAAGTTTACTCCCTTTTTTTAATACCTTACCTTGATTGCAAAATTTTCCTCTTCACCACCAGAATAATCATAAATTCCATGTGATCGAACAGCCGTAGACGGCCTGTCTAGCCTCCCTTTGCTACCAGCTTGTTACCAGCCTGTAACCAGTCTGTTACCTGCATGTGTTAGCTAATTTCCCGTAGTAAGAATCGGCGAGATCGATGGGGTTGACTGCATGGGAGAAAAACGTTCATTCGAATCTTTTGTTGCCCGTCTCTGGTTAGAAGGCGGGACGAATGAAGATCCGTTGTGGCGGGGGCACATTCGTCACGTTCAGGGCGAAGAGGAGGCCTATTTTCAAGACCTCGAGAGAATGAGCGATTTCATGGAGCAAGTGAGTAATGTGCCCGGTCCCCAGTTAAAAAGAGAGTAAGTGGAAAAAACCAAATAATCACCGGAAATAATTACTGGCCGCTTCTACAACCGAAAAGAACGACAAAAAGGGAAGGCAATTATGACTACCGGGTTTTCAATAAGATGGCGGGTCCCGGCATTAGGGGTCCTGATGATTGTCACTTGGTTGGCACCGATCAAGCTTGGAATAGCAGCGGAGACCGGCCAACAAATTTTCCAAGATATCTGCGCTCCTTGCCACACCATTGGCAAAGGAAAATTGGTGGGGCCTGATTTGGCCGGCGTCACCGCACGCCGGGAAGCAAATTGGCTAAGAAGGCAAATCAAAGAGCCCGATAAGCTGATTGAAGAAAAAGACCCGCTCGCCCTGCAGCTATTGAAGGAAGCCGAAGATGTGGAGATGCCGCCACCCGAAATAAGCGATGAAGGTTTGGCAGCCGTAATTGCCTATTTGAAGAGCACTGAGCAGCTGGCGAATGTAGAAGTCGGTCTTCCCTCTCAATACATGCCAACCGTGATCATAAGTTTACTCGTGTTGATCGGCCTCACATTGATTGGACTCATAGTGGGAAAGAAGAAAGTGGACGTCAGATAGTCTCGCAAAAACAAAGAAACCAAAAGGTATATCATGAAAGATAACAGCAAGTGGTTTAGCGTAAGTGAGGATTCCCGTTCGTGGGAGGAATTTTACCGGAAAAGATGGAACTATGACTACAGCGTGCGATCGGCTCACGGCGTCAACTGTTCGATGGCTTGCAGTTGGGAAGTCTTCGTAAAAGACGGGCTTATTTGCTGGGAACTGCAAAAAACGGATTATCCGCAGATTGATTCCGATATCCCCAATGTCGAACCCAGGGGTTGCCAGCGAGGCGTTACCGCTTCGTGGTATCCATACAGCCCTTTGCGGCCGAAATATCCTTACGTACGCAAGGTGCTGTGGGATTTTTATAGCGAAGAAATTCAAAAAGGCAAAGACCCCGTTGAGGCGTATGCCAGCGTCGTTGAAGACGAGGAGAAGTCGAAAAAATACAAGGCCGCAAGAGGCAAGGCCGGTTGGAAAAGAGTAAGCTGGGACCAAGCGGTTGAAATGGTCGTCGCCGGCCAGATTCACACTATCAAAAAGTATGGCCCCGACCACATGGCCAACTTTTCACCGATCCCGGCGATGAGCTTGCTCAGTTTCATTTCAGGCCACCGCTATAACAATTTGCTGGGTGGTATATATTGTAGCTATTACGAGTGGTATCACGACCTGCCGCACGTATCTTCGTCGATGTTCGGCGATCAAACGGAAAACTGCGAAAGCTCCGACTGGTATCTCAGCACCTACTGGGTTGTCGCCGGTTCCAATATCAACATGACCCGCACCGCAGACGCCCATTTCGTTTCCGAGGCAAAATACCGCGGCTCGAAAATTGTGGTGATTTCGCCCAACTATTCCGATGTCACGAAATACGCCGATACCTGGGTTCCGCTGGTTCCCGGCAGCGACGGCGCCTACCTGATGGCTTGTATCCACGTCATCTTGAAGGAGTTTTATGTCGACAAGGAAACGCCCTACTTCATCGAGTACGCCAAACAATACACCAACCAGCCATTCCTTGTCGTTCTCGATGAAGATGGTGACAATTATCAGATGGGAAGATTCTTGCGAGCGACCGATGTCGCGGAGTACGCCGACGAGGAAAATTCCGATTGGAAACTGATCATGACAGATGGTGAGGGCAACCTTCACCTTCCCACCGGCTCCGTTGGTTTCAGATGGGAAAAAGAACCATCGGGCAACTGGAACCTGCAACTGAAAAACGCCGTTACCAATGAAGAGTTCGACCCGCTTCTTACTTTGCTCGGAAACGAAGATCAAAACGCTATGGTCTCGTTCAGCGACTTTACCGATACCTTCAGCATCGATTTGGGCAAGTCAACAGGGGAAAGCAATAACTCCGTCGAAATTTTGCGCGAAGTTCCGGCCAGAAGAATAAAAACTCACGATGGCAAGGATTTACTCGTCACCACCGCCTTCGACCTATTGATAGCGCAGGCCGGTGTGTCCAGAGGGCTGGGCGGCGATTATCCCGTCGATTACGACGATCCGAAACCCTATACGCCAGCCTGGCAGGAAGCGCAGACGGGCGTCAGCAGAGACCTCGCCATCCAGGTCGGCCGGGAATTTGCCGAGAATGCCGAGAAGACCAAAGGCAAATCTATGTTCATAACGGGCCCGGGAATCCAGCATTTTTACCACGGTGCTTCCCTGTATTACCGTAACCAAGCGGTGATGCTTGCCCTGTGTGGCTGCAACGGCGTCAATGGCGGTAATTTCAACCATTATGTCGGCACCCAGCATACCCGTTTGAATGCCGCATTCGTCAATCTCAGCGGTTCCCTTGATTGGCAAAGGCCGCCGCGGCTGATGAACAGCACCTCGCTGTGGTACTTTCATACCGGCCAGTGGAAATACGACAATATGCCGCTCGACACCCAGTGGGCCACGGGAGCCAAAAAGCTTCCCGAGTTTAACCACTCGGCCGACATGAACTCGCTTGCCGTTAGGATGGGATGGCTGCCCTTCTTCCCTCAAGTCGACAAAAAGAACCCGCAGAAGCTTTACCAGGAAGCCGTCGATGCCGGGTGCACAAGCGATGATGAGGTAAAAGACTGGGTCGCCCAGCAATTCAAGGATGGCAAGATGAATTTTGCCATCAATGACGTCGACGCCAAAGAAAACCAGCTGAAAATGCTCACCGTCTATCGCGGAAATCTCATTGGCACCAGCATGCGGGGGCATGAATTGGCGCTCAAGCATTTCCTTGGTACCGGCAATAACGTCATGTGGGACGAGGAGCCGGCCAAAGATTTGGTCAACGAAATCGAATGGCATGACGAAGAATCCATCGGCAAACTGGACTTCCTGGTCAACCTTAACTTCCGCATGGATTCGACCGCCAATTATTCCGATGTGGTTCTACCGGCCGCCTTTTGGTACGAAAAATACGATGTCACCTTTGGCGACATGCACACATTTGTTCATCCCT